>CAJQRD010000067.1 GCA_905480605.1 uncultured Saprospiraceae bacterium | reverse complement strand
TTTGCTAAAAATGACAAAGATGGAAGCATATTTAGCTTTGGCCTAGGAGCTTCATTAAAATAACTACATCTAAAATGAAAACAAATGACGCAATCTGAATTAGTACTCAAAAGTTTCGAGCATATCAAAAATTATCTAGAGAGCAATTCTAATCTGCTTACTTACCATAATTTTGGACATTCAAAGAATGTAGCAGAACAGGTTTTTAGACTAGCAAAAAAAGCAGACCTAGGTAAAAAGACCATTGAAAATTTGGTTCTAGCTGCCCTATTTCATGATATTGGATACACAGTAGATTATAATACCCATGAAGAAATCAGTGCTAATTATGCTGAAAAATACCTTTTAGAAAATGGATTAAAACCTAAAAGAGTTGCTATTATAAAAAGCTATATACCAGCCACGAAATGCAGTTGGAATGGCATTGATACTAACTCCCAATATCTAAGAGATGCAGACCATAACAGTCTAGCATCGGAAAACTATGAGCAGCTAAATAAAAACATGTGGCTTGAAAAAATAAATCTTGAAGGTCTTAATATACCAGAAGAAAAATGGATCGATCAAAACATTAGTTTCTTCAAACAACATACTTATCATACTGAAGAAGCCAGAGAGCTTTACAGTAAAGGAAAAGCGAAGAATTTAAAACTTCTACTCGCAAATAAAAAAGAGTACGCCCAAGATAACGAACTACAAACAATAGGTTCAAGTAAAGCAGCACAAACGCAACTTAAGACCTCACTACGCAACCATATTAACCTGAGTGCTATTGCGGACAATAAGGCTAATATAATGCTAAGTGTCAATGCCATTGTCATCACCGTTGGACTGCCTATTATGTCCCAACATGTCTATGAGAATAAGTTATTATTTATCCCTATAATTACATTAGGCTTATCAAGTGTGATCTCTATGGCTTATGCGACTCTTTCGACTAGACCTGTCAAGATGAATGGTCTTACAGATTTAAATCAAATCAATAAGAAAAAGACGAATCTATTTTTCTTTGGCAATTTCTTTGAAATGAAATTTGACGAATATGAAAAAGGGATCACAGAAGTAATAGGCGATGAGGAGTTATTAGAAAACTCCATTGCAAGAGACTTATTCTTTTTAGGTAAATCGCTTGGGGCTAAGTTTAGTTATCTTATAATTTGCTATAATGCGTTTCTAATTGGGATGATTCTAACAGTTACTCTATTTATAATTCTAACAATAATTAGTCAATCGCAATTAGGCTAATATCTTTTGCTCCTTTCTATTATTTATCAATGTCAACTTAATGCTTAAAGTGAAACTGATAATTATATAAAAATTCAGTATGTTAGAACTTCATAATAAAAAATATTTCAAAAGAGAATTATCTTGGCCAATATTCAAACACAGAGCTTTTTAAAAAAACTTAATATAAATATTTATCTCAACCAGATAGTCCAAGTAATTAAGATGTTCTAAATTACAAAAGACAAAGCCAGGCAATAATCAAACTAAAAGACTTAAAACAAATGAAACAGATATTAACATTTTCAATCTTCATCTTTCTCTTTTCTGCTTGCACTAATAAATCTGTTAATGTAATAAAAAATCAAATCCTTTATTATGGAGGAGATATTGTCACAATGAGCGGAGATGAACCTAATTAAGTTGAATCAATAGTGACAGATAGTGATACAATCGTATTTATTGGCCGCCTTTCAGAAGCCGAAAGTTTGTTTCCCTCTTCTAAAAAAACGAATCTCAAAGGAAAAACATTACTACCAGGTTTTATTGACGGCCATTGCCATTTTGCTGGTTTTCCAGGCCAAGCCGTCGGGGCAAAAATATTACCACCACCAGATGCTACTGCGCACAATATACTAAGACTTTTAGAAGTACTAAAAGAATGGTCTACACCAGAAAATATTTCTTTAACTGGATGGATATTTGGACTAGGTTTTGACGATT
The DNA here is from genome assembly GCA_905480605.1 of uncultured Saprospiraceae bacterium. GTDB lineage: Bacteria > Bacteroidota > Bacteroidia > Chitinophagales > Saprospiraceae > RFSX01. The sequence goes on along the minus strand of CAJQRD010000067.1, from coordinate 1,585 downwards.
CGGTGTTGGAAGAGAAACGATTTCCAAATAAATTTGATTTAGATAAAGTTTCGGTAGACATACCAATTATGATTATTCATATATCAGGGCATTTTGCCAGTGTTAACTCAAAAGGATTAGAATTACTCAAGATAGATTCAAGCACAGTCAATCCAGAAGGTGGGCTAATTAGAAGAGTTAATAATAGCCAAGAACCAAATGGCGTTCTTGAAGAATTGGCTGCAATTCCCTATATGCCAATGGTCTTAGGTCCAAAGGATGAGAAAGCAATGATGACTTTTTTAAAGTCAGGCCAAGATATGGCCTTGTCCTACGGATACACAACAGCTCAGGAAGGAAGAGCTATGCCTAACACCCATTCCTTTTTAGAAGAAGTTGCCAAGCAAGAATTATTGAAAATTGATATAGTAAGCTACATTGATTATTCATGTGCAGACTCTTTACTAAGAACAGACTGGCACAGTCCATCCTATAAAAATCATTATCGAATTGGTGGAATGAAACTTACGTTAGATGGCTCGCCGCAGGGAAGAACAGCTTGGAGAACTCAACCATATTTGCTCCCTCCAGAAGGTGCGAAAAAAGGATATAAAGGATATCCAGCGATGCCAAATGACCAGGACGTTATTGATATTTATGATCTAGCCTATAAAAACAAATGGCAAATTTTGACTCATGCAAACGGTGACGCAGCCATGGATCAAATGATAAGAACAATGTCCATTGTTCAAAATAAATATGGAAATAATAATAGAAGAGATGTACTAATACATGGTCAGTATGTTCGAGAGGATCAATTAGATGACTTTCAAAAACTAGGTGTAATCGCTTCGTTATTTCCTTTGCACACTTATTACTGGGGCGATTGGCATGAGCAATTGATAGGAGACAGTTTAGTCCATTTCATTAGTCCAACACGCTCAGCTTTAGACAAAAATTTAAAAATAACCATTCACACAGATGCACCAGTAGCATTACCAAACCTAATGAGAGTTATTTGGACAGCAACTACTCGTGTTTCTAGATCTGGAAAAATTATCGGTAAAGACCAAAGGTTAACGGTTTATGAAGCACTTAAATCCATTACTGAATGGTCTGCATACCAGCATTTTGAGGAAAAGACAAAAGGTACTCTCGAGCAAGGTAAAATTGCTGATTTGGTTCTTCTTAATAAAAATCCCCTAAAGGTAAATCTAGAAGAAGTAAAAGATATAATTGTAATGGAAACAATTAAAGACGGTGAAAGTGTTTATAGACGATAAAAGATGAATAAACTAACTTTAACAGTATTAATTTACGTTTTATGTCAAAACATAAACTCCCAAAGTTTAGTTGCTGGTTTTGATTCGAATGAATATTTTGAATTACTCAAGATTTCTTCTCAACAAGGCGACAGTCTTTATAATCCAGACCTTCCTCTCCCAGAAAAATATATGCGAACATATAGATCGCCCGTAATTGTCCTAGATAATAGATGGGAGTTATGGGAATCCAATGATTCGATAGCCGTGATAAGTATTAGAGGCACAACAGTAAATAAATTAAGTTGGGTTGAAAACTTCTTTTCCGCAATGGTGCCAGCAAC
>CAJQRD010000066.1 GCA_905480605.1 uncultured Saprospiraceae bacterium | reverse complement strand
GAATTATGAATTATGAATTATGAATTATGAATTATGAATTATGAATTATGAATTATGAATTATGAATTATGAATTATGAATTATGAATTATGAATTTCCTACTTCGTGGAAATTTGTCCGTTCATAGTGATTACTTTTCTTTAAAAAAATCATTATATACTAAATCATAATTATGTCAAAACAAAATATAATTGCAGAACTTAGCATTGAATTTGCTTTAATCACTATTGAACAATACAAATTCTTGCTTACTCAAAAGGAATATATTATGTCAAAACAACTTCTTCGATCTGCTACAAGTATTGGCGCTAATATTCATGAAGCTATTTCTGCAGAATCAAAAAAAGATTTTATTCATAAGCTTTCAATTTCTTTAAAAGAGGCTCGCGAAACCAAATACTGGCTTATACTTCTCAAAAAAAGTAGTTATCTAAAATCCAATTTCGAAAAAATTGATACTATCATAAAAATTCTAGTTTCAATTATATTAACTACGAAACAAAAAAAATAATTCATAATTCATAATTCAGAATTCAGAATTATTTTAGTTCTCCAAGTTTCGGAATCGCATGCGTCCCATAAGCCACCGAAATATTTTTTGTTTCCATGTAGAACTCAAAACTGTACTCTCCCCCATCTCTTCCAATTCCACTGTACTTAACGCCACCAAATGGTGTTGGTAAATGTCTCACATTTTGAGAATTTATCCAAACCATTCCTGCATCTACATCTCTTGCAATTCTATGTGCTCGCTCGATATCTTTTGTCCAAATATATGCTGTCAATCCGTAGCGTACACTATTGGCAATTTTGATAGCGTCTTCTTCATCTTTAATTTTTATAACTGATAAAAATGGACCAAATACTTCTTCATTGGCCACACGCATATTTGTTTTAACACCTTCAATTAAAGTGGGATTAACATAGCAACCCTCGTCCAAACCCTTTGGTTTATTGCCTCCAACTAAAACTTTAGCACCCTCTTCTGCAGCCAGCTTGGCATAACCTAAAACTTTTTCTTGGTGTGAAGGATGAATTAAAGGACCAACTTCTGTAGCAGGATCCAATGGATTACCAACTTTAATATTGGCAACACGCTTTTGAAGTTTATCTACAAATTTCTTATATACTTTGCTATGTAATAAAAGTCTGCTTGATGAAGTACATCGTTCTCCATTCAAACTATATTTCATAAATACAACTGCATCTAAAGCACGTTCCATATCAGCATCATCAAAAACAAAAACTGGATTTTTACCACCCAATTCAAAATGCACACGTTTCAATGTTGGAGCACCTTGACGCATAATGTGAGAACCTGTTGTTGTTTCACCTACGAATGATATTGCTTTGATATCATCATGTTCGGTCAATGCCTTGCCAGCTGTTTCACCCATACCATGAACCACATTCCAAACACCTTTAGGCAATCCTGCCTCGTGTGCTGCTTTAGCTAAAATATTTGCACTTAGTGGGCTGAATTCTGCTGGCTTATGAACTACTGTACAACCAGAAGCCAAGGCCGGTGCAATTTTCCAAGTACTCAACATGAAAGGTGCATTCCAAGGTGTAATTATACCAACTGGACCTATAGGCTGCTTCATTGTAAAATTAACATGATGCGTATCAGGTGTTGACAAACCGTTAGGTGCATCAATTACTTTATCGGCAAAGTATCTAAAATTTGCTGCGCCTCTTATCGCTGCTTTTTTTGTAAATCTAATAGGTTGCCCAGTATCGTATGATTCACAAACTGCAATTTCGTGCGCATACTTTTCAATATTATCAGCAATCGCATGTAATATTCTTTTGCGTTCCTGATGAGATACATTTTTCCAAGTCTTAAATGCTTCGGCAGCGGCCTTTGCAGCTTTATCAATATCACGTGCATCACCAGAAGCTACATCAGCAATCTTCATTCCATCAACTGGAGAGTGATTTTCAAAAGTCTTTCTTGAAGTAGCACCTATTTCTTTACCATTTATGATGTTTTTAATTCCAGTCTTCTTAATTTTATTAAGCTCTGACTTTAGTTTTTTTAAGTTTTTGGCTAACATTCATCTTTCTTTAAAATGTGAATTAAACTTCACAAATATTTATAATAAATAGCATTTAAGTATTGAAGTGATTTAAAAACATAATATTAATTCCTTTGCAAGTCATTGAATTCCAACTCTTCATAATTTTTTCGTCACGTAGAAACACTATGCTTCTCAAAAATTGTATCGATTTGAAAATCAAGCACATGCAAATCATTTCAACCTAGGTTTTTAAATCACTTCATTCAGAAACCAAAGTTATAAGCACGTCTGAATACCTAAATGCATTAAAATGTAATAATTATTGGACAAAATAACACAAGACATAAAATATTCCAACAAATTCATAGTTTTGTTTTGTTGAAGCGATTTAATAATCAAGCACTTGCAAATCATTTCAACCTACATTTTTTAATCATTTCAATGATAAATAGAAAATATGTTGACTGAAGATCAAATAAAATTCCAAGCTCAAAGACATCATGATGCTGAAAGAAATAGAAAGCAAATTGAGGCCATAACACTTACACATCCTGACATGGACATTTCGGATTCCTATAAGATTCAGGCTGCTTGGATGGATATTAAAAAGTCTGAAGGACGCACAGTTGCTGGTTATAAGATAGGATTAACCTCCAGAGCTATGCAAAAATCAATGAATATCACAGAACCTGATTATGGGACTTTGTTGGACGATATGGTTTTTGAAGAAGGCACCGAAATAGAAAGTTCAGCATTTTTGGACCCTAAGATTGAAGTGGAATTGGCATTTATCCTCAAAAAACCACTATTTGGAGAAAATGTAAGCGTTATTGATGTTTTGAATGCTACTGACTATGTCGTACCTGCCTTGGAATTGATTGCAGCAAGGTCATTCAGAATTGATCCAAATACAGGCTACAAAAGAACTGTAAAGGATACTATATCAGATAATGCGGCAAATGCAGGCGTTATTTTGGGAGGACTGCCTGTACGACCTGACAGTATAGATTTAAGATGGGTTGGTGCGATGATGTCTCGCAATGGCGTCATTGAGGAAAGTGGTGTTTCGGGTGCTGTATTAAATCATCCTGCGAAAGGAATCGCTTGGTTGGCAAAAAAATATGCGAAACATGGTATCGCTTTAGAACCTGGACAAATTATTTTGGCTGGTTCGTTTACTCGACCAGTTGAAGTGAGAGCTGGAGATACTTTTAATGTTGATTATGGGAAGCTTGGGAGTATTTCTTGTTTTTTTAAGTAATTCAGAATTATGAATTCAGAATTATGGATTAAGGATTAAGGATTATGAATTATGGATTAAGGATTAAGAATTATGTATTAAGAATTATGTATTATGTATTATTAGATCAGAATTAGAGATCAAAGGTCAGAGATTCTAAACATTAATCAAATTATTAACATTGAAGCATTGATTCACCTTCGTATAAAACTTTTGTGAACTAAAGAAAAAGAATGGAGATCTTAAATAAATTCAAAGCGGCTTTGAGCCCTACTAAGGTACAATATGGAATATGGAACGGCATACCTCATTCTTATGCTGCTGAAATTTTGGGAGGTGCAGGATTTGACTTTGTGGTTATAGATGCTGAGCATGGCATTTTTGATATCAATCAAATTGTTAGTCAATTACAAGCATTGAGTCGCTATGATGTTTCTGTGGTTGTTCGGATTGCAACTTCTGATCCTATTTTGATGAAGAGACTTTTGGATGCTGGTGTTCAGACATTTATAATACCTATGATTGAAAGTGGAGAGGAAGCTGAGTTGATGGCAAAAGCATTGCGCTATCCACCTGAGGGTATTAGAGGTGTAGGAACTGCATTGGCTAGAGCAGCGCAATGGAATCGTGTCAATAATTACTTTCGTGATGCAAATGATCAAATGTGCTTAATCACCCAAGTTGAATCCGTTAAGGGTGTCGAAGCTTTGGATGACATTTTAAAGGTTGACAAAGTTGATGTAGTATTTTTGGGACCTGCTGACTTGGCGGGAAGTATGGGACTTCTTGGGCAACCAGGACATCCCGACGTAAAAAAGGTTGTCAAAGAGTGTTTTGAGAAAATTACAAAATCTGGAAAAATAGCTGCAATTCTTACTTCTTCTGAAGCCTTAATTGAAGAGTATAAAAACCAAGGCGCAACTGTTATTGCAGTCGGCCTTGATACTATTATTTTAGCACAAGCTACTAAGGCATTGGCTGAGAAATATAAGCCGGAGTTGAAGGAGATTACTAGTAATACTTCTTACTAAAAAAGATTTCGAATTAAAAAAATTATGAATTATGAATTATAATATCAGAATTAAATATTAGTGCAGCTAATCTAAAAACATAATCCATTGAGTGTCGCTAACCTTGCTACTTTCTTCATCGATTAATAGTTAGAGAATTGCAATAGAAAAAGTACATTCTATCTAAAATTAAATCCGTCGCGAGTATCTCCGACATTGCGACTAACATCCCCGGTTATCAAAGTGCAACATAACTTGCTTTAATGCTTTTAATCAATTGTGATAATTTTTCCTTTTAACTTTATTTTGCCATTCACTTTTAGGTTATCAATATAAATTTTTGATCCTTTGGTAATACGTTTTTTGACATCATCATTGATTCCAATCTTTGATTCCATATTGTTAAAGGCAAAAGTTATCGGTTCTAATTTATCACTACTGTCCTTGAATGTAATTCGCCCAGAGATTTTCTTGACAGGTTCACAAGCTTCATCTTTTCTTAACTTCAATATTTGAATCTTACTTGTTAAATTTGCTATAGCATCCTCTACTGTCATTTGATCAATATTATTAAATCTGGTACCCCAATAGAATCCATAACAGGCATTTGTATTTGCAACAACTTTCTGTGTCCACTCACCTGAATCATAATCCAATGTAGAAACAGTATCTACACCATAATTTTCTTTTGAATCAGTTCCTTTTATTATTATTGTATTCTTCTGCTTTTGACTCATCCAAACATCATACTCTTTAGTTCCTTTTTTATGTTCAATCGGCACTAAGGTTTTTACTACCTGAATTTGTTCTTCATAAGTATCAGAATTGAAAGTAACAATAGTATCAATTACCTCTACTGCATCAACTTCTCGTTTCACTATTTCAACTTGTTCCTCATAAGTGTCATAATCAAAAGTTGTTATTGTGTCTACAATTGTCATCTTTAAAGGTGTAATTGGTTGTTCTTTTTCTACAACATATCCTTCACATGAAAAGAAAAACACCAAACCAGCGATAAGTGGAAGCAATGATAAGTATCTCCATTTTTGACTAAAGTTGTTAACTGATTTTTCTAACATAATAATTCTGTTTTTTAGTTTATAAGCAAAGTTGCTTGTCAATATCAAATTGTTGTTATTGGATATAGATTCAGATAAATATTGCGCGTATTTGTATGGCGTTGACAATGAAGCGGCAAAAGAATCGCAAATAAATTCATGGTTTAATTTGATTTGTGTTTGCATTAAGTAAGCTATTGGATTAAACCACAGTACTACTTTTACCAATTCTGAAATGATTACATCTAGGGTGTGCCATTGTTTGATGTGAATCATTTCATGAGCGGCTACTTCATTGTCTATTTTCTTCGATTCTGGCTGAAATAGAAAGTTGAAAAATGTAAATGTTTGGTCATTTAAAGAATTTACAACTATTGTAAATTCACTGTTGTAATGTTTTTGAGAAGATTTGATTTGAGTAACAATTACCCATATTCCTTTGAGCAATCGACCTAAAAATATAGCAGCAGTTGACAAGTAGATATAAAATAATATTTCCATAAAATCTAACCCTCCTCCAGTTGCTACTTCTAATTGGGTTTCGGGACTTATGTAAAGAGCATCGTTTTGAGATATCGCGTCAATATAGATTGGGAAAACATCAAATGCAAAATAAGGTATTATAAAACTCATCAAATAAGCACCCATAAAATAGATACGGTTGTATTGAAAAGTTACCATGTTTTTAAACGCAAGGTGATA
>CAJQRD010000065.1 GCA_905480605.1 uncultured Saprospiraceae bacterium | reverse complement strand
GCGGTCTGGACGGGACTCGAACCCGCGACCCCCTGCGTGACAGGCAGGTATTCTAACCAGCTGAACTACCAGACCTCAGCTTTTTTAGCGATTGCAAACATAAGGACATTTATATTAGAAAACAACTGTTTTGTCCTTGATTTTTAAATAATATTTATCGCGTTATTAAACTTCTTGAAAATCAATGTTTTAAACTTCAACATTTATAGCATCACATGACTTTAATTAGATTTTAAGAGCTCATTTATCTATACCTTTTTCCCTCTACCCTTTCTTTGCTAACAGATCCAAAGCCACATCTACAATCATATCTTCTTGGCCTCCTACCATATTTCGACCTCCCAATTCTTCTAATATCTCTCTTGTATCTAATCCATATTTTTGGGCAGCACGTTCAGAATGCAATAAAAAACTAGAGTATACACCAGCATAACCCAATGACAATGTCTCACGATCCACTCTTACTGGTCTCTCCTGTAGTGGTCTTACCAAATCATCTGCAGCATCCATCAATTTATAAACATCCGAGTTGTGCTCAATGCCCATTCTATTTAAAACAGCTATCAATACTTCTAGGGGCGCGTTACCTGCACCAGCACCCATTCCTGCCAGTGATGCATCAATTCTTGTCGCACCATGCTGCATAGCCACTACAGAATTAGCCACACCCAATGAAAGATTATGATGGCAATGAATACCAACTTCTGTTTCTGGATTTAAAACATCCTTAAAGGCCTTTATTCTATCTGCCACCCCATCCATCAATAATGCACCAGCAGAGTCGGTTACGTACACACAATCAGCACCCGCAGCTTCCATGATTTTAGCTTGCTCTGCCAATTTACTTGGTTCATTCATGTGAGCCATCATCAAAAACCCACCTACATCCATACCCAAGTTTTTAGCAGCTTCAATATGCTGAGGTGAAATGTTGGCTTCTGTACAATGTGTTGCAATACGAACTGACTCAACACCTAAGTCTCGAGCTTTCTTCAAATCATCAATCGTAGCAATTCCTGGAATCAACAATGTGGTCAATTTGGCGTGCTTCAAATTCTCCCTTATACCTGTCAACCATTCCCAATCCGTATGTGCGCCAAATCCATAATTAAAACTACCACCAGCCAATCCGTCACCATGAGATATTTCAATAGCATCAACACCTGCTTCATCCAAAGCAATTGCAATCTCTTTAATTTTATCTTTTGAATATTGATGACGAATCGCATGCATGCCGTCTCTCAATGTTACATCAACAATTTTTATTTTTTTCATAACCTTACTTTTAAATAATCAACCCTCATCAATCACAACTCATTAATTACTAATTCTTAATTAATTCCACTTAACCAACTTCTCCTACCAACCAGAATCACAAAGCACAATAGCCCAACCACTCTTTTTTAATTTATAATTCATAATCCTTAATCCTCAATCCTTAATCAACAACATCCTCTCCGCAGTAGCCCTAGCCGCCGATGTCATAATATCTAAATTACCAGCATACTCAGGCAGATAATGTCCAGCTCCAACAACTTTCAACAATACAGATGTTTTCAATCCATAACGCATACCCAGACCTTCGATAAATACAGGATCAGATTCTGGGATGTCATCAAATTGAACTTCTTGATGCAACTCATATCCTGGTACATATTTTTGAACTTCTGCAACCATCGCATGAATGCTTGCTCTAATTTTATCTCGGTCTCCTTGTTCTGATAATGTAAATACTGTATCACGCATTACCAATGGTGGCTCAGCAGGGTTTAAAATAATAATGGCTTTTCCTCTTTCTGCTCCGCCTACCTTCTCGATAGCTTCTGATGTTGTTTCGGTAAATTCATCAATATTCGCTCTTGTCCCAGGACCAGCTGACTTGCTTGCAATTGACGCTACAATTTCCCCATATTGCACTTTTGCAATTCTATTCACTGCTGCAACTATTGGAATTGTTGCCTGTCCCCCACATGTAACCATATTGACATTGGGAATATCCATATTATCCAAAAAGTTAACAGGAGGAACCAAATATGGACCCACTGCTGCAGGTGTCAAATCAATTATCTTCTTATCCGGAAATTGCTTGATCTTTTCCCAATTGTAAATATGAGCTTTTGCAGAAGTAGCATCAAAAATAATTTTAATGTCCTTCCATTCTGGCATTTCAATAAGGCCATCAACCCCTGTGTGGCAGGTAGTTATACCAAGTCTTACTGCTCTTGCCAATCCATCGGACTCTGGATCAATACCCACAAAAACAGACATTTCCAATGACTCTGACAATCTGATAATTTTAATCATCAGATCAGTGCCAATATTTCCTGACCCAATTATCGCTACCTTAGTTTTCATAGTAATTATTAATTTTAAAATGCTGAGAAATTTATCTCATTATAATAAGTTCTTGAAATTAAAACTTTTGAAAGAAATACTTTATTTATTACATAGAAGTTATTTTTTTATCTCTTATAATTACCGGCAACAAACTACTTCCTACTATCAACAATATAGATACAAGGAAATAGCCTTCAGTGATAATCGCTCTCTCTTCAGTATAAATAAGACCTAGCAGTAAAATTGAAAACAAAGGCAAATAATTGGCCAGACTGACAAGTTTTGTGATATCTGCTTTTTCTTCTACAGCCAATGTTTGCGCCCGTGTCCAAAATAAATATCCTATAGACTCAAAGAAAAATCCTACAAAAAATGCGAGCAATACTTCATACAAACTTATGTTCAAATTATGCATATCATTGATTAAATAAACATACAAAATCATTACGATTGAACTTATAAATGACCCAGTAAATAAAAACGATGGCAAATCACTTTTATGCACTTGGGATGATTTTGCAGAATAAAACCCATAAGACATTCCACAAGCGACACCCATCAACAATCCATAATAACTTTGGTTAAATTTTAAATTCGAAAACTGCCCTTGACTCTGCAACAATATAATTCCAGCAAAACCAAGTACCATCGTCATTACAAAAACCCAACTGATCTTCTGCCGTTTAAACAACAGTATTGTAAAGATGCCAGTGAAAAAAGGCCATGTATAATTTAGGATTACAGGAATACTTGTTAGAGTATAACTCTTAATACACTCTATATATAAAATCCAATAAATAGAATATCCAAACAAGGTAACAAAACATAATTTTACACTCTTTAATATTGGAAACTTTCGCTCTGAACGGTATGCATATATGTAATTAAACAAACATGATGAGCATAATGCGATAGCCATTACCACGTCCATCCTAACATCAGACAGCAACTTTGTCACTAAGCCAAAAAAAGACCAAATAATAACGGTAAGAATAACCAGGATTTGAGCTGTAACTTTCCTACCCATTACCAAATATTACCATTTTGTACAACACGCCAAGCGCGCACTGAGAGATATTGTGCTGCCTTATCTAACATTGCAAACTTTGGGTTCTTCGTCATACCATGATGGTAACGGTAAAAAATCTGTTGCGCAATTACTGCAACTTTAAACAGTCCATACACATAATAAAAAACCAAATTATCGATTGAGCGACCAGATTTCTCGGCGTAAGATTGTACAATATCCAAACGACTGGGGTTGCCTTCAAATAATGTTGGAGAAGGAATTCCCTGTTTCAAAAAACCATCGTCACTATGCATCGTCCAGTATGCCAAAGATGTTCCAAGGTCCATCAAAGGATCACCCAATGTACACATCTCCCAATCTAAGATTGAATTAATTTCTTGCCAACTTTCGTCTTTAAAAACAACATTGTCATATTTAAAATCATTGTGAATCAGACAGTGATCGTATTTTGCAGGTTGTTTGTCTTGCATCCATTGCATAACATTCAAAGCTTCAGGAATCTCCATCGTTGCTGCCTTCAGGTATTGCTTTCCCCAGTTTGTAACCTGACGATTGACGTAACCCTCTGGCTTACCCAATTCCCCTAACCCAATAGCATTATAATCTAGTGTGTGCAACTCCACAAATGTATCAAGCCATGTATTTGAAATCACCTTAAATTCTCTGGCTGGTACTTGTCTTTTTTTTGCTTCGTTAAATGTTAGAATGATACCTTCTACTTTTTCCATAATATAAAAAGGTGCACCTAACACTTCAATGTTATCAGAGTAAGCATATACTTTCGGCACCTTATCAAATGTCAAACCCAATTGCCTCAAAACGTTATATTCCCGTTTCATATCATGGCCATGTTTAACAGCTCCAACTGGTGGTCGTCTTAAAACATATGACTTCTCGCCAATTTCAAGTAAGTAAGTCAAATTTGAAAATCCATTAGAATATTGATGCACCTCAATTTCAGAATTTTCATTCCCAATCAAATTATTTTTAAACAAAAATGTTCTGATCTTATCAAGTGGTAATTCAGTATTTCCTTCTTTCATTTACAAATTTTTACTTAAAAGAGACATTTACTCTGCAATATAAATTTTTAAATCAATGCAGAAACTGACTTCGCAATTTTTTTTTAACTTACAGTACAATTTAAAAAAATGACATATAAAGACAAATTTAATCTTAATGATAAAGTAGCTATCATTACTGGCGCTTCAAAGGGAATTGGAAAAGATATTGCTCAAGCTTTAGCAGAGCACGGAGCACATGTTGTAGTATGCAGCAGAAGCCAAGAGTCGATAGATGCTGTTGCTCAAGAGTTTACATCATTGGGTTACAGTGTTAAAGCCATTGCCTGTCATGTTGGCAAGGAAGACCAACTGAGAAGTTTGGTTGATCAAACGATAAATCAATTTGGTGGCGTTGACATTTTAATAAACAATGCTGCTACAAACCCAACGTTTGGTCCAATCACAATGACGGATTCAACTGTATTCGACAAGGTAATGAATGTCAATGTGAAAGCCTGTATGTTACTCGCCAACTTATGCTATGAAAGCATGAAAAATAGAGGAGGTGGTTCAATAATAAATATCGCATCTGTCGAAGGCATAAAGCCGTCTATTGGATTGGGAATATACAGTATCAGCAAAGCTGCGCTAAATATGTTGACAAAAATACAAGCCAAAGAATGGGGCATCGACAAAATAAGAAGTAACTCCATTTGCCCTGGTCTTATCAAAACCAAATTCAGTTCAGCTCTTTGGGAAAACGAACAAATGCTTAATAAATACTTGAAACACTTGCCCTCAAAAAGAATGGCTGAACCCGATGAAATTGCTGGCTTGGCTTTGTTCTTGGCATCTGATGCATCTAGCTATTGTACAGGTGGCGAATACGCAGCCGATGGAGGATACCTAATTGCTTAATACTTTTTAAGCAAACATTAAACTACTTTTTAACCATAAAAACACTATGGCAGAACAGAGGTCTTTTGAATAATAATGAATAATTCTTTTTAATTAATAATGAATATTAATGATGAATAAATATTATTTCAGAGTTGAGTTGTGATATCAACACAACATTAAAAGTTTCTATCACGCTTTATCTTTTCAACACTTTGACAACAGATTTCTTGATGAATTACCAAACTGTGAATTTACGGCTTGCTCGAACGCCATCGCGTGTGTCTTAGACCTCGCGAATGCATCATCGTCACAGAAGCCTCATCATTAATAATGCCTAATTATTACACATAAAATCATACACGTCACTTTTGAATTGCCTACTTATATTTACATTTGTACAACAATCAAAATGTTTTAAAATAAACTCTGGCACCAAATGCTTAAAAAGCAAGTTTTAGCTTTCATAATAATACTTATATGTATAAACATAAAAGCACAACAAACCACGCAATTCAAACTGAATCTATTGCCTATTGTGCTAAATGGTTATGGCGCCAGTATTGAACAAAGGATATACAAACAATTTACTGCAGAAATAGGATTTACAACTTTTGATAGGATTACCCTTATACTAGATCCATCAATCCCAAAACTTGAAGATCCATTTAGAGAACGACATTATTACTTGAATATATTTCGCAATATTGAATTTATAAAAAATCACTTTTTACAATTCGGAACACAATTTAATTCTTATTCCAGATCAAATTTTTCTAAACAATTTATTGACACATTCACTCAACTCAACAATGAAATTCCCAATTCAAATAATTCATTTGTAACTTCGATTCTACTTGGTTACAAGGCCAATCTATCAGCACATTGGAATTTAGGATTTCAGCTCGCTTACAATCTTAGGAATAATACTGAGACACAATCTGCATTTAGTATAACGGCAGGTTATGGAATCAATTCGGTGAAAACAAAGAAGGAGATATTCTACTAAGAATACCAAAAATAGGCCCCAGTGCTTTTATGAATTCATTGTACCAATTACTTTATCTAGAACTTCCTTTAAATTTCGATTGTGACTGTATTTTTCCTCAAACTCTTTTACCTCTTGCACAGTGTAACTGTTCAATAAAATAGTGATTAGGTTTTCATGATATAGATCATCCAGTTGCCAAAACCTATTCCCAATTTGTAAATACGCAGAAATAAATGTCATTCTATCCTCAAGCACAAGACGTTCTGCAATACTTAGAGGCATATCCCAAACTTCATGTCGCTGCATAATTTCAAAAACTTTTTCTGGCTCATTACACGCAAGATAAACAGACATCAAAATCAATGCAGCTTCATTGGGATTTTCAAAATTATATGGTCTGATATTTTTACATAACTTATAAAAACCCTCGCGCTTTTCTTCATTTGGGGCAGCATCATTTAATATGTAAAAAACTTCAAGAGTTGCAAAATCTCTAAAATATTTAATTCCATATTCAAACAATTTGTTCTTGTCGCCTATTTGAATCAAAGCTTTGATTAGACGCAGATAAAAAGGAGATGCACTATACTTTGAGTATTTCGTTATTATGTTTAAACATTTAGATATTACATTTTCATACTTTTCAACTTCAATCAATTTATCAATCAACTCCAAATTGTATATATCTTGTTTCAATACCAATGGAAAAGATTCTATGACATCTTCAACAATTTTTGTACCTTTTAAAGCTTGAAATATCAATTCATATTTTTTGCGCGTACGTATTTTTATAGGATTAATTTCAAAGGCAAATTTTATAAACTCCAATTTCACCTCATCAGAAATATTCTCCATTGATATCAATAACGTAACTATCCAATTGAGTCCTAATCCAAATATAATCTTGTCTTCATAAAATAGTTTTACCATTTTCTCTTGAGAAATAACATCCAGCTTTCCTATCTCCACTTTTAATTTTTCAAGAAGCTCATTTAAATAAGTAACCACACGTTTACTAGATGATCTTGCGAGCATGTAATTCAATCTAACAATACTGGCACGAATCTCAACTAACAAGTCAAATGAATTGTGCAAACCAAACTGATTTTGAATTTGCTCATTTAATATTCTACCATGAATTGGGTTGTATAGCTTTAATATTTTACCTGCATTGGTAGCAGAAATTGTTTTCTTCCTTCCGTTCAATGATGTCAAAAGTTCCTTATGAATTCCGTTCAATTCCACAGCCGAAATCATCTCGCTTTTCATGAAGTCAATTTCAAATTTTTTCGCCAAAAGCTTATCATTTTTCATCTGTAAAGCCAACCATTCTAAGATTAGTTTTGCCTCAACATTTGAAATCATCTCTTCATACTTCGAAGGTTTCTTTTCCCTTGGTTTTCGTTTAGGTTTATTAATTTCAAGAATGGCCAAACAAACAGAGTTGATATGACTACAAAAAGGTGAAGTAGAAGGGCAATCACATTGCTTACCAATAATATTTTGACCCTCTCCTAAATCAATGGCAACATCGAAACTATCCTTTCCATCATCAACAAAAGCTATAAACTTACCTTTAGTTTCCTCTTCTAATTCGCGCACATGTTTCTGAAAACTTCTAGCCAGTTTAATATCATTAGAATTTAATGCATTTATGAATGTTTGAAGTTCCATCTACTAAAATTAATTTTATTCAGAACATTTTTATCAATTTGAATTTGTAATCAAGTAAATTACTTACACAAATTAGAAGTTGGTAAAAATATCAATAAATACAAGTCATTTAAAGTTAGGACTGTGTAAAAAGCGCATAAGCTTATATTTAGAATAATATTACACAATGAACTCGTTTTTATTGTTTGAACAACAAAAATTTCAAAGAATTAAAATTTAAATAATTCTTACCCGATATTTTTAAGTGATTTATATGTATATCAATATATTATACATATCCAAAACAACAATATCCACGACACGTGGAAATCTTTTTACCAATAAATGCCACACTTTGATTAAATTCGTGCCAGCTGACCTAAACTATGTATTTATGGTATTTTTAGAATTTGAAAGACCACTTGAAAAGCTCTATGAGCAAATGGAAAAAATCAAGCAGATCGAAGCCGAAGGTGACATCGATGTCTCTGATAATATAAAAGAACTTGACTCTAAGATAAGATCCAAGCAAAAAGAAATATACTCTAATCTATCTGGTTGGCAAAAAGTACAACTGTCAAGACACCCAGCACGTCCGTATACACTGTATTATATCGAAAAAATGTTCAAAAAATTTATCGAATTACACGGTGATAGGAATTTTGGAGATGACAATGCAATTGTAGGTGGTATAGGCCGCATAAATGGCCAAACAATGGTTGTCATCGGTCATCAGAAAGGTGTAAATACCAAAATGAGACAATTCCGTAATTTCGGTATGGCCAATCCAGAAGGCTACAGAAAAGCACTCAGATTGATGAAAATGGCAGAAAGATTTAATTATCCTGTTGTTTGTCTAATCGATACTCCAGGTGCATATCCAGGAATTGAAGCAGAGGAGCGAGGTCAAGCAGAAGCAATTGCCAAAAATCTATTTGAAATGGCTCAATTAAAAGTGCCTATTCTTTGTTATGTGATTGGAGAAGGAGCATCAGGTGGAGCACTTGGAATTGGACTAGGTGATCGTGTATTTATGTTAGAAAATACTTGGTATTCTGTTATTTCTCCTGAATCTTGTTCTTCAATTTTATGGAGAAGTTGGGACTTCAAGGAACAAGCTGCAAAGTCTCTAAAGTTAACATCTGAACATATGTTAGGATTTGGTCTAATCGATGATATCGTTAAAGAGCCACTTGGTGGAGCTCATAATGACCCGGAAAAAATGGCAAAAGTGCTTAAGGCACATATCAAAAAAGAATTGGCTTCCTTGATGGAAATTCCTAGCGATAAAAGAATTGATGCAAGAATTGAAAAATATTGCAATATGGGCCAGTATGATACCATTAAAGAACCTAAAGAAAAGAATAAGCAATAATCAATTAATACTTATTCTCCTTACTACAGTAATAAATATAAGCTTATGTTTCAAGGCACTGGTGTAGCACTAATAACTCCCTTTAATAAAGACCTAACTATTGATTTTGACGCGTATCGAAAAATCATAGAATATGTCATCGAGGAAGATATCGATTTTCTTGTTCCACTTGGTTCTACAGGTGAAACAGCTACTTTAAACGAAGAAGAAGCCAGGCAATGTTTAGATTTCGTTATTCATGTAAATGATGGTCGTAAACCAATTCTTGCTGGCAACTTTGGAGGAAACAACACACTTGAGCTTTGCAAAAAAATTGCTGGCTATAACTTCGAAGGTATAGATGGAATTCTATCTTCATCTCCATCTTATGTCAAACCTAATCAAGAAGGAATTTTTAGTCACTATATGGCATTGGCGGAAGCTTCTTCGGTTCCTATTATGATTTACAATGTACCAGGACGTACTAAGTCAAATATCGAATGGGATACTACCATAAGGTTAGCCAACGCCAGTAAAAAATTCATAGGCATTAAAGAAGCGTCTGGTGACCTTATTCAAGCCACAAGAATAATAAAAAACAAACCTGAAGGTTTTATTGTAACTTCTGGAGATGATGAAGTTGCACTTCCTATGATAGCCACTGGTGGTGACGGTGTTATATCCGTTATTGCCAATGCGTGTCCAGGTTATTTTTCTAGAATGACAAGATTTTGTAGAAAAGGAAATCTTCAAGATGCAAGAGATTGCAACTTCAAAACCTACGACCTTCACAAATGGTTATACATTGAAGGCAATCCAGTTGGAATCAAATCAGCAATGGAGGTTTTAGGTTTTTGTGAAAATCATGTAAGATTACCTCTACATACAATGTCCCAGGCAAACTATGAATCACTTAAGAAATGTGTTTTGGAGATATACCGTATTTCAAAAGAAGCTTAAATTAGGTTTGTCTACTTACGTATAAACAATTGAAGATAAAGATAAGACATTTACCTGCGTATAAATCGTCGGCAAACAAGGTTGAAACATTGGTGGTGTTAGAACCTCCCATACCAGTCCTGAATAACTTTCTCAGCCATCTTACCTTGTGGCGTATAATCATGATCCTTAAAACCTTGCCTCACATTGCCGTTTGGATACCACTTCCACATAAACCCCCCAGCCCAATAGTCTTCCTGAGAAAATGAAGAATACAAAGCTTCCAAGGCATTGCATTGCGCTTTTTCATTGACCGATCTTTGTTGTCTGTTTTTTTCTAGTTCCCAAGTTTTACCCGCACAACCATCTACTGACAAGTACCCATATTCTGTAAATAAAATTTGCTTATTGTACTTTTTTGAAAGAGCGCGCATTCGTTTTTTGATTGGATTCCATTCAATTGCAAGATCATCAACTTCAGGCGTTGCCTCATCACTTAATGGGAAATATGAACTTACACCAATAACATCAACTGCATCCCAAATAGTGACACTGTCAAATTCATCCCAATTGGAACAGTAGGTCAATAGCCCACTATAAACTTCACGAATTTCAACAATCAATTGACGCCAAAAATGATCCCTCATTTTTAAAGCTTTTTTGAATTCAGTGCCAATACATAACATTTCAGCATCTGTACGCTCAGCAATTTCTGCGAATAACATTATGTATTTTCGATAATCATTTTCCCAAGTTAGCCATTCCTTTTCAGTGTCAAATTCCATTTCACCTACCCATGAATGGCTAAGCCACAATTGAGGTTTGACCATTACTTTCAAACCATTATCCTTGGCTAGTTTAATTGTAGATTCTGCACCTTGAGGTGTTTCACCCCACCATTGATGACTGTTCTCAAAGTATACTCTTGCCTCTTCTTTCGGTGTAAAAGCATAAGGAACAACTGCAATCCAACCTACATTCAGGTCAACAATGTCTGTAAATGGATTTTCTGAAAATGAATCTCTAGGAGCTACCAAAGTCATTCCCCCAATTTTCAAATCGGTCTGGCTATAACTGCTGGCTTGAAAAAGAAATGCCATAAAAAACGACATTAATAATCTCAACGAGATTATATGTCTAAACTTTTTAAAAAATGAAAAATGATAAGTCATAATTCCTTATATCTAAATACCTTTTATTCTCTCAATTAGCAATTTCATCATATCCTTAGAATCTTCTGGCTCTGGTCCTCCTTTCGTTTCTAGCATTTTGTAACCGTCATCTTTTTTTTCCAAAACAAAACGAAATATAAAATCATTTTCTCCATCACCAGTTCCTCTATATGTTCCATATCTTAAATCATTGATTTGTAAATGACCATCATTTCTAACGATGATATTATAGAAACCATTTGTAAACCATTTTAAAATTTCAATTGTACTGTCATCTTTTTCTGGAATCCTATCATGATTCTTTTCAAGAGGTTTAAATTCTATAGGAGAATGATCAAACAAACTGTATTGACCTTGATAATAAACAGAGTCCGTTTCAACCGTAGTACTCCACAAAATATTATTTAAAATTGTAGGGCCAACAATTTGACTACTGTATTCGATACCATTATCAGCAAGCTGATTTTCAAATTGATGTTTGACATACATTTTATTAAATACAGTAAACATTAAATAACTACAGCTCCAAATAATTCCCAGCTTATTCCAAAATTGCCTTTTCGGGTTATCTCTTTTATAAAAACAGACTATTACCAGAGCCACTAAAAAAGGTATAGTGTACAATGGGTCTGCAACTGAGATAGTGCTAAATGCCAAACGATAATCACTAAACGGAGCAAACAATTGAGTGCCGTACATTGTAAAAACATCTAACAAAGCATGTGTAAAAAGAGCCCAAAAAAACATCCATTGAAATGACCTCAACTTTGGCACTTCCCAATATTTGTCAGGCTTCCAGCGCCAATCATAATATCGAAATGCTACCCAGCCAAAGAACATAGCTCCTAAAATAGCAAACGTGATTGAATGTGATATTCCTCTGTGGAAAGCCAAGGCATCGACCTCAGATAAAAATGGGCTGGCCATCACATCTAAATCAGGAATTGTACCTGCAATACCACCCAATATTAAAGCTCTGTTACCAAGTTTTTTACCTAATAAAACTTCTCCAACTGCAGCACCTAGAACAAACTGGCTAACCGAATCCATTTATAAATATGATTTTTTGATGATTACCTTGATATATTTAAAATGCACCTTGTTGTAATGTAAAATATCTCTTTACAATAAAGTGTTATCAACTACTAACCTCAATAGTTCTAGTAATGTTCAAAGATTTTAACGCAAATGAAGAAGCGATTTGCTCAGCAGATTTTTTATTGTAGTCTTCAGCAACTGAGATTTCTTTACCGTCTAGATAAACACCTATCTTAAACCTATCTCGTTTGTCTTTCTTATACTTATTCAAAAGCTTATAGGCTACTGCTCTACCTTCTTTTTGACCCCATTCTAACAATTGACTCTTGTAGTTGTCATCGCTCGTTTCAAGCTCATGAATATCAAGCAAACGCATCAAAATACGTGAAACCACATAATCTCTTGTACGATCATAGCCATACTCTATATAAATAGCACCAACCATAGCCTCAAAAGCATTGCCAAGCATTGAATAACTCAATTTACCTTGAGTATACTTTGTCAAAATGATATCAATACCCATTTTTTCAGCGACCTTATTTAAGGTTTTACGCTTTACAATTTTAGAGCGCATTTTTGTTAAAAAGCCCTCATCTCTGGTAGGATATTTTTTATATAGATATTCCGCAACAATAGTAGAAAGGACAGAATCACCTAGGTATTCCAGTCGCTCATTGTTGTATGTACGCACAGCAGTATCTGTATTATTCATTGACTTATGAAAAAAAGCCAACTTGAATAATTTTAAATTGTCTGGCACAAAACCTAAAACAGATTTAAGTTTCCTAGCCAAATCTTTCTCTGGCGATAGATAATAATTGTAAAACCTCTTGATCACATTTTTATTTATATTTTTCTAAATATAACTGTCGAATTGTGACCTCCAAATCCAAAAGTATTGCTCAAAGCGATATTTACATCCCTTTCTTGAGCTTTGTTAAAGGTAAAGTTAATCTTTTCATCCAATTCTGGATCATCTGTAAAGTGATTTATTGTTGGAGGAACCATTGACTCATTGATTGCAACTATACATGCAATCGCCTCAACAGCACCTGCAGCTCCTAACAAATGACCTGTCATAGATTTTGTTGAACTAATGTTCAAATTATAAATATGGTCTCCAAAGACCTTTTTTATAGCTTTAGTTTCAGCTATATCTCCAAGAGGGGTTGAAGTTCCATGAACATTTATATAATCAACGTCCTCTGGATTAATATTAGCATCTTTTAATGCCATCGTCATAACTTCACTAGCTCCCAATCCATCAGGATGCGGAGCAGTCATGTGATAAGCATCAGCTGTAGATCCAGTTCCGATTACTTCAGCGTATATTTTCGCGCCTCTGGCTTTTGCATGCTCGTATTCTTCAAGAATCAAAGCTCCCCCGCCTTCACCTAATAAAAATCCATCTCTGTCTTTATCAAAAGGGCGACTTGCCGTTAAAGGATCATCATTTCTTTGAGATAGGGCCTTCATAGAAGAAAATCCACCTATTCCTGCTTTTGTTATTGCAGCTTCTGAACCACCTGTGATTACTATATCACACCGACCCAGTTTTATATTATCAGCAGCAGAGCTTATTGAATTGCTTGAAGAAGCACAAGCTGATACTGTTGTATAATTAACACCTCTAAAACCATATTTCATAGAAATATGTCCAGGAGCGATATCAGATATTAGTTTTGGAATTAAAAACGGACTATATCTAGGTGCACCTTCATTGAGAGTTGCATCTTCAATATCTTTTTCAATAGTTTCAAAACCACCAATTCCACTACCCCAGATAACACCAGCCCTTCTCAAATCGATTTTTTCTACATCAATTCCACTATCAGTCATAGCTTCTTCTGCTACAATCATAGCAAATTGAGAAAACCTATCCAATCTTCGAACTTCACGCCTGTCAAATCTTTCTTCAGGAACATATCCTTTGACCTCAGCTGCAAAACGAGTTTTAAAGAGAGAGGCATCAAATCTTGTAATAAAATTTGCTCCGCTCTTTCCAGCTAACAGGCCATCTTTGTATTCAGAAAATGTATTTCCTATAGGTGTAAATGCACCAATACCAGTAACTACAACACGTTTCATCAATGGGTAAAATTAGGTGGTTAAAAGAAAAAATCCACCAGGAATATCCTGATGGACTTCAATTATTTCTCTAAAATATTAACTCTTAGCGTTTTCAAGATAGCTAACTGCCATCCCAACTGTTTGAATTTTTTCAGCTTCCTCATCAGGAATAGCAATATCGAATTCTTTTTCGAATTCCATGATCAACTCAACTGTATCTAGTGAGTCTGCTCCTAAATCATTTGTGAAGCTTGCTTCATTTGAGATCTCATTCTCATCAACTCCTAGTTTGTCAATGATAATCTGTTTTACTTTGTCTGCAATGTTTGACATAATACTTTAATTTTTTTGATTTCGTGGCGCAAAATAAACCAATTGTCTATTAGAATCAAAGGTTTACTCTGCTAATTTAATAATATAAGATTAAAATGATTTACTCCAACCGAATCAAGTACAGAAATTTAATTATTGTAAATTTGACACTTAGTGTCAGATTTTGATTAAAAAACACCAAAAAATCAGCATATTGGAGCAATCATTGAAATAACTTAATAAAAGTTTATTCAGTTCCGTATATATCATTATTGTGAATAAATCATTTTATTTTACAACTTATTTAACTAAAAAGAATAAAAACAGTGGGAAAACTAAAAATAAACGATAAACAAAAAACCAAGATTGTTGCTACTATCGGTCCTGCAAGTAGCAGTACTGAGAACCTTATTAAGCTGGTTCAAGAGGGGGTAGATGTTTTTCGCCTTAATTTTTCTCATGGCAGTCACAGTGATCATTTACAAGTAATTGAGCGCATTACAGATATTGTTGAGACGTATAATGTTCCAATTGGCATTTTAGGTGACCTTCAAGGCCCTAAATTAAGAGTCGGTGAAATTGAAAATGGTACATTACTTCTTAATAAAGGTGATATTTTAACATTTGTACCACAATCCTGTGTGGGTAACGCTGAACGTATTTATATGAGTTACAAAAATTTCTCTAAAGACGTTAAACTAGGTGATAAAGTATTGGTAGATGATGGAAAGCTTGAATTGAAAGTAGTTGATATCATCAATGAAGAAGTAAAATTAGAGGTTATTCACGGTGTTAGTATTTCATCAAAAAAAGGAGTAAACCTGCCTGATACCAACATATCTCAGCCATCACTTACAGAAAAAGATAGAACGGATTTGGAGTTTATGTTGACCCAACCTATCAATTGGATTGCATTGTCGTTTGTAAGAAAAGCTGCAGATATCCAAGAATTGAAGGATATTATTGCTGAAAACAATCATTTTGCAAAAGTTATCGCAAAAGTTGAAAAGCCAGAAGCCGTTGCCAATATCAAGTCTATTGTTGCTGTTTCAGATGCCATTATGGTTGCAAGAGGTGATTTGGGTGTCGAGGTAGCTATGGAAAGGTTGCCTTCGATCCAAAAGGATATCATTCGCCGATGCATTCAAAAGTCCAAACCTGTTATTGTGGCAACCCAAATGATGGAAAGCATGATTACCAATCCTAGCCCAACAAGAGCTGAGATTACAGATGTCGCAAATGCTGTATTGGATGGCGCAGATGCTGTTATGTTAAGTGGCGAAACTTCCGTAGGTATACATCCGCCTTTGGTTGTAAAACAAATGAATAAAATTATTGAAGAGGCTGAAAAAAACTATGAATTGTTGGGCAAACGGGCTAAACCAAACAAGGATTCCGAGACTTATTATTCAGATACTATCTGTTTGACCGCGGCCAAAATAGCAGAGGATGTCAAAGCTACTGCCATTTTAGGTATCACAATTTCTGGATATACGGCCTTTAAAGTATCTTCTTACAGGCCTAAAACAAATATTTACATATTCTCTTCAATTCGTCCAATTTTAGGCACAATGAACTTAATATGGGGCGTTAGAGGCTTCTTTTATGACAAGTTCACAAATACAGATGAAACAATTGAGGACCTTTGTGAAATTTTAAAAGAAAAAGAATTGTTAAAAGATGGAGATGTAGTCATCAATACTGCGTCAATGCCGTTACATAAAAGGTTTAGAACGAATGCTTTAAAAATTACTTTGGTAGAATGATAAACAGTCAAGTTGAAAATATTACGAGAAATACAAGTATTTTAAGTGTAATTCTCTTTCTTTCTTTGTTTTTAAATACACAACTCAGTTATTCACAAGCAGGAATATATGATGAGACCGATATCGAGTTTCAAACCATGTTTATTGAAGCCCAACTTGAAAAAGTAAAAGGGAACACAGACAAACAAATTAGCTTGCTCAAAAATGTTCTTAAAAGAGATAAGAGTAGCCATGCTGCCTACTTTGAATTGGCCAAGGCATATCTAGGTCTAGAAGATTATGAATCAGCCGAAAAAAATGCAAAAAAAGCACATCAATTTGATATAACAAATACTTATTACTTAGAATTGCTTGCAGATATTTACGAAAAAACTGATCAGTTTAAACTAGCCAACAATACTTACAAACAACTGATATTTTTGAATCCTAATAACTTTGAATATCATGATAAAATGGCATTTAATCAAATGGTTATTGGTCAACCCAAAAGTGCTATAGCAACATTAGAAAATTGGGAGACACAAAAAGGAATTTCAGGAATGGTTTCTTTAAAAATATTCGATATCTATAATGGACTTGGCGAGCAAGACAAAGCTCTTGATGTCATTAATAAACTGACGACCGAATTACCTTCAAATAAACGATTCCTTACAAAGAAAGCGAACTACCTCTTTTTTATAGGTGAAAAAGATTTGGCTCTAAATGTTTGTAAAAAAATATTGGAAATTGATCCACAAGATCAAACAGCACTACTTGCATTAGCCCAACAGAAAATAAAGTCTAGCCCTAGCAATTCAAGTCTTTCTAATTTATCATTATTAATGGACAATAAAAGTATTTCTATTGATGCAAAAATTAAGGAATTGATTCCATATATGGCTAAAATGCCTTTGAGCAATGAGGACAATATGATACTTAAAAAAATATCTGAAAATCTTATTAAATCATACCCTGAAGAAGCAAAGTCATTTGCTGTTAGAGGCGACATTTTATTCTATTTAGGTGAATTTGCTGATTCAGAAAAAGCTTACAATCAAGCTATCAAATTGGACGATAAAAAATATCTGGTCTGGGACCAATGGATATTGAACCTCTGGGAATTGGAAGATTATAAAAAAATGGAAAAGGTATCCTTAGATGCAATTGATTTTTTTCCAAACAAAGTTAATGCTTACCTGTATCATGCAATAGCTTTAAAGCAGAACAAAAAAATTGATCAAGCCTTTGAAATGCTGGAAGAAGCTTCTTTTATTTCTGGCGAAAATCCTAAACTTATTTCCTTAATAAATATTACAACAAACTGGATCAATTTAGACAATTTGACAACTGATGAAATCACAAATAGTGTTACAAGAATCAATGAAGGTCAAATTACAAATGCAATTCATTTTGAATTACTTGGTGATATTTACAAGCATATTTTAGAATTTGCAAAGAGCAAATCCTATTGGGAAACTGCGATTAAACTAGGGGCTAACTCTACAAGGATTAATAAAAAAATGGGTGAATAACCAAATCATATTTGATTAAAAAAATTGCATATCTTTTTTTCTTTTTCTCTTTGCTAGCAATCAACGCTTGTAAGAGTAAGAAGCAATTGTTACACACCAATTTACCTTCTGTTGGAATAGATTCTATCTACCAAAATATATTTAACCCAGAACATATAAATTGGTTCTCTGGACGAGCCAAAGTCAAAGTCACAAGCCCACAAGGAACAGATAGGTTTGTCATGTTTATAAGAATGAAACATGACAGTATAATTTGGACAGTAATTAAAAAACTTGGCATTGAAGGTGGGCGTGCCTTAATTGATAAAGATTCAGTTTCAATTATTTATCGAATGCCAGAAAAGGCTTATCAAATAATATCACTAGATGAATTGTCAAAATCATTTGGTATGACGCCGCATTTAGAAGACATTCAATCGTTAATAAAGGGACGTGTCCCAAATCTTGACACCACACTTTTGTGGAATATTAAAGAAGATAACCAGTTTTACAATTTTCGATCCATAAAAGATGATATTATTTTTGATTTTAACTTTGATAAATCAACCGCAATGCTCAAAAATGGCCATTTTATAGATCGATTTAATTTAAATGGGCATTGGGATTATGATGATTATAGAATTGTCAATAATATTGCAGTACCTTTTTTCAGAAAGTATACTGCTGAATTTGGTCCTGACAACTATTTAAATGTAACTTTAGATTTTACTGACATTGAACTTAATATACCAAATAGCACCAGATTCGAAATTCCTCCTCACTATAAAAAGGTGGACTAGTACCTTAATACTTATCCTTATCTTTTTAAACCTTTTTAATCTGAAGGCTCAATCACCTCTGCCAGATCTTACACATATTCAAAAAAACGAGGTCGAATTAAGCCAATTTAAAACAGGAAAACTTCCGCTAAATCCAACAAAAAACAATTACATTTCGTTTGTGAACAGTCTTGAATTGGAAATTGATCTGCGCGAAAAAATAAAAAATCAATACATTGTCTTAGAAAGTGAAATTCTTAAAAACAACAATATACCAGAAGAAGAAATAAAACCAATACAAGAAGAAATCATCGTCATTTACAAAAATCTTGAATCAGATGTAATCAATGCTGTTTATAAAGATAAAATATTCCAAAAGAACTTAAATACTGAAAAAAAACAGGATGCAATCAGAGCTATCTACTTAAGTCAAGTATTAAAAGCTAACCAAAATTCATCACAAAATTCTGAAGTTGTAAATGTTTTGAGTTCATCACAAAACTCATTAGATTCTCTACATTCAATCGTTATTCAACGTATCGCAAAAGAGGAAGACAATATCATTGAACTAAAATCATCTAAGAAAACAGCAATGGAATTTCTAATGAAAAAAACACAACTAGCTAAGGCTTCCTCACAACAAACCAACAATTCTAAACGTGCTGTAAGCACACCCCTTAGTCCTTTCACCAAGGTGGTGGTCAATGTTCAGAATATATTAAGACAACCTGAAATTAGTGCACACAATTTTAAAGCTAATTTCACGGCTGACAACAAGCTAATAGAAGATAGAAGAGGATTTATGCCTTGCCCACTTTCACAGGGAAGGCGTAGTGTAAGATATGAAGAAAAAGTAAACGGGAGAAATCATGATGGTGTCATCTTTACATCCAAAACAACTAATGTGGGCAACATTTCACAAGGTACAGTTGTTAAAATAGGTTCATCCTCTGGAAATAATAAATATGTCATCGTAAAACATGATGGAGATTATCTGAGTGTATATGCTTACTTAAAGCAAACATACGTATCAGAAAATCAATACATAAAATCAGGTCAAATCTTAGGCGAGGCCAATCTATACAAAAATGATTCTTACGCAATGCACTTTCAAATATGGAAAGGATCACAAAGCCTGAATCCTTCACGTTGGATAAAAAACAATTGATATGAGTGATAATTGGAATGTAGGAAATGAAAGGAAAAAAGGCCTAAATAAAGGTCTTGAAAAAGCTGTCATAGTCGGTGTAATAACCGCCAACCAAACTGAAGAAACCGTTAAGGAACACTTAGACGAATTAGAGTTTCTGGCATCTACTGCCGGGGCGGTAACACAAAAACAGTTTGTCCAAAGATTACAACATCCCAATGTGAGAACATTCGTAGGTAAGGGTAAGCTCAATGAGATTGCCCAATACGTTGAAGAGCATGAAATTAATCTTGTAATTTTTGATGATGATCTGACTGGTAAGCAAAATGGTATTCTTGAAGAAGAACTAAAAGTAAAAATCGTTGATCGTTCATCTCTTATTCTTGATATTTTTGCTAGTAGAGCAAGATCTGCTCAAGCCAAAACACAAGTGGAGCTTGCACAAATGCAGTATCTACTTCCGAGATTAAGAGGACTTTGGACTCACCTTGAAAGACAACGAGGTGGTATTGGTATGAGAGGTCCTGGTGAGATGGAAATCGAAACAGATAGACGTATTGTAAGGGATAAAATTTCTTTGCTCAAAAAGAAATTAGAAAAGATAGATTTACAAAATCAAACTCAACGGAAAAACAGAGGTCAACTGATAAGAGTTTCCTTGGTGGGTTATACCAATGTTGGTAAATCAACATTGATGAACTTACTTTCTAAATCAGAAGTTTTTGCTGAAAATAAACTCTTTGCAACTTTAGATACAACAGTAAGAAAAGTTGTTTGGGGAACCATGCCATTTTTGCTTTCTGATACAGTAGGGTTTATAAGAAAATTACCTCACCATTTGGTGGAAAGTTTCAAGTCTACTTTGGATGAAGTAAGAGAAAGTGATATTTTAGTTCATGTAGTTGATTTCGGTCATCCGAATTATGAAGATCATATCAAAACAGTGAACAAAACACTCAAAGATTTGGATTGCCAAGAAAAACCAACTCTTATGGTTTTCAATAAAATTGATCTCTTTAGAAAAAATACTTTTGACGACTTGTTAGACGAAGAAACCAAATCAGAGATTCTAATCGAAGTTCAAAATAGATTAAAAAACAATTATGAACACGACAATATCTTCATTTCAGCTATTCAAAAAGAAAATATAACTGAGTTGAGAGAAAAGCTATCAGCAATGATCCTAGAGCAATATGAAATTCGATATCCATATCAGGCTAAGACTTTTTAAATGGTGTCCAGGAATTAATTCTCGTTATCTAAGCTTGAAGCCCTCGCGAGTACTTTTGACCTTATATTTGCTTCTCAGAGTTAAGGATTATGGATTATGGATTATGGAACTTAATTATATTTTCTTTTTGTAGTCAGAATAATTGAGGATATAATTTGATCAATAGAATTTAACTTTTTTTAAGTCTATTAAATCAAAACTAACAAAATTACCTTTGTCTATCAGTATCAACCAATACTTGGTTTCTTTTACTTCTTTTAAGCATATGGGAAGCTTATTAACAAAATATTTCTTTGATTGAGGCGCAATTGATTCATGCAAGTTAGCACCTATACTTGTAGATGATTTTAAAAATTATCTCGCTAATACAAATTCATTTTTAGAAGATATTTTTTTATAAAGCTCAATAGCTTTAAGCGAAAACTGAATCGAAAGATTTAGAACTTCATTATTACTATTCATTTCTTTTGTTTACTATAAATGATTATTTAAACAAAAAGTAAACATATAATTCACTAAAAAATAAATAAATCTAGAATTTCAGATATATGTACTTGGCAATAGTATTCTTAAAAATTAACTGAATAGTAAATTTAGATTAATCATAAAAATACTATCTCTAAAATTGAATTAAAGCCTATGTTTTTCATTTGAACTAAAATGCCATTTTAATTTTTAATCCTTGATCATTGATGGACATTGAAAATAAAAAAAGCGAAAACTGAGATTCAGTTTTCGCTTTTTCGTTTATCGTATTTCTTGAGCTAAACCTACTCAGGTTCAAATCCTAGAATAATATTAAACTGTCCGTAAGACCCAAAGTTTGGCGCATTTGGATCTTTATCAAAGCCAAAGCCATAATCAAACCCTAGCAAGCCAAACATTGGTAAGAATACTCTCAATCCAAATCCTGCAGATCTTTTCATTTCAAATGGATTGAAGTCTCCGAAACCAGACCAAATATTTCCACCTTGCACAAATCCATGTACGTAAATAGATGAGTTAGGATTAAGTGAAATCGGATATCTCAATTCCATTGTTATCTTATCATAAATTGCGCCACCACCACCAATTCTGTTTTCTGGAAGATCAGATGTTTCATATCCTCTCAACGAAATAATATCTTTTCCGGTAATACCTACACTTTGATTCGATAAGCCATCTCCACCTAACTCAAACCTTTCAAATGGTGAAATTCCAATTTGGTTGTTGTAAGCACCTAAGAAACCAAATTTCACATTACTTGCCAAAACAAATTTATCGAAGATATTAAAATACCATTCTCCTTTGAAGTGCCACTTGTGATATTCCAAGAATTTAAATTTCTTAGCATTTAAAGCTTTTAGTTCTTCTGTTGCTGCATCGTAAATTGCGGCTGGCCCAAAGTCACTTCTAAACATTTCTTCAACATCTGCTCTCTCATCTTCAGATAAGAAGATATCATTGTTGTTTCTAAACAATGAGTATGGAGGTGTAAATTGAACTGACAAGGATATTCGTGATCCCCTTCTTGGGAAAATAGGTTCTGCAACTGAACTTCTTGAGATCGTTCCAGTCAAGTGGAAGTTTTTGAAGTTACCAGTTGTTACTGCCGCTCCATCAACAAAGAATTGTCCGTTTTGATATTTATTTAAGTTTATCGTTTCAAAAGTCAATGTTCCACTCAATGAGAAGAAATCATCTGGCCATTTTAACTGTGTTCCTAATCCTACAAACGCTCTTGTAATTTTCAATGACCCCAAACCAAATGACTCTTGATCAAATGCTGAATGCACTGCACCTACAGTGAATGACGTTGGTCTTTTACCCCCTAACCAAGGCTCAGTAAATGACATATTGTAAGATCTAAAGAATCTACTATTTGATTGAGCTCTTATTGAAAGTTTCTGCCCATCTCCTTGTGGCAATGGACTCCATGTTGACTTATCTTTGATGTTTGCCAATGAGAAGTTATTAAACGTAACTCCAAGGGTTCCTATCAATCCACTTTGCTGACCACCATAACCAGCAGATAACTCCAATTGATCTGAAGGTCTTTCCTCAACTATATAATTAACATCAACAGTTCCGTTTTGCTGATTCACTGGTGTTTGAATATCAATATTTTCTGGATTGAAATATCCAAGAGCAGACAAGGCTCTGTTTGATCTAATTATTTGTGAACGGCTAAATTTATTTCCCGGCTTAGTTCTTATTTCTCTTCTGATGACATGCTCGTGAGTTCTATCATTCCCTGCAATTCCCACATTGGCAATTGTAAATTTAGCGCCTTCGAAAATTTGCATTTCCATATCAATTGAATCCCCTATGACAGCAACTTCAACAGGATCAATATTAAATGCCAAGTAACCATCATCTAAATACAATGAAGACACATCTCGACCATCAATACTAAAAGTCAAACGTTTTTCCAATAATTCAGGATCATAGATGTCACCTTTTGAAATTCCAAGAACAGCACTCAATTGATCAGAATCATATTTAGAATTTCCTTTCCAATCGATATTCCTAAAAAAGTATTGATTGCCTTCTTCGACAGTCAACAGCATGTTGAGGTCACCATTGAATGACCTATATAAACTATCCTTTACAATAATAGCATCTCTGTATCCCTTCTTATTGTAAAAGGCAATTAAATTCTTCTTATCTACTTCATAATCTTCAGATACAAACTTAGATTTCTTTAAAAGCGTACCTTTTTGTTTTGTATCTTTCAATTGCTTTTTCAGCTTAGCATCAGAGAATTTTTTATTTCCTAAAATGATAATACTTGCAATTTTGACACGCTCACCTTTGTCAACATCGAAAACAAGTCTTACTGCATTTTCCTTATTCTCATCTTTCTTTTCTTCGATAGTAATATTAGCATTTAAGAATCCTTTTTCGATGTATATTTCTTTAAGTTTTGTAATCGTAAGATCTTTCAAATCCTCAGTAACAATAGACCCCTTTTTCAGTGTTGCATCAATAACCTCAGTGAGATCTTTATGTTTATTTTTCTTTTCACCAGTTATACTGTAGCGAGACAATGTTGGTCTTTCAATCAAAAGCAATTTCAAGTATATAAGATCACCTTCGATTTTTTCTTGGATAATCTGTACATCTTCAAAAAGTCTAAGTTTTAGGAGCGATTTGATCGCTTTGGGGACATCATCACCTGGAATTGTGATTTCTTGGCCTTCTCTCAAGCCTGCAATTGACTTAATTGCATTTCTATCTCTAGATGTAGCCCCAACTATGTTGATGCTTGCAATATTGAAAGTGCGTTTTTTCGAATAATCAAAAGTACCACTGCCTTCTTGGCCGTTTGCCAAAAAAGTAAATAGGGCAAAAACGACAATTAAGCCAAATTTTGACAATATCGAAGATCTTATTTTTGAATCCATTGAATAATTTTAATTGCCCTTTATAAAAAGACTAGATAATGAGCAAAACCCATAGGTTTAAGCATCAAAAAACACTTATTTTATAAAGGAATGCAAATCTAAACTCTTTATTGATTGTTTTTCAATGCTTTAACGATTCTTTAAAGTAATTACTAAAGAAAAATGCGTTTTTAACACCGTTTTGGCCTCATCTAACAAATGAAACGAGTTTAACAATATAAATAAGAGGATTTTCTATAGCTGTTCAGATGTTTTACCAAATCGCCTTTCCCTTGATTGATAATCCAAAATTGCCTTATAGAAGTTATCTTTTCGAAAATCTGGCCAATAAACATTGGTGAAGTATAATTCAGAATATGCGATTTGCCAAAGTAAATAATTACTGATTCTTTGCTCACCAGAAGTTCTTATTAATAATTCTGGATCTGGAATGCCCTTCGTGGTCAAGTAAGATTCAAAACAACTCTCATCTATTGCTTTGGGATCCAGGACATCTTGCTTTATGTCGCTAGCCATTTTTTTGACAGCATTGAGGATTTCCCATCTAGAACTGTAATTCAAGGCTAGATTAAGGGTCATTCTGTTATTGGTTTTTGTATTTTCAATACCTTCCATCAACACTTTATATGTTTTTTCAGGCAATTTTGTCAAATCCCCAATAGCATTCAAACGAATAGAATTATCGTTTAAAGTCTTAAGCTCATTTCTTACAGTTTGAATTAATAAATGCATAAGAGCATTGACTTCTAATTTAGGTCTGCTCCAGTTTTCTGTTGAAAAAGCATATAATGTTAAGTACTCAACACCCAGCTCAGCAGCTGCCTCAGTAATCTCTCTTACAGATTTTACACCATTCTTGTGTCCAAACACCCGTGGCTTGCCATGAGCTTTTGCCCATCTGCCGTTTCCATCCATAATTACGGCAATATGACGTGGTAGTTTTTGTAAATCTATCTGATCTTTCAATTCTGACATTAGTAATAATTAACCGTTAATCTAAATACAGCCCATAAAGCACTAAAAAAAGTTAAATTTATAAAAAGCAATTTTAATATGTTACAAAAGCGGCTTTTTCAACGAAATCAAATACAATTAACTAAAAAAATATCATGAAATCGACTAACTTATTTTTTTCTTTCATTCTGAGTGCTTTGTTTTTTACTTCTTGTCAACAGGACTTCTGCTTTACTAAAGACCAATTTATAGATAGCTACGATACATTTATAAAAGAAATGGAAAAGAAAGGAGAAGACATTTCTGAAAAAGAAAAAAGTGATTACGAAGCTAGATTTAAAAATATAGTAGAAACTTGTTATAAAAAATACAAACCAGAGTTATCACTTAAAGAAAAACAGAATTTCTGGAAATCATCTGTAAAGTACTACGTTGCGAAAGAAGGCAATGAAATCTCGATTACGTTATCCGCTTCTGAAACTGAATTTGAAAAATATGTCGAATCAGAAGTAAAAGAAGTGCTAGAGCAATCAGGAACTGCTTTTTTTAACTCGCTTGAAAAAATAATGAATGACAACTTGCCAAAACTTATTGACAATGTAGCAAAGGAATTTGAAAAATTTGCTGACGATCTAGAGAAAGCATTTGAGGAGAAATAAGAAAAAGGCGTTCTAATTTTCATAACTTTAGAACGTCTTAATATTTTTTTCATATTGAAGTGATTAAATGGATGGTATCATCTCAGCATCAGATTTACTAAGAGCATTTTTCTTATTTGGGACTTCATTTGTATTTACATTTGTTGTTATCCCTTTTGTTATGAGAATCATAAAACACGATGAAGGTGATTCATGGTTATCGATCCATAAAGTTGCCTCAATCAAAATGCCTGCACTTGGAGGATTGAAAATATTCCTAAGCATTATAATTTCGATTTGTTTTTGGATTCCTTTTGAATCTCTGCCTTATCTCCAATATTACTTAAGTGCACTATTTGTAATATTAATCCTAGGCATTAAGGATGATTTCGAACCACTAGATCCCATGTTTAAGTTCTTAATACAATTTTGTGCCGCAGCAATTTTAGTATTTCTCGCCGACCTCTATATCGTAGATTTTAAAAGTGTTTTCGGCATATATACTGAAAGTAAACTCACCTCCCAATTGCTTAGTATGGTACTTATTGTATTTTTGATCAATGCTATAAATTTTATCGACGGTATAAATGGGCTTTGTGCTGCCATTACTGTATTGATGGCGATGACCTTTGGGTCGTATTTCCTATTTATAAATGCAAATAGCCTATCGTATATTTCCATGGCGTTAGCAGGGTCAACATTTGCATTTCTATATTACAATATAACACCTGCTAGAATTTTTATGGGTGATACCGGTTCGCAAACAATAGGAACTATAATTGCTATATTGGCAATCAATTTCTTAAATATTCAAGGCGGAGATTTATCAATTGGTATCGTCAACAGTCCATCCTTTTTATTAGCCATTTTAATCATCCCTTTTCTTGATGGCATTAGAGTTATTCTAAGAAGGCTAATCAAATTCAAATCTCCTTTCGACAAGGACACATCGCATATTCATCACATTCTATTGGGCAAAGGATTTACACATATGCAAGCCACATTAGCTCTGGTTATTACAAATATATTTTTCATTCTTTTGGCTTACAATCTTCAATTTTTAGGTAATATTATTCTGATTATATTGCAGTTGGTTTTAGCATTTTTAATCTATATTGCCTTGTTGCTAAAAAAATCAAAATCTTATGATATTATTTACAAAGAAATTCAAAAGTAATCAATATCCTCTCTTATTCAATCAATAACTAAATAACTATTTAAGATTATGCAATTCATTTATGTTTTTTTGGGAGGTGGTTTTGGTGCAATGAGCAGATATGGGATATCAAAAGTCATCAGCGATCAATATTTCCCATATGCAACTTTAATTGCCAATATAATTAGTTGTGTTATACTCGGTTATTTGCTCGGACTTACAATGCAAAAAAGCCTTGATTCAAAAATGCAATTGTTACTGATGACTGGATTTTGTGGAGGGTTCAGTACTTTTTCTACCTTTTCAGCTGAAACATTCAACCTGATAGAAAACAATCAATTTTCACTTGCATTACTCTATGTAGGTGCTAGTCTATTGATCTGCATATTAAGTATTTGGATAGGCTTAAAGATCGCTTTATAACTAAAAATCATTAACCACACATCTATACTTTACTCCAAAATCCTTCCATAACTGCGATTTACGATACTATATTTGCTTTAAACGCAAATTTACTTGCATATAATTTTACAAATAGCTATATTGACAGAACAGGGCAAACCAAAAACATATACTATGCTAAATGAAGAAGTAAGACGTATCATGACAAAAAACCCTGTGGTTGTTTCACCAGATTCAACCATAGCAGAAGTTTCTAAACTCATGATGGAAAAAGTTAAGCAACAAATTCCAGTAGTTAAAAATGGAAAACTTGTTGGATTAATTACATCGTATGATTTGTGGAAAAACTCCAATTCAGGATTCAAATCTGACAAAGGTTTGGTCAAGGATATAATGACCACAAGTATTATTAAAATTGCTCCTAAAGACAAAGTGGGCACAGCCGCTGAGTTATTTATGGACAAAAGGTTTAAAACTCTCCCAGTTGTAAATCTTGATAATGACTTAAAAGGCATAGTTACAGCCTTTGATGTTATTAAACATGTAATGACCAGAGAGTATCAACCAAGCAAAACTTTATATCCCGAAGTTTTTGAAGAAAGTTAAAAAAATATAACCTGAAAAAGTGTACTGCTTTTTCAGGTTTTTTTATGCCTTTAAAAACAAGATGTCTTCACCATCCTTCATCTATCAAATACAATCTCCTGACACAAAGAAAGCCATATCATCTATTTGATTAACCTCACTAGGCCTATAACAATTATTACTCTACATATTTCAAATCCCCTTGTAATAAACAACATAATCTAGAAGTATTAACTAGAATTGCAAGTCTAATTCAAAAAACCAATCCTTGAATTTTAAATTATTTCTTCTACATTTAATCACAATCAATCTATCAGCTTAGGAGTTTTATGACCTGAATACAATTCAAAGCATAAACATAGAATTTGAGCAAAGCAATTGAGATGCACTATTGGATACTGGAAAAGCGGATGACGAAAATTATATTTTAGCCAAATCCGAAACAATAAATGGTTAAACCTTTGACAGTATCGGTGTCAGGTACAAAGGCAACAGTGCTTATCGGGCTGATCAAAACAAAAATCCTTTCCACACTGAATTAGGCACATACAAGCATCAAAATTTTCAAGGTTGTAAAGATATTAAATTGAGTATTATTGCAAAGGACCCATCATTTTAAAGAGAAGTCTTGTCTTATCAAATCCTAAGGCAATATAATGAATTGACAGATGTGATATTCTATACTGAACAACATACAGATATTACTTATGGAAGATTTCCAAATGGCACAGGAGATTTTCAATTCATGTTAAGTGCAGAACCGAATTCTAAAAAAAATGGTACAACTAGTATTGCTAATCGTGAAGTTATTTCGACAATAAGAATATTCCCAAATAGAACATCTGATGTTTCAAATATTGCGTAAACGAATTCTGGCAAAAGTGATGTTATCATTTACAATGCAATGGTACAAGTTATTCAACAATTACAATTGCCTCTATCGAATAAAATTAATATGACAAATTGGAAAAGTGGTATTTACTTTATAAATGTTGCATCGACTACTTATAAAGTATTGAGGTTATAGGAGTTATATTACTCTTTAGGAATAAAAAAGACCCAACAAAATGAATTTGCTGGGTCTTTTATTTTATTAGCAATTATTGTATCAAACTTTCTCAACAATAATATCCAGTTCCAAATCTCCTGGCAATTCAATCTTCTCTCCCGAAACTCCAGCACTCGCTTGAATAGAATCTGCCAAAACTTCAGCTCGGATATATTCACCAAAATCAGAAACAGCCGTCCTTATACCCTCATCATCTTCAATAACGATATTTATTCTATCTGTCACTTCAAAACCTTTGTCTCTTCTTATTCCCTGGATACGATTAACCAATTCACGCGCCATTCCTTCTGCCCTAAGTTCATCATTTAAGTTGATATCTAAAGCTACTGTGATGTCACCATCTTGAGCCACTTGCCACCCTGGAATTTCCTCAGCAGATATTTCAAAATCCTCTTTAGTCAAATTATATTCTGTACCATCTATATTTAAATTGTAAGCATTTGTAGATTCCAATTTAGCGATATCTTCTTGCGTAAATGCACCAATCAATTGAGAAGCCGCTTTCATGTTTTTACCTAAGGTACGACCCAATGTTTTGAAATTTGGCTTGATCTTCTTCTTAATTACTCCAGAAGCATCTTGAATATATTCCATTTCCTTGACATTGACTTCATGCAAAATCAAATCCTCAACAGCTTTAACTTGATTTTCAAAATTGGCATCAAGAATAGGCAATAGTATTTTCTGTAAAGGTTGACGAACTCTAAGACTTTCTTTCTTACGCAATGAAAGTACCAATGAAGAAATACGTTGTGCATAATCCATTCGTTGCTCTAACGCTTTGTCAATAGCTGCTTCATTAGATTCTGGAAACAATGACAAGTGCACTGATACATGATTTTCTAATGACGATGCATTATTTAAGTTTTTGTACAACCAATCTGCGAAAAAGGGTGCAACAGGAGCCATCAATTTAGAAACTGTTTTCAAACAAGTATATAATGTTTGATAAGCAGCAATTTTATCTTGCGTGTATTCCCCTTTCCAGAATCTTCTTCTACACAGTCTTACATACCAATTACTCAAATGGGATTCAACAAACTCTTGTATTTTCCTTGAAGCCTTTGTGGGTTCGTAATCAGCATAGTCTGCTTCAACATCTTTGATCAAAGTATTTAGAAGAGAAATAACCCATCTGTCAATTTCCGTTCGTTCACTTAATGGAATTGCTTTTTCAGCAAAACTAAATTCATCGATATTCGCATACAATGAAAAGAAAGAATATGTATTGTATAAGGTACCAAAGAATTTTCTTCTTACCTCTTCAATGCCATCAACATCAAACTTTAAATTATCCCAAGGATTTGCATTGGACATCATGTACCAACGTGTTGCGTCAGCACCGTACTTTTCTATGGTTATAAAAGGATCAACAGCATTGCCATGTGTTTTAGACATTTTCTGTCCTTTTTTATCCAATACCAGACCATTAGACACAACATTTTTAAATGCCACACTGTCAAATACCATTGTGGCAATCGCATGTAAAGTATAAAACCAACCTCTCGTTTGATCTACACCTTCTGCAATGAAGTTGGCAGGATAATTACGTTCAAATTTTTCTTTATTTTCAAATGGATAATGCCATTGAGCATAAGGCATGGATCCTGAATCAAACCAAACATCGATTAGGTCCGATTCTCTTTTCATTTCCACACCACTCTCACTGACTAAAACAACAGTGTCAATATATGGTTTATGTAAATCATGAGGCACTTCTTGATTAAGACTCAGTGCTTTGTTGGCCTTGTCTATCTCATCTGATAACTCCGCGATTGAACCAATACAGATTTCTTCTTCTCCATTTTCAGTTCTCCAAATAGCCAATGGAATTCCCCAGAATCTTGAACGAGATAAATTCCAATCCAATAAATTTTCCAACCACCCTTGAAACCTTTTCGTTCCAGTATGTGCTGGCTTCCAGTTAATAGTCTTATTCAATTCTGCCATGCGATCTCGCATCTTGGAAGAACTTACAAACCAACTGTCTAGCGGGTAATATAATATTGGTTTGTCCGTACGCCAACAGTGTGGATAACTGTGGTCATATTTTTCAACCTTAAATGCTCTGTTTTCTTTCTTTAATTTAACTGCAATTCTTAGATCCGTTGATTCAAACCCTTCAGCTTTTCTTTCTTTATCAGTATAGTATTCAGCGCGAACATAATCACCTCCAAACTCACCAACTTCTTTTACAAACCTTCCTTGTCCATCAACTAAGGGCACCCAGTTGTTGTCTCTTTCAACAAGAATTGAAGGCACGTTATTTAATTGACATACACGGTAGTCATCTGCCCCAAATACAGAAGCGGTATGTACTATACCTGTCCCATCTTCAGTTGAAACAAAGTCTCCAAGAATTGCCCTAAATGCATCCCCTTTTTCAGGTTGCACATATGGCATCAACTGCTCGTAGTGAATCCCTTCAAGTTCAGCACCTTTAACCGTTTTTATAATTTTATATGGAACTACTTTTCCTGTACCATCATAATCTTCCAATGCCATTTCAGCACCTTCAGACTTGAAGTACTTATGAAGTAAATCTGTTGCCATAATAACTGTAATTGGCAACTTGGTATAAGTATTAAACGTTTGAATGATTCCATACTCAATTTTCGCACCTAGTGCCACTGCACAGTTGGCAGGCAAAGTCCATGGAGTAGTTGTCCATGCTATAAAATAAACATCATTTGGATGTCCTTCAAAAGCGAATTCAGACTTTTCGTTTCTAACCAATTTGAATTGGGCTGTTACAGATAAATCTTTCACGTCTTTATAGCAACCAGGTAGGTTCAACTCATGTGAACTTAATCCTGTACCAGCTGCTGGCGAATATGGTTGTACTGTATATCCTTTATACATTAAATCTTTGCTGTACAGCTGCTTCAATAACCACCAAACTGATTCAATATAATTGTTGTCAAAAGTTATATAAGGATCATCAAGATCAACCCAATATCCCATCTTCCGTGTGATATCATCCCATTGATCTTTAAATTGCATAACCGTAGTCCTACACTCTAGATTGTATTGTTCAATGGTTATTTTTTTGCCAATATCTTCCTTGGTAATTCCCAAACGTTTTTCAACATTCAATTCAATTGGAAGACCATGTGTATCCCAACCACCTTTCCTTTCAACACGCTCTCCTTTCATAGTGTGAAAACGGCAGAATAAATCCTTTACAGTTCTAGCCATAACGTGGTGAATACCTGGCTTACCGTTTGCAGATGGCGGACCTTCGTAAAAAACGAATGTATTATCAGTAGAT
This sequence comes from uncultured Saprospiraceae bacterium, assembly GCA_905480605.1. GTDB lineage: Bacteria > Bacteroidota > Bacteroidia > Chitinophagales > Saprospiraceae > RFSX01. Next base: position 9,626 of record CAJQRD010000065.1, on the reverse strand, counting down.
CTCTCTTCGATACTTTTTTCAAATATCTTTTCCTCTTCCCAAAAAGCTAAGATTTCCTTGTCAATTGCAGGCAAATCTAACCCTCCGAACTCTCTGTACTTTCCCATTAAAAAATTTGTATTATTATGTTTTGGCTATTTATTTCTTTAGTCCTATTTCATGTAATCTTTCATCAAGATATTCTCCAGCAGTTATAGGCTCATAATTGATTGGTCTTTCACTTGTCACACAAGACTCCAAACATGTTAAATCCATTCTGCTTTTTGGATGTAAAAAGAAAGGAATGCTCAATCTTGGTCTGTGCCATTCATGTCTTGGCGGATTTACTACACGATGAGTCGTTGATTTCAAATAATTGTTTGTCAATCTTTGGAGCATATCACCAACATTAATCACAATCTCGTGCTCATCTGGTGTAACATCTAACCACTCACCCTCAACATCTAAAACCTGTAAACCTCCTGCGGAGGCTCCAACCAAAAGAGTGATCAAATTTATGTCCTCATGTTGTTCTGCCCTAATTGCAGAATCAGGCTCTGAAGTTATCGGGGGATAATGAATTGATCTTAAAATACTGTTGCCTTTTTCAATATGTTCGTCAAAGTAATTTTCATCAAGTTTCAGAAACAAAGCAATTGCTCTTAATAAGTGTCTACCAGAGTTCTCAAATGCCTTATACAATTGCTTACCAAGGTCACTAAAATCATTTACCTCACTAACAATAGGATTGTCTGGATATTCTGGTTTAAGTGGATCTGTAGCATCAACATATTGTCCAATTTGAAAAAACTCCTTCAGGTCTGCTACTTGAGATTGTTTAGCATGTTCTTTTCCAAAAGACGTATAACCACGCTGACCCGCCAATCCTCTAACCTCATATGATCTTTTAACTTCAACTGCCTGTGAAAAAAAAGTCTTCGAAGAATCATAAAAGTCTTTCACCAGTGATTTTGGAATGCCATGATTTGCAACACTTACAAAACCAATATCACGAAAAGCGTTTCCAATTTCTTTAACGAACTCTGCACGTTGTTCAGCATTGCCATCGACAAATTTCGATAAATCAACGACTGGAATATTACGTGTACTCATATCTAATGTATTTAAGATTTCAAAAATAGCTATTTCCTTACTGTATAGAATGAATTAAACCCTAATTCCAACTTGATTTTAGGGCTATTCATTAAAAAAGACCCAAAATCAGTCCAAATTTTTACTTTCTGGTGATTTTTAGACCTTTTTGTTGATACAATGCACCTTTTCTCAGTAAATCTTTACCTTGCTAAATAACGATTTACCTCCGTTTTGGTTTGTATTTTGATAATTCTAACAGTTTTTGTGCATCTTTAAACTCTAGCAAATCCTCCAATGTCTTGTCAGGATTTCGCCTCATAAACGATTTTACAATTTGCAGACCAATATAGTTACCGCTTCCACCTGGTGCTTCTAATGGCATTCCCGGTGAATTTGGACTTGGCCCAGTGTATTTGTTAAACTTCAAACTATTTGTAGAATATAGAAATTCGTTATCCAAAAAGAAACTCCACATTTCCAATTCATTTGATTTTACCCACTCCATCTGATTTTTTGAAAACTCCATAATCACAGTATCTGAAGTACTAGGAAGAATTTTTTCCAATATGTAAAGTTTCTTGCCATTATTTATTATCAGATCAACGAAACGTTTACCAGGCGGATTTCCGATCAAATCAATCACTAACAATTCCATAGCTTTTTTAGCGATGTGATCTTTGTTGTATGATCTCGTCAAATAATCTGAAAATGATTCATTTCTTGGATCTAAGTATTTATAATCAAAACCCTCACCTAAAAATAAATCAAGGCCAATACCAATAGCATCTTTATCTATATCTGGGAAAATTATTTTCTGAAACCCAAACTCAGTCTGAATAGTATAAAAATTAGGAGTTATAGTTTTTGGAAAAAAATACTTTAAGTATTGGCAAGATTTTCTAATCTGAGATTCAATGTCATTTGTGTTGGCATAAAAATGATCAATGGTATCTTGAACGGTCTTAACTGCAGGAGCTTTTAAAATCTGAGAGATTTTATGAAAGAAAGTATCTTGATTTTCAAAAGGAATCTCCAACAACCTTTTAAAGTATAAATCCGTCATTATAGGATATTTACCTACTAATTTAGTGTAGTCCTCTACTATATTATCAGGATTAAGCTTGGCAACTTCTTGATCAAAACGAACCCATTTAAAGTCACTTATCTGAATGTGATTCACATCAGGGGGCGGTATTTTAACCTCATCATCACCACAAGATAAGACACCAATTAAGATAAAAAAGCTTAAAAAGACAATTAGTTTGTTATTCATAGTATTAAGTTACAATACACCTTAACGTATATTTTAATTCAAATAATATACTATCGTTAATGATTTTGACATTCTTTAAATCCCAAAGATGATTAAGATTATTTATAGATATTTTATTCAGAGTTACAAGCAGTAAAATCATTCTTTTTTAACCAGGCTGTATGAGTACTCATCTATAAATGTATTATTTTTATAAACAGCTCTTTCCTTGATACATTACAGTTTAAAATCATTTTTCTCCAATACTTTTTTCGACGCTTCATTGAAATCAAAAACAGATGAAAAAATCCGGACCATTCCTAGGGAATCAAATGCATAATCAGTCAATAATTTAACAGCCAATGATGCTATACCTTTGCCCCAAAATGGTTCACCAATCCAATACCCCATTGCAGCTGAAAACTTATATACATCAGCCTGAGGTTCAGCACCAATCATTCCGCAAAACCGTCCTTTGTATCTTATTGCAAAATTTTGATACGGGTTTTGATTATTCACAAAATCTATATAGGAAAGTGCGTCTTCAACTGTATAAGGCTGTGGGAAAAAATCACATACATTTTTCCAAATTTTAATGTTATTTGCCAATTCGACCAATTGATCTTTATCATTACCTTTCAATCGATTCAGTGTAACATTATTGATACTTAAAACAATGTCTTTCATTTATAAATATGATTTTTTTACAACTACAACTAGATTTCAACAGGAACAATTAACTGAGATATTTTCCAACAATTGGCAACCTTCTTCCCATACCAAATGCTTTGGTTGAAACTCTTAAAACAGGAGCTGTTTGATATCTTTTAAATTCATTAATGTTAACCATTTTCAAAATACGCTTCACCAATTTTTCATCATAACCCAATTCTATTATTTCATTCGGACCTTTTCTGTTTTCAATATATTCAAAAAGAATTTTATCTAAAATATCATAATCAGGCAAGCTGTCAGAATCTTTTTGATCAGGTCTCAATTCAGCTGAAGGCGGTTTCGTAATCGTATTTATTGGAATAACTTCACTATCTTTATTCATGTATTCTGCCAAGTCAAAAACCTGCGTTTTATAAACATCGCCAAGTACTGAAATTCCACCAGCCAAGTCACCGTACAAAGTTCCATAACCGACCGCCATCTCACTTTTATTACTAGTATTTAAAAGAATGTTTCCAAATTTATTAGAGAAAGACATTAACAAAGTACCACGGACTCTAGCTTGTATATTTTCTTCTGTCACATTAAATGGCATACCTTCAAAATGAGGCGCCAGGTGTTCCATAAAGCTTTTATATACAGATTCAATTTTAATTATATCGAATTGGATTCCTAAATTTTCTGCAAGTTTTTTGGCATCGTTTACCGAATGATCGGATGAAAATTGAGAAGGCATTAATAAAACACGCACATTTTCTTTTCCTAATGCGCGTTGGGCCAAAACCGCAGTCACTGCAGAATCGATTCCACCAGAAAGACCAAGAATGGCTTTTTTAAATCCTAGTTTTCCAAAGTAATCTTTTATACCACAAACAATTGCATCATGAATCTCAACAATATCATCATGAGGTTGAAAGTCTTCAGTATCAGTTTTTTTAACCTCACTTAAATCAAAACACTCTATCGCCTCTTTGAAGTAAGGCATTTCACGATGTACTTTTCCATTACCTGAGATAACAACAGAACCGCCATCAAAAATCAATTCCGTTTGTGCACCAACATTATTGCTGTAAAAAATAGGAACCTTATAACGATCAACATTGGCTTTTAAAACTTTCAATCTTTCTTGTGCATGACTGTAGCTGAAAGGAGACGCAGAAACATTTATAATAAAATCAGGAGATTCTTTGATTAAAATATCCAAAGGGCAAACCTTATACAATGGATTCTCATTCCCAATATTCCAGATATCCTCACAAACTGTCAAAGCAATTCTGAAACCTCTATATTCTAAGCAATTGAACTCAGATGCAGGTTCAAAATACCTGTATTCATCAAACACATCGTAAGTCGGCAATAAAGCTTTATGTTGAATGTGTTTTACTTCACCATCTGCAATAAAATAAACAGAATTAAACAAGTCTTTGCCTTCAACTACAGGATTTACAGTAGGCGAACCAACTACAATTGCTATGCCTTGAGAAGCTGATTTCAATCTTTCAATACTAGATTCTGCCTTTTTGATAAAATCATCAAATTCTAAAAAATCTCTGGGTGGGTAACCACAAATCGCCAATTCACCGAAAACAACAATATCAGCGCTCTGATCTTTAGCCTTTTCAGCAAATTCAATAATCTTGTCAACATTTCCGTCAAAATCACCAATCAAATAATTAAGTTGTGCAATAGCAATTTTCATGAACTAAATTTTTACTGCACAAATGTAATACAATCCCTTTATCCCTTACAAGTGGTATCCAATCAAAATTGCTAACACTAAATGAATTGTCTATGATATATTAATTACCTATCTTCGTCCACATGAGTTTTGTAGTATCCGCAAGAAAATATAGACCGCAGCATTTTGACGAATTGATTGGACAAAATCATATTGCCCAAACACTTAAAAATGCCATAAAAACTGATCACTTGGCCCATGCTTTTTTGTTCTCAGGCCCTAGAGGGGTTGGAAAAACAACAAGTGCTAGGATCTTGGCCAAGGTTCTTAATTGTGAAAACCTTATTGATTACAAGGCTTGCGGGGAATGTAGCTCATGCAAATCATTCTTAGATAATGCCTCATTTAATATTTTTGAATTGGATGCGGCATCAAACAATAGTGTTGAACACATTCGTGCTCTAAATGAACAAGTCAGGTTTCAACCTCAGCAAGGCTCATTTAAGATTTATATTATTGATGAGGTACATATGCTATCTCAGGCAGCTTTTAATGCATTTTTAAAAACGCTTGAAGAACCGCCACCTTATGCAAAGTTTATATTAGCAACTACTGAAAAACATAAGATTATACCTACAATTCTTTCTAGGTGTCAAATTTTTGATTTTAGAAGAATTCAAATAAAGGACATTGTTTTTCAACTTAAAACTATTGCTGAAAAAGAGGGCCGTTCGATGGATGATGATGCCTACCACTTAATTGCTCAAAAAGCAGATGGTGCCATGAGAGATGCCCTATCGATCTATGATAAAGTAATAAGTTCAGTAGAAGGTGAGATCACTTATGCTGAAGTAGCTGACAATCTAAATGTACTAGATTATGAATATTATTTCAAGCTCGTTGATTTATCAATTAAAGAAGATCTGCCGGAATTGATGCTTTTATATGATGATATTGTCAAAAAAGGATTTGAGGCAGAACAGTTTACACTTGGATATCTTGAACACCTAAGACAACTATTATTGGTTAAAGATTTGAAAACTGCAGCACTATTAGATATTGGAGAAACCTTAAAAAAACGGTATGAAGATCAAGCCTTATTGACTTCAAATTCTTTTCTGTTGTCTTCGTTGTCTCTTTTGAATCAAACTGATATCAATCTTCAACGGTCACAAAATAAACGATTGACTGTAGAAATTGCATTGAGTAAAATTGCCTATATAAATAGGTTGTTAGATAAAAAAAAAATCTTCAACGAAAGTGACGAAATAGAACAAATTACTATAGCGCCCATTCCACAGATGGAGCAATCTATAACAAGTTCAATAAGTCCACAAGTTCAGCATAATAAAATTGTTGAGACTCCAAAAAAAGAAGAGTCAGAAAATAAGCCATCGGAGGCTGAGGAACAAAAGCAAACTTCAAGTCAAACCAGACCTAAGTTACAAGTAAGTGCCAGTTCACCACCGCTGACGACTAAAATATCTTCAGATATTGATTCGCTTTTGGCAAACATCGCTAAAAAAGAAGGCAATAAAAAGTCAAAAAACAATCCTTTCACAGCAGACTTTATGCGAACACTATTTGATGAGCATAGAGACAAAACTGAATCTAAAGCAATTCAGGGTGCCTTAGAAAATACTAAATTCAAAACAGAAGGAGATACGATCACAGTATATACACCAACGCAGATCTACATTGATTTTGTGCGCCAAGAGCAAGACTTAATTGAAAAAATTCACGAAGAATTTCCAGAAATTGACTTAAAGTTGAAATTTGAAGTCAATGAGGAGACATTTCCTGAATATAAAGCACCCAAAAAACCTAAACACCTAACAACAAAAGAAAAGTATGAAATGTTAGTACTTAAAAACGATAGCTTCAGGCTTTTAGTGAATGAATTAAAACTAAAAATTTCTAGTTAATCATTAAATTTAAATCTAATTTAGTCAGTTATGAGTGATAAAGCGATTTGGTACCTAGAAAACATAGATGTTGGTGGAATTTTTTGTCCTAAAAAATTAGGCGATCAAATCAATGATCAACACCTCAAGCTTGTCAAAAAAGATGAATACGTTTATCTTCCTGATGAAGACAGCGACAAAATTTACTTTATCAATGACGGTAGAATTAAAATTGGATCTTTTGCTGACAATGGTAAAGAAATCACAAAGGCGATTTTAAACGAAGGAGAAGTATTTGGTGAACTGGCATTGATTGGTGAAACTAAAAGAAGGGATTATGCAATTGCTGTAGAAGATACAAATGTGTGCGTAATCAGCTCTGCGGAAATGAAACATCTTATAAAGGATCACAATTCTTTAAGTCTTTTCTTTATGAAAATGATGGGGTCGAAAGTAATTGAAATGGAAAATCGCCTTGAATCACTTGTTTTCAAAGATTCTAGAAGCCGAATTGTAGAGTATTTATCTGATCTTGTAAGAAAAAGAGGTCAACGAGTTGGTTACGAATGGGTTGTTAGGAATTTCATTACCCACCAAGAGATCGCGAATCTAACTGCAACATCTCGTCAAACAGTAACCACTGTATTAAACGAATTAAGAAACTCTGATGTAATCACATTCAATAGAAAAAGATTACTAGTTAGGGATTTAGATAAACTCAAAGAAGAAATAAAATAATTGATCTACAAATACATTTTAAAACCAGCAGCATTTTTATTTGATCCTGAAAAAGCACATCATTTAGGGACAAGCTTTTTTAAGATTATAAATAAAATCCCCCTTCTTAATATTTTAGTAGAAGCTTCTTTGAAAAAAGAAGATGCAAGATTAGAAACAGAATTCTTAGGTCTAAAATTCAGCAATCCAGTTGGATTAGCTGCTGGCTTCGATAAAGATGGTAAGTATTATGATACCATGTCTTCGCTTGGCTTTGGATTTATAGAAATAGGAACAGTAACGCCAAAGCCCCAAGATGGAAATCCAAAACAAAGATTATTCAGATTGCCAAAAGACAGAGGGATTATCAACCGAATGGGTTTCAATAATGAGGGCGTTGATGCATTGGTAATCAGATTAAAGAATCGAAGGAAATCAAATATTATTATTGGTGGAAACATTGGTAAAAATAAGGTAACTCCAAACGAAGATGCAGTTTTAGATTATGAAATTTGTTTTGAAAAACTATTTCCATATGTGGATTATTTTGTTGTAAATGTAAGCTCCCCGAATACGCCAAATCTAAGAAGCCTTCAAGACAAAGAACCATTGACAAAATTACTGAGACATGTCATTTCGTTGAAAGCGAATAAGAAAAAACAAAAGCCAGTTCTTTTAAAAATAGCACCCGACTTAACAGATGGACAACTTGATGATATCCTTGAGATTCTAAAGTCAGAGAATGTCGATGGTATAATAGCTACAAATACAACTATTTCAAGAGACAACTTGAAAACTTCAGATGATACGGTTAAAAAAATTGGAAATGGAGGCCTAAGTGGTCTCCCGCTGCAAAAAAGATCACTAGAGGTTGTAAAATACTTACGAAATAAGAATGCTAATATTCCAATTATCGGTGTAGGAGGTATCTCTGAACCTCAACATGCCATAGAAATGTTAAATGCAGGAGCCAATTTAATTCAAGTATATTCAGGATTAATCTACCAAGGACCATCGTTTATTAAAAAAATCAAAAAAGCAATTCTAGCTAATCTCTAAAGTTTTAGGGTATTTTTTGGATAGTATTTATTTAACACCTAAATAAATAAACTATATGTAACATCTAAATCTATCTAATAACCAGTCAGTTATAATTTACATAAATACTTAATAACAATACTACCATTTATTCACAGCGGATTGGCTTTAATTTTCATATTACAATTAAATGTTATGGTATCCTTTTGGCATAAGAGAGGTCATGAGTAGGCATCACAATGATGTTTTATTTTAATAACCAAAACCCGTTACGTGTTATGATCCAGAATGAAGACCAAAATCTTTACACAGATTTACGATTCTGGGTATTAGTAGTTTTTTCAACCGTCCTTTTAGGATTTTTAATATTGAGCTACCCAGGATAAATGTAAAGATTAACACGTCAACTACACACATACAGCCATGCAGATTAATTTGCTTGGCTGTTTTTATTTTAGGAGTAATCAATAAGGAAATTCGCCACAATTTAGATTCTAGGCTAATACCATTTTATATCAAGTTACTTGAAAAACTTCTGTATTTTGTTTCCTTATAATTATCATATGAACAAAATCATCGAAGTCAGTCATCTTATTAAATCATACGGAAATAAACAAGTTCTAAAAGGCATAAGCTTTGGTGTTGATGCAGGTCAAATCATTGGATACATTGGCCCAAATGGAGCAGGTAAATCAACAACTGTTAAGATACTATGTGGCCTAGACGGATCATTTGAAGGTGATGTCATCGTTGATGGGATAGATATAAAAAAAGATCCAATAGCTGTAAAACGCATTATCGGATACGTTCCTGAAGTTGCAGAAATGTACGATGTTTTGACACCCCTTGAGTTTTTAAAAATGATTAGTGCTTTACATGAATTGGATCCTAAAATCGCGTTGAAAAAAGCAAAAGACATGCTTCATCATTTTGGATTGTCTGACAACCTTAACAATCGTATGAATACGTTCTCAAAAGGTATGAGGCAAAAAGTATTGATTGTTTCAGGATTGATACATAATCCAAAAATTATATTCTTAGATGAACCATTAACGGGCCTTGATGCCAACACTGTCATAATGGTAAAGGAGATAATCTCCAAGCTTGCGGCAGAAGGGAAAACGATTTTTTACAGTTCTCATATGATGGATATTGTTGAAAAAGTATCGAATAGAATCTTGTTGATCAACGATGGTATAATCGTAGCGAATGGTACATTTGATGACCTTAAAAACCAACATAATCAAAGTCTAGAGAATGTATTTGCCAAATTAACTGGAGATGAGGA
>CAJQRD010000064.1 GCA_905480605.1 uncultured Saprospiraceae bacterium | reverse complement strand
AGAGGGGTGGGTTTTTCAATAGAAAAACTCGGGGTGAGTGTACCAGTTCTCTCAAGTAGAAAAAGAACAAGGTATGCGCTGCCTTTTCCCCTCTTTAGTTTAGAGAGGGGTGGGTTTTTCAATAGAAAAATTTGGGGTGAGTGTACCAGTTCTCTCAAGCAGAAAAAGAACAAAGTATGCGCTGCCTTTTCCCATCTTTAGTATAGAGAGGGGTGGATTTTTCAATAGAAAAATTCGGGGTGAGTGTACCAGTTCTCTCAAGCAGAAAAAGAACAAAGTATGCGCTGCCTTTTCCCCTCTTTAGTATAGAGAGGGGTGGGTTTTTCAATAGAAAAATTCGGGGTGAGTGTACCAGTTCTAATATAAAAGCTTATTTACCATAAATTTTATACGCCAATGCTGCACCAATAATTCCTGCATTGTTAAACTTCTCTGCTGGACAAACATTGAGGCCTGAAGAAATATAATCAGAAAAGTTTTTGAATTTTTTACTTATTCCACCGCCCAATAATATTAGGTTTGGTGAAAAAACAAAGTCAATATGTTCCAGCACATCATTCAGCTCAGTACCATACTCTTCCCAACTTAAATCTTTTAATTTACGAGAGCTGTTCGCGGCATATTTTTCTGCAATGCTATCTTTATATTTTAAATGCCCAAGTTCTGTATTTGGCAATAAAACGCCATCGTTAAAAATTGCGGAACCAATACCTGTACCCAAAGTAAGCAAGATCATGGTGCCTTTGATACCTTTTCCTTTGCCAAAAGAAAGTTCGGCCAAACCCGCTGCATCTGCATCGTTAATTACAACACACGAACAACCTGTTTGCGCTTCGATCTCGTTTTTTATTTTGAATCCTATCCAGCTTTCATGGATGTTAGACGCCGACCAGGATATATCGTTTTTTATAATTGCTGGAAAACCTAAACCAATTGGTTTACCTTCCCAATCAAAGTGTTCTACTATTTGATGAATCACATCTATCATCTCTTTCGGTTTTCCCGAAACAGGAGTCTGCAACTTAAATCGCTCTGTGATCAAAGTTCCTTCTTGCAAATCTACAATTGCACTTTTTATGCCTGTAGCACCTACATCAATACCTAATATTCGATTCATCTTAATTTAAAATCTTTGCTTCTAAAATTACAACCTCTTCCAAAGGTTTATCTCTTTCATTTGTTTTAACTACAGAAATGGCTTCTAACACATCAAATCCATCTACTAAAAATCCGAAGACAGTATATTCACCATCCAATTGAGGCGCACCGCCATTACTCAAATAACCTTCAATTTGTTCATCAGAATAATTAATCAATTTACTTGACTCGGTATCTTTCAATTTATCTTCATCAACAGAACGTCCATCAACTATATAAAACTGAGTACTTGAAGAATTTTTACCTGGATTTATTTCATCAGGCATTCTTGCAGCGGCTAACGCTCCTCGTGTGTGATATAATGAATTGTTTATTTCAGGCTGTATTACATCAGGAATTATTCCTTTAAATCTTGTTTTTCGCAATTTGTCATCACCTCCTTGAATCATAAATCCATCCATTACCCTATGAAAAATGACACCTTCATAGTATCCACTGTTTACCATGTCAACAAAGTTCTGTAAATGCATTGGCGTTTCTTCATTCAAAGACAATGTCATATTGCCATAATTAGTTTTTAAAAGAACCAAACAAGTTGAGGGAGGATCAATAAAAACATCATTAGCTTCCGAAACACTTTTATGTCCCTTAGTTGCGATCAATTGAACTGAATGCCTTCCCGATTCGTAAAAATAATATTGAAGATCTACATCTTCGCTCACTATTTTATCATCTACTTTCCAAGTATACTTCTCAGCATTAGTAGATATGTTTTTAAATGTAATTGGAAATATCAGTTGAGTGTCACCCTCAACTAAAAAATTGGCAACAGGTTTTGAACAAGCTGTTGCCAATAATAAAATCGTAAAAAATAATATTGATCTCAAATTTACTTCTTAACGATGCTTAATTTCATTTTTACATCATTAACTGGTCTGTCACCAGGTGCTGTTTGTACCGCTGCAATTTTATCAATGATATCCATGCCTTCGATAACTTCACCAAAAACAGTATAGTCAGCATCTAGCCCAGGAGTTCCTCCGTCAGTTTCATACCTAGCTATATCTTCTGGAGAGTACTTAATTCCTTTTTGAGTAGCCATCTGCTGCAATTGCATTGCTGGAGTTTGTCTTCCTTGTACAATATAAAATTGAGATCCCGAAGAACGTTTTTCAGGATTACTTGGCCCACCTGTTCTAGCAGCTGCCAATGTTCCTTTAAAATGATAAGCTCCTATTTCAGCATCGATTTGATATCCTGGTCCACCACCACCTAATCTTGCTGAAGCATCAGCACCTTTAGATTTAGGATCTCCACCTTGTATCATAAATCCCTTGATTATTCTATGGAAAAGTAAATCATTGTAGAATCCTTCTTTCACCAATTTTTTAAAATTATCTCTGTGTAATGGTGTTGAATCATATAATGAAATTTTCATGTTGCCGTAGTCTGTTTCCAACAAGACCAATTCTTGCTTTGGGGCACAAGAGATAATTGACAAAACAGTACAAATTAAAAATAACTTCTTAATCATGTTTTCAATATTTTTTAATTAACAATAGGTTGATCTAACTTTTTAAAGTAGTCAATGATATTTCGTTTTAAAATTTTTTCTTGCTCTTCATGACCTTTAATATTAAAAGGCTTTTCAATATCCCAATGTGGCCATCCATCACCATCTCTTCCTGTAAATTTATAATAACCTTCTTTTTCCAAAAGAGCACATGCTGCGATATGAATCAAATCTTGCTTTTCCTCTTTAGAAAAATCTTTACTGACACGGCCGTATTCCTGTAATCCAATAAGAAAAAGGATAGATTTCATTTCTGGTAATGAATCAATATTCATTACACTTTTTAACATATGCCTCACTTTTAGCCAGTGAAAATCTATTTCCCAGTCTTCCATAATCATAAAAGTTGCAAATATATGTGAAGTGACAATAAAATATTGCGATTTAGGGTATAATCTAGTTAGAAATGATAAAATAATTGAGCGATTAGGGAGTTAAACACTAAAATAAAGGCCTCAAATCTTAAACTTCGATAAAAAATGCGGTTTTAGCTTCGCTTTTACGATTACTTTGCTTTACGATTGCTTCGCTTTATTGCTATCATAAAAGGATTTTCTGCAATACAGAATTATTTTAATAATCTTAGCTAGGAAAACTTCTGATAGTAATTTATTTAAACATAATTTTTCAATTCACTAAAATCAGTAATTATTGTATCAGCATTTTTTAAATTTTGATCTGCTGACATTGGGTTTTTATATCCGAAAACAAAGATCCCAGCTTCATTTGCTGCTTGTATTCCGTTGTCAGAATCTTCGATTACAATACAATTTTCTTTGGCTGTACTTCCTAACATTGCCGCTTTTTCATAAATCTCTGGATGCGGTTTAGATTTGGCTAAATCTGCTCCGCTAATTTTAGCTGTAAAGTATTGATTTAAATCAAATCTCTTAAATACGCGTTCTATATTTGGCATCGAAGCAGAAGAAGCCAATATTAAAGTAATTCCTTTATTATAAAAATACTTAATAATTTCTTCTACCCCATTTACTAAGTGCAAAGTTGGATCATTTTCAAAATAATTGATATAGCGATTTCGTTTCTTTAAGACCAATTCGTTTGGATCTTCATCCAATTTAAAGTGTGCAATCAATTTCTGAAAAACATTTATAGTGGAGGATCCAGTTATGGTTTTGTATAGCTCATCAGACACATCTAAACCTAAAGAAATAAAGGTTTCGTAATAAGCTTTTTTATGGATAAATTCAGAATCAATTATGACTCCGTCCATATCAAATAGCACACATGTAATCTCTTTCAAATTTTTCAAATTTAGATCAAAATTCTTCAAATATTCATAATAAGAAACTTTATTACTCCTTACTATTGCCCAATTTTTTTATAAAAAATCACTAATTGTCCTCGGCAATTTTCTATTCAAATTAAGCAGAATTTCTACTTGCATTAATATTCCCGTATAATGAACGCGTTACTATTTTCTGATACAGTTCTTTGAATTCAGAACCTTGATTAATATGGTACAAAGCATTTTGCTGAATCACCAACAATGGTAAAACTATAGTTTCTCTAATTCTTATTGACTCCCTAGAAACAAGTTCGTTCTCCATCAAATTTTTCTGCCCGGAAATTTCCAATAACATTTTTTTAGACAATTGACATTCATCATAAAGTATGCTCCAGAATTCACCAAATTCAGAATCCTCTCTCATATATCTGGTCAGGTTAAAATTCGTTTTGGTTAAAGACATCATACTGTTCATCATTAAAGCCCGAAAGAAGGGTTCGTCTTTGAATAGCTGCTTCAATTCTCCTAACTTGCCTTGATCGGCGATTGTCTTAATAGCAGTGCCTAATCCAAAATATCCTGGTACATTTTGCTTCAATTGATTCCATGAACCCACAAATGAAATTGCACGTAAATCTGAAAGCGTCAGTTTTGCTTTCTTTCCACGCTTTCCTGGTCTACTTCCAATATTTGCATTTTTGTAATATTGTAAAGTGCTTCGTTGCTCCAAATAAGAAATGAATTTTTCATGATTTTTTAATGCGTCGTATTTCTCAAAACTTAAATCAGAAAGTGCTTCGATTAATTGTCGATGATCCTTTGAAATAAAATGTTCTTTTCCAGGAATATTGTTACTTAAACCTGCAGTCAGCAACTGTTCTGCATTATGCATAAACTGATCTCTGGTACCATATGTACTTGTAATAGTTTGCCCTTGAACAGTTAATTGAATCTCATGGTTAGCCACATCTTTTGTTTGGGCTGCATAAAACCTATGCGTTTTACCACCTCCTCTTGCAGGTGGCCCTCCTCTGCCATCAAAGAAAATGGCATTGATTCCGTTAGTATCACAAACCTTACTCAAGGTCTCTTTCGTTTTTAAAATTGACCAATTTGCTTTTAAATATCCGCCATCTTTAGTTCCATCAGAAAAACCAAGCATAATCGTTTGCTTATCATTTCTTAGGCTTATATGCTTACGATAACTTGGTATATCAAAAAGTGTTGTCATCACCTCTCCTGCCGTTTCCATGCCTTTCATCGTCTCAAACAATGGCACAATATCAAAAGTGATTTCTTCAGTTTTCCAACCACACCATCTGAATAATCCAAAAACAAAGAGCACTGAAAAAACATCTTCTGAATTACTAATTATATAGCGATTGCATCCATCCACTCCATTTTTTTGTTGAATTAATTTCAGTTGTTTGATGTTAGTAATGATATCCTTTGTTCTTTCTTCTTCAAAATTTTCTGCGTCTAAAGAAATTTCTTTTTCTAGTAAACAATCGATCAACTCACTTTGACTAAGTTCATCTAAACTTTCCTTTATAACCCCTTGGTTTTTTAAAATTGATTCAACAGCTAAGTGATGCTTGCTATGATCTTCACGAATATCCAAGGTCGCAAAATTGGTTTTAAATATATGAACCTTGTCTATGAACTCGTCAAGCTGATCTATATATAAACTGTGATAATCTTTGATCAAAGTATGTTTGATGGACTTCAATTTTTCGATCATTTCAGGGTATGTGATTATACTCTTAGCATCAAACATTGCTTTATAAACACTGCCGATTAAGTTATCGAAATTTTCTTGAAGGCCTTGAAATGTAAGTTTTTTACGAAGCGCTTTCAAATCATTGTAGTAGCACTTCATAATACTTATCCTTAGTTCATCAGCTACATCAGCTGTAGTTTGAGCTGTTACAAAAGGATTTCCATCCCTATCACCTCCTGGCCAAAATCCCAACTTGATAATATTGTAATTGTCAAAACTTTCATCATTGACATTGCTTTTAATGTATTGAAAAAGATCACCAATAGCGGTATAATAAGTTTTACGTAAAATGTGAATAATGTTTTTAGCTTCATACAATGGCGTTGGTTTTTTTGCATTAACCAAAGATGTCAATCCCAATTGCTGCAAGGTCGTATCAATGTCATCTATCTGATTGTTATCAATTAGATTTCTCAATTCATCAATTATGTCAAGAACATTTGAAGTATAAAACTGTGTTGGGTGTGCTGTAAGCACTATTCTTGCACTAAAGGATGCCAATTTTTCAGCAATCTTTTCTTTATTTTTATTCTCTTCAATCAACCTAGAATAATCTTTAATCGAAAAAGAATCCGTGAATTGTTGAAGCTTAGGAAAAGCCGCATCTTCAACACTATCATAAAGCACGACTTGTCGTTCAACGTATTGAATAGTTTTGAACATAAAATCTAGTCTTTCACGAACATCAGTTATGTCAGCAAAATTTGTGAAAAACACTTCTAGAATATCTTGAGGACTTTTACCTTCATTCAATCCTTCTTCACATTGGTCAATCAAAAGTGGAATTAACTTTCCTACATTTTTCACGTCACCAAAAGGCAAGCTAAGAAAAAGACTGTTGTATATAGCAAACTTATTGGTTACGGACTTTTTGAATTCTTTTAATCGTTTTGACTGTTTCAAGATATCCATAAGTTTATTTTATTATTTAGCATGATTTAAAAATGTAGGTTGGAAAATTTCAGTAATAAGGTTCTATGATGCAAAAATCAACCTTTTAATACTTTGAAATATCGTTATTAAAGTGGGCCTAATTAAAACTATATATAGGAAAGCTCTTGCTTGTTATTTAGGAAATATCTTAGCACATTTATATAATTGAATACTACCAATATAGTGATTAACCAACTTATACAATGTCGCATCTGCCATTACAATAATTTACGAACCGCAAAATATTTTATTTGCCACTCTGAAAATGTCTTAACATAATTATCTCCTTCTCATTCAGTTTTCTTGACCAACCTCTTGGCAAGTCTTTCTTTGTAAGTCCAGCAAAAAATACACGATCTAATTTTTCAACTTCGTAATCGAAGTGTTCGAATAGGCGTCTGATGATTCGGTTTTTACCACTGTGCAATTCTACACCGATATGATTTGGCCCTTGTTCTTGAATGTATGAAATCTGATCGACTTTAATCCGGCCATCTTCTAAAACTACACCCTTTGAAATTTGATTGATATGCTCTTCTGTCAAAGGTCTATCTAAAACAACGTGATATATTTTTTTGATTTTACAACTAGGATGAGATAATTTTTGTGCCAAATCACCATCGTTGGTCATAAGCAACAAACCAGTCGTGTTTCTATCCAATCTCCCAATTGGATATACTTTGTGGTCGACTTTTTCTTTCACGATATCCCAAACTGTTTTTCTACCACGTTCATCCTCCATGGTTGTGATGACGTTACGTGGTTTGTTCATTAGGAGATATATTTTTTCTTTGACGGGTTTAAGAACCTTTCCCAGATATTCTACCTCATCATCATCATTGATTTCTATTGCAGGATTGGTTTCTTTTCTTCCATTCACTTTTATAAATCCGTTTTTAACCAAGTCACCAGCTTTACGCCTCGAGCAAACACCTGAGTGAGCTATATATTTATTAAGTCGCATCATATCATTAAAAATTTAGGCATCAAAAAAAATATCGTCAGTATCAGAGTTCATTCTTGAAGGTCTTGTAATAAAGCTGTTGCCCCCATCTCCAAAAATATCCTCACCTTCTTGGCCAGGCATATTTCTAAAACCAGAAGAGTCATCATCGACAAACTTAACATACTCTTTTAAGAATCTCAAGTTAACTGTTCCTAATGAACCATTCCTGTGCTTGGCTATGATTACTTCTGCGATATTGTCTGGCATATCCACACCATCTGCCAAGGCATAATAATCTGGACGATAAATAAATGTAACGATATCCGCATCCTGCTCAATCGCACCTGATTCCCTCAAATCCGATAGTTGCGGTCTTTTATCTCCCCCCCTTGTCTCCACAGCTCTACTTAACTGAGATAGAGCGATAACTGGGATTTTCAATTCCTTCGCCATCCCTTTCAAAGCTCTTGAAATAGCTGAAATTTCTTGTTCCCTGTTTCCTCCTTTGGATTTATCACCTGCTGTCATCAACTGCAGGTAATCAATGACAATCATTGATATATTGTTGTTTTGCTTTAAACGTCTACATTTGGCACGCAATTCAAAAATGTTAATTGCTGGAGTATCATCAATAAAAATTGGCATACTTGAAAGCTTCTCCACAGCTTGGTGTAATCGCTTAAATTCATCTTTATCCAAACTACCCTCTCTCAACTTTGAGGCAGGAATCATAGATTCCATTGAAATCAAACGTTGAACCAACTGGTCATCTGACATCTCCAGTGAGAAGATACCGACACCTTGATTGTTATGGGCTGCATTGTTGGCAAGGGATAAAGTAAATGCTGTTTTTCCCATACCAGGACGAGCAGCTAAAATGATAAGGTCAGATGATTGCCATCCGTTTGTCATTTTATCAAGATCCATAAACCCGGTTGTAACTCCAGTTAAACCATCTGTACGTTCGGAAAGCGCTTCAATGTTTTTTGCAACTCTCGCGGCTACTGTACTTACCGGTTGGTATCCAGTATTTAGGTTTTGATCTGTGATATCAAAAAGTCCTTTCTCTGCATGATCAAGCATTTCAAGAACATCTTTTGAATCCTCATAAGCATCTTTGATTGTCCTAGTTGAAACCTCAATTAATGATCTCTGAATAAATTTCTGAACAATAATCTGTGCATGATATTCAATATTAGCGGCTGATGCCACTTTGTTTGTCAGATCCATCAAATAATTTACACCCCCAAGAGAATCCAGTTTCCCTTTTCGACGTAATTCTTCATGAACGGTCAATATATCAATAGGTTTAGAATTTGCAAACAAATCCATCATAACCTGAAAAATCTCCTGGTGTGCTGGAATATAGAACGTTTCTGATTTTAATTTTTCAATTATTATTGAAAAAGCACCTTTATCCAACATAGCAGCACCTAAAACAGCTTCCTCTAAATCAACAGCCTGCGGCATTACTCTTCCATAAACCAATTGACTCATGTCATCAGACTTCTCCTCTCTTTTCTTGTAAGTACCTTTCGCCATTTGTGCTAATTAAGTTTTGTGTAAAGCTAACATTAAATAAAAATTAAATATCAATCTAGGTAGGAGTACAGATATAGAGCTGTTGGCGAACATTGAATAAATGTTGATAACAGTATTTATAATGTGAAATACTTCCTCATCATGGGGGAGGAACCGCTCATAATGAAGAAGTTATATGTTTATTTTAGAAGAAGAAGTTATGACAAAATATTATGATTTGTGGATACTTTTCAACAAAGTCATTTATTGATTACCTAAATTGTTTAGCTTTTTCTTAACTTCACTCAGTTACCTTTCTTGTTTTGCAATTTGCATTCTTTTCTCCTCTTGCTCTAAAAGATTTTTTTCAATTTCCTTTTCAGCGTCCTTAATTTTCTGTAGATATTTATCAATATCGCCATGCAAACCTTCCTCCTTTTTACTTAATTTTGATAAATCTTTTCCATAGTTTTTAAGATTCTTTTCTTCATTTTTTAACTCCTCTGATATTACTGCTCGTAAAACATCAAAGTAAATTTCAAGATTTAATTGGGTGATTGCTCTTGACGCTCTACTATCATTATCACTTGTCAAGAACTTTGTTCCATCATCAAAAAAAGTGTATGTTCTTATAAAACCATTTTTCTTCTCAACTTTATAATATACGTTAATTGGCTGTCCAGCAATCATTGATATTTCACAAGATTCACATGTCCACTCGTTGGCTTTTCTATTGCGTTTTACCTTACCATATTGTTTGAAAGCCTTTTCAACTATTTTTTCAACAGTCTTTTTGTCAGCATTCTTATGATCCATAGCATATGCCATTTGGTCACCTAAACTGAGAGAAGCAGATTTTTCAGATACTTGTGCTTGAATATTGATTGTCAATAATACTACAAATAAAGATAATAAGTGTTTCATTGTATTTTGTGTTGATTTTTGAATAATGAGCCATTTAAAAGTAAAACAAAAGATTTAAAATCAAGTGTTTATTTAAAAGTGCTTTATAAAACATAGCAATAATTCCCTATCAAAACAGGTTATTTATCATTTTATAATGTCACTTTATATATCAAATAACAAGACCAATGTAAAAAAAACTCCATTTTGCATTATTTTAACAAAACTATAATCTCCAAAAAATAAGCTTATATACCAAAAAAGTATAGTCTTGTCTATTTGACAAACATTTTATGTAATTTTCCTTTTATTTTAAAGAAACAAATAATAAAAACCAATATGCCAATATTATCGCTCAAAAATGTGGTAAAACAATATCACAATCATTTAGCTGTTAATAGTGTTTCATTTGATGTTCAAAAGCAAAAAATATTTGGACTTCTCGGACCAAATGGGGCAGGAAAAACATCTATTATCAGAATTATTACCTCGATAACTGGATCTGATTCTGGCGATGTATTTCTAGATGGTGAAAAACTAAATGGATACCATCCAAAAGATATTGGCTACATGCCAGAAGAAAGAGGTCTTTATAAAAAGATGAAAGTAGGTGAACAGCTATTATATTTGGCTCAGTTAAAAGGATTGAGTACAAAGGAGGCCAAACAAAAAATTGATCACTGGCTACGAAAATTTGAAATAACAGACTGGTGGCATAAAAAAGTTGAAGAACTTTCTAAAGGAATGCAACAAAAAGTACAATTTATTGCCACTGTAGTTCATGATCCTAAACTCATTATTCTTGACGAACCATTTACAGGTCTTGACCCCATCAATACCAACTTAATCAAAGAGGAAATTCGTCAATTAAAGGAAAATGGAACAAGTATAATTTTCTCTACCCATAGAATGGAGCAAGTTGAAGAAATTTGTGAAGACATCGTTTTAATTAACGATGGTCAAGTTATGCTGGAAGGAAATGTTGATGAAATCAAACAAAAATTTAAAGAACATAAATTTAAACTTGACTTTGAAGGCAGTACGCCCGATTTATCGAACTTCAATGTAGTTAAGAAATCAAATTCAAGTATAACAATCAAATTAACAGAAGGACAAAATGGCAATGACATCATCAGCCAAGCTGTGAAACAAGGTTGTCACGTATTGGCATTCAATGAGATTCTGCCTACACTCAACGATATATTCATTAAACAAGTTGAATCTCATTAATCCTTTTAACCAACACAAAACAACGATAAAATGAATAAACTTTTGCTAGTTATAAAACGTGAATATTTTATTAGAGTTAAAAATAAAAAGTTTATCCTGACGACTCTTTTAACACCTATTGCCTTTGGGTTATTGATGTTATTATCGGGATACTTTTCTGCTAAAGGTGGCCAGTCACACAAGAAAGTTCTTGTTAAGGATGAGTCTCAAATATTTAGTGAAGCAAAGATTGAAAAGTACAAACATGACTATGAGTTTAGTGCAGCCCCGCTTAACAGATTGAAAGAAGACTATAAAAAAGAAGGTCATGATCTATTGGTTCACATTCCTCCTTTTCAGGACGTAAAAGACGTTAAGCACAAAATAGAATATTACAGCATTGAAAAATTAAGCCTTTCAACTATTAGTGATATTGAAAGAAATATTGAATCTTCTTTTAAAGAATATAAAATTGCTCAGTCAGGTGTTGATAGAGATATTCTCAACAGCTTTAAAATGGACATCAATATGGAAAATGGTGCCATTGGTGAATTAACTGAAGATGGAAAAGAACAAGACAATACATCGTCAAAACTTTCAACAGTAATTGGAACTGTATTAGGCGGCATCATGGGTTTTATAATGTACATGGTCATCTTCATCTATGGAAGCATGGTAATGAGGTCGGTCATGGAAGAAAAAATCAATAGAATTGTAGAAGTTATAATATCCTCTGTCAAACCTACTACTCTCATGTTAGGAAAAATCTTAGGTGTTGGCGGCGTTGGCTTGACTCAACTTGCACTTTGGTTAATTCTAATCCCACTAATCTCGATTGGTGTTAGTATGGCCTTAGGGATTTCAACTGATCCAGATCAAATGCAACAGATAGTAAATCAGACTGGAGGTCTTCCAACCGAGCAGTTGAATGAAATTAATCCTGCAAACATATTAAGAGAACTGGGACAAATGAATTGGTTGTTCATTATACCATCATTTGTAATTTTCTTTTTTGGTGGTTACTTTATTTACTCATCTTTATTTGCAGCTGTTGGAGCAGCTATGGGAGATGACATGGGAGAAGGACAACAATTGATGTTGCCTATTATGATTCCTGTAATAGTTGCATTTATGATGCTGCCAGGAACTTTAGAAAATCCCAATGGAGGAATGGCGCTTTTTGGATCACTTTTTCCATTAACATCACCAATCATAATGCCATCGAGATTGGCCTTTGACCCACCTGTTTGGCAATTATTACTTTCGATCTTATTCTTAGTTTTAGCTTGTTGGTTTTTTGCATGGTTTGCCGGCCGTATATACAGAGTAGGTATTTTAATGTATGGAAAGAAGGTGAATTTTAAGGAAATAGGAAAGTGGATTAGATACAAAGCATAAACCTCAATGAACTTTAATCTATACAACATATCCAAGAAGGGGTTCATATTTGCAAAATATGAAATCACTGAAAATTCAAAATTGCTTTTTACAGTAAAGCGAAAAGGACTTTTCCGTTCAAGTTATATTTTCTATGATTCTTATGGACATGAAGCTATGACTCTAAATCATGTGTTTAAATTTTTTAAAACAAATTTCAACCTGTTTAGAGATGGTCAGTTATTGGCAAGAATAAAAAGCACTAGTGGCATTTTTAAAAACAACTTTGACGTAGAGACAGATGACCTCACTTATCAAGTTGGTGGAAGCTTTGCTATGAAAGAATTTACAATTAACAATGGCATGGAAGATGTGGCTAGAGTTTCAAGAAAGTCAATGAGTCGAGACAAACGATATGGCATAGCCGTTGACACAGAAGAGGATCAGGAATTAATCCTTGGAATTGCATTTGCAATGGAGGCTATTAGAATTATGAGAAGACAAAGATCAGCTTGACAACTCTTTCCATTCATGAAATAAATATAAAAGACGAAGTTGATATTATATCAACTTCGTCTTTTTTGTTTCAATTATTACTTTCTAGTAATACGTATTAAACGTTTTTTTATGCATCAAAATCAATATCTAAAGTTGGCGTAGTTGCTCTTGCTTGACATGTTAAGATATAACCGCTTTTAATTTCATCATCATCTAAAGCAAAGCACGCATCCATTTCGACACTACCCTCTTTTACTTTCGCAATACAAGTTGAACAAGCCCCAGAAGTACATGAATACGGTGCATCTTTACCTTCATCCAAAAGGGCTTCTAAAATTGTTTTATCTTTTGATACATTAATTTTAAATTTCTCACCATTTAAACTAACACTAACTATTGCATCACTTGATCCCTCTATCCCTGAAGCTGCTGCGGTATCTGCACTTGTAAAGTATTCTCTTTTAATTTTAGTGCTATCAACACCACTTTCTTTTAAGCATACTTCAGCTGTATCTATCAAGCCACCAGGTCCACACAGGTAATAATAGTTGTTTTTTGACTTAGATTGATTTTCATCCATAAAGGTCAATAAACATTTATTATTAATACGTCCAGTGATCCCACCCCAAGAGATTTTACCTTTGGAAAACAAGCCTTTTAAACCACCTGATTTTTCTTTGGTAGGTTGAGATATAACATGTGATACTACAAATTGATCTTTATAATTTGATTCTAATTGATCAAGCTTTGATTTGAAAATGATATTGTTCTCATTTCTATTTCCATAAATCAAATAAGCAGTGCTTTTAGGTTCTTCTTCTAACACTGTCATTATCATAGACATAATGGGTGTAATTCCAGAACCTCCTGCAATAAAATAGTGATCACGCCCTAAATCAACATTTGGTTCTAGGACAAATTTTCCCTCAGGAGCCATCACTTCAATTGAATCACCTTCATATAATTTATCAATCAGATAGTTTGACACTTTACCTTTGTCAACTCGTTTGACGGTAAAGCCAAATTTATTTTCACTTGGAGATGTAAAAATAGAATAAGCCCTTCTCAATTCTTCGCCATTCACAACGACTTTGATTGTTAGATACTGCCCCGCTTTATAAGCATAAGAATCTTTAATAGACTCTGGTATTTCTAATAAAAAAGAACTGCTGTCTACAGTTTCATTAATTTTCTCAATAACCTTTAAACTGTTGAAGTTACTTGACATGTATAAATTTTAAGTTGCAAAAGTACTCTAAAAAACTATTAAACGCTATTGCAAAGAATAGGTTTTAAATGATAAGGAAATGATTCAAAAACCTAATGCTGATTCTTATGATTATTCTTATAGTAATTAACTAAAAAAAGGGACTCAATTTATTGAATCCCTTTTTTAATATTTTCTTGGAAAAATGACTTATTCAGCCAATTTCTTAATCTCGTCTTCAAGTTCAAACTCATCACCTGGATTATACCCAGAGTGAGTGTATACAATTTCTCCATTTTTATCAATCAAAAATGTTTGAGGAACTGTCTGAAAATTTAATGATTTTTGCAATTCACGCTTAACATCAGCTAATACTGTGTACTCCCAGCCTTTGGTTTCAATCATTGCTGGTACTTTTGCTAAAGATCTTGCATCGTCAATAGTAATTGCCAGTAATTCAACATCATATTCTTCTTGCCAATCGGGATATACATCCATAATAGCATCTAATTCTCTTTTGCATGGACTACACCAAGTTGCCCAAAAACTCATCACAGTTATTTTATCTTTAGATATATAATCTTTAATGTTTACAGTCTTGCCATCCAATGTTTTTACATCTACTGAAGGCACAGTACTCATAGTTCCTTCGAATGAAGTCATAAAAATGGCTAAACCTAGAACTGCGATGGTTGAAAATAATTTCATTGGTATTAATTTTTAGTTTGTTTGGATGTGTAATGTACTATTAAATACAAAATTACGGCAGAATTCGTTTCCAGTTTAACTATGCTTTAACTGTGTTAAGGTGAATTTAACTATTTATCATATTAATATCTGGTGCCAACCATTAATTAAGTAAAATAGCTGACTATTTGCAAAACACCAACTTAGTATTTATTCTTTTGAATTATTGTTAATGGTGTAATTGTTTTGACCTTTCACTTTCATCCAATTGTAAACATGCTCTAATACAACTCACTTTCTACTTTCAATTATTTATTATTTTTCCTATACCTATGGTATTGGAGCAATCTCCTGTTGGATTTTATCAAGAATTAACGATAGTGTAGACTTCATTACAACTGCTGATACTTTCAGAAATAATGACAATAACACAAATGCTGCATAACTAAGTAGTACTGTCTATGGTGATCTAACAATCCCAGCTGATGCTGAAGTTGGGACGGTTTTTCTATACTGGGCAGTATCAGGTAGTATTCCGCAGATAACACTGTAACTTTTGATGGTTCCATTGTTCCTGCGACGCGGTTCTTTTCTGATAATAGAATGCAAGCTGGGCTCAATATATCTTCTTTCGATGGTTTCGCTAACACTACCACTAATGTCCATTAAATGCCAACATTTCCTTTCTCATCATGGATTTAAATGGAACTGGCTTACCCAAATACATAGACCCAGATAGCCATGATGATGGATTTAGTGACTCAAACGAAGCATATCAAGATGAGAATGCTGATGGTGGTGACAATTAAAATTACGGCATTCGAAATCCGCCTGCTACAAACCCTAATAACGGTAAGATAATAGCGGCCAACTATGCCGAACTTGGCCCATACTATCTAGATGTAACAACTTCGACAATTTATTTTGAATATAAAATTATTTATAAAAATACATTTATCAGATACAACAACGCTGGAACAAAAGATTAGTGGTGTAAACTTAATGCGCCTCTAACCAGTTTTGCCCAGTGCCAGGCTCTACCAAAATTGGCACTGATAATCCTGGGAGTGCATCTTTCATATTCTTGACAATTAATTCTGTCATTTCTTCTAGTTCAGGCTTGTAAATATCAAATACCAATTCATCATGAACTTGCAAAATCATCTTTGACTTGTAGTTGCCTTTAATCATGGCCTCATGTACATTAATCATAGCCAATTTAATCATATCAGCAGCAGATCCTTGAATTGGGGTATTGATGGCCATACGCTCAGCATTACTTCTTGCCAAACCATTGCGGCTGTTTATATCTCTTAGTATCCTTTTTCGACCAACCAGTGTTTTGACATAACCATGTTCTCGTGCATACTCAATTGTATCATTCATGTAATTCTTTAAGCCTTTAAATTGTGAAAAATAATTGTCAATCAATTCCTTAGCTTCTGACCTTTTGATACCTAATTGTTTCGACAAATTTGTTGCACCTGCTCCATAGATAATAGAAAAATTTACAGTTTTTGCATTTCGACGTTGTTCTGGAGTCACATCATCAAATTCTACATTAAAGACCTTAGCTGCTGTTGCTCTGTGAAAATCTCTACCAGCATGAAAAGCTTCAAGCATAAATTCATCTTTTGAAATTTCAGCGATCAATCTCAATTCAATTTGAGAATAATCAGCTGCCAGCAAAATATGATCTTCGTCTCTTGGTACAAATGCTTTTCTAACCTCTCTTCCTGCTGCATTTTTAATAGGAATGTTTTGCAAATTTGGATTGTCAGAACTTAGTCTTCCTGTTGCTGCTCTTGCTTGATTAAAGTTACTGTGAACTCTTCCCGTTCTAGGGTTTATCATCAAAGGCAAAGCATCAACATAAGTGGACTTCAATTTAGAATACATTCTAAAAGTCAAAATTTTATTGACAATTTCATTATCTGTAGACAGTTCAGTTAATTTTTCAACATCGGTTGAATATTGCCCAGATGCAGTCTTTCTCCATCGGTAAGGAATTTTCATTTTATCAAACAACACTTCACCGACTTGCTTTGGACTAGCAATATTAAAATTAACACCTGCCATTTCGTATATTCCCTTTTCTTCCTCTCTAATTTTTATTTCTAATTCCTTTGAATAATTGTTTAGAAAATCACCATCGACACGAACCCCGTTATATTCAATTTCTGACAATACATTGATTAAAGGTTCCTCCACTTTCAGATACAATTCTTTAAGCTCTTGTACTTTCAGTTCTTCATCCAAAATAGATTTCACTTGCAAGGTAATATCAGCATCTTCAGCAGCATAATCAGATACTTTTTCAGGATCCAAATCTCGCATGCTCAATTGGTTTTTTCCTTTTTTACCAATCAAAGCCTCAATAGGAACCATTTTGTAATTCAACAAAGCGGCAGATATATAATCTAACTTGTGTCTCAAATCTGGTTCAAGCAAATAATGGGCAATCATAGTGTCAAACAGTTGCCCTTTTACTTCAACACCGGCCCACCTCATAATTAAAATATCATACTTGATATTTTGTCCTATTTTCAATATACTTTCATCCTCTAATATTGGTCTGAAAATATCAATGCGTTTTTTAGCTTCCTCTTTATCCTCAGCTATTGGAACATAATACCCCTTAGTTGGTTCTATGGAAAATGCCAACCCAACCAACTCGGCTTGGTTTGCATCAATGCCAGTTGTTTCGGTATCAAAACAAATTACTTTTTGTTTGGCCAATTTTTCGGCTAAACTTATTATTTCTTCATTGGTATTTACGAAGTGATATTCATGAGGTGTATTTTCAATATTATGATCACTAACTGAGTATTCAGGAACTGGCTTAATTTTGGCCTTTGGTTTTGTTTCATCACCACCGCCACCAAACAGATCACCTTGTTTTGGTTCAGATTTCCCTAATACACTATCTGCCAAAGATCTGAATTCTAAATTCGCAAATAGCTCTGCCAACTTATCTCGGTTATACTTTTCAACTACATATTTATCTGCATCAAATTGAATAGGCACATCTAATTTGATGGTTGCCAATTCCTTTGACATCAAACCTTGATCCGCGAAGTTTATAATATTTTCTTTTTGTTTGCCTTTTAATTCTTCAGCATTTTCAATTATGCCTTCAACAGAATTATAAATCTTCAATAGCTTTACTGCAGTCTTTGCACCAATACCCGGTATTCCAGGAATATTATCAACGCTATCTCCTTGTAAACCCAATACATCAATAACTTGCAATACATTTTCGATGTCCCATTTTTCTAAAATCTCTGGCTCTCCTAAAACCTCAACACCATTTCCAGAGCGTGAAGGCTTATACATAAATATATTCTCTGAAACCAATTGAGCGTAATCCTTATCAGGCGTAACCATGTAAACTTTAAAACCTTCTTTTTCAGCTTGCTTGGCAATTGTACCAATGGCATCATCTGCTTCAAATCCTGGAATCATCATGATCGGAATATTGAAGGCTTCAACTATTTCATGGATATAAGGCAAGGCAATAGAGATATCCTCAGGTGTTGCATCTCTATTTGCTTTATAGGGTTCATAAGCTTCGTGCCTGAACGTTTTCCCCTTAGGATCAAAAGCTACAGCAATATGAGTAGGATTTTGGTTTTTCAAAATATCCCATAAGAATCTTACAAATCCAGTGATGGCAGACGTATTAATGCCTTTAGAATTGATAAGAGGCCTGTTGATAAAAGCGTAGTGTGCTCTATAAACCAATGCATGTCCGTCAAGTAGAAATAATTTCTTTTCGCTCATGATTCAAAAATAATAGAATCTGTTTAGAAATCAGTGTTTGAGTAAACGTTTTATGACTTACGTTATGTGAAGTTATAATTAGATATGAATCAAAGCCACTATCTGATTAGAGTCAACGTGCCGGCATCCTTATATACTGTACCACGCAATGTATAATTGATATAATATGTATAAACGCCCACTATAGCCTTCTTGCCATTGAAGTAGCCGTTCCATCCATAAGATCTATCATTAAGAGGGACGTTTTCTTTAGCGAATACTTTATTTCCCCAACGATCATAAATATTAAAATTATGAATTGCAACATCCAAATCTTCACCTCCTTGCAGGAATAAGATATTGTTATTATCATCCGACAATGAAATAATATTGGCAACATAAAATTTCCTATTGTCTATTACTTGAACAACAATTGAACGTGTTTCAATACACTCTCCATAATAAATCGTAAGCGTATATTCAGTTGTTTCCCTAGGTGCAACATTGGCAACCAATTCACCAGGATTTAAAATGCCAACTTCTGGATACCACTCAAAACTATCAATTGAGCTTTGATTGATTAGTGGGTTTAAGAATGTAGATTGATTTATAATAATTGGATCTATTCCATTTAAGTCTAGCGATAGGTCTAAATTGGAGTTTAATGTAATGCTTTCGCTTTCTTGACAACCCAGTTGGTCCATCACATAAATCATATATTGACCAGGATCCAAATTGTAAAATACAGATTCTTCTTGGAATAAATATTCATCAATAGAAAAATTATACTCTCCATTACCACCCATAAAGTCTACTACCTCAATATGACCTTCTTCAGTACATGTCTTATCAAATGAAAGCAATCCAAAGGTGATGAGGTCAAAATCTTCTATATAAATAGAGTCAGACCAAACACAGTTTTTATCATAGTTAAGATCATACGTATACCTACCAGATGCTAACATTTGATTAGACTCTCCACTGACACCATTTGACCATAAAATATTTATATCATCATTTGTGTAAGCTCCCTCAATATTTAATATTTCTAGATTACCAGAATTTATATCCTCACATGTAACATGATTTACATTAACATCAACAACTAAATCATTACAAGGACAAGGAGGTGTTTTTACTTCAAATTCATGTGTAATTTCACAACTTGTTGTATTAGGTTTTCTTATAATAGCTGTATATAATCCATCTGGGATATTATTAAAAATATTACCAAGTTGCCAATTAGATCCATTATCAATACTGTATTCTAAACCTCCAATATCAGTTACAAATTCTATTGAAGCATCACGGGTAACACAATCAGAAGGTTGGCTTAATCTGGCTTCTATAAGTTCAATTTCTTGCGGCAACAATTCAATATTTACAACTTGTGATTGCTCACAATTAATAAAATCAATTGGCCTTACTGAAACTGTAATTTCACCATTTTCTAAATTATTAAATTCAGTTTCGGCTTGCCAAGTTAATCCTTCATCAATTGAATATTCCAAATTATAAATACTTGTAGCTATAACATTTATACTGCCTATATTAGGAAAACATGTTGTTACATTTTCAGTTTCAATTTCATTTAAAACAAAAGGTTCAGGGTCACTAATTGTTACTTCCGTTTTAGCCAAACAGGATGTTGTTCCTTTTTCTCTTACTACAATATTATATATACCTGCAATTAAAAATTCAAATAAAGAATCATCCTGCCAGGTAATACCATCATCTACTGAGTATTCTAAATTACTGCCAATTGCGTCTATTTTAATTGATCCATCGGAAGCTTGACAGTCATTGGTATTTTGAGACAATACATCTACAATCATGGGAACATCAGGACCAACCAATTCAACAGAAATTGAATCAATGCAATCAGGAGAAATCGAAGATCGAGCATAGACAATATAAATTCCAACTGCCATGTTTTCAAAATCAGTTTCATTCTGCCAATCTGTTCCATTTATCGAATATTCTAAATCTTGACCTTCGGCTGAAAATACCTCAATAGTTCCATTATCAATCTCACATTCAGTTATATTTTCTGAATCAATCATTAAAATTTGTGTAACTGGAAAGTCTTCAATGTTTGATACTAAAGTATCTTGACATGAGATACCCAAAGCATTTCGAACTAAAATTGAGTATGAACCTGAAGACAAGTTTTCAAAGACATTACTTACTTGCCATGATGCTCCATCATCAATAGAATATTCTACATTGGGTAGACTCGCAAAAGCTGTTAAACGACCGTCATCAACAGTGCAATTTGAAATGTTGTCTGATTCTATTGACGTAAGTTGAACCAAGTCTGGCTCATTGACAATTGCATCAAAGGCTTGAATACAGGTTTGTAAAATATTTGGTCTCGCTAATATTTGATAATTGTTTGGATCCAGATTGTCAAAAATATTATTGGTCTGCCATGTTACCCCATCATCAATAGAATATTCAAAATTGGCGATAGGATTATTTATTATAATTGAACCATCATCAGCATTACAATCAGAAGCATTTATAAAATCAATACTTAAAAGGTCTAGTTGAATAATTTCCAAAGATGTGTTTATTACATTATAACAACTAAGGTCATCAGGTGTGAAAATAAGAGATACTACTTGATCGGTTATATTACTATCCAATACCTGAATACTCCACAAGCCAGGAACACCATTGTTTGAAATTTCAGGTAAGGCATATGGAAAATCATTTGAACAAATATATTCTGGGATATCAAATGCAGGATCAATCAATAGATCAATTGTAAATGTTTCAGTATAATTATCCAAGCAATTGGCTTGCCCTTGATCAGGTACAAAAGTAGATTGAATTGAAACTGTTCCGGGAATAGAAGGTTCAATCACAGGTATCGTCCAAGCTCCTGTATAACCATCTTGAGAAATCGTTGGCAAAGTAATAGCAGGTTGAGAAGGACAGAACCCTGTTACAAGGTTAAAAGTGGGTTCAAACTCTTCAACAATATTTACAGTATAAATATAATTCTCTGCACAATAAATTGCATCAGGTGTAAATTCAAATAGATTAACACCTATATTCAATAGGTTAGGGTTTATCGTTATCTCATTCCATTGCCCTGTGACAGTATTCTCCAAATTACTTAAAGGCAAAACAAAAGAAGGAGACATCCGGCAAATTACCGAAGACAAATTAAAATTCAAGATCTCCGCCTGTTCTATATTTATAGATTGAGAAGAAGGAATCAGGCAATCCGATTGGTCAGGAATAGGCTGCCAAGTTGATGTAATTGTATTGCTATTTAAAGAATCAAAATTTACAACTGCAGGAGTCCAAATCCCTTCGTATCCTTGATCTGAAAGTACTGGAAATTGATACTCTCCATTTGTACTGCAAATACTAGTTGGAATTGAAAAACTATTCTGAATGCTAGTGGTAATCTCATACGTGTGGACATATGGATAATAGCAATCTTGAACTTCTTCAGCTATAAATTCAACTTCATAGTTTATACCAACTGTAGAAACATCAATTTCAGTAACATTCCAATCACCTTGAATGCCTTCAAGAGATATTGTCGGTAGAATATAATTATCTTGAACTATACAAAATGTAGACGGAATATTAAAAGTTAATGAGTCCGGCTCTTTAACTTCAAAAATATAAATATAATCATAGGCACAATGTAATTCTGGATCAGGCACGAAAGTATAGGTGTAAAAATCAGGTGATAAGTCATCAGGAGATATTCCATCTATGTCCCACGTTCCAGCAACTCCATTATCTGAGGTAAACTCAATAAAATATGTTTCAGAATCTAATCCACAATAGCTCTCGGGAAGTGCAAAAATAACTGGTTCCGCTTCTGTTATATATAATTCATAAACTTCTGATTCAACGCAGTTATTCTGGTCATCATCCAGAGTAAAAGTATATTCCTGGAAAGTTCCTCCTAAACTTGCAAAATCAAAATCACCCTCCCATGTACCTGTATATGGATCTAATGATGAGAATGGCAATTCATAATCACCAAAAACCTCACATAAATCAATTTCAAACTCTGGAACTTCGCTAGGTGTAACCACCAATAAAAACTCCTCATCTCGTTCACAAGCAGCATCTGTAATTGTTAATTTAAATCTATAAGACTCTCCATTGTAGTCACCAATGTCTGGGATTACAAAAGTAGGATTTAACGAAAAACGATCATCCAAGAAGTCAACCCCATCATCTGGTTCAGATGTCCACTCTACTATTACTGCACCTTGCTCATCGCTATAGCTTCCATCAAAAATAAATTCATCACCTGGACACAAAGTAATATTGTTATTTACATCGACTTTTAATTCACAACAAGTTTGTAGCTCTTCACATATAGCTGAATCAACTAAGATCACACCTGGCATATCTGTTTGAAGGGTAATGTGAATTTCAGCAATTACATTCTCTGCTGTATAGCATATTTCTGCTAACTCCCAATCATCTGCTCCAGAAAATTCATACACATTACCGTCAATTGTAATCAGCAAATCCCCACCACCAAAATTAAGTCCACCAGGGCATGCCGTATATGCTTGCGTCCAATAAAACGCAATATTATAAACTACGCCGGGAGTTAAGCCACCCACAAGTGTAATAATTGCTTCAGAATTGTTGTTTGTCCCATATAACAAAACACTGTTCCCTCCTTGAGGAGATTGTCCGTAACCATCCAAATCACATACGAACCAATTTAAGCCATTAACAATATCAGCTGTCAATTCACTCTCCCAACCACTTGGAACACAATTAGAACACACTCCACCATCAAGTGGCCAAATAAATGGGCAATTGTTTTGAGAAGATAATTTATGACTAGATAATAGCACAAAGCACAATAGCCATGCATATAAGAGGCAGTTCTGTGATTTTCGTGACGTCATCGTTTAAGGCTAATTTGAGTGCTAACTTAAAAATAGCAAAAAAGCATAGAGTATCGGGCTTTTCAAGGTAATAAAACATATAAAGTATTATGACATATATCTACACTCTTTTGAATAGTCTAAATATCCAACACAAAATACGCTCTCGATCTGGGCATATGGCTTTTCAAAATTAAACAAGCAAATAAACATTTATCAATTAAGTGAATTACTCGGAACAAAACGTTTATACAATGATTATAAAACCAAGCATATTTAAGCCTTACAAAAAAAAAGTAAACTGATTGTCATTTATATTCTGAAATTGGTACAATTCTTGAAAAATGCACAGTAATTGACAATTGATTTGTTACATAACTTACACTAATGTAACATTGCTAATCATGGCTTTAAAGAAAGTTATTGATAGTTATAGCCTTGTGTTAAGCATTTAACACAAGGCTTTTTCATGCCCCAAACCAATATAGACTTACACTGAGTATACAAAATAAGTAAACTAGTTGTCAAACTATTACAATCCTACCTCTTATCACCAATATTATTACAGGCCATAACTATACAAGATATATCTTGTACGTGAATTAACTAAATTCTCAATATTAAGGGTGTTGAAGATAAGTCTTTGAAAAAGTTCAGAGGCTTATCTATTTTAGAATTCTTTCAAGTCCGGTCGTTGCCTTTTGGTGTAGGCTTCGTTTGTATGATTTTGGTTTAATGGCTAAACATTTTTCAAAATATACTTTAGCTTGATTATAATGCTCTAGTTTTTCCTCAATAAGTCCCATCTGAAGAGCAGAATTACACGCATAAAATTCTTTGTCATCCGAATGATTTTGAATAAGGAAATCGAAATGCTTTCTAGCTTCATCAATTCGATTTAACCTTTGAAGTATTCTTCCTTGTCTATAATTGTATTCGGCAAATAATTGTTTATTAACAGAAATTGCATTCCTGTTTTCATCAAGCATTTTAAAGGCGTTCTCATAATATCCGCCATCAAATAACAATCGAGATTTCAATAAGATAACATTAGGTATTATACTTCCTTCACTTTCCAATAAAGCTTGTTTATCACCATCTACCAAATAATCGCCCTCTGATTGAACTTTCGACATATACTGTTGATAAGACATTGAGTCATTGTCAAAAATAATTGATGCCCAAGCCAGTTTCTGATACGCATCTTTTATAAAATGTTTTCCTTCAAATGTATGTACAAATTGCAACAAGTACTTTTTACAAGCTGGATCCAATTTTCTCAACAGTGAGAGGCCCATTTGATAATCCAAATAGGCAAATTCAGAATAAGCTAAACTGGTTGGTTTTTCTTTTAGAATATGGATTGCCTCTTCATTCTCCCCTATTCGTTGAGCTAATTTTGCTATCAAAAAAACAGATAATAAACTTTCATCAACATTCAAAGAAGATTCCTGTATAAATGACCAAGCTTCATTTTTTTCATTGGCCTGATAAAACAGGATTAACGCTTTGATAGCATCTGCCTCTTCCTTGAATATAAAATCATTTTGTTTTCCATATTCAATGACCTCACCTATTTCAACTATAGCAAGATCTATCGAACCATCCAACCCCAGTATACTCTTAAAAACATTTGCAATGGTGATTGTTTCAATCAAAGAATGCAGGATACTCAAGCTTTTTTTATTGTAAATAAAATCAGGAAATATCGCTTGATTTTCTGTAAGCAGATTGTAAGCTTTATAGACTTCACGTCCTGCTTTAAAAAGTTGATTAAATTTAGATCTTGTAAGCGCCCATTGTAAGTGTATTTCTGCTTGAACGAATCTTTTATAAGGGCTAGAATCTTCAATGTTTTTTTCTATGATTTTTAATCTTTCATCTTTTTTTTTACTCCTTTGCCTAAAGCTGACTTCGTCTTCATTGATAAAAATTGTAAAAAAATCAAGATAGTTTTCAAGATGTAAACTTGCCAGATTAAACGGTTCAGCCTTTTTGAATTCACTGATTTTAAATGGAACACTATCTAACTTTAGATCTATTATATCTTTATAGATTATTCTTGCGTCGGAAGAATAATCTATATAGAAGTTTTGAAAAATCAAAATAGAGTTTGGAGAATAGAATACTAGGAAACAAAATAAAATTATCCGTCCTAGTATATGTATATTCATTAAGGGTGAGTTCTTAGAATTGTCTGACTTAGCATCCATTCCAATACTAGACAGATTAAACCAAAGATTAGAAAACGTCTGAATTCTTCCGAGTATCGTTTAAACACAGATACCTCAATTTCAGTTTTCTCCAATCTATCAATTTCAGAATATATTTGCTCAAGACCTACTTCGTTGGTAGCTCTAAAATATTGACCTCCCGTTAGCTTGGATATTTCAGTGAGTAATTCTTCATCAATCTCTACACGAGACACTCCAAAAACATATCTACCATCACTTCTTCTGCTAATAGGAGAAATAGCCTCTCCCATCGACCCTACACCAATTGTATATGTTTTGACATCTATTTCTTTTGCAATTTCAGCTGCAGTCATAGGTTTGATATAACCTGCATTATTGACGCCATCCGTCAATAATATAACAACCTTACTTTCTGACTCACTGGTCTTAAGTCGATTAACAGCTGACGCAAGTCCCATTCCAATTGCAGTTCCATCTTCAAGCATTCCAGATTCTAAAGACGTTAAAAACTCCTTGACAATTCTATGGTCCGTTGTCAAGGGACTTTGTGTAAAACTTTCACCCGCAAACACAACCAATCCTATGCGATCATAAGGTCTTTTGTCAATAAACTTTTTTGCCATTTCCTTACTAACTGTCAATCTATCAGGATTGAAGTCTCTTGCCAACATGCTACTTGATAAATCCATGACTAACATAATGTCTATCCCTTCAGCTTTTACTTCCTCTTCTTTAAGAACCAATCGTGGTCTTGCCAATGCAATTATAAGAGCGGCCATGCCAATATATCTTAACAATGGTAAATACGTTACCATCATTGCTTTAACACTTAATATATCTTCTATTGACCCTACATTTGGGAATGTCATTGAAGAGTCCTTGTTAGTCTTTAACCGAAACTTCCAATACCACATGAGTGGGAGTAGTAAGAGCACTAATAAAAACCATGGATGTTGAAATTCAAATTCACCAAACGGCATTGCCAATAACAATAATGATTTTTTATTAATCTTTCGCATTATTGCATCGTAGTCTTGCTTTTCCTTTAGAAGTAATTCTTCTTCTTCATCTGTTAATTTTATTTGGGTTTGCTCTACAAGCTGCTCTGCCTTTACAATAAATTCAGCATTGATATCTACAGGAGGTTTTGCCTTTGCAAACTTAACCATATCGGCAATCTGTAATATTTGCCTCAAATCACTTTCATGGTTCAAACTAAAATTCTTTTGCTTTAAAGCTTGTAATATTTGATCCGTGGTAGACTCTAAGGCTTTAATATTGAATCTGTTCTCAAGATACTCTCTAATTATATGTGTAAGCTGAGATTGATGCTCTTTGACCTTACCTTCTTTCCATAATCCTTTTGACTTTAAATCATACAATTGATTGAATGCAATAAAGTGAGCAGGCATTTTCACTGGCTCAGGAATTGGGATTTGAATTCTCTTTCTATATTCAATGGATTTATATATTATAAAGCCTAATAAAAGAAAAGGCAGTAAAACAAATAGAAACCAAAAGCGATCCATAAAAGATTTCTCCTCCACCAGTATATCCGTTATTGGCATTAACACAGAAGTTGAATCTGTATTGACAACATCTAGAGGAATATTGACCAAAAGCATAGGAGACTGCAAATCATACTTTTGCATTTTTCTTGCGGTATCTAAAGTCAATATTGGCAATCGCATTTGATACACACCAACATCCCAAATGTTTATTTTAAATGTATCTCGATAGGTAAATTTATTATTCTCTCTTTTGAAAAAATTTGCACCTACTTCAATAGTTTTTGAGTTGTAAAAATCACCATTCCAATCTACTTCTGCAAAATACTCTGAGGTATCTGCTTCATTTGTTTTAACTATGGATTGAAGACTATCCATAGAAGAAAAGTCAATGCGTTTTATTTGTGTAGGGTCATTAGATTCTATGGTATATATCAAATCTACAACATCACCAATGATGATAGAATCTTTAGACAATACATATCCTTGAGTAACAGATTGGCTACTTGCTTTTGTGGAAAAAATTATTGCTACTATAAAAATAATATACCTCATTAAGAAGATCTTCTTTTAAAAAATTGAAGTAATAGTTTCACATAGTCATCTTTGGTATTAATACTTATATTGTCAGATCTGTAACGGTTAAATGTTGATTTAAAATACTCATAATTATTGGCAAACCAGTTGTTATAATTAGTTCTTACTTTTTTCGAACTTGTATCTAAAACAACTTGTTTTCCACTTTCTGAATCTGTGGTATTGATTAGGCCAACATTAGGCAGGTCTCTTTCTATTTGATCATAAATGTGAAGGCCAATAATATCATGACGTTTTGAAGCGACAGACAATGCGGACTCATAACCCGTGCACATAAAATCCGAAAGTACAAATACTATTGCGCGCTTTTTTTGAATGTTATTTAAATAGATCAAAGCTTCATCCAAGCTAGTACCGTTAGACTGAGGTTTTAAAAAAATTATTTCTCTGATAATTCTCAAAATATGCGATTTCCCTTTCTTTGGTGGGATATACTTTTCAACTTTATCAGTGTGTAATATTGCTCCGACTTTATCATTATTTGTAATTGCAGAAAATGCAATTATGGCACTAATTTCGGCAGTCAATTCACTTTTAAATTGATTGACTGATCCAAAGTATGATGACTTACTGATATCAACAATTAACATGACGGTTAACTCTCTATCTTCTTCAAAAACTTTTATATGCGGATCTCCTGTCCTTGCAGTTACGTTCCAATCGATATTACGAACATCATCACCATATTGATAATCACGTACTTCAGAAAAAGACATACCTCTACCCTTGAATGCACTGTGGTATTCACCAGAGAAGATATGTTTGCTAAGGCCCTTGGTCTTAATTTCAATCTTACGAATTTTCTTTAATATTTCAGTAGCGTCCATACTCTGCTAAGGGACTTCAATCGTGTTGATTATTTTATCTATAATATTTTCTTGCGTGATATTTTCAGCCTCAGCTTCATAAGTCAAACCAATTCTATGACGCAAAATATCCATACAAACATTTCTTACATCATCGGGAATTACAAACCCTCTTCTGTTTAAAAATGCTTGTGCCTTTGAAGCTACGGCTAAATTGATACTTGCTCTTGGAGACCCTCCGTAATTGATCAAAGGTCTTAAATCTGCCAATCCGCTATTTTCAGGGTTACGTGTTGCAAAAACTATATCCAAAATATAATTTTCGATTTTCTCATCCATGTAGATTTTCTTTACCAAATCTCTGGCTTTTAAAATAACATCTGGTTTGACAACAGCTTTTACTTTTTGAAGTGTCTCGCCACTGATAACACGTTTGATGATTTGCCTTTCTTCATCTTTTGTTGGATAGTCGATTTTTACTTTGAGCATAAATCTATCCACTTGTGCTTCTGGCAATGGGTATGTTCCTTCTTGCTCGATTGGGTTTTGAGTAGCCAATACTAAAAAGGGTTCTTCCAACTTGAAAGTCTCCTTACCAATTGTGACCTGCTTTTCTTGCATCGACTCAAGCAACGCAGACTGTACTTTAGCAGGAGCCCTATTTATCTCATCCGCCAAAATAAAATTAGCGAATATGGGTCCCTTTCTTACCGTAAAGTCATTTTTACTAGGATTGTAAATCATTGTTCCCAAAATATCAGCTGGCAACAAATCAGGTGTAAACTGTATTCTACTAAATTTAGCATCTACTGCATTTGCCAACGTTTTGATGGATAAAGTCTTCGCTAGACCGGGTAAACCTTCCAACAAAACGTGCCCATTGGCCAATAGACCTAAGAGTAACCGTTGTACCATATATTCTTGTCCAACAATAACCTTTGATGTGGCCGCATTAATATCATCCAAAAATGCACTATCTATTTGAATTTGCTGACTTAGAGCTTCTATATCGACTGATGCTTGCATAGTTTATAATTGTTTGTTCTTTAAAGCCTAGCAAAATTAACATAATGCCTATTTAATCAAAACAAAGATTTTTTAAACTTTTCTTAAACTTTGGCCAAAAGGTATGAATTTGAGATAATATCTTATTTACTAGGAGTAAATCGACAAAAGACTATCTTTCTCGTCATTTTTTATAGGATTTCCCTTTGATTTTATTCACCGTTGATCCTTGAATTGCTTTATATATAGCAATGTAATATTTCAACTTGACTCCTTTGTTGTTATTCTACATACTATCACCATATGTCTTCAGTTTTCAGCTTAACACAAATTTATATTATACCTTAGTCTTTGAATTTTAAGTTATGAAAATATCAGTAAATTATATAATTACATTTTGTTTGTTTCAGATAGCTATCGGAATGGTTTCATCTTCGAATCTGAATTGCCAAATTTTAACATCTTCTGAAAGTATAAAAGCTCTTCAGGAAGGTGTGCTTGTGGTTAGATTGGACATGCAGCAAAAAAAGATAGAAGCTTATGAAGCCTCAATTTCATATGGAAACCTTTCTGAAAAGGACTCGATCAGAATGGAAGAAAATTTACAAGAGATTAAAATGGAAAGAAAAATATACAAAGAAGCTGTTATTGAAGCTTTTTCAAGACACTATACCTATTCAAAATTGGTATTTATTGAAAATCAAAAATTTAAAGCTTTTCTTGATGGTGAAGATGTGAATATTGAAGGCAAAGTTGATGCAATTGATCTAATTAAGAAAACAGAAAATCTTTTCTATCTTATCAAAGGTAGAAATGATGGACACTGGATAATTGTCAATGAAGATTTTAAAAGACCCCCCGCACCATTTCCAAATAGCTTTGGTTTAAGTGGCCTCACTAATTTTTTTGATCTCTTAGTTGGAAAAAAAAGTTACTCACTAAATAATCAAATGAAGTTGGCTAAGAGGGTAAACAAGAAACTACATTTACTAGATTCCAGATTATAGTGCCTCGTTAATACTAAATTGGTATAAAAAAACCTTCTAGAAGACTTTGTAACAAGAACGTTATTTGCTTGATTAACTTAATATCGATAACATCTTGACCTGCATTAGCAATAGCTCTAACTACTTTTATAGAGCTTTAGTAATATTTGCTACCATTAAAGACAACAAGGTTTTCACCTCCTACAATTTGGGTAATTATCAACTCACTGCCTGAATTTGTTAAAGTCAAAGCAGACCTATTTGACTATAATACTTCGATTTTCTGGCTTACGCCAATACCCTCAAAACTATAATTTTCACAAGACCGTTTACTCCTTCACAAAAGTTCTAATTTCAGGTCCATTGGCTACAGAAATCTGTTGCAAACAATTGGAGTCCACTGATTTAATTATATCAAGTCCTTCATCTTTAAATTCAACGATTGAGTCATTACTTCCAAGGGAGTTTACTGTATCTAAATCTAAACCTTCTTGTCCTGTAGAACCATCACGATTTAAAAGTGCCGTCGATCATAGTAACTGCTGTTTAAGTCCTGATAATTACTTCAACAGCTAAAGAATGAAATTAAGACGATACTTAATGCAAGAATTTTCCAATATGAATACGTAGTAATTTATTTAAAATTATTTAGTTTATAAAATGAATAGGAATTGACAAAGTTTGAACGTTTTATTGATTTAACGAACAATATCAACAATTTGTTAACGATCAAATTGAGTTGAAAAGTCCAGAACAGCTCTGCGAAGCTAAATAAAAATAGTACTCAAATAAAAAAAGCCCTCTTGAAAACAAGAGGGCTTTAATAAATGTATTTTTAAAAGGGTTATATCACCCTTCTCTTAGTATCTGTAGTAATCTGGCTTATAAGGACCTTCCTTTTTAATGCCAATATATTCAGCCTGGTCGTCCGTCAATTCTTCTAAAACTACTCCGATCTTAGACAAGTGTAATCTTGCCACTTTTTCATCTAAGTGCTTAGGCAACATGTAAACTTTGTTTTCATACTTATCAGTATTGTTCCATAATTCCAATTGCGCCAAAACTTGATTTGTAAATGAATTAGACATTACAAATGATGGGTGACCTGTGGCACAGCCTAAGTTTACCAATCTACCCTCAGCCAAAACGATGATATCTTTATCACCAATAGTATACATATCTACTTGAGGCTTAATTTGGTTTTTTGTAGCACCATAATTTTCATTCAACCAAGACATATTGATTTCATTATCAAAGTGCCCAATGTTAGAAACAATGGCCTTATCCATCATGTTTTTAAAGTGTTCCGCATCGATAATGTTTTTATTACCAGTAGCAGTCACAATAATATTTGCCTCTTTTACTGCATCAGCCATTTTCTTAACCTCAAAACCATCCATAGCAGCTTGCAAAGCACATATTGGATCAATTTCAGTTATAATAACTCTTGCTCCTGCACCAACCAATGAGGCTGCAGAACCTTTTCCAACATCACCGTAACCTGCAACTACAGCTACTTTTCCAGCTATCATTACATCAGTTGCTCTTCTGATTGCATCTACACAAGATTCTTTACAACCGTATTTGTTATCAAACTTAGATTTTGTAACTGAATCATTAATGTTAATAGCAGGAAGAGGCAATGTTCCATTGTTTTCTCTTTCAACCAATCTGTGAACACCTGTAGTTGTTTCCTCAGAAAGGCCTTTAATTCCTGGTACCAATTCTGGAAATCTATCCAATACCATATTTGTTAAATCACCTCCATCATCAAGGATCATATTCAATGGCTGACCATCTTTAAATCCTCTTAATGTTTGAAGAATACACCAATCAAATTCTTCTTCATTCATACCTTTCCAGGCATAAACAGGAACACCAGCAGCAGCAATTGCAGCAGCAGCATGATCTTGTGTACTAAAAATATTGCAAGAACTCCAAGTCACATCAGCACCTAACTCAACCAAAGTTTCGATGAGTACTGCTGTTTGAATTGTCATATGAAGGCATCCCGCAACTCTTGCACCTGCTAAAGGTTTTGAATCGCCGAATTCTTTTCTTAGACTCATTAGACCTGGCATTTCTGCCTCTGCTAAAGAAATCTCTTTTCTTCCCCAGTCTGCCAAAGATATATCTTTGACTTTGTATTTAACTGTTTGTTGTGAATCTACCATTTAAATTTGTTTTATTTTTTTATTGAACAGAAAAGTTATGATAAAGTTTATTAAACATCAATATTTGCATACTTGGCATTATCCTCAATGAATTTACGTCTTGGCGGAACTTCGTCACCCATCAACATTGAGAAAGTTTGATCTGCTTCAATAGCATCAACAATTTGGATTTGGTGCATGATCCTAGCTTCAGGATTCATTGTTGTTTCCCATAATTGATCTGCATTCATCTCTCCAAGACCCTTATATCGCTGTGTTTTGACTGACTTATCATCCTCACCCTTAGAATATTTAGCGATTAAAGCCATACGTTCTTCTTCATTCCAAGCATATTCAGACTGTTTTCCTTTTCTAATTTGATACAAAGGTGGTGCCGCTATATAAATATTACCATTTTCAACCAATTCTCTCATATACCTAAAGAAGAAAGTTAAAATCAAAGTGGCAATATGACTACCATCAACATCGGCATCACACATTATGACTATCTTATGGTATCTTAATTTTTCTGTGTTTAAAACACGTTCTCCATCTCGGTCTTCTATTCGAACACCTAAAGCTGTAAACATATTTTTGATCTCTTCATTTTCGTAGATCTTATGCTCCATGGCTTTTTCAACATTCAAAATCTTACCTCTTAAAGGTAAAATAGCTTGAAAGTGACGATCACGTCCTTGTTTAGCTGTTCCACCGGCAGAATCTCCCTCGACAAGAAATATTTCTGACTCGGCAGGGTCTTTTGAACTACAATCAGATAGCTTACCAGGTAGTCCACTTCCTGTCAAAACGTTTTTACGCTGAACCATTTCTCGGGCTTTTCTAGCAGCATGTCTTGCTGTTGCTGCCAAAATAACCTTG
Source organism: uncultured Saprospiraceae bacterium (assembly GCA_905480605.1). Classification (GTDB taxonomy): domain Bacteria; phylum Bacteroidota; class Bacteroidia; order Chitinophagales; family Saprospiraceae; genus RFSX01. The sequence continues at coordinate 30,197 of CAJQRD010000064.1, read as the reverse complement.
TCTATAATTCGTTTCACTTCGTGTTTATTTTCTTCTAGGTAATATTGAAGTACTTCTCCACAAGCCCTAGACACGATACCTGTTACTTCAGAATTTCCTAATTCACCTTTTGTTTGACCTTTGAATTGTGGTTCTGGCACTTTTACAGAAACAATAGCAGTCATTCCCTCTCGAAAATCTTCTCCTGCCACTTTAAACTTTAATTTGCTAAATAAACCATTGTCTTCAGCAAATTTTAAAAAGACTCTATTTACCGCCCTTCTAAATCCACTGACGTGAGTACCTCCTTCTCGGGTATTAATGTTATTTACAAAAGAATAAATATTCTCAGTATAACTGGTATTGTATTGCATTGCAACCTCTACCTCAACGTTATCTTCCTTTGTTTTAACATAGATAGGTTGTTCAATAATTGGCGTTCTTGCTTTATCAATATAAGCCACAAATTCTTTCAAACCACCTTCAGAGTAATAGGTATTGGTTTTGTTGGCACCATCAACTTGCTCACGCTCATCCGTCAAAACAATAGTCAAACCACTATTTAGGTATGACATTTCTTTAAATCGAGTAGCTAAGATTTCGTATTTATATTCCAAATCTTCAAAGATCTCACCATCTGGTTTGTAGGTGATAAAAGTACCCCTGATATCAGTATCACCATGCTCAACTACTTCAGTCTGAGGAATACCTTTAGAATATTCTTGTGTATAAATTTTGCCGTCTCTGTGAACTTCAGCTTTCAATAAAATGGATAAGGCATTTACACATGAAACACCGACACCGTGAAGACCACCAGAAACTTTATATGTGTCTTTATCAAATTTACCCCCTGCGTGAAGAACAGTCATAACAACTTCCAAAGCAGACTTTTGGAGCTTGGCGTGCATTCCCACTGGAATACCTCTACCATTATCTTTAACTGTGATTGAATTATCTTCGTGAATTGTGACAGTAATTTTATCACAATGCCCTGCCAAATGCTCATCAATTGAGTTATCGACAACCTCCCAAACAAGATGGTGAAGACCTTTCGAATCCGTTGCCCCAATATACATTCCAGGACGCTTCCTAACCGCTTCTAAACCCTCTAGTGCTTGGATATTATCCGCGCCGTAATTGCTTTTGTTCTCGCTCATAAATTAGCCTTGTGCTTTAAGGGTGCAAAGATACATAAAAATGGGGTCATTTTCTCAATTAAATAAGCCCTAAAAGCCTTATTTTTTTACTATTTTAGGGTAAATAAAACTAACAACATGAAAAAAACAATAATCGCTACGCTTGTGGCAGGGTTAATCCTCTTTTTTTGGCAATTTGCGTCATGGGGTCCCCTATTTGTACATGGTTCGGGCATGGAATACACTCCAAAGCAAGATGCTCTACTTAAAGCAATGGCAGATCAAGGACTTGAAGAAGGTGCTTATTTCCTGCCAAACGTTCCTCAAAATGCGACAAATGAGCAAAGAACAGCCTTGCAAGAATCAATGCCTGGTAAGCCTTGGGCTCAAATCCGCTATCACAAAGCACATGATTTTTCATTTCCAATGAATTTACTGAGAGGCTTTGTAATTGATGTTTTAGCTGCATTTTTTCTGGTTTGGATTCTTATGTCAAATAGAGGTAACAATTTCAAACACTCTCTTTTAACTTCTCTAGCAGTTGGAATGATTGGATATTTAACAATTAGTTATCTGGATAGTATTTGGTTTGAGACCAATAGTATCCCATACCTGATTGATACTATTGTTGCTTGGGGACTAGTTGGCTGTTGGCTTGGCTGGTACTTACCCAGAGACGCAACAAAGTAAATTATAGTGCAAATCCTTATCTCAGCACTTCCTAAACATGGGTGCTGAGATTTTTAAACTTTTAACCAGTTTAAAATTACATCCATTAATATTGATAGGTTGGTGAATTCTAACCCTACAAACAAAACCAAATTATTGCTTACTTTTATCTATTTCAATACCAATGAACACAAATATTGATTCTATATTTCCTTCATTAGGGTGATTGATTTAGACAGCATATATAGGTAATTTTGATTTTTGATCAATCTTGATCTTCCTACTCATTCAAACAACGAGAATAATGAAAATATTAACACTGTTATTAAGTTTGTCTTTCTTGACGCAGATATATTCACAAAACAATTCAGACTTCTTTAAAACAATACCAAGTGAAGAAAGCATAAAGTTTTCACCGAAATGGGTTCAAGCAATGTATTCAGATGATCCCAATGTGCCTGAGGTGATTTCCGCTTATCAAATGTTCTATTCTGAAAATGAGTTTGTTAAAACGATTCACACTCAGAATTATAAACATTGGATTAGGTTTACCGCACAGCATGTAGATGAGGATGGTCTTATTAGACCTAGATCAGCGAAAGAATAGACAGTCTACCTTAATAATACATCACATAAGAATTCTTCAAATTCACAGCGTTCTATGAGTACAACTTGGGAAAATATAGGACCATTTGAAACTTATACAACAGGACAAATAACTAGAGTTTCAGTTCAAGCAAACGTTTACTCGATATCAACATCCATACATAGTAATATGCGTTTAATCATTGGGACAGAATCTGGAGGCGTTTTTGAGTCTGACGATAAAGGTTCAAATTGGCAGTTGATTTCCAAAACTGCTGCTTTTTGTACTGGCGTTAATAGTGTAGCAATCAGTAAAGCTGATGCAGATACATATTTTGCAGGGGCTTCAAATAAACTATATAAAACCACAAATAGAGGAGTAACTTGGACAGAGGTAGCTGATTTAGGAGGATCTATTCATGAGATTATTACAAGTCCTAGTTCAACTAGTCAGATGTGGGCAATTTCATCTGGGGGATTGTATACATCAGCAAATTCAGGAGATAACTGGACATTGCTGCTGGCTGGAAAATTCTGGGATCTTGAGTATCACCCAACCCATGCAAATATTGTATATACTATTAAAGAGAATGTAGCTGCGAAAAGTATGGATTTTATGAAATCTACAGATGGAGGAGCATCTTTTACAACCTTGGTACCCACAGTAGGAAATGGTTGGTATGTTCCAGAAAATATTGCACAAGCTAAAGCAGATGGAGCTAAAATTGAAGTATCTGCAGCAGATCCAAATCGCGTTTATGCAGCTTTAATTGGTGATAGCAAATCAGGGGATATTGGATGGATCGGTGTATACAGATCAAATGACTCTGGAGATACCTGGACACTACCTATAGGACAAATTGGAAGTCCTTATGGAGCAGCAAATACAGCTATCTGGAATGTTGCTGGGACAAGTTATCATCAAGGGTTTTACAATTTTGACTTTGAAGTTTCACCTACAGATGCAAATCTTATGTGGTTAGGAACTCTACGTCTCACAGAATCGACAAATGGTGGTGTAAGTTTTACTTCTATTGGCGTTCAGAATACTACAAGATTACAAAATATACATTCGGATGTGCAGGCAATAGAAATAAACAATGGTGACGTTTGGGTCGTAACTGATGGTGGGGTTAGTTTATCAACAGATCAACTGCTAACTCACGTTGATAAAACAAAAGGAATATCATCTTCTGCCTTTTGGGGCATGGACCATGCTTGGAATGAGGATTTAGTAGTAGGAGGTAGATATCACAACGGTGATGCTGCACTATATGCAAACTATGGACTTGGAATAAGTCAAAAATTAAATACAGGAGGCGCAGAAGAACCTACAGGATATATTAACAGATTAGATAATTTCAAAGGCTATTTTGGGGTTGGGAGTAGACTAGAAAAGTCTACTATTCCAAAAAATATAGGAGATGCTACTGGTGCCTCAACAGTAGCTGAATTTAGACATAATGAATCTTATTCTCAATGGCAATCATCGGGACTATTCCCTCATCCTTATTATGCAGAAACAATGTTAGCGGGTAAAGATGGTGATATATATAGGACAACAGATGGTGGAAAATCTTGGGTTTCAATTAAGAGTTTTGGTGGAGGCAAAGTTACTGAGATTGAATACTGCAGAAAGGATCCAAATATTATATATGCAATTTATCAAAATGGAGGTTCTGTTAATGACCAAAACCAAATTTATAAATCTACAGATGGAGGAACTAGTTGGAATCTGAAGGGGACACCACCCAGTGCTTCCAATGATAGATATATGCTTGCAATTAATCCAGATAACTGTGAGCAATTGTGGGTGGCTGTTGGTCTTGGGCCAAATGGGCAAAAAACCTATTATTCTGATACTGGTGGTACGGGTTTTATTAATTCTACAACCTCAGTATTAGATGGAGAGAAGATTTATGATATTGAATTTTTAGGAGGAAGTGGAAACAATAATATAGTCTTATTAACAGAGAATAACTTTTACTACTGGTCAACGACACCAGAATGGGTACAATACAATCTAGGTCTACCTGCAAACCTAGGAGTCTCAGAAAAGAAGGTAATCAAAGCATTTTACAAGGATAGCAAATTGAGACTTGGCTCTTGTCGAGGGATATGGGAGGTTGATTTCCCACCTGCTGTACCAACTGTACCATTGGCCTTGCCAATGACAGCAAATCCAAATGTTGACTGTGGAACTGATCTTGTTCAATTCGATTCTCATTCAATGGTAAACCAGACCGGTGTAACTTATCAATGGACTTTTGCTCCTGCTCCAGATTATATAAGCTCACCTTTTGTGAGAAACCCAGAAGTGAGATTTGGAAATGCGGGGGCTTACAGTGTCACATTGGCTGTAACTAAAGGTGGCGTAACATATACTAGAGTAGTTAACGACATGGTAACAGTGGGAGCTTGTGCCACAGCTTGTTCGCCTTGTTACAATTGTTCATCTATTTTTGATTAGAATGGCTCTGCCTTTAAGGCTGCTACGGGTTGCTGTTATGAATTGACACCCACAGAACTTTTCCGGAGAGGAAGTATTTGGAGTTCAGATAAGTTAGACTTTAAGGAGTCCTTTAAGTTGAGTTTTAATTTAGACTTAGGGAATATCTCTGGAAATGATGCAGACGGTATGACTTTAGCGTTTCAAAAGCAAGGCTATTCAGCTTTATCAAATTCTGGTTTGGGGTATGGCGGAATAAATAATTCTATCGCAGTTGCTTTTAGGACATATGTTTTTGATGAAATAAATATTTGGATAAATGGAAATTCCGATACAAATGTTGGTGGAACCCCATATGCGATTTCAGGCAGTGGTAGTTTTCTAGTAACTGTTATTTGGGATGAACCTTTACAGGAACTTTCAGTGGACTGGGGAGATGATGGAATTGATATGGTCTATTCAAATGACCTTGTAACCAATGTATTTAATGGCGATGGAGCAGGTGTTATTTGGGGTTTTACAGGTTATACTGGAGGTTTAAGTGCAAACCATAAAGTCTGTGATATAAATTTAGAAACAAATTATTGTGTCGCGTCTTATACGCAGGCTGCAAATACAAAACTTATTGGTCCGCAAAATTCTAGTGAACATTTTGATACTGATGGGAACATTGAGTCTACTCAAAATATTTTGGCCAATAAAAATGTAAAATATGACTCAGGATCTGAAGTGGATCTTGAAGGAGGATTTGAAGTAGAAGCCAATGCCGTATTTGAAGCCAACACTGATAGTGGTTGTGCAAAAGGTTTTACATGTGCAGATGCTATTGCCATTCAAGTTGGAACACAAACTGCTATCGGTCCTTATCAGGGATCAGGTGGGTCTAAGGCAGATGCTACGCATGCAAATTGGTACACATTTACACCCGAAGTGACTGCTACATACTCTATTTCTGCTTGCAATCAAGGTGTAGACACACGATTATGGATTTATACAGGTAGTTGCGGCACACTTACAGCCTTTGCAGAATCAGATGATGCTTGTACACAACATATTGGAGGCACCGAAATCTTTGCCTCATCAATACCAACACTTAATTTTGTACAGGGAGCTATCTATTACATAGAATGGGATGATGTGTGGAGTCCAGAAGGATTTGATTTTCAGTTGATTCAAAACTAATTTTTTATAATCATCCTACCAATAAATTCTAATAGAACAAAGGTGCAGACTCTCAAGGAGTCTGCACCTTTGTTCTATTTATTTGAACTTAAAGATTGTATTGCTTTAAAGTTATCAACTTTACATTGATCTCTCATATTGCAAATAACTTTGATGACATTCAATAGGCAGACTCGAGTAAGGTGTAAATCATTCTATTCTAGACCAACATTTCAAAAAGCATAGGATTATTGTTAATATGTTGATAATTTATTCCTTGCTTATTCATTCGATCTGTTAACATTTCAAAATCCTCTTTCTTTTTCAATTCTATACCAACCAAGGCCGGACCGTTTGTTCGATTGTTTTTCTTTGTATATTGGAAATGAGTAATATCATCATTTGGACCTAGAACATTTAAAAAATCTTTCAATGCGCCTGCTCGTTGAGGAAATTTAATAATAAAATAATGCTTTAATCCTTCGTATAAAAGTGCACGCTCTTTTATCTCTTGTGTGCGTTCAATATCATTGTTTCCGCCACAAACTATCACAGCAACATTCTTTCCTTTAATGTTATCTTTAATAAAATCCAATGCTGCAATTGATACTGCCCCTGCAGGTTCGACTACAATAGCATCATCATTATACAAGGACAATATTGTTGAGCAAATTTTTCCTTCAGGGACCAATATGTTTGAATCTACAACTTTCTGGCAAATTTCAAAAGTTAAGCTACCTATAGCCTTAACGGCTATGCCATCTGCAAAGCCATCAATTGAATTTAACCGAACAACTTTCTGTAACTTTAATGATTCAGATAAAGCTGGTGCGCCCTCAGCTTCAATAGCAATTATTTTAGTTTTAGGACTTAGTGTTTTGAAATAAGATCCTACACCAGAAATCAAACCTCCCCCTCCTACTGCTACTAGGATATAATCTAAAGCAACATCTGTTTGTTCTAATATTTCAGCCCCAACAGTCCCTTGTCCTTCAATTACTTTTTTATCATTGAAAGGATGTATAAACTCAGCATTAGTTCGATTTGCATCTAAACAAGCTGCTTCATAAGCATCATCAAAAGTATCACCAATTAGCACAACTTCAACAAATGATTTACCAAAGTATTTAACCTTTTTAATCTTTTGACTTGGTGTAGTATTTGGCATAAATATCTTTCCCTTTATTCCTAATCTACAACACGACAAAGCCACTCCTTGAGCATGGTTTCCTGCTGACGCACAAACAATACCGTTAGCTATTTCTTTTTCGTTTAAAGATGCTATTTTATTATAAGCTCCTCTAATTTTAAATGACCTAACAGACTGCATATCTTCTCGTTTTAAATAGATGTTACAATCATACTTTTCTGACAAATTGAAATTATACATGAATGGTGTTTTCACCACTACATCTGATATACGAGATCGTGCGGATTGAATTTCTGAAACAGAAATTAATGATGATATTTTTATTGCCATACTGCTAAATGTGTGATAAATTAATTTCTTGGTCTCAACCCCCTTACTGCTCTTCCTGTTCTCCACATTTCAGAATTTTTTAACTCAGCCAACTCAGCCTCTAGCTTAACCCTATAGTCTTCTTTACTGTTACTATCAATAGACAATTGAGCTTCATTACCAACTTCCACACTCTCATACAATTCTTTAAATACGGGTGCAGTAGCATCTCTAAATTTTTTCCACCAATCAAGAGCCCCTCGTTGTGCAGTGGTCGAGCAATTCGCATACATCCAATCCATCCCATTCTCCGCAATTAGCGGATACAGAGATTCAGTTGCCTCTTCAACAGTCTCGTTAAACGCCTCAGATGGTGAATGCCCTTTACTTCTAAGAAGATCATATTGCGCAGCAAACAAACCTTGTATTGCACCCATCAATGTTCCTCGCTCTCCCGTTAAATCACTAAAAACCTCCTTTTTAAAAGTTGTCTCAAACAGATAGCCAGAACCAATACCTATTCCCAAAGCGGTAACACGTTCCTGTGCTTTTCCAGTTGCATCTTGAAAAATAGCATAACTCGAATTCAAACCTTTACCTGCTAAGAACAACCGTCTTAAACTGGTCCCTGACCCTTTTGGTGCAGCTAGAATAACATCAACATCCAAAGGAGGTATAATACCTGTTCGTTCCTTATATGTAACACCAAATCCATGAGAAAAATACAATGCTTTTCCAGCAGTTAAGTGATGTTTAATTGTAGGCCAAACAGCAATCTGTGCGGCATCTGACAACAAATACTGTATAATTGTCCCCCTATTGGCAGCTTCATCAATAGAGAATAATGTTTCACCTGGAACAAATCCATCAGCAATAGCCTTATCATAAGATTTAGATGGTGATCGCTGACCTACTATAACATTGAAGCCATTATCTTTGAGGTTCAGTGCTTGTCCTGGACCTTGTACTCCATATCCTATAATTGCTATTGTTTCATCCTTTAGAACCTCTCTAGCCTTTGACAAAGGGAACTCTTCTCTTGTTACTACTTCCTCCTCAACTCCTCCAAAATTAATTTTAGCCATAATCTTTTTGTTTTAAATAATCTGTATTGAATATTATTAATTGACTCTCGCCTGTTCAGTTTTTAAATATGTATTTAGTCTTTCCATTTGTTTAACAATTGCAACTCTGCCTGATCTTATAAATTCGTAAATGCCAATTCGTTTAAACTCATTGAGTAAAGCCACAATTTCTTCAGGATAGCCAGCTTTTTCAACAACAATATACTCTTGTTCAATCCGTAAAATTCTTGCATTATATTCTCGAACCAACGTTTCTACTTCATCACCATTATAGAATTTTTCACTAGGTATTTTATAGAGTGCAATTTCTTGATAGACAATTTCGTCATTGTCATAATAAAAGGATTTCAAAACATCAACTTGCTTGTCCAATTGACCTATTAGTTTTTGAATTAAAGCTTCTGTAACTTTTACAACAACGACTATTTTATGTATGCCATCAATTGAAGATTCAGAAGCTGAAACTGACTCAATATTAATGTGCCTTCTTGTGACTATACCAACAACTCTGCTAAGAACACCTGTCCTGTTTTCTGTAAAAACAGTTAGTGTAAAATCTTTAACCATATTATTTTTTATTTTTATTCTAATACAATTTCATCCACAGCTTTACCTGTAGAAATCATTGGAAATACATTTTCTTCTTTTATACACTTTACATGTAGTAAAAAAGAACCATCATGTTCTAACATTTTCGAAATTGATTCTTTAGCATCTTTAGCATCATCTATTTTGCATGTCGCTATATTATAGGCGTCAGCAATTTTTGTGAAATTTGGATTGACCATATCTACAAATGAATACCGTTTCTCAAAAAACAATTCCTGCCATTGGCGTACCATTCCTAGATATTCATTATCTAGCAAAACTATTTTCACGCTAATCCCATATTGAAAGCACATGCCCAGTTCCTGTATCGTCATTTGAATACCTCCATCACCAACAAATGCAATAACTTCCTTTTCAGGCCGTGCAACTTTTGCTCCAATAGCCGCAGGTAGGCCAAACCCCATTGTTCCTGCACCACCAGAAGAAATCCATAAGTTTTTATCTGCATAATTGTAATAACGTGCTGCTAACATCTGATGCTGACCCACATCTGTTACTACTATTGCATTTCCTTTAGTTTGATTAGAAATTTCATTTATAATTTGAGACATTCTAATTGGCCCACTTTTTAATTCAGCAGTAGCATTAGAAATTACTTTTTTAAATTCCTTTTTATCACAATCATGAAATCTCTTCAACCACGTCGGGTAGGATTTCTTTTTAACTTTCTTGATCAATTCCACTAATGCTTCTTTAGCATCAGCATGAATCGGCATATCGACCTTTACATTTTTATTAAACTCCGAAGCGTCAATTTCTATATGAATTACTTTGGCCTGACTGGCATACCGTTTAAGATCACCTGTAACTCTATCGTCAAACCTCATACCAATTGCAATGAGAACATCACAACGATTTGTCATAACATTAGGTCCCATATTACCATGCATGCCTAGCATACCCATAAACAAAGGATGATCACTTGGAATTGAGGACAAGCCATGAATCGTTGCACCGACAGGAATACCTGATTTTTCAATAAATTTTTTAAACACATCGTGAGCTTCAGCAATTTGAATTCCATGACCAGCCAAGATCAAAGGACGTTTAGCATCATTAATTAATTTTGCAGCCTCATTAATTTGATCTGGGTTAACAAGTGGCAGAGGTCTGTAACTTCTAATATCTGGCTTAGACTTATACTTAAATTTAATCTCCTGAAACTGAGCATCCTTTGTAATATCAATAAGGACAGGACCAGGTCGTCCTGAATTGGCTATATAAAATGCTTTTGCCATAACTTCAGGAATTTCGTTAGCATCAGTAATTTGATAATTCCATTTTGTAATCGATGTTGTGCAACCAATAACATCAACCTCCTGAAAAGCATCAGATCCCAGTAAGTGACTGTAAACTTGTCCTGTGATGCAAACCAAGGGAGTCGAATCCATCAAGGCATCTCCTAAACCAGTAAACATATTTGTTGCACCAGGTCCTGATGTTGCAAAACAAACACCAACTTTTCTTGACGCTCTTGCATATCCCTCAGCAGCATGAATCGCTCCTTGTTCATGTCTAGACATCAAATGGGTAAGTCTTTTTTGATAATCGTATAGCGCATCATAAATTGGCATAATTGCACCACCAGGATAACCAAAAATCGTATCCACTTTCTCTTTTAATAAGCATTTCAATATTGCTTCAGATCCAGAGATTGGTCTATTAATTTGAGAGGATTCTTTCTTTCTTTTTGCTATTAATGTTCCCATTATTGTTGATTTTAAAACCCATCGGTTATACACCCTTGGCTTGCAGATGAAACAGTATATCTATATTTTTTTAAAAACCCTGTCACTTCATCTTTTGGTCGTTGCCAATTGCGTTTACGTTTATCAATTTCCTTATCGGAAAGGTCAACTTCTATCAAATTACTTTCGGTATCGATTGTGATTTTATCTCCATTTTTAAGTAACCCAATCATCCCTCCATTGTAAGCTTCTGGTGTTATATGACCAACAACAAACCCATGTGTTCCTCCAGAAAATCGCCCATCGGTAATTAGCGCAACATCGTTACCCAAACCAGCACCCACTAAAAGACCAGTAGGCTTTAGCATTTCAGGCATTCCTGGTGCGCCTTTTGGTCCCGCATATCGGATAACAACTACACTTCCAGCATTAATTTTCTTAGCTTGAATTGCGATATTGCATTCCTTTTCTGAATTAAAAACTTGAGCAAGGCCAACAAATTTTAATCCTTCTTTTCCTGTTATCTTAGCTACGGATCCTTCACTTGCAAGATTTCCTTTTAAAACCTGTAAGTGACCTGAAGACTTTAATGGTTGAACAACCGGATATATCACTTTTTGCCCTTGAGTGAGTTCACTAACATTTGCTAAGTTCTCTGCAATTGTCTTACCGGTTACGGTCAAACAACTGCCATCAAGCAAATCTTCATTTAGCATTAATTTCATAACTGCAGGGACTCCCCCAACCTTGTGTAGGTCTTGCATAACATATTTTCCACTAGGTTTCAAGTCTGCCAAATAAGGTGTTTCGTCGCTTATTTTTTGAATATCATCCAAACTAAAATCAAGTCCAAAAGCATGAGCAATAGCAAGTATATGTAAAGTAGCATTTGTTGATCCACCCAATACAGTAACGACTTTCATCGCATTGATCAATGATGACTTCGTTACAATATCTCTAGGCTTAATATCTTTTTCTAAAAGCAATCTTGCATACTTTCCAACATGACCGCATTCAATATTTTTATTATCACTTACTGCAGGATTAGAGGCATTAAAAGGTAGGCTCATTCCCATTGCCTCGATTGCTGATGCCATTGTATTGGCCGTAAACATTCCACCACAGGCACCAGCTCCAGGGCAAGCTTTTTTAATAATATTTTTTAATTCTACTTCTTCTATATTGCCCGCAATGTGTTCTCCTAAAGCTTCGAAAGTTGAGATAATTGTTAAGTCCTTTTCTTTGTGACAACCAGGCGCAATTGAACCCCCATAGAACAAAATTCCAGGTCTGTTTAGTCGTCCCAACGCCATAAGCGCACCAGGCATGTTTTTATCACAACCTACAACCGCTATTATACTATCATACCACTGAGCTGAAGCTACAGTCTCTATAGAGTCAGCAATAATATCACGTGAAGGCATCGAAAATCTCATACCAGAAGTTCCCATTGAAATACCATCTGACACCCCAATTGTATGAAATATCAGCCCTATTAAGTCTTGAGCATTCACACCCACTTTAATTTGTTTAGCCAAATCATTTAGATGCATATTACAAGGATTCCCTTCCCAACCAGTGCTGACAATTCCTACTTGTGGCTTACTAAGATCCTCCTCCGTTAGCCCTATAGCATGAAGCATAGCTTTAGCTGCTGGTTGTGTAGGATCAGATGTTACATGTTTACTATATTTATTCAGTTCCATATGTGCCAATTAAAAAAGCCATTCTCAATGAGGATGGCTTTTATTATTATATTTTTTTCAAATACCATTCTCAATCATTACGTGATAATAATCACACTGTTAATAATAATTGAAATTATACTGTTGATGTTTGTATTCATAACTGTCCTTTGAAGACTTATCAAATTCAAATGTAGAGTAGTTCATATTCCAATAAAAAAATTATTAAAAATTATTTTCAATAAATTGAAACTGTCTTGTATTTGGCAATTTGCTTGCTCATTGCATTACCAACTTCTGAACATTTTAATTCAGCCTTCTTATTTATATCTACAGTCAGTATATTATTTTCAATACAATAATCAACTGCACTCATAACTACATCTGCCTCTTCTGTCATTTTAAAATCTCTCAACATCATTTCAACAGAAAGAATACTGGCTATAGGATTTGCAATATCCATACCTTTAGCTTGAGGATAGGATCCATGTACTGGTTCATACAGTTTATTATCCAAACCAAAAGATGAGGAGGCCAATAATCCAATTGATCCACTCAGAACACTGGCTTCATCAGACAAGATATCTCCAAACATATTTGATGTCAGGATTACATCAAATTGAGATGGATTCACAATTAATTGCATTGCAGCATTGTCCACATATAAGAAACTCACTGCTACTTCTGGATAATGTTTAGACATGTCTTGAACAGTCTTTCGCCAAAGTCTTGAACTTTCTAAAACATTTGCTTTGTCAACTAGGCATAATTTCCTATTTCGTTTTGTAGCGGCAAGGAATGCCAAATTGGCTATGCGTTCTATTTCATACTTATTATATAAACATAGATCAGACGCATAGTCTTCACCCTTCTCTTTCTTACCAAAGTAAATACCCCCAGTTAGTTCACGATAGATAACCATATCTACTCCATCGAGACGTTCTGCTTTTAAAGGAGATAAATGTATTAGGGACTTGTATATTTTAATAGGACGAATATTAGCATAAAGACCTAAAGTTTTTCTCAACTCCAACAATCCCTGTTCAGGTCTAATTTTCGCTGACGGATCATTGTCAAATTTAGGATCACCAATCGCTCCTAATAAAACAGCGTCAGTAGACTTACAAACTTTAATTGTTCTTTCTGGCAGAGGGGAACCGGTTTGATCTATTGCTATACCACCAATTAAGCATTCTTCATATTGAAATTGATGTCCAAATAACAAACCAACTGCATCTAAAACCTTTAAAGATTGATTTATGACTTCTGGACCAATTCCATCACCTTTTAAAACAGCAATATGCTTCTTCATATTAATACGTTTCTTGTATTTTTTCGAATTCTTCTATTTCAGATCTGATGGATATTAAAAAATCTATATCATCATATCCATTTAGCAAACACTTTTTTTTGTAACTGTCAATTTCAAAACTGACATCACCAATCTCCTCAGAGGATAAAGTTTGTCTCTCCAAATCAACTTCAAATTCAGCTGATGCATTCTTTTCTATTTCTTTAAAAATCAAATGCAATATCTTATCTTCAACTTGCAGGGGAAGTATTCCATTATTAAGTGCGTTAGATTTAAAAATATCAGCAAAGAAACTTGAGATAATAACCCTAAATCCATAATCTCCCAATGCCCATGCAGCATGTTCACGACTAGAACCACAACCAAAATTTCTGCCAGCTATTAAAATTTGTCCTTTATAAATATTGTTATTTAAAACAAAATCGTGAATCGAATTACCATTGTTGTCAAATCGCCAGTCTCTGAAAAGATTAGACCCAAACCCATCTCTCGTAGTTGCCTTTAAGAAACGTGCGGGTATAATTTGATCTGTATCAATATCTTCTACTGGTATAGGCACAGCTGTTGATTTCAGTCTTATAAATTTATCCATATCTTAATTCAAATATTTTCGAACATCAACTATTTTACCTTCAATTGCTGCTGCAGCAGCCATCAACGGACTTACTAGAATTGTACGAGCACCAGGCCCTTGTCTTCCTTCAAAATTTCTATTTGAAGTAGATACACAATATTCACCTGAAGGAATTTTATCTTCATTCATGCTCAAGCATGCAGAACATCCTGCTTCGCGTAATTCAAATCCTGCTTGTTTAAATATTTTATCAAGTCCTTCTTGCCTGGCTTGCAATTCAACTTGTTTAGAACCCGGGACAATCATTGCTTTAACTTGTAATGACTTTTGTTTCCCTTTTATAAATTTTGCAACTTCTCTTAAGTCCTCTATTCTAGCATTTGTACAGCTCCCAATGAATACATTTTGAATTTGTTTACCAATCATATTTTCTCCTGGATTAAAATTCATATATGACAGAGACTTCGAAAAGGAATCAGAATTAATGTGTGGTATTGCTTCTGTTATTTTAATTCCCATTCCAGGATTTGTGCCGTAAGTTATCATTGGTTCTATATCAGTTGCATCAATATTTATAACCTTATCAAATTCTGCATTTGCATCCGTCTTAAGACTTTCCCAATAACTAATGGCTTTATTAAATTCCTTTTCATCCGGAGAGAAAACCCGTCCCTTTAGATAATTGTAAGTTATCTGATCAGGTGCAATTAATCCTCCTCTTGCACCCATTTCTATACTCATATTACAAACCGTCATGCGTGCCTCCATCGACAATCGTTCAATTGTGTCACCAGCGTATTCAACAAAGAATCCAGTGCATCCCCCAACAGTCATTTTAGAAATAATATACAAAATAATATCTTTGGCAGTCGTCCCCTTCGACAGCTCCCCATTAACATTTATTAACATGCGTTTGGGCTTTTGGAGGATCAAACATTGTGTTGACAATACCTGCTCAACTTGACTAGTCCCGATTCCGAAAGCTATTGCACCAAAGGCACCATGTGTAGAAGTATGACTATCACCACAAACAATTGTTTTACCTGGCTTGGTCAGTCCGAGTTCGGGCCCTATGACATGCACAATTCCTTGGCGTTCATGTCCAAGTCCATACAGTTCTACATCAAAGTCCTTACAGTTCTGAATCAAAGTATCAACTTGTTTTTTTGAAAGAGGTTCTTTGATTGGTTGATTTTGATTTAATGTAGGGACGTTGTGATCAGCAGTTGCCAATGTTTTTCTTTTTCTAAATACATTAATACCCCTTTTTCGCATTCCTGCAAATGCCTGAGGGCTAGTCACCTCATGGATAAAGTGTTGATCAATATAAATAACTTGGCGGCCACCTGGAATCTCCTTGACAACATGTTGATCCCAAATTTTATCAAACATTGTTTTACCCATATTATACGTTCACCATTCTAAATGACTGCGACAACATTGTCTCCAATTCATAGGACTCTACTTGCTTCTTTCTGTCTGCCAATTGAATAAATTGACGGTAAGCAATATCCAATTCATCTTTGCTTAATTCATAACCCACTTCTTTAGCTCTATAAGCCAATGCCGCTCTTCCGCTCCTTGCTGTTAAAACTATTTGAGATTTATCAACACCAACATCTAGCGGATTTATAATCTCATAATTCAACCTGTTTTTAATCACTCCATCTTGGTGAATACCTGAAGAATGAGCAAATGCATTTTCACCAACTATTGCCTTGTTGGCTTGTACTGGCATGGACATACTTTCAGAAACCAAGCGACTCAATGGATTCAACATTTGTGTATTGATGTTTGTAAAGTATTTGGACTTATATTTTTGTTTCAAAACCATTACAACTTCTTCCAAAGAAGTGTTTCCTGCACGTTCACCAATACCATTTAAAGTGCATTCAATTTGTCTTACACCATGCTCAACTCCTACAAGAGAATTTGCTGTAGCTAAACCTAAATCATTATGGCAGTGCGCTGAAATAATGACTTTGTCAATATTTTTTACATGCTCCTTTAGAAAAGCGATTTTGTGCCCGTACTCATAGGGCAAGCAATAACCTGTAGTGTCTGGAATGTTGACAACTGTTGCTCCCGCAGAAATTACTGCCTCGATAACTTTTGCTAGATATACATTGTCAGTCCTTCCTGCATCTTCAGCAAAAAACTCTACATCCTCTACAAATGACTTGGCGTATTTAACTGCTGCTTTAGCTCTTTCAATAATTCCCTCTGGCGATGATTTGAATTTATATTTTATATGTTGCTCTGAAGTTCCGATACCCGTATGGATTCTAGGACGTTGTGCATGTTTTAAAGCTTCTGCCGCACATTTGACATCTGCCTCTACAGCCCTTGACAATGCACAAATAATAGGCTCTCGAATCTCTTTGCTTATAAGTTCTACAGCCTGAAAGTCTCCAGGACTGGAAATTGGAAATCCAGCTTCTAGAACATCAACGCCTAAAGCTTCAATTCCTTTTGCTACTTTTAATTTTTCCTTATGATTTAACTTGCACCCGGGAACTTGTTCGCCATCACGCAGAGTTGTATCAAAAATGAAAACTTGTTTATCAGACATAATTATATACCTTAGGCTTTTTAAATTATTAGTATAAAATTATCATTGTCTTAAATCTTATGAGCATCAAATAATTTAAATTATCCAATGCTCAAAATCTTATTTATAACTATATCTGATTGTATATCAATTAAATAACGACAATAAAATTACAATGCCAAAGCTTCAAAAAGATAAATTAGTTTCTTTAATAAACAGCTTGACAAAAGCTGAAAAAAGAAGTTTTAGGCTTTATGTAAATAGAAATGCGAGTACATCAGATAGCTTATTTGTTCAATTATTTGATTTAATCGCTAAGCAAAAAATAATTGAAGAAGAAAAAGTTCTTAAAAAAATTCCAGCTCTTAAAAAAAGTCAAATTTCTAATTTAAAGGCTAACCTATTTAAACAGATTTTAACATGTTTGAGATTAATAGAAAGAAGCAAATACGAAGAGATCCAAATTAGAGAACAAATTGATTTTGCAAAGATTCTTTATGAACGTGGGATGTACAAATCATGTCTCGATATATTAGACAAAGCCAAACGACAAGCTTTTGATATAGATTATGAAACACTTTCTTTGTCAATATTATATTTTGAAAAACGGATTGAAAGCCAGCATGTGACAGGCAGTATGGCCTCAAAAGCAGATGAATTGAGTACTCAATCAAGTGAAACTTTAAAAGAAATAGCGCTTACCAATCAATTGTCTAATGCATCTCTTTTATTGTATGGAGAGTATTTGCGACATGGATATACTAAAAGTAAAGAAGATTATGAGAGGGTGATAAACCTATTTAACAAATTAATTCCTAATCACAATGTTTCAGATTTAAAATTTTATCAAAAGCTATATCTCTTTCAATCTTATGTTTGGTTTTACAATATGACCCAGGATTTTCCAAATTATTACAAATACGCTTTTAAATGGGTAGAATTATTTCATAAAAATAAGTCAATGCGTTTCTCTGCAATTTCGCAATATGTCAAAGGTGTGCATAACCTTTTGAACGCAATATTTATGACTGGTCGCCGTCTGCGTTTTAATGATGCTTACTCAAAATTTTTAGATTTCGATATTTTAACAAAACCTCATTTATCACAAAATGATCTCTCAATGTATTATTTAATTAAATACGTTCACTTATTGAATGGTATTTTCTTAAATGCAGAATACAGTTCTGACGTCTCTCCATTAAAAGAACTGGAAAAAGTTCTAATTGACAATACTTATGGCTGGGATCCACACAGAATACTAATTTTCAATCATAAGCTAGGTTGTGTCTATTTTGGTCGAGGCGACTTAGATAAATGCATATTCTATCTCAATAAAATAGCCAATAACAATATTCCAGAATTTAGAACTGACATACAAAGTTTTTCAAAAATTTTAAATTTAATTGCTCATTTTGATTTGGGAAATGAAGAATTGGTAAGCTATCAAATAAAGTCACTTTATCGATTTCTTTCAAAACTAAAGGAACTTCAAAAGGTTCAATTAGAAATAATTAAATTCTTGCGGAAAACAACAACAATGCAAGCTTCAAAAATGAATGAAGAATTTAAACTACTGAAAGACAAACTGATTGAAATCGAAAAAGAAGATTTTGAAAAAAGACCATTTTTATATTTAGATATTATTTCTTGGCTAGAAAGCAAAATTCAAGGTAAATCAATGAAGGAAATTATACAATCAAAATTAGCCATTAATGGATAAGGTCGTCAAATTAAGAAAGAAAAGTAGTTTTCTCCAAGTGGCGGCATATACTTACTTTAAAGAACCAATAGATATCGTTTCAACGCATTCATTTATTAATCTGGCCCATTGTTTAGAATAAAAATTTATAAAACTTGGTGTCCTTGCTATTGAATATTCTATTACTGGAATCACACTTCAAAACTATCGTATACTGCGAGAGCGTCAATTTAATATCGTTGAAGAAAAAACCTATCAATTCGACATAATTTAATTGGCCTAAAGGAACCAAGTTAAAATATGTATAATAAGTGATATCGCTTCCGATGGTCATTTTTCAGTGCAGGGGTTTTTTAAAAATGTACTCAAATGTTAAATTTTTAGAACCTGCAGGTACAGTAAATGCTGAAGAAAAGGTATCACAATTAAAAAACAAATCAGTAGCAGCAATAGGCAGTCAATTAGAAAGTGAAATCTATAACTTGGGAATACTCGAAAATAGTATTGCATCTGAAAATATCAATTTTACACAATTCTTTATCATTTCAAAAAACATGTAAGATCCTGTAATTGAAGATGCTAATAAAGCATCTTTGTATTTAAAAACAAAGTATCAAAAATGAAGCCTATTAAAAGTACTCATCCCGATAAAAATCTAGATATTAACCTCAGTAAGCTACAATCTTATCCAGTCCCAGGTTAAATCAATAAATACTGCTCTCACCTAGATTTAAAATTAGAGTCTATCCAACAATTTAGGGCAGTGGTCGATAAACAATCCATAGTCACCCAAGAATTGAAATTTCTGGGAATTTATAGAGGAGATATTTAGTTATCTTAGTATTAAAAGATAGTTTAATTAAAAACTATCGCTATACTTATAATGTCAAGCAAATACAATGAAAAAAATTAAAATCTACTTATTAATCATAATAGGAATTGCCTTTTTTAGCTCATGTTCAGATGTTGAAAATGAGATTTGGATAAACAAAGATGGCTCAGGCAAATTAACAGTCAATTACGACATGAGTTCTATGCTTGAAATGGCATCAATGTTTGAAGGTGTGGGAGATGGTATGCAAAAAAGTTCTGACCATGAGCATCAAAGTCATGATTACGAAAGCGATGATGGGAGTACAGAACCAAAGAATAAAGAACATGAACAAAATCACGATAAAAAGGATGATGATAATGACTTCAGTGACATTCAAAATTTTGATGACATCATGGATCAATTAACCAACCCAACTACAATGGAAGACATTGATACGACTTTTAATCTTTATGATGTCATGCCTGACAGTATTAAGAATACATTAAAAAACTCAGAGTCATTTAAAAAGATGAATTTCAATGTGGTTTCAAATAAAGTAGACCAAATTGCCAAATTTGGTCTTTCATTTGAATACAACAATTACGATGAGTTCACAGAAATGGCAGAGTCATTGTCTGCCCTCGATAAAGACAAAAACGAAGCAGAAAAGACTAAAGCTTTGGATAAATTAAAGAGCATGATTACAAAATATGAAGCTGATTTAAGGAATGGAATTATTACTATTCCTTCTCAGGATTTTTCAGAAGGTTTTATCGATGATAATCTTACTGGAGGAAAAAATATAGATGACATGGGTGAAGAAGGTGCGGGTATGATGCAAATCCTATTTGGTGATGCTAGTATTATTACCAAAATGCATTTACCAGGCGAAGTGATTTCGTGCGATGACCCTACAGCTGATATATTTGGAAATCAAATTAGATTTAAGGATTCGTTTATGGATCTTGCGAAGAATAAGAAAACTAAGGGGCGGGTTATTCGGTTTAAGGAATAAGTTTCTGAAATTAATGATTAATAAGGAATATTAATAATTGGGGAAGAGAGTAGTGGGAAAATTATAAATTATGAATTATGAATTATGAATTATGAATTATGAATTAAAAAAAGATCTGGTTCTTATATGTGAAAAACTAAGGAATTCCCTATAAAAACTTCTGATCATGAAAATTAAGAATTAAGAATTTAAATTAAAAAGCTTGGATAAAATTATCCAAGCTTTTTTTATTCCTATTATCTAGTAATTAGCTTCGCAAATCATTTTAGCATCACAAAAAAAGAGACAATTTTATTAAAATTCACTTGTTGTGTGGAAGGTTACGTCAGGGTGATTATCTTGGGCCATTTTTAGTGTCCAAGAAGATTCCGCTAAATAAACCAGTTTGCCATCTTTGTCTATTGCAATGTTGTTACGACGCCTTGCTTTCAATTCATCCAATGCTTCTTGACTCTCACTAGACACCCAACAAGCCTTGTGCATTGCTAAACCTTCGTAGCTACACTTTGCCCCATACTCATGTTCTAATCTATGTTGGATCACATCAAATTGAAGAGCTCCAACCGTCCCAATTATTTTTCTGTTGGAATCTATTTTTGTGAATAACTGCGCAACCCCTTCTTCCATCAATTGATCAATTCCTTTATTCAACTGCTTAGTCTTCATTGGATCAGCATTGTTGATATATCTAAATTGCTCAGGAGAAAAAGAAGGAATTCCTTTAAAGTGGATTATTTCTCCTTCAGTCATTGAATCTCCAATTTTAAAATTACCAGAATCGTAGATACCTACAATATCACCTGGGTAGGCATCATCAACAATACTCTTTTTAGAGGCCATAAACATCGTTGGATTAGAGAATTTCATTTTTTTGTTTTGTCTTACGTGGTAGTAATTTGTATTTCGCTCAAACACACCAGAACAAACTCTTAAAAAAGCAATTCTATCTCTATGCTTAGGATCCATATTTGCATGAATCTTAAATATAAATCCGGTAAACTTTTCTTCTGTAGGTAAAACTACTCGTTCTTCTGTTTCTCTTGGCAAAGGTGATGGCGCGATCTCAACAAAACAGTCTAACATTTCTTTTACACCGAAATTATTGATAGCACTTCCAAAAAAAACAGGATTCAATTCACCTTTTGCATAAGCTTCCTTGTCAAACGGCGGATAAATCTGGTTAATCATATCTATCTCCTCTCTCAATTCATTTGCAACCGACTCCCCTAGCACTTCATTGATGATAGGATCTGATAAATCATTTATTTCGATTGTTTCTTCTTCTACTTGTTTTCCGTGAGCAGAAAATAAACGCACTTTTTTCTCATAAATATTATAAACTCCCTTAAACCTTTGTCCCATACCAATTGGCCAACTTAATGGACAGGCAGTCATTCCCAATTTGCCTTCAATATCATCCAATAGATCAAAACCATCTTTTCCTTCTCTATCCATCTTATTGATGAAAACAATCATCGGTGTACTACGTGTACGGCAAACCTTAACCAGATTTTCTGTTTGCTCCTCCACACCTTTGGCAACATCAATTACTACAATAGCACTATCGACCGCCGTTAATGTCCGGTAGGTGTCTTCAGCGAAATCTTTGTGACCAGGAGTATCTAAAATATTGATTTGCTTATCTCTATATTCAAAAGCCATTACTGAAGTAGCCACAGATATTCCTCTTTGTCGCTCTATCTCCATAAAGTCAGAAGTGGCGTGCTTCTTTATTTTGTTGGACTTTACAGCACCGGCCACTTGAATAGCACCACCAAATAACAAAAGTTTTTCTGTCAAAGTTGTCTTACCTGCATCCGGGTGAGAAATAATCCCAAATGTCTTTCTTTTCTCTATTTCTTGTATAAGGCCCATAATCTAAAAATGACTGCAAAAGTATTAAAAATTTAGCTGAGATATAAGGCTCTCTTTTACTTAAATAAATACAGTCAATCCAATAACTTAGGACATTATGCTAATATTTTGCGATATTTAATTCTTAATATATAAAAATGTCCAAAACACTTTGTTTTACTTGTTTACTCATATTCAACTGCTCGATTGTTATTTCAGCACAGAATTCATTAGATGATATTATAAAAAGATATGATGAATTTAATGAAGGGTTGAGTACAAAAAATAAAAAGACTTGGCCAATAGAGACAGATTTTGATATAAAAGAAAAGTCTCACTTTTTAAAATCATTAAAAAAAGAGCTCTTAAAAATAGAAGCAAATGGTGACAATCCCAATTCTCAAATTAATATTGAAATGTTGGACTTCATTCTAGGGAATGACATTTACAACCTCGAATTTGGCAGCCATATGATGCCACTTAATAGTGAAGGTGGATTTATAACCTCTATGCTAGGAAGTGTTAGAGGTAAAAACTTAAAGAGTCAAGAAGACATTGACAATTATATTGAAAAATTAGGGACAACTCTTTTTTATTTAGACAATCAAATTGAATGGCTTAACAAAGGCATAGAAAGTGGCAAGGTAAGACCAAAACTTGTGGTTAACAATTGCTTAGAAGTACTAGAAGACATTCTCAAGGATGAAACATTTTTTCTTTTCAAACCATTAATAGGCAAACATGAATTTGATTCACATTATGAAAATGCTATTTATAACGGTTTTAAAAGATTGCATAAATATTTAACAAAAACATATTTACCTGCTGCTCCAGATAAAATTGGTATCCGTGAAATAAAAAATGGGAAAGCATATTATGAGCAGAGAGTAAAGTATTACACTACTTTGGACATGAGTCCAAAAGAAATTTTTGATTTAGGTCAGCAAGAAGTTAAGCGCATCAGGTCACAGATGGACCAAATAATTAATGATATAAAATATGAAGGTAGTTTCAAAGATTTCACAAATTTCTTAAGGACAGACGAACAGTTTTATGCCAAATCCGACAAAGAGATTTTGTACTATGCTTCATGGCTTTCTAAAAAAGCAGAAGAAATATTACCACGTTATTTCAATAAACTGCCAAGACTTCCATTTACCGTTACACCAGTTCCATTGGAGATAGCACCCAACTATACAACTGGCAGGTATTCAGGTGGATCTATGGAAGATCAAAAAGCAGGACAATACTGGGTAAATACGACAAAGCTACCATCTCGACCGTTATATGTGCTTCCATCTTTAACTTTGCATGAAGCAGTACCAGGTCACCACTTGCAAATTAGTCTGGCAAAAGAATTAACTGATTTGCCAAAATTTCGATCTTACTACTTGAGTGCCTTTGGTGAAGGTTGGGGATTATATTCAGAATTCTTAGGTAAGGAAGCAGGCATCTATATTACACCTTATCAAGACTTTGGTCGATTGACATATGAGATGTGGCGTGCATGCAGATTGGTAGTTGATCCAGGTATGCATTACTTTGGAATGACAAGGGATGAAGCCGTGGCATTCATGACTGAAAACACTGCATTGTCAATACATGAAGTAAATACAGAAATCAATAGATATATTGGTTGGCCAGCTCAAGCAGTATCTTACAAAATTGGAGAATTAAAAATCAGAGAACTGCGAAAACGTGCAGAAAAAGAATTGGGTGATAAATTTGACATCAGATCTTTTCATGATGTTGTTTTGGCCAATGGATCAATTCCACTCAATACATTAGAGAGAATAATTAATGACTTTATAAAAGCAAAAAAGAAAGATGTCAAGAAAAATTAGAATGGGAATGATTGGCGGTGGTCGAGGTGCGTTTATCGGGAATGTGCACAGAATGGCAGCTGCTTTGGATGGACAAATCGAATTGGTATGTGGTGCATTTAGCAGCAATGCTGAAAAGTCAAAACTATCTGGAGAAGACTTTTTTCTAAACCCAAATCGTGTTTATGGTTCATACTCAGAAATGATAGAGAAGGAAAAAGAATTGTCTGAAGGTGAACGTATGGATTTTGTGTCGATTGTAACACCCAATCATGTTCATTTTGGTCCAGCTAAAATGGCATTGGAAAATGGATTTCATGTTGTGTGTGACAAACCTCTTTCTTTTAATTTAGAAGAAGCCGAAACACTTAAAAATTTGGTGAATGATTCAGGTTTAATTTTTGCATTGACTCATAATTATACTGGCTACCCCATGGTGAAGCAAGCCAAACAAATGATCAAGCACAATGAATTGGGTAAGATTAGAAAAGTTGTAGTGGAATACCCACAGGGATGGCTTTCTACAAAGGTTGAAGCTACAGATCAAAAACAAGCTGCCTGGAGAACAGATCCCACAAAATCTGGTATAGCAGGTGCGATGGGAGATATTGGAACTCATGCAGAGAACCTTGCTGAATATATTACAGGCTTAAAAATCAGCTCTATCTGTGCAGACATCAGCACCTTAGTCACTGGTCGTCAATTAGATGATGATGGAAGTGTTCTTCTTAGATTTGACAATGGAGCTAGAGGTATTTTATTTGCCTCACAAATTTGTGCTGGAGAAGAAAATGCTCTTTCCATTAGGGTATATGGTGAGAAAGGAGGTCTAGAATGGCATCAAATGGAACCAAACAGTTTAGAAGTTAAATGGCTAGATCAACCTAAGCAAATTTACAGGACTGGTGTCGGAGACTTATACCCTCAAGCACAAGCACATGCAAGAATACCAGCGGGCCACCCTGAAGGATATCTAGAAGCTTTCGCAAATATCTACCGCAATTTCGCAATGTGCGTTAGAGCTCGAATTGAGGGTAAAGAAGTCGATGCCATTTACGATGACTACCCGACTGTTGAAGATGGTGTAAGAGGAATGAATTTTATATATAAAGTTATTGAGTCTGGACGATCAGAATCAAAATGGATTTCTTTGATTCATTGATTCAATGTCCAACAATGCTTCAATGCTCTAATAATTCAATAATTAGATATTTCATTCTTTCATAAATAGACGGGCATATTACATTTGACAACGCGCTTAAAACGTGTAAGGGTTAATAATCATAGACTTACGTATAAGGTCTTATTTAATTTAATATTTACATGTAAAAAACATAGGGGTTGACCCTAAAATAAATGTCTTATAATTGGATAATGAAAAATGGATTTAACTTATAGCCTTCTCGATTCGGGAGGGCTATTTTTTTGACTAATAGGGGTCAGAAGCCAGGCGTCAGACATCAGAGATTCCAAATAGTATAAACTATCAATAATTCGTCCTTCGCGAGTGTCTTTGACCTTGCGATCTGCTTATTAAGGAGATCAAGGGGAAGACTTTAGGAATCAGAATCGTAAAGCAGCGTTCTGCGAATTAAATTAAACTGATGCAGAAAAGTTAATCCCCTTAAGAATGTATATTAGCATTTTTTTAAATTCCAAATAGAGACTTGCTATTGATCTTTTCTTTTGTTTCTTTAGAGATATTGATTACAAGCTTAGATTCTTTGGTTAATTCCAGACCTGTGTTTGATTCATAAACTCTCTTGTACTTTTTCCAAATATTAGATGGTTGTTTTTCTCCATTAATTTTCATGAACTTTCCTGTCAATTCAACTTTTGTATCTCCATTGTCGTCAATTAACTCATCAGATAAAAGTTTTTTAGAAATTATATTGGCAACTGTTTCTCCTTGTGGTCTTTGAAACAAATCCTTTAACTTGTTCTTTTCAAGAAATAAATCATTTCGCATTTCGAATAGCTCTTCAGGAAATTTTTCATTTTCAAATACCCATTCAGGAAATTTATTATCATCTGAAAAAATATCATCTTGTCTTAACCTGAAATCTTCTAGATTAATATTTCCATTTTGGCCCTGAAATAGTTCTTTGATTCTCTCAGGAAATTCGTTGTTAAATAATGAGTTATTGTCATTTGACCACTGAGGTAACTTGTGCGGAAATAAATCCCAAATTGAATCTATTATTATTTTATCATTTTCTTCAAAATGATTGTTTTCAAATGAAAAATATTTTACGCCATCTTTAATTGTGTCGATCATGATATTATCATAATCTTCAAAATTAAATTGCCATTCATTTTCATTTCCCCACTGTGGAAAACCAGAATAATTTTCTTTTAATAGATCTAATACAGAATCCATATTCACAGCGTTTCTGCTGAGTTTTTCCAACAAGTACACCTTCCCGAAATCTCCGCATTCAGGAAATAACGTAATAATATCTTTGTTCGTGTCTGGAATCAATTCCTCTAATATATTCTCATGCTTTGACAGATCATTTTGAGGAATAGAATCTCCATTTATTTTCAGACTTTTTATTTCTCCGTCTTCCATTACGAGTTCAATATCTCTTTTATCTGACCTTTTTTTGATATGAAAAGTATTGCGCTCAGGAATTGTATCTAAGTAATACTTTATGTCTTCAGGCGACCTTGGGCAATCATCAATTACATAAACTTCAAAATTATCATCAATGTTTCTTTCATGGCCTTGATAATTTTCAGCAGTCACAAATAGCGTCGTAAAAAGCAATAGAGCTACAAGAAATTTATCCTTATGAGACGACTGACTTGTAGGCTGATCTAATATTCTTAGAATCCTATTGGAGAATGTGTTTTTTGAACCAGAGAATCCCATTGCAGGTTGAATTTCTGTGATATTTAATTCCTGTAGTTTAATTAAGGTCTTGGCGTATGACACGTTATTTTCCACATGAGTTATCGCAAGATCGTCACAACAGTTTTCTCTTTCATTTCTAATGTTAGACGAAATGTACCAGATTGCTGGATGAAAATAGAATAATGTTTCAACAACAATTTGAAGAATATTAAACAAATAATCATGTCTTTTTATATGTGCAAGTTCATGCGCCAAAATGGCGTTAACTTCATGTAAAGACAATTGATTCACTAGTCCTAAGGGAAATAAGATTACTGGTTTGACGATGCCCATTACAATAGGAGTTGTAATATTGATTGACTCCTTGATAATTACATCTCGGTTAATTTTATATTTCGATTTGATTTTCTTCAGTGACTTGTTAAGGGCTTTATTAGACGTTGCTTTTTTAATGATGCTATTTAAATAAAAATAACCTGTTGTAAATTTTATAAAAAACAATATAGATCCTATTAGCCATGCATTTACAATAGCAAGAAGGTAAGGATCAATCAGTGTCAACAACTTGGCCAATGAAAAACCTGTAGTTGAGGAGGCGACAAAAGTCTGATATTGAGTTTGAATATCAAGTCCCGACGAGGCTCCTAAACTGTCCATATAATAGATAGCAAAAGTCATAAGCGCCATAAGTAAACAAATTCCTAGGGCACCGAAACCAATAAAGTATCGGTATGTTGACTTGCTTTTGTATAATGCTTTTAAGGTTAAGGTCAAAAGAATTGCAACGAGTGTAAATTGCCAAATAGAATGTATCAATGTCCAAGCAAAAGCTTGAGCCAATTCATTAGATAGGATCGATGTAATCATGACTATTTATTTTGTTTTTCTATTTCATCAATAATAGCTTTCAATTTTTCAAGATCATCTGCACTTGCTTTTTTCTGTCCTAAGGCTTGCATTACCAACTTCATTGCTGAGCCTCGATATGTTTTTTCTATAAACGTATCTAGTAAACTTGTTTGAGTATCCTTTTCTTTTGCAACAGAATCATAGACATGCGTTCGAGAACTGGTATCTCTTGAGACAAGACCTTTTTCAGTCATGATCTGCATAATCTTAAGCGTTGTCGTATAGCCAACTTCCCTTTTTTCATTTAGAAGCTCATTTACAAATCGCACAGAAGATGGACCATGTTGCCATAAAATTTGAAGTATTTCTAATTCAGATTCTGTAGGCATATTTTTTTGTCTTGAACTCATAATTATGATTTAAGTCTTACAATTATATACGAAAGTAATCGTATTATCAAATATTAGTACGATTTAATTCGTATTTTAAGAACTTATTAACATAAAATAGTTAATAGTTAATAATGAATTATGGATTATGAATTATGGATTATGAATTATGAATTATGAATTATGGATTATGGATTATGGATTATGGATTATGAATTATGGATTATGGATTATGGATTATGGATTATGAATTATGAATTATGGATTATGAATTATGAATTATGGATTATGAATTATGGATTATGAATTATGGATTATGAATTATGGATTATGAATTATGGATTATGGATTATGAATTATGGATTATGGATTATGGATTATGGATTATGGTTCTCATACGTTTTCTTGAGAAAGCTTCTACAAATTCAAATTGGGGCAAAAATCCTAGTCCGAATAAAGCTACCACAGCACTATTCAATCATTATAGAACAACTTCCATTAAGCAAAACAAAACTACAATTGGATTAAAAGAGTTCAATTATCTCCAAAAAATATAATATTTTTTGGAGATAATATCATTATGTAAACTCGCATTGTCATTTCAACGATAGGGGTTCTAAGTTGGAAACCACGTGCAGGGATATAATTTGTGAGGCTCAATGTTAGACCCTCGCGCTAAGAACTATCCTTGAGATCGCTATGGTTACAAACCGTGCGCCAAAGAGTCCTTAGAATTTTATTTCTGGGTATCGATAATTACTGGGTATCGATAAGTCTTTACTTTTTCATTTATAATTTCGATGTAGTAAAAACCTTGTGTAAAAACTTGGATATGATTATTTTTCTAAACGTTGTCTGAGCTATTGTTTTTTGTGTAAATGGGATTGGTGAGTGAATAAATTTGTGGGAATTATGTTCTTGGGGTTGGTGGATGGTTTGCGCCTGGTTTGTGACAGCTTGGTTCTGGGATGGTGTTAGATTAGCGCCAGGTTGGAAACCTTGCGCGGGGTAAAAGGAAGAACAAAAACTTCTCCCTTTTACAAATATAACGACTTGATTATTCTACTTTATCAAAATACAAATGAACATCGTACACACCTTCGAAAGTTGAAATGTCCTCAGCAGTTTCTGTTAAGACAATATCACCGTTTCCGTCAAAAATTCTTTTTATGTATGCTAAGTCGTTTAGTCCTTCCATAATACCATTATATGCAGTAAGACCTAGTCCCATAAGAGATTTATAAGACATATTTTCGGCAACAAAAGAAATATCGAAATCATAATCACCAAAAAAATCATTTTTAAAATGCGATTCGCTATAACTAAACTCTAATATTGAACTAAAGTCAGAAGAAAAGTTAATGATACTGGTCACAGCGTTATATATTCGGGTCAGAGGTTAGGGGTCAGAGGTTATGTTCACCTTCGTTTTCTTAAAAAACTTCTGTTAATAAAGATTATTGATTAAAGGATATTGAAAAATTGAATTTTAAAAAGTGTCTTGACATTTTCAATTATTTGCGTCTATAGACATGAATTTTATTTGTGCCGAAAATCATCCAGGCAAAATCATATACGTAATTGTACATTTTATTTTTGGAATTTAAGTAATACCCCGTAACATACGTATAGTTAAGTTTTTTCCGATCTAGTACTATTTTATCAATTTGAATTTGATGTTTGTTTTTGCCCATAATTTCTAATAAAATAGATCTGTTTCGGTGTAGTATTTTATCAATTCTTTGTGTAGCGTCATTTGTAACAGAAGATAATTTTTGATGATAATATGATTTACATCTTATGCTGCAAAAAATTTTATCGCTGCGTCCTTTTAGCTTTGTTTTACAAATTTTACAAAGTGTCATCCTGGTAGGGCTGTGTATTTATAATGATGAAATTCCTCTAACCGTATATTTACCGTTAATATACGGATAATGTTGCAATTATTTATAAAT
>CAJQRD010000063.1 GCA_905480605.1 uncultured Saprospiraceae bacterium | reverse complement strand
ATATAGTTGCATTATAGAATGATTATATTTTCACTATAGGTTGGCTGAAAAACCCATTTGAGGAAGTAACATTTAGAATGTAATAACCATTTTCAATTCCTTCAATATTTATAGTTTCCTGATCCAATATTTGACTTTTCGTCATGATCAACCTTCCTGACATATCTAAAATTGATATTCTATAAAAATCTGAATTGCCACTTATATAAAAAATAGATGAAACAAGACTAGGGTGTGCCCTACCAACTAAATTGTTTCTGACCTCACCTACCAAAACAGGCGAAGTGGTAGTCAAGCCAGATAATTCCTCTTGTACAATTCGATAGAAGTTTAAACCAATATTAGGCTCTAGGTGTTCAAATTCATAATAATTGGTTCCACTAATATTTCCTTGACTTTGTTCAACTCCAATATTGATAAAAGGCATATTTAGATTTTCACTCCACTGGATATAATATTTAGAATCAGGTTGAGATTCTATTACCGACCAATTAATCTTCACAGAATTATTCTTAGAAACAAATAAATCTAAACTTAAAAATTCAATTGGTAAAACCACTGGCTCATAATCACAACTATCCCCTATTGCCAGCAATGGGCAACCATCAATATCACCTCCCCAATCATCGCATGTATTGATATCAAAATCCGGAATTTCCAATAAATCTACTTGTGAACACAATGTACTACCATAGACTACAGAGCAACTATTGCCCAAGGTATCAACAAGAGAAATAACATCTCCAGAATTGCCTAAAAAACCAGAAAATTGATAATTCATATTTAAGACACCTTCAGGTGTTGTACAAACTGCTGGCATATCTGGACAGTAATTAGCTACCATAACCAAACACTTTCCTGGAGCTAAAAAAGTATTACTTGGAATTTGGAAATCTGGAAATGGAGGTGGGTCATCATCACCGATACGCCATCCAGAAACATCAACCGTTTCTGAAGAAGAATTACAGATTTCAACGAATTCATCATTCGAATTTATAAGGCCATCATCGTTTGTGTCATAATTAAAATAAGAACCTGAAGGATCAACCAAAAGTGCGTTGATAAATACACTGTCCAATAAGCACTGGCTGTTGACTGCTGTCACAGACGCACCGTAAATAGCAGCTATAAGAAGAATAGGTTTCAATGTTCTCAAGGTATATAAGATATTTCCTCTGTTAAATTCTTAAAAATACGACAAAGTGCAATATATTTTATAAACGAAAAACATATATGTTTTGTGAATATGTATAAAAACTAGCTATTAGTTTATTTGAAAACTCATATTTAGATCGAACTGAAGAGTTCACCCATGTAGGCTATATAAATCAAAATCATTAAAACCCCTTCCCATCTGCTGATTTTTTGTGAGACGGTAACAATACCAAACATTGCTGTTGCAACAAGTAAAAAAGGAAGTCCCGATGAGATTATTGAATCTGATATAGTAAGATCACTTAAAAATCTTGGAATCGCCATGACTGCATATGTATTGAAAATATTTGACCCCAGTACATTTCCTACTGCAATTGCATGCTTTCCCTTTTTTGCGGCAGCTATACTAACCACAACTTCTGGCAAAGATGTTCCAAGAGCCACGAATGTCATTGAAATAATATCAGGGTCTATATTAGCCAATTCAGCAATTCCTTTTATTCCAACTATTGTATATTCAGCAGATAAATAAACTACAACGCCACCCGCTACCAAAAAAAGAATATCCTTCGTTTGCATTTTTGGCCTATGCTCACTATCTGTTTTAGATCCTCGTACGGAATTGATTAAAAATCCTACAAGGGCTACCAAAAAAATAATTGCCTCTAAAATTGTAAAAGAACCATCTCTAAGCGCTATAAAAAGAAATAATGCAGACCCTAATAATAATGGCATATCTATTTCCCATATATTAAAATCTAGGTTGATTCTCTTTCCAACCAAGGACGTTAGACCTAAGACCAGTAATATATTGGTGATATTTGATCCAATGACATTTCCAGCAACTATCTCAGAATTATTAGCATATACAGCCGCAATTGAAGTTGCTAACTCAGGTAATGATGTACCAAATGCTACTATTGTTACACCAATTATGAATGGTGATATACCCAATGAAAGTCCAATTTTCTCGGCTGCACCAATAAAAACATCAGAAGCAAATAATAGAACAGTGAGGGCCGCAACAAAAATGAGAATATAGGTTAACAAAGGCTCAATTTAAATTTATAAACAACAAAGGTATATAAAAGCACATCGAGAACAAATAGTTCACTAATATATTGCTATTTGATAGAAGTCTACCCTAGAAACATATACTTATCAGTGTGAAGTTTAGACATACTGATACCTATAATACTTCATTTGTAAAAAAAGAAAGCAAAAAGTAGAATGTTATAGAATATGAATCTAAATTTGTTCCCTGTTATGGCGGAAAAAACAAAAAGTACAGAAGAAGAAATGTCTTTTCTAGAGCATCTTGAAGAATTGAGATGGCATATTATTCGTTCATTAGGATCAGTAATATTCTTTGCTGTAATGGTTTTCCTATTTAAAGATTTCGTATTTGAAGAAATAGTATTTGCTCACAAAAAGGATAGTTTTCTAACTTATCGGGTATTATGTGGTTTAGCTGATTTCTTATGTTTTACACCACCAGATTTTGACATAGTACCTAGGGAGTTTGGCGAGAAATTCTTTACACATTTAAAGGTATCTTTTTGGTTAGGAATAACTATCTCTATTCCTTATATTTTTTTTGAACTTTGGAAATTCATAAAGCCAGGACTCTATAAGAAGGAACAAAAAGCAGCTAGAGGAATGGTAACTATTTGTTCAAGTCTATTTATTTCAGGTATACTTTTCGGTTTTTTCATCATAGCTCCATTTGCAATAAAGTTCCTTGCTGGATATTCATTATCACTAGATGAAGTATTGGTAAATGACACCACCAGTTTAGCTTCGTATGTCAATTACCTCACAATGTTCACAGTACCTACAGGTTTTGTTTTTGAGCTACCAATTATAGTCTATTTCTTATCGAGAATTGGGCTTTTGACTCCAGAGTTTATGAGGAAATACCGCAAGCACTCTATAGTAGTAATATTGATATTTGCAGCTATAATTACACCACCTGAAGTTATCACTCAAATCCTTATTGGTATACCAATTCTTGTTCTTTATGAAATCAGTATACATGTTTCAAAAAGAGCAGTAAAAAAATACCAAAGCGACAATTAATATTTAAAAATTTTCGTAATGTTTTTTACTGTATTAAATGGTATTATTCACAGAATAAAAAGTATATTAGGATGTCAATTTTATAATTATTTTTAAAGTGTAAAATAGACACCTATTACCAAACCGTTATATCGTACTTTACTTACTTTCTAATTCAATAAATGGACATATTATTTCTTCTAAAGAAATCCCTCCATGTTGAAATGTATCAGTATACAAATTGTTATAATAAGAGTAACTATTCGGATATAGGAAGAAAGAATCTTCCTTGGCAAAAATATATCTTGAACTTATGTTTGGCATAGGTAGACCAACAGAATTTGGCTTTTGGGCCTCATAAACATCCCCGCCTTTAAATCTGAGGTTTTTACCAACTTTATATCTCAAATTTGTAGAAGTTTCCTTATCTGCAAGGACTTTCGAAGGTTGACTAACCCTTATTGTACCATGATCTGTTGTTATAAACAACTTAATATTTTTTTCAGCTAGCGTTTGCAATGCATTCCAAATCGGCGAATTCAAAAACCAAGATTTTGTTAAAGATCGATATGCTTTTTCATCTGCTGCGAGCTCTTTCAACACCTCCATCTCAGTTCTTGCATGAGATAACATATCTATGAAATTATAGACAATAACAGTCAAATCATTTTTTAAATAATTATGAATATTGTCTTGCAATAAGCGCGCATCATTTATATTTCTAACCTTGACATAATGCCACTTGAGTTCTTTATTTATTGTTCGATCTATTTGTTTACCTAAAAAGAAATCCTCATGTTGATTCTTACCTCCTTTTTCATTATCATTTAACCACTTATCTGGGAAAGTTTTTTCTATATCCCTCGGTAGCATACCAGCAAAAATAGCATTACGAGAATACTGGGTAGCAGTAGGCAAAATTGAGAAGAAGGTTTTCTCTTCAATCAACCGAAATTGTTCTGTAATTATAGGTTCTAAAATCTTCCATTGATCAAACCTTAAATTGTCAAATAACACAACAACATTTGATTGCGTTTGGCTTAGTTTAGGAAAGAGGTATTCTCTAAATAAATTATGTGACATAACAGGTCCATTATTATCTCTGATCCAATCTTCATATTGATTGTCAATAAATTTAGAAAAGGTTTTATTGGCTTCCTTTTTTTGCATTTCTAAAATCCCCTTCATGGATTCATTATCAGAATTATCTAGTCTTATTTCCCAATCGATGATTCTAGAATTAAGACTCACCCATTCTTCTTTATTAAGTCCGCTATTAATATCCATAGCGATATTTCTAAATTCCTGCTGGTAATCAGATGCTGTCTTTTCACTGACCAACCTCTTATTGTCAATTATTCTTTTCAAAGACAATAAAATTTGATTGGGATTTACCGGTTTGATCAAATAGTCATTTATTTGAGAGCCTATAGCTTGCTCCATCAAATCTTCAGCCTCATTTTTGGTGATCATAACAATGGGTACTGTTTTATTCTTCTCTCTGATTTTCTCCAAAGTTTCCAAACCAGTTATACCGGGCATTGATTCATCTAAAAACACACATTCTATATCATTTTCCTCATCCAACACATCTAAAGCATCATAGCCATTAGTTACTTGAATCACTTCATAACCTTTTTTCTCTAAAAAAAATAGTTGAGGTTTTAGTAAATCTATCTCATCATCAGCCCACAAAATTTTGATATTTGCCATGTATTGTTTTAATTTCTATAAAAAAGAGATTTTTATCTCAATAAAAAAAATTCAAGTTTAATTAATCCACTATCGAACGGTTTAATGTCATCATATAGTACCTTTATGTATATGAATAAGAGAAAAATAATAAATGATCCTATTTATGGTCTGATTTCCTTTCCATTTGATCTGATCTATGATATAATTGACCATCCTTATTTTCAGAGATTGCGCAGGATTTCACAAATGGGTTTATCCACTTACGTATATCCTGGAGCCACACATACACGTTTTAGTCATGCCCTTGGTGCCTTGCATTTGATGACTACCGCAATTCAAACTTTAAGAAACAAAGGACATAAAACATCTGATGAAGAGTATTTAGGGGCTTGTATCGCTATTTTATTACACGATGTTGGGCATGGCCCTTTTTCACATGCTCTAGAGGGTTTAATTCTTAAAACCTCTCATGAAAACCTTTCCTTAGAGCTCATGAAAAGGTTAAATATTGAGTTTGAAGGTCAATTAAGCACCGGAATCGAAATATTTGAAGGAAAATATTTTAAAAAATATTTGACTCAGTTGGTTTCAAACCAATTGGATGTTGATAGGCTCGATTATCTCACAAGAGATAGTTATTTTTCTGGAGTTGCGGAGGGAGTCGTAGGTTACAACCGCATCATATCAATGCTAAATGTAGTTGATAATCAACTAGTTGTAGAAGAAAAGGGTATATTTTCTATTCAGAAATTTCTAATTGCGAGGCATATTATGTATTGGCAAGTCTATTTACATAAAACATCTTTAGTCGCAGAACAGATGCTAAAAAGCTATATAATCAGACTAAAGCAGGTTGTAAATGAAAATAAAATTGACGATTCCAGTTCAGTTTTAGTGACTTTACTGCGTTTTAACAGTCTAATCGATAGTGAACGTCTTAATAGCTTTACAAAACTAGATGACGTTGACGTTTATCAGAATTTAAAAGCTGCTGATAAATTTGCTGATCCTATCCTAAATGTGTTATCGCAAGGTATCTTAAATAGAAACTTATTTAAGGTCATCTTAGACAAATCTCCTGTTTCAAAAGATCGGAAAGATGATATTCGACAAAATTTGAAAAAAAAATACGGACTAAATGATGATCTCATTAAACACTTAATGATAGAAGGGGTCGAAAAATCAAGAGCGTATAACAATGAAAATCATGAGATTAACATATTAACTAAACAAGGTTTGGTAAAACCTATATCCGAATTTCTTGAAGTCGTTGTTAATGTAAAGGAGATTACAAAGCACTATATATGCTTTCCAAAAATAAAATAAATTGTTTTCGAGCACATTCTGGATAAAATGGCACTTTAATGACTATTGGTTTGATAGGACATACTGATTCTAAGGGAGGAGAAGACTGTTTATCATGCATTGTTTTCAAGAGGTATTGCTGCTAGCCGAATAGGATAAATGATAGAGAAGAATCTTCTCCAATTGCATCTAATGACACCGCAGAAGGAAGAAAACAAAACAGAGGAACAGAATTTGTTAGAAAAGGTGGATTTACTGAATGCAAGCAAGTTGTTTGTGCTGCCAACCAAAACTGATCAATCTACATAAAGCTAAAAAAAGCACTGATTGATAGAGGTTATAGAATAGGAAGTGCGGATGCTGTAGCTGTATTCGGAAGAACATCAAAAGCAGCTTTAGTTAAGTTTCAAAAAGACAATGGATTACCAGAAGTAACCTTGACTTTAAAACTTTAAGAGCTTAAGGAGTTGAATAATCAAATATTGATTTCAAAATAATTAGAAAGCCTTGCGGAGAATCAGCAGGGCTTTTCTATTTTTGAGTGTTATTACAAAACAAGTTAGTACCTACAGAATACATATATGCCAGATAAGGAAATTAATGACCTGATAAACAAGGAATTACAAAGACAACGCGAAGGAGTAGAGCTAATTGCATCTGAAAACTTTACAAGTCAAAATGTTATGTCTGCTATGGGTAGCTGCCTTACCAACAAATATGCAGAAGGATATCCAGGTAAAAGATACTATGGAGGTTGTCAATTTGTTGATCAAGTAGAACAATTGGCGATTGACAGACTTAAAAATCTCTTTGGTGCAGAATATGCCAATGTGCAACCACATTCTGGAGCTCAAGCAAATGCCGCAATTTTCTTAGCGCTACTTCAGCCAGGAGATACAATATTAGGTTTTGACTTGTCGCATGGGGGCCACTTATCTCATGGGTCACCTGTCAACTTTTCTGGAAAAGTTTATAATCCTGTCTTTTATGGAGTTGAACAAGAATCCGGTATT
Organism: uncultured Saprospiraceae bacterium; assembly: GCA_905480605.1. Lineage (GTDB taxonomy): Bacteria > Bacteroidota > Bacteroidia > Chitinophagales > Saprospiraceae > RFSX01. The sequence goes on along the minus strand of CAJQRD010000063.1, from coordinate 44,691 downwards.
ATCGATATGGATAAGGTGTCAAAAATTGCACAACTGCAAAAACCTAAACTTATCATCTGTGGAGCTTCCGCCTACCCAAGAGATTGGGATTATAAAAGGTTTAGAGAAATTGCTGATTCGGTTGACGCTTTATTATTAGCTGATATTGCTCACCCTGCTGGATTGATCGCAGCTAACTTATTGAATGATCCTCTACCCCATTGTCATATTATAAGTTCTACGACACACAAGACACTTAGGGGCCCTAGAGGAGGCATCATCATGATGGGGAAAGACTTTGAAAATCCTTGGGGTAAAACAACAAAGAAAGGCAATCTACTTCAAATGTCATCAATATTAAATAGTGCTGTCTTTCCTGGCATGCAAGGTGGTCCATTAGAACATGTAATTGCTGGAAAAGCAATTGCTTTTAAAGAAGCACAAGAGGATTCATTTAAAATATATGGGCAACAGGTTATAAAAAATGCTCAAGCTATGTCAAAGGCTTTTCTTGAAAAAGGATATCAAATCACTTCTGGAGGAACTGAAAACCACCTGATGCTGATTGACCTAAGATCAAAAAATATTACAGGAAAGGACGCAGAAAACGCATTGGTAAAAGCCGATATTACTGTAAATAAAAACATGGTTCCTTTTGATGACAAAAGTCCATTTGTCACCTCAGGAATACGCATTGGGACTGCTGCAATTACGACAAGAGGATTGGTAGAGTCTCATTGTGAACAAATAGTAGAATGGGTTGATGAAATAATTTTGAATCCTGACAATTCTAATGTGATTGCTGAAATAAAAAAACAAGTAAACACTACAATGGAAGATTTTAGTTTGTACAACGACTGAAAAGTCTAAAAATAAATTGTAGCATAAAAAAAAGCTTTTGCATGTTGCAAAAGCTTTTTTTATGTGGTATAAACATCTAGCCTCTAGTTCTATTACGCGACTTTCAATTTAGCTATTGCTGATCTTTTAAGTTGTTCTGATGCATATATTTTGTCAACAGAAAACTCTTTTATTTCTGACTGCGAAGGTAATTCAAACATAGCATCAGTCAGGATTGCCTCCATTATTGATCTTAGTCCCCTTGCCCCCAATTTATATTCAAGTGCCATTTCTGCTATAAAATCAACCGCATCATCCTCAATAATTAGTTTAATACCTTCCAACTCAAAGAGTTTTTGATATTGTTTAATTAAAGCGTTTTTCGGTTCAGATATAATTCTTATCAAAGTCTCCTTATCAAGTGGATTCAAATATGTCAGGACTGGCATACGGCCAATTAACTCAGGTATCAAACCATATGATTTAAGATCTTGATGAGATACATATTTCAGAAGATTTTCTTCGTTTGTCAGATCCTCTTTCTTATTGTTAAATCCTATTACTTGCGTGTTAAGTCGCTTGGCGATAATTTTACTAATTCCGTCAAATGCACCACCCATAATAAATAGGATATTACTTGTATTCACCTGAATCATCTTTTGCTCCGGATGCTTACGACCACCATATGGAGGCACGTTCACTTCTGTTCCTTCAAGCATTTTCAACAACGCTTGCTGAACTCCTTCTCCAGAAACATCTCTTGTAATTGAAGGATTGTCTCTTTTTCGTGCAATTTTATCGATCTCATCGATGTAGACAATTCCTTTTTGAGCAGCTTCAACGTTATAATCAGCAGCCTGTAGAAGTCTACTCAACATACTCTCAACATCTTCACCAACATATCCGGCCTCAGTAAAAACAGTTGCATCAACAATTGAAAAAGGAACATTCAAGTATCTAGCTATAGTCTTAGCTAATAATGTTTTTCCAGTTCCTGTCTGACCTATAAATAAAACATTAGATTTTTCAATCTCGATTTCATCTGTAGATTTCTGGTTTAATCTTTTGTAGTGATTATAAACACTTACAGATAGATATTTTTTAGATTCATTTTGACCAATAATATATTGATCGAGAAACATCTTAATTTTTGCTGGAGTCGCTCCTGTTGGCAATTTAAAGTTATAATTGCTTTTAGATTTGGACTTTGACCCTAGCTCTTCATCTACTATTTCGAAAGCTTGCTCAACACATGCTTCACAAATATGACCTTCCACTCCAGCTATTAATAAGAGTGTATCTTTTTTATCTCTTCCACAAAAAGAGCATTTTTGTCCTTTATTTTTACTTGTTGCCACGGTTATGCTTTATCAGTTTTACGAGGATTATCTCTAGTCAATACCTCATCTACAATACCATATTCTTTAGCTTCAATTGCAGTCATCCAATTGTCACGGTTACTATCCGTTTCTATTTTATCATATTCTTGACCAGAATGATCTGCCATAATTGTGTACAATTCTCTCTTTAAATCTTTAATAAGATTGTATGTTATCTCCATATCTGAAAACTGCCCTTGCATTCCACCAGAAGGTTGGTGAATCATAACTCTACTGTGTTGTAGACATGTTCTCTTACCTTCCTTACCTGCCATCAATAAAACAGACCCCATCGATGCTGCTAATCCCGTACAAATTGTAGATACATCAGGTGTAACATATTGCATTGTGTCATAGATACCTAAACCAGAAATTACAGAACCACCTGGACTGTTGATAAACATTTGTATATCTCTTTTAGGATCTGTTGACTCTAAAAACAACAATTGCGCCTGTACAACATTTGCAACATAATCATTAATAGGAACCCCTAAGAATATGATTCTATCCATCATAAGTCTAGAGAAAACATCCATCCCTACCACGTTCATTTGCCTTTCCTCAATAACTTGGGGTGTAAAACCTGTGATACCTGGAATACTTGCAGCACCAATATGATGATTCACCGCATCTGCATTCAAATTAAGATGCTTTGTAGCATATTTTCTAAACTCATTTGTTAAGGACATAATCTATTTTTTATTAGTAACGCATCAATCCCATTTGGGTTTATTGCATTCTCTTATTTATTTCTTTTACTTTTTCCAAAAACGCTTCTCGGTCGATATCTGTTTTATCAATCTTCACCACTTTTCTTATTTCACCAAATAACTTGCCACTACTTACTGCCTCAATAGCAGAATTGACTTGTTCTCTGTTTTTCATGAGTGAAAAAGCTGTACTCTTCAAAGTTGCTTCATCAATATAAGGAGAATAATTCTTTATCATATTAACAAAATGATTTAAAATCTCTTGTTCTTGAACCTCAACTTTGAATGTTTTAACCAATTTTTTCTTGATTACTCTCCATTTCATCTCAGTTATAAAGTTTTCAAACTGATCTTCAGGCATCTCCTTCTCACGATTTACCCATTTCTTTAAAAACGATTTTGGTAAATCAAATATATTAGACGCAACCAAACCTTCCATAATCTCTCTATTAAGAAAATTTACAGTTTCGTTATTAAAATAGTCGCCAATATAAGCTTTTACTTTTTCTCTTGCCTCTTCTTCCGATTTTACAACGTTTTCCCCAAAGTACTTGTCAAAAAGCTCTTGGTTGAATTCTGAAGGCTTACTTCTAACAACGCGAACAATTTGCCCTTTGAACATATTACCAATCGCTGCTTCATCTTCTGCTGGCTTTTCTTTCTTTAGAAAGTATTTATATACATTCTCTTCACTTAAATCTTTTTCAAACTGAAAAATATCAAAGTCTATAGAGTCTCCTACTTTTGATTCTAATAACTGCTTCTGATATTTATCAACTAAACTTTTTACGCTCGAAGAAAATTCAGTTTCAACACCACCTTCTCTTAATTTCTTACCATCAAGTTCTTTTGCCGCAAAATAAACAACATCATTTTCTACTATTTTGTCATCGACATCCTCTTGACTGCCAAATTTCTTTTTCAACTCTTCAACTTCTTCATTAATCATCTCTTCACTTACAATGACGTTGAATTGGCTGTATGTGTCCCCATCTGATGCACCTTTTACTTCAAATTCTGGCTCCATGCCGATTTCAAATCGATATGAATACTCTTGCGGGTCGTTATGGTCTATAATTGGCACATTGTCTTCATCTAAAAACAGTGGTTCACCAATAATTTGATACTCATCTCCTGTAATGATATCATTGATTTTATTGCCCAACACCTTAGAAACAGCTTCTTGCATAGCTGATGAACCATACATCTTTTTAACCATACCCAGTGGGGTCTTTCCTTTACGAAAACCCTTCATTGAGGCCTTTTGTCTGTAAGTTTTTAATTGATCATTGTAATCATTAAGATAATCATCTTTTTCAATGACTAAAGTAAGCTCTGCTGTTAAAGCATCTATCTCTTTTTTCTCAATTCTCATTTGATAAGTCTAAATGTATAATTTATTAGGAAGGAAGAGTTTTAAAAGTGCGGGTGGAGGGACTCGAACCCCCACGCCGTGAAGCACTAGATCCTAAGTCTAGCATGTCTACCAATTTCATCACACCCGCATTTCAAAATAACGAAGCGCAAAGATATATCTTTTTAATAAGAGAACAATAGATATAGTGTGTTTTTTAAACATTATCTCAGAATAACCATTCTCTCTTAAAGCTTTGCCTATGTTTATTATTCATACAGTTAATAATCATACGTTTTTTGTGTAAACTTTTGTTTTATATGGACTGCTAAATAATTAAGTATTATAAGTGATAATATAATAGATGATAAAAAAACATGTACTTTTATCACCATACGCGTTTAATACAATATGCCAAAAGGAAATCCCATATCAAAGGAGGAATTCGTCGATATTGACAAAGAATTCCAATCATTATTACAAAAAGTTAAACCTAAATGTAATGCAGAGGATATTGAGAATATAACTACTGCATACAAACTAGTTCTTGAAGCTCACAAATTTCAACGACGCAAATCCGGTGAGCCATATGTTTTTCATCCTATTGAAGTAGCCCGAATTTGTTATGAAGAACTCGGCCTTGGAGCAACCTCGGTTGTGGCAGCACTTTTACATGATATCGTTGAAGATACTGATACAACTCTGGAAGAAATAGATCAAATATTTGGGCCTAAAATCCAACGGATAGTGGATGGGTTGACAAAATTAGATGGTACATATAACATAGAAAATAAACAAGCAGAAAACTTCAAAAAGGTTTTAAGTTCATTAGTTTATGATGTAAGAGTTGTGCTTATCAAAATGGCTGACAGGTTACATAACCTAAGGACGATTGATTCCATGCCTAAGCAAAAGCAAATTAGAATAGCGGCTGAGACCAGTTACATCTATACCCCACTTGCTCATCGATTAGGATTATATAATATCAAAACAGAGTTCAATGATATTTGTATGAAAATCAATGAACCAGAAGGATATGCTGATATTTTAGGTAAACTACAAAAAACTGAAACTGACAGAAACACATATATAAAAGAGTTCATTCAGCCTTTATCAGAAAAACTAGAAGAACTTAATATTGACTTTAGAGTGATGAGTAGGCCAAAAGCTATCTCGTCTATTTGGAATAAAATTCAAAAAAAACAAGTTCCTTTTGAAGAAATATATGACTTATTCGCTGTACGTATCATAGTAAATACAGATACTGAAAAGGAAAAAAGTTACTGTTGGCAGATTTATTCAATAATTACAGATATATACAAGCCGATCCCAGAAAGATTAAAAGATTGGATTACAACTCCTAAAAGTAATGGTTATGAATCTTTGCATACAACTGTAATAGGTCCTAAAGGAAGATATGTCGAAGTTCAAATCAGATCTGAAAGAATGGATGACATAGCAGAAAGAGGATTCGCTGCTCACTGGAAGTATAAGGGTGTGAAAAACAACAATGATGTTTATGACAAATGGCTTGACAACATTAGAGCGCTCTTAGATACTCAACATTCTGATGCTCTTGAATTCCTAAATGATTTCAAATCTAATTTGTTTCAAAAAGAGGTTTTTGTTTTCACACCAAACGGAGATATGAAAATACTCCCAGAAGGCGCGACAGCATTGGATTTTGCATTTGAAATACATTCTGATGTTGGTTATCATGCCACTGCAATAAAAGTCAACAACAAGCTTGTGCCAATGGGACATGTCTTAACAAATGGCGATCAAATTCATATTGTTACCAATAAGAACCAAAAACCTTCAGAGCATTGGTTAAAATTGACTGTTACTGGAAAGGCTAGATCAAAAATTAGATCTGCCATGAAAGAAGAGAAAAGGCAAAAAGGTATTTTTGGAAAAGAAGCTTTAGAAAGAAAATTGAAGCATGCTAAAATCAACTTTGCAGATAACATTGATACCCTAGTAAAAATAAATGGCTACAACAGCAGGCCTGACTATTACTTCGCCTTAGCTACAGGAGATATCAAAATGCCTGACCTTAAAACTTATGAAATTGAACACAACAAGATTCTAAGAAAAAAACTAACTGCAGCAGAAATAATTCAAAATAATGAACATGAAGGCAAACCTGCACCTTCTGACACTGAAATTGCAGGTACAAAAAAATCGGAATTGGCAGGAAGATCAAACATCTTAATTGATGGTGAATCTTTAGATCAATATGAATTTAGTTTTGCATTGTGCTGCAATCCCGTAAAAGGAGATGATATATTTGGTTATTTGACTGCAGGCAAGGGTCTAAAAATTCATAGGATTAATTGTAAAAATGCAACGCATTTACTTGCCAACTATGGCTACCGAGTTTTAAAGGCAGAATGGGCTGGTCATTCACAAACCAATTTTATTACAGATTTATCTATAATTGGTGTTGACTCTGGACCAGGAGTCATTCAGTCTATTACTAATGAATTGTCATCTAAACTTGGGATCAATATCAGATCATTTAGTATAGAAGGAAAGGAAGGTTATTTTGAAGGTAAAATAAGCGTTTTCATTAAAAATAAGAACCAACTCAATTTAGTTATGAATTCTATTAATAAACTTGAAGGGGTTGAAAGCGTTACAAGAGTAATTAAGGATTAGATTTATCTCATATGAAAGTAGCAGAAGAACATATTCAGAAAATAATTGACGAGGTTAAAAGTATTTTCACGAGTTATCTCGAAAAGAATCAATACAGAAAAACTCCAGAACGCTATGCTATCTTAGAAGAGATATACAGAAGAAACGACCATTTTGATGCAGAAGCACTTTACATTCACATGAAGAATCAAAACTATCGTGTTTCAAGAGCAACTGTATACAATACTTTAGAGCTGCTTGTAAATTGCGATCTTGTAACTAAGCATCAATTTGGCAAAAATTTAACACAGTATGAGAAGTCATATGGCTTCAAACAGCATGATCACTTACTTTGTATTACCTGTGGGAAAGTCCTTGAATTTTGTGATCCAAGAATCCAAAACATCAAAGATATGATGGGTGATATATTAGATTTTGATGTTACACATCATTCTCTTAACCTTTATGGTAAATGTAGAAAAGAAGTTTGTGATAGGAAGGAAGAAGTCAAAGGATTGTCAGTTATTTAATATCATTAAACACCTCTTTCATTTGTATTCCAACATATAACCTAAAGCGCTAATGTTTTAGAATGAACGTTCATTTAGCATCTACTTTATTCATTAATATTAGGTTGTATATTTAAAATAATACATAAAAAAAAGTCCAACTCAAATGAATTGAGTCGGACTTTATATTTTAAAGAGTAACAATTAGCTACTCAAACAAATCTATTAGTATTCCCAAAGATCATGTTCAAAGTTAAATAGCTCAGACTTAATTTTGTCTGACTCCATCAATCTATCGATGCCTTCTCTGTCATATCCATTATACAAATCCGCTATTCTTAAATCAAGAGTATTAGATTGCTTCATGATATAACTGGCAAAGAACCTTTGCTCAAATAAGTCAAACCAAGACATTGGAGATATTTCATTGAAATCATTCTCAACTCTAAACCTTGAAAGAGGTTCTCTTGCTTCTGGATAGTAAATCCAAAACAAAGGTAAAGCGTATTTGAATTCACCAGTAGTCATATCTATCACATTTTGTATAGGAGAAATTCCTAAAATTCTAGATTTAAATACAGATAATTCTTTGTCGAAGTACCAAACTTCTTTTAAACGATACTGTTCAATATCATTCCAGTTAACTTCACTTTTAACTATTTCAATTTTCTCCTCGTAAGTATCGTAATCAAAAGCTGTAACCGTATCAATACGATTTAATTTACCTTCAATTTCTTCTACTGTCATTGGTTGTCTGAACTCTTCATCCTTAAAAACAGCAATATCTCCATTTTCCGCCATCTCTCTTAATATAGTAAAAAATGGTTTATGTGGACTTTTAAATGACATGTTCATTTTTTCACGAACATCTACAATTCTCCAAACTTTTCTTTCCCAAGACACATCTGCTTCTCTGATATGGTCATATTCAAGAATTCGTGTTTCATCAATCAAGTTTCTGTTAACAATACCATCAATATAGATATCCTCAAGAGGTGTACCTGATTCAGTTACAATTGTCTCATCTTGCGCATAAATTGTACAAGACAAAAACATTAAAATGAGAAAAGATAATTTTTTATTTAACATGATCTTTAAATTTAAATTATGATTATCGGATATTAAATACCATACCACCTAAATCTCTAGCAGCAGAATCACCCGGACACTTCGCTTTTATATCTTCAAAAAAGAATTTATCAGAAGCTTTTGCCTTCTTAATCATTGCCATAGATTCCTGTGTGAATCTTCCTCCTTTATTTACAGAAACGATAGGATCCTTTCTTTTTGGAACTTGTACAAGTCTAAATCCAGTAACGCCACATTTAGCATCGAAGTCAAATCCTTCGAGAACTGGAAAAACACCTGGCTGAATTCTAAACTCACCTGAACTCATTGCACCACCTCTTGATTTTCCTAATTTCGGAATTGGATCTGGAATTCTTTTAACTCTGAAGATTTTCTTATCATTCAACCCAGGAGCAGAAACACTAATTTCTGCAAACTCACCTTTTTTTGTTGGTTTAGTAACATTTACTACATAAGATCCATCTTTTGGAATAATTGTTCCTCCACCAGCACCACCCATGCTAACCTTAATTTGGCTAGATGCAACACCAGCTGCAGAAACTTCCACTGGATTATCAACACCAATATAGAAAACATTCATTTTTGATGCAGAAACTGTTACTGATCTTTCACCAACTTCGTAAGAAAATTCCTTCTTAAAAGATTTTGTTTCACCAGATACTGGATCCGTCAAAGAAGCAGTTGCTGTGTATTTTCTTATACCATTTTTAGATGCGGTTTCTTCAAACTTTGCAACACCATCTTTAGCATTTATTCTTCTGCCATTAACAGCGTAAGAAATACCAGTTCCTGAATCAGAACCTGCGGCAGCAGATAAAAAGATATCAGTTGAGTATTTTTCACCTTTAATAATATAAGATTTTATAGGAGCTGAAACGACTGCGTATTTATCCAATACAACCGTTGTACCACCAGCACCTACTTTACCTGCTAAGTAATTTAATGCAGCAGACTCAGTTGATTTTACATCATTAATATACTTACTAAATAATGGAATAACAGCTTGCAAAGGCATATGATCAAAGTTCATATGAGCCCAGCTTGCTTTTTTCTTTTTCTTCCATGTCTCATCATCAATTTGAACAGAAACTTCCTTTTTGAAGGCAGGTTTGTCTTCGTCGTCAATAAATGTCATCATGTCAGCTTCGAATGCAATTAATTTGGCTTTGATTTCATTACCAAGCCCAGCATCTGGGTTTTTAGCATCAATCAATGTTCTGGTCGTAACATCATAATCTTTTGCTTTTTTCAAATCATCTGAAAGTACACCTGGGTTATCTCTATCCTCAAGATATCCACCAGTAATTTCACCAGCTTCATTTTTATCTTCAATCATTCTTGTAACGATTTCGTTGAGGTATAAAGATAATTCATCAGATTTTGCTCTGATTGGGTCAATTCTTTCCGCGTATGTTGCTAAAGATGGTCTTGTTTTAGCTCCATCTCTAATTGCAGTAGGAAGGCTTTCCATTGAGTCATCTAAGGCTTTATTTGACTTTACAAGTCCTTTATCTACTAATTTAAATGCGTTGAACACCTCCGCCGAAACGTTAAGAGCCAATAAGGCTGTCAATACCAAATACATGATATTGATCATAAGTTGACGGGGTTCCTTAGGTATAGACATATTTCTTTGTTTTTAATGTTAATAAATAATTACAAATAAATATTATTCTATACCTTTTCTGAATGCTCCCAATACGTTACCGTAAACAGAGTTCAATGAAGTTAAATTTCTATTTAAAGAAGAAATTTGCTCTTTGTAAATTTTTGTATCTTCAACAGTCTCAGTCAATGTTGACATTGCATTATTCATTTGAGTGTAGAAGTTATTCATTGATTCCATTTGACCTTTAGTCTCTGAAAAATCAACTTCTTGTAATGCTTTAAGACTTCCAAGGCTTTTTGACATTCCCTGTAATTCGTCTAACATACCACCTAATCTTGTTTCAACAGCATCAGCATCAAGAGGTCTCATAACTCCACTTTGTGGACCTGCAGTTAAAGGAGCAATGTTTGAATTGTAAACTTCCAATCCTGGGTATAATTTTTCCCAGTAGTAATCTTTTTCAGGAGGTAATACTCCCAACATCAAGAATAAGAAAGCCTCTGTTAATAATCCTGCAGTAATCAAAACGTTACCTGCTGGGTGACTTAAAATTTTTGCTAAAGCTCCAATCATTACGACTGCAGCACCCACTCCAATAATAAAATTCTTTAAATACTTAAATCCTTTAGATTTGTGAAAAGCCATTAGTTAGATTTTTTAATTGTTAATAACTGATAAATAATAAAATAAATATTGTACCTGTATTCCTAACTTTAGGAATTAGAAATCATTGATCGACCTTCCTAGGAAAGTAAGTGCACATCTGAAACCAACGTATGATTTGTTGGTATCTTGATATTCCCAATTTCTAGTACCTGTTTGGCAGTAGTAAGAAATATCTTTCCATGATCCTCCTCTAATAACTTTTCTTTTGTAAGCTTCAGGATCGTCATCTTTTGCATCGTACTTAACGTCTGGATTAAGGTCATGCATATGAGTATATGCATTTGGATGGTAAGCTGTTTCAGTCCATTCTGAAACGTTACCTGACATGTTATAAAGGCCGTAATCGTTAGGGAAGTAAGCATCAGCTTTTACAGTGTAAAAACCACCGTCCTCCGGATAATTACCTCTTCCTGGCTTAAAGTTAGCCAACAAACAACCTTTTGCGTTTCTAATATAGTAACCACCCCAAGGATAAGGGGCAATTGATCTTCCACCTCTTGCAGCCCATTCCCACTCTGTTTCAGTTGGAAGTCTAAACTCTTCTGTGTTTGGTTGATCACCTTTATATGAGTTCCAAATTTTGGTTCTCCAATGAGAGAATGCTTTTGCTTGCTTCCAATCAACACCAACTACTGGATAATCATCAAAGGCAGGGTGCCAGAAATAATTTCTTGTAAATGGTTCATTGTAAGAATAAGCAAAATCACGAATCCAAACCAAAGTATCTGGATAAACATTTACTGATTCTTCGTTTAATAAAGAAGATCTTACAACATCTGGATTGTGTGCTGCCTTATTCCAGTCTATCCATTTATATGAATACTCAAGTTGAGTCATATCCATAGATCTCTCAAATTCATCCATCTTCATGTCTCCTTGATAATACATATCATCAAGAAGTTCATCAGAATAATCTATTTCAGGAACGTATTCCCAATCAACTCTATCACGATCTTGCTCGTCTGGATATATATTATCCGTCATATAACTAGCAATCGAGTCTCTTACCCAGTATACCATTTCACGATATTCATTGTTCGTAATTTCAGTATCATCCATAAAGAAGCCTGAAATAGATATAGCTTTTGGTCTTTGAGTATGCGTAGTAAATACGTCTTGGTCACTTTGACCGATAGTTAATGTACCTGATGGAACATACACCATACCGTAAGGATTAATACCTGTCCAGCTTGGTCTGTCCTGTACACCAATCAATTGTCCTGATTCATCTCTCCCACAAGAACTCAATAGCATAGCCATTAAGATAAAGGAAAACAGCGCTTTTCTTTTCATGTTTATTAACTGATTTTACAATTCTAAATTTTCGCCTTTTTAAATAAAGTATGTAAAAATAAACTTTGTTGTCTATTTTCAAAAAAATTGCCTTAAAAATAAATATTGCCTGATTCCTAAATCGGGTTTAGGAAATATTATAACGACAAAGCAATTCTAAGTATTATATAAAGTTTACTTTTTTTTTAACAAAATCTTTTTTTAACAAAACTTAAGTGAATATCGTGCACTTTTCTTTAAAAATGCCGTGGATCGTAAATAATTTCTGGTGGAAGCCCAATTCCTATCAATTTATTCAAATTATAATTGATATTAATTTCATGCGTTCCTTGTGAAAAAGTACTTAACTCACTTAATATAAAGTCATAGGCATATGATAATGTATAATGGTCATTTAGTTTAATTCCTCCGAAAAAACTTAATGCATCAAATGAGTTTTCGTTAAAACCCCTCAAGCCTAATCCTCCAAAAATATTGCCACTTTTAACTATGACAGACAGATCTGTTTGAATCTGCTGCAAATTTGTTTTTATATGTAAAGAAGGTTGTATTTCTAATTCATTGATAAAGAATGGAATCCCACCGTAAAGACTGATTATTTTAGAATTTTGAAAATTAATATTTTCAATACTTGCTTGGCTAAAAAAAAGATTCTCAATTGTTAAACCAAAGTCAAAATAATCGGTTCTTGCGAAAATACCCAAAACCCAATCAGGTGTTATGCCGTTAAATTTAGTTTCTCCCAATATAGGATCTTCATGAGAAAAAGTACCATCATAACTACCTAAAGGTGTTCTGATTAGATCTCCATTAACTCCTAATTGCTTGAATCCAAGGCTTAACCCCCCAGAAATAATACCCCCCTGAAAACTTTCAACTCTGTTATACGATAAATTAACCTTTGTAAAACTAAGAGCTCCAGCACTTTCATTTGTTATAGACATACCTACTCCCCCATTCAATAAATATACGGGCAGGTGAACATTTGCATTCAAATGTATGGGATTCTCTAAAACCCCTGTCCATTGAGTTCTGTAATTAAAATTTGCACTGATTGACCTATCAAATCCTGCATATGCTGGATTATGTTGATAAATATCTAACATGTACAAAGAGCTTTGCAATGAACCTTGGCTTATACACCAATCGTTGATTGAAAACAGTAAGAGTATTGCTAGAATTCTTGATTTATTCAAACCAAATTTTTATTACTACAATGCAAAGTAAACAATATTATTTATTATCAAAGCCTTGAATACGCCATAAATTATATTGAAATGACAAGATTGTCATTTAGAGGTTTTATAAATGATGGTAATTTGATTTCCCAATCAGCTGTAGCTCCCATATTATGGCTGATATGTGTTAAAAATGCTTGTTTAGGTTTTATTGATTCTATAACATTGACTGCCTCCTCAAGATTATAATGGGAGAAGTGTTTACTATGTCGTAATGCATTAATAATTAATGTTTTGACTCCTGATAACTTCCCCAACTCAACTGAATCAATCTGACTGGCATCTGTTATATATGCAAAATCATTAATCCTAAAACCTAGTATAGGAAGTTTACCATGTATAACTCTAATCGGAATAATTTCTAGTTCGTTTAAAATAAAAGGATTCTCGTCTATTTTATTGAGTTCAATTTGAGGTACTCCAGGATAATTGGTTAAAGCATAGTGAAATCTGGTCTTGATAGATTCAAGAACATTTGATTCTGCATATAGGGGAATTGATTTTTTTTGCATAAAATTAATCGCCCTCAATTCATCGATACCCACCACATGATCATTGTGCTCATGTGTAAACAATACGTAATCAATAGTATCCAACTTATTATTTAAGAATTGTTGTCGAAAGTCAGGCCCAACATCAACCAAGAGTTTTGTGAGTTTGGTTTCTATGTAAATAGAAGACCGTAAACGCTTGTCCCTTAAATCTGTAGAAATGCAAGCTTCACATTTACAACCTATTAGTGGTACACCAAGTGATGTACCAGTACCCAATGCAATTACTTTCAAATTATTGTTTTGAATAAAACTATAATATAAAAAATAAAAAAAAGATTAGTTTAAATTAAAAACTGGATTAAGCTACCAGTTTTTCTTGTTGAGGTGAGATATCAAAAATATCCTTATATAATGACATAGACATAGTTGACAATTGCTCTAAAGTTATTTTCACCTCGCCTAAAATATCCAGTAGACTATCAATTCTCCCTTTTGTATCGAAAAATTTATTGACTACAATTATTTTTTTTTGATAGATAAGACAATATCCTGACTTAAATTGTCCTTTTTCATAACGGACCTTATAATCTGCCTCTTTAAATATTTGTTCTAATTTAGAAAGAGTAGTTTTGGTATACTTTAATTTCATCCTCTGCTTGTTCAGTAGGCAAATATAATTAATTTATATATATATGAATAAATTTAATATTTTGATTCTGATTTTTTTTCTATTCATTATAAATGGGAGTCAGATTGATGTTTTTGGACAAAACAAATTTAAAGCGGCCTTTGTTGGTGGATTTACTGCTGCTCAGTTAGGAGGAGACAGCATAAGTGGTTATGACAAACTTGGTATTACCTTAGGTGCAAAGCTCGGTTATCCCTTGAATGAAAGGCTTGAATTAAATTTTGAACTTCTTTATTCACAAAGAGGGAGCCGCAAGAATTTAGGATTTTCAAATAGTGGTGATGATGTAACTTTTTTAAATTACTTAGAAATACCTGTTTATGTCACTTTTAATGACTGGAAGGTAGAAAAAGGCAACTATTATAAGGTTGGAATATTTGGTGGGTTATCTTATGGATATCTAATAAATGCGACCAGCACTAACAATTTATTGCAGGGAAGAGAAGGTGAATTTAACCAAAGTGACATAAGCGCCAGGGTTGGCGTTTATTATTCTTTTTCAAAATCATTAACTTTCCGCACATATTATACAGATTCCTTTGTAAAATTGGTAGAAGGGAATTTATTTAATACAGAAAGTCTAGACAGTTTCTTTTGGACTTTCAGACTAGAATACAATTTTTAATTTTAAGCTATGAGTAAATACATATTAATTTTAATGGCTACATTTTGCATTATCTCATGTAAAAATGACACTGGACAAAATAAAAAAGCCGAACCAGCAAAAACTGCAATAGTTTCAGAACCTACATTTGAAATGTTACCTGAACCCATTTTAAGAAGAATGTGGGAAGAAGCTGAAATGTTAGATTATATATTTCATGATCTCCCGTTTTCAATGAGTCAAAATGAAAAACCAAGTATACAAGCCAATATGACTTATATTGACAAGTATGCACAACCCAATATTCCAGCAGGTTGCAAACCAGCAGCAAGACAATTTTATCAAGTCGAAGGCCTTATAGAATTGGAAGCTGATGTCTATTTTAGTACAGGTTGTTATTTCTATGTATTTATTATTGATGGAAAACCGAAGTATGCGAATAAAATGGCTCAAGATGGAATCAATTTTTTCAATACCATGATCTCTAAAGCATTAAATGCTCAAAAAGGAATTGGGTAAAGAAAGGTTAGCCGTTATAGATTTAGGTAGCAACACTTTTCATCTTTTAATTGTTGAGAAACAAGAAAATCCGCCATTCTTTAAAGTTCTTTACCGTAAACGAGAGTTTGTGTATGTTCTTGGTCCTAACGCAAAGTACTTTGGCATTGAAGAACAAAAAAGGGCTACAGCTTGTATCTCTAAATTTAGGGAATTACTAGACAAGCACAAAGTGAAAAATATTGTTCCAGCCGCAACTGCCGCATTTAGAATGGCAAAAAATGGAGATTCATTTATTGCTAAATTGGAATTTGTATTACAAAGTCAAATCAATATTTTTTCCGGTCAAAAAGAAGCTGAATTCATTTTTAAAGGTGTGAAGTTAATGCAAAATGCATTCGAAAACACTAACTTAATAATGGACATTGGTGGTGGAAGCGTTGAATTTATATTATTCAAAAAAGATAAAATCATACTATCTGAATCTTTTAATACTGGCATCAGTTTTCTCAGACACAATTTTAAGATGTCTGAGCCTATTGCCCTTTCTGAAAAGAAATTAATAAATGACTATTTAGAAAAACAACATACCCGTTTTTTTGAACAGTTGAAATTTCACAAACCAGGTCAATTAATAGGATCTTCTGGACCATTTGAAATACTAGAGCATTTAACATCAGTGAGTCCGTTAGTTTATGGTAATAAATTTACGAGAAAAACAGTATTAAATTACAGCAATCAAATCTCGACCTCTACAAAAAAAGAACGACTAGAAATAGAACATATGCCTACCAACAGAGCGGACTTAAGCAAGGAGTCCTTCCTCCTATTGGAACACACTCTGTTGTCAATTGAATGTATAGAAAAGGTATGTGTAAGTCCATTCAGTCTGAAAGAGGGAATTATCGCACATTATCTAAATTTAGAATAGTCTAAAAATTTAATTATATTCGTCTAAATTATTCAACATTTACATGGAATTTACATCATTTCAAGATTATGCTGACATCTTCACACAAATGTGGGCCATAAGAGCCATGATCGCATCTTCTTTAGTGGGTGTCATGTTAGGTACCTTGGGATGTTTTATTGTATTGCGGAATATGTCATTGATTGGCGATGCCTTATCGCATGCTGTCTTGCCTGGAATTCTTGTTGCTTTTTTAGTAGTTGGATATAGTACCATAGGATTTTTCATAGGTGCTTCATTGGCTGGACTTATAACGGCATTGGCCATTTCCTGGATTCAGCAGAATGTAGAAACTAAAAATGATGCAGCAGTAGGTATAATCTTTACAGCCATGTTTTCTATTGGAGTTATGGGAATTTCTTGGATAAGCCGAGAAGGTGGTGTTCATTTAGATCTTGATCACTTTCTATTCGGGAACGTACTTGGTGTAACAAATGAAGATATTTGGCTGAGTTTTGCCGTGACTTTCTATACTATAATATGTACTATTTTATTCTATAGATATTTATTCGTCACTACATTTCAACCAACTATAGCACAAACAATGGGTATATCACCTAAAGTTGTTCATTATTTTTTAATGTTACTGCTTTCGTTTGCCATCGTCGCTTCATTGAGCACTGTAGGAGTAATATTAGTTGTTTCAATGTTGATCACCCCAGCAGCAACAGCCTTACTCTTTTCCAATAGATTAAAATGGGTTATTGTAATTTCAGCAGGTATAGGATTACTCTCAACCAATCTTGGTTTTATTCTTGCTATTATTTTTGAAACGACACCTGCACCTGCTATGACACTGGTTGCAACTGCTTTATATTTTATTGGTGTTTTATTTTCCCCATCTAAGGGATTGATATTTAAAATGAACCAGAATAGGGTCGAAAAAAAGAGGATAATAAGAGAAGATATTCTAAGACAGGTTATAAAGAAACCTGTTAAAATTGGTATGTCGGTTGATGAAATAGCAAACAACCTTAATCTCTCAATTAGCAAGGTAAAATCATTCGCTCAAACAATGTCAAAAAGCAGTTTGATTACAACCAATAGTAATATTTTAGTTCTAAGTAAAGAAGGTATTAAAAAAGCAGAAAAGCTGGTTAGAGCCCATAGGCTATGGGAAACTTACCAGGTGCGTCAAATGGGTCTAAATTCAAACCAAATACATGATGAAGCAGATCAATTAGAGCACTTCCTATCTGAAGAATTAATAGATGAAATAGATAAGGAGCTTGGCTACCCAATTAATGATCCACATGACTCTCCTATTCCCAGATAGAGGACAATTATTCAATGTCAAAAATGCTCCAATGTCAACAATGCATCAATTATCAAAACAAGGAATTTAGAAAAAAATTAATTGTAAGCATTAATAAATTAACCAGCTATAGGTTGATTGAATGGCTTATCAAAGTTGTATTTTTTTTCTGTAAACATAATACCAAAAACTATAAGGTATTCTAAGCTTATCAAATAGAGGTTTTGCTGGTAGTCTGGATTTGCATATGTCGAATAACTTAATATAATCAAAAAGCTCCAAGCTATTATATACCATCTAGGGTTAAAAACTGAAAGTGCTATTGGCATAATCAAATACCAAGGGTGAACTGTTGTCGTTAAAAACAAATAAGTGGTAAATGAGAAAAGGCAAACAGTTATCAACTCTAGAACACTTTTGACTTTGCTTTTATAAACCTTCTTTAGAATTAATAACAATGTAGTTAGACCTAACAACGGTCCCAAAATAAAAATTTGATTATATCCTGTTAAGAACTTCCCTACCCCTCTTAACAAATAATAAATACTGGCATTAAATTCAAATTTTTGAAAATACAAATCTATGCTTTTAAAAAAATTAGGTATATCTAAAGTTATAAAAAATGGCGTGAATAATATAACTGTAAACAATGTAAAATAAGCCAAGTAATTCTTCCACCTTTTATGATAAAAAAGAAACATCAAAACTGCTGGCACAAACATCAATGGCAGCAATTTAGCAGCTACAGAACACGCCAACATAAATGAAGAAAGTATATGTTTTTTAACTATTAAATAGAATAATGTCCAAAGAAAAAAGGAAGCCATAATAGCTTCAAAGTGAAGATTGGTCATCACTTCAATTATTACCAAAGGGTTCAATGCATAAATCATTAAATTTGTAACCTTTAATTTCAATAATCTTAGCAACTTAAAAAGTGCTACCAATGATAATAACTCTGCAACAAGTAAAATACATTTGATGATTATCGAACAAGTTGTAACTTCAGATATTCCCCCAACTGTTGACAAGAAAAAAATTAGTTGACTTACTGGAGGGTAAATAGTAAAATAATCTGGCGAATTTAACAAAGGGAAAATAGCAGTCAAGCCCTTGTCTGATAATATGTTATTTTCAATTAATGCCCTAGGCGTATATGTTAAAGGATTAATACCTTCATGAATCAAATAACCATCCCAAATAAAACGATATAAATCGTCTGACAGATTAGGAAACGCTGGAATTAACGCTAGTCTAAGTATCACTGAGAGTATAATAAAATATGAAAAAGGAATTTGCTCAACATCATACTTTCTTGAAACATTCAGCAAACCCAGGTAGCCCACAAAGGCGATTGCAAAGCCACCGATTATCAATTCAAATTCTGTTTGCTTTGCTTGATATGAAACAATACAAATACCAAAAAATAATAAGACGCTGAAAAGCGCAAAAAAATATTTATTATTAAGGTTGATACTTGAGATGTTTTATAGAGTAAAAGAATATTGTACCATAACCAAAAGCCAATAAAGCATGGAATAAAAATAATGAACCATCTCCCAGTTTGATTCCCAGGAAGATTCCCATAATAAAATAAACTGCTAATAATCCTTCAAAAACCGTAACAAAGGAAACTTTAGAGGCCCTATATCTTGACTTATTTAAAGTGTCAGTGATCGCTTTTATATCAAATTTAGGAGTTCTAACAAACGAAGATTTCTTACCTCGGAATCCTTGTAAAACTGCTAATGAATTATGCAATGACAATCCCATAGACAGCGCTAAAAAACAAGGAAATAAAATCACAAACTTTAATATAGATTTAGTTTTATTTTGGTTATCCCATGCTGTGTTTACGTTAGCTACATAATAGACTGCCATAATACAAAGAAGGCTTACAAGAAACACACTTAATATTCTTGTATCGATGTTAAGTGGATTGATAATATATAACAAAGGCACGCTTACAACACCCATGGTAAACACAAATAAAAAAACTGAACTTCCTAACAAATGTATTGAAGCGTGTATTTTTCTTTTAAAGTCAAGTTCGCTCTTCCAAATTGTAGGTAATAGCTTTTTTGCAGTTTCAGCACCACCTTTCATCCAGCGATGCTGTTGAGACTTTAAGCCGATCATCTCTGCTGGCAATTCTGCAGGTGACAATATTTCTTCTAGGTAAGTTATTTTCCATCCTTTAAGCTGAGCTCTGTAACTTAAGTCTAAATCTTCTGTAAGAGTATCAGCTTCCCAACCACCTGCATCGTCTATCGCTTGCCTTCTCCAGACACCTGCCGTCCCATTAAATTGCAATAAGTAGTCTGCTGTTTCTCTACCTTGTTGCTCAACTGTAAAATGTACATTTAATTGAAAAGCTTGTAATTCAGTTATCAGAGAATAATTCTGATTGATGTGCCCCCAACGTGTTTGTACAACACCAATTTTACTATCATTAAAGTATGGAATAGTGTCTTTTAGGAAAGTGGAATTCGGCAAGAAATCAGCATCAAAAATGGCTATAAACTCGCCCTTGGCAAACTTCATGGCATCCTTTAATGCTCCTGCTTTGTAACCTTGTCTCTTTTCTCTTGTAACCACTTCGATATTGAATCCTTTAGATTTATACTCGGCTGCCTTTTTACGTGACAATTCTAAAGTTTCATCTGTTGAATCATCTAAAATATGAATTTCGAATCTATCCTTTGGATAATCTAGACTTGTGATATTATCAATCAATCTTTCAATCACAAAATATTCATTAAACAATGGCAATTGTATTGTTACAAACGGCCACGCCCCTTCAATTTCAGGAACGGAAATACTGGTCCTTTTTTCCTTCCTTTTATGTCTATTGTAATGCATCAACAAGTGAAACTGAAACAGACAATATACAGTGATATATATCAAGCAAATCAAATACAATGAGACCACTACTATTCCTACAATCGTCATATACTATTATATCAATTTAAATATGGTCCACAAAATTTTGTGCCCCGCTAAAATGGTTCCCTTAATTGTTCCAGACACCTTTGAAACCCCGATTCTTTTCCTGTACATCACAGGTACCTCTTTGCATTTTAATTTCATTTTAGCAGCTTTAACTTGCATTTCAACTGTCCATCCAAAATCTTGATCTTGCATATCAATTTCTAATAATTTGTCGTATCGGACTGCTCTAAATGGACCAAGATCTGTAAACTCATACTTATATATCAGTTTTATCAGGCTTGTTGCCAACCAATTTCCAAATATTTGTTGCGGTTGCATGGATCCCTTTTCCAAATCCCCTAAGGCTCTAGAACCAATAACCAAATCGTAACCATTTGAAATTGGAGCTATCAATTCAGTCATTTGCTCAGGAAAATCAGAATAATCACCATCTAAAAAGACAACAATATCTGGTTTATCCTCAAGTTTTGATATGTATGACAAGCCTTTGAGACAAGCACTTCCATAGCCTTGTCTGTTTTCATCTAAAACTATAGCACCAGCATTTTGAGAAACTTCTTTAGTTTTATCGGTACTGTTATTGTTGCATAC
Organism: uncultured Saprospiraceae bacterium; assembly: GCA_905480605.1. GTDB lineage: Bacteria > Bacteroidota > Bacteroidia > Chitinophagales > Saprospiraceae > RFSX01. Next base: position 23,333 of record CAJQRD010000063.1, on the reverse strand, counting down.
AATAATATTTCTGACTAATGTTCTAGGAATTTCAGCAATTACTTTGGGAATGGATTCCTCTTCATTGTATACAGGAATAATAACGTCAACTATCACGTAGGTAAATGTTAATTTTAGAGTGTAAATCTAAACTATTAGTCTGTGATTAAATGACAATAAATGACATTAATCTCTATAAAGCGCTATTTTTACGACTTTTTATTCAATACAAATCAAATCATAACGTTTGTATTAAATAATCTAGAATATTAAGACAAAAATGGCTAACAAATCCTTCTTACTAATTATAATCTTTTTCTCAGGCTTCCTTATACTTATGGAGTCTTGTCAAGAAGAAATCATTGCCACTGACTCTGAGATTCCACTTCTTTTTTCTCTGGATACCTTAAGGTTTGATACCGTATTTACCCAGGCTGGGTCTGCAACAAGGTATTTCAAAATATACAATGATTTGGACGAAACGGTGATTATAAACTCAATTGGTTTAGAAAAAACCAACAGTAGTTTATTCAGAATCAATGTTGATGGTATTAACTTGAATGAGGTTGAGGACGTTAGAATCGAGCCAACAGACAGTATTTATGTATTTGTTGAGGTCACAATTGACCCTGATAATCCATTGAGCATAAGTCCTTTTTTCATTGAAGAAAACATTAACATCTCTGTTAACAATTCAAATTACAAGGTTTTACTTGAAGCTTGGGGGCAAAATGCCAATTATATACCCAATAGGGAAAGTGCAGGTAGGGTCAGCTTACTCAGTTGCGATTTTAATACAGTAACATGGGATGACCCCAAACCTTATGTTCTCTATGGTGTATTGGTAGTGGACAGTTGTGAATTGGTAGTACCACCTGGAACTGAAATCTATGTTCACGGAGGTGTAGCTATCAATGAATTGGGTGTATTTAACGATGGTTTGTTTGTTTTTCTAGAAAACGGGACACTCAAATCTAGAGGGACATTAGAAGAACCTGTAATATTCAAAACAGATAGATTAGAAGAAGAATTTGATGAAGTACAAGGTCAGTGGACTGGTATAATATTAAGTCAAGGTTCAACAGGAAACGAATTAATTCATACAACTGTTGAGAATTCGATTGTTGGTTTATCGGTGGATTCAGCAGCAACAGCGAGAATCATATCATCAACATTTGCTTTTACCTCTGGCAGTGGGTTAACTGCATCACAAGCCAATATATATGCTGAAAACTCCTTGTTTTATCAAAACGGAGGAGCAGGTTTGAGTTTAAATTTTGGAGGTAGTTATGCCTTTAACTATTGTACATTTGCCAATTACAACAACCAAGATCCAGCATTAACTGCCAATAATTTAAAATGTTACGATGAAAATTGTATGGTGAACAAAGTACTTCCGCTCTCCGCAAGTTTCACCAACTGTATATTTACAGGAAATGACCAAGATGAAATTTCATTGTTCGATGCAACCGATGGTTCTGATCCTTCATTTTTTAATTATAGTTTTAAAAATTGTATAGTTACTGTTGATGAACTTATTGATCCAGAACAATTTCCTAATTTTTTCAACAATTGTGAGAACTGTTTAAATGTAACTCGAAATGATACACTATTCCTCAACCTAGATGAGAATATTTATTCTTTGGATACAATGAGTGTAGCACTTGGACAAGCACTTCCAATACAATTTGTAACTGATGACATTTTAGGTGTTATGAGAGATCAAAATACACCAGATATTGGATGTTATGAATTTGAATAGATTAAAAAAATCCCTTTTATAATTTATAAGTAATAAGCCTACATAATCTATACCTTTTCAATCTTAACTCGATGAAGGAATATTGCACCCAAGATAAAAAAGACAGTGAGTGCTAAAACAGAATAACGCATATTTCCAGTCAATTGATTGACAAAACCAAAGGTAAATGTACCAAGTACTACTGCCAATTTTGTCAGTACGTCATAAAAGCTAAAGTAAGAGGTTAACGGTATCATATCATCCGTTATTAATTTAGAGTAAGTGGATCTTGACAATGATTGAATCCCTCCAAAAACCAAACCTACAAAAACAGAGACAATATAAAAACTCATTACACTATTGGTAAAATACGCAGCTATGCAAATGCCAATCCAAATCATTATTTGAATCATCAAAGATTTTTTGTTTCCTATTTTATCAGAGATATAGGCAAACAAATATGCACCAACAGCTGCCAAAAACTGCAGGAGAAGAATCAGCAAAATCAATTGAGAACTTTCAAACCCTAATTCATCTTTCGCAAATATAGATGCCAATAAGATAACAACATTGACACCAGCTATAAAGAAGAAATAAGAGGACAAAAACAAAACTGTGTTGGGTTCAGCCAATGTTTGTTTTCCAACAATCTTAACTTCATCAAAACCTTTTTTCAGGAATGACATTTTAAATGGAGTTGTCTTATCGTCTGGCAATCTTTTAAAGGTAATTTGCGAAAAAACCAACCACCAAATACCTACAAGAATGAAACCCAATTTAACAGCTAATATTTCTGAGATACCTAAACTTGTATTAAAAGTTATCATCAGTAAGATGATCAACAATAAAAACACAGAACCAATATAACCATATGCATATCCTTTTGCACTTACTGCGTCATACTGGTCTTCAGTACAAATTTCTGGTAAATAGGCATTGTAGAACACTATACCTCCTCCAAATCCAATCGTTCCTAAAACATAAAACAATAATAAGGTAAAGAGATGCGTACTTGGTTCAAAAAAGAAAAGAGCAATACAACTCAGTGAACCTAAAAGTGTAAAGAATCTTAAAAACATCTTTCGCCTTCCGCTAAAATCTGCGATACCAGATAACATTGGTGTCATCAAAGCAATTAATATATAAGCAAAAGTTATAGAATAAGAGAAGACTGAATTACTATCAATGTTACTGCCAAATACTGGTACCAAATCAGGAGCGTTAGCAGCAAAATATGGTGGGAAAACAGCAGTAGAAATAACAAGGGTAAAAGCAGAGTTTGCCCAATCAAAAAAGGCCCAACCATTGATAATTTTCTTATCATTTTTAACAATGCCCATATATTCTATTTAAATACCATTGAAAATTTCAAAAGTAAAATTATAAGGCTTTAAGATAGTATTTATATATTGAAGTGATTTAGAATCATAAATTTTATTACTTACATGTCCATAACTTTCAAATCATCATATAAATTAATCAGGCATAAAATGAATTTTAATAATAATGAACGTCAAAAAGGAAAGACTTTAAACAAATACAAATGAATATCGCAATACTTTCAAGAAACCCAGGTCTGTATTCCACCCAAAGTTTAGCCAAAGCAGCAAGATCAAAACAACATTATGCCAGAATTATTGACTATATAAATTGTGACCTTATTATAGAAGATGGGAAACTAAGTATTTCATATCATGGACAACTATTAGAAGATGTAGACGCTATCATACCAAGAATTGGTACATCATGGACAAGTTATGGTTCTGCAGTTATTCGACAGTTTGAAAGAATGGGCGTTTTTAGTTCATTATCATCAGATGCACTAATTAAGGCGAGAGACAAATTAAGCTGTTCACAAATAATAGCTTCTAATGGAATGAAATTGCCAAAAACAATAGTCTCAAATAACAGCTATTTATACAAAAGTCTATTAGATGAAATTCCTGGAGAAAAAACTGTAGTTAAGTTGATAAATGGTACACATGGTATTGGTGTCGTATTGGCAGACAATAAGATTCAAGCAGAAAAAATTTTAGGTAGATTTAACAGAGCAGAACAAAAATCCATGATGCAAGAATTCATTGAAGAATCAAATGGATCTGACATTAGAATATTTATTGTAGATGGTCAAGTTGTTGGATCTATGAAAAGACAAGCTTTACCTGGAGAATTCAGATCAAACCTTCATAGAGGAGGCACATCTAGTCAAATTACAATATCCGAAGAAGAAAAGAAAGTAGCCATAAAAGCAGCGGATGTTTTAGGATTAAAAGTTGCTGGGGTTGATATGTTGAGATCAACCCGTGGACCACTAATTCTAGAAGTAAATGCTTCGCCAGGCTTAGAAGGAATTGAAAGCACAACAAATACAGATATTGCCGGGCAAATTATTAATTTCGTAGAGTTGAATGCCAAATAAAACTAAAATGAGCAAAGACATTGAAATTGATGGTCAGGTATTTAAAGTTGGGCAAAATGGTGTTGTCAGATTAACCGTAGGCCGATTGCCATCAGATACAGAAATTTCAATCGATGCACATGTATTTAGAAGCAAAATTGAAGGACCTTCTGTTTTGATACTTGCTGGAGTACATGGAGATGAAATTAATGGTATAGAAATAGTGCGTCGTTTTTTACATGGGAACTCTCTAGGAAGTATGCAAGCTGGGTCAATTATAGTTATTCCCTTATTAAATGTATTTGGTTTTATTAATTTCAATAGGTATGTACCCGATGGTAAAGATGTCAACAGAAGTTTCCCTGGTACTATGAATGGATCCTTGGCATCTAGAATTGCGAGAACTCTTACTAAATTTATTCTACCGAATATAGATTATATATTTGATTTTCATACAGGTGGAGATTCAAGATTTAATTACCCACAGATTAGAGTTAGCAAGTTGGATTATGAAGCCATGGAACTGGCAAAAGCATTTGATTCTCCAATGATAATTCACGCAGGAACTATTCCTAAATCGTTGAGACGCATAGCACAAGATTTTGGGGCCACAACTATAATTTATGAAGGAGGAGAATCTGTTAGATTGAGCCAATTGGCAATAGACCGCGGATTACAGGGACTTCTCAATTGCCTTTCTTACTTAGGAATAATGCCAGCGAATTTTAAACAAACGAAAGAACACGAAGAAAAAGTATTAATAAGAAAGACATCTTGGCTGCGTGCTGGACATTCTGGCATTTTCATCTGGACTCATTGTTCTGGTATGAAAGTCAAGAAAGGTGAAAAAATTGGAACTATCAATGACCCATATGGATTAAAATCAATTAGTGTTATTTGTCATAGAAATGGGTATATTATTGGTCACAACAATGCATCTGTCGTAAATCATGGTGATGCACTATTTCATATAGGTTATGAGAGTGAAGTACTTTAATATATTAATAATCTGCATCTTGAGTTTTCAATTATTTTCTCAAGATTTAAAAAGTATCAATCAAGATATATCATTAAAATTTAGTAAGGGAGATTTCAGATCTGCAAATGTGTCTTTATCTATTATAGATTTAAAGAATGGCAAAGAAGTATTTCAACATAGATCAAGAAAAAACCTAGTACCTGCTTCGTCATTAAAACTATTCACTACATTAACCAGTTTAAAAGTATTAAAACCAAATTTTACATTTGAGACTATACTTGGATACTCTGGCAAAATATTAGCTGACGGTACCTTAATAGGTGACATTATTATAAAAGGTGGCGGCGATCCTACTTTAGGAAGCAATCGTATTAAAAACACCCTTTCTTATGATGATGTCATGCTTCAGTTTACAAATGCAATTTTAGACAAAGGTATTAATTGTATTGATGGTAATATAATTGTTGATGAATCTATTTTTGACAGTTATCCAATTGCTCCTAGTTGGCAATGGAATGACTTAGGCAATTATTATGCAACAGGTGCTTGGGGTTTGAATATAAATGAGAACCTTTATTTTCTTGCATTTAACAATAACGATAAGCTTGGGAAAACACCATCTTTGAAGAGTATAAATCCATCAGTTAACAACTTAAAGATATCCAATGAATTACAAATAGACAGCAGCCACACAGGAGATCAGGCTTATATTTTTGGAGGACCATATAACTATAACAAAAGAGTTGTTGGAACAATACCCCAAGGAAAAGGACACTTTACTATTAAGGGGTCAATACCTAATCCTCCTTTGTTTTTTGGTCAAAAATTAAAAGAGTTTTTATCCGAAAGGAATATTCAGATTCAAGAAATTCAGGTTATGCAGAAACCTGGAAAAGTAAACATGAAAGAACTTTCAAAAGTAGAATCCCCACTCCTACAAGATATTGTAAGGCGCGCAAATTTTGACAGTCAAAATTTGTATGCCGAAGCTCTTTTAAAAATGATAGGTTATAAAAAAAGAGGACAAGGAAGTGGTCAGAATGGAATTGCTGAATTAAAGAAACAACTTAGAAGGTACAAGGTCCATTCCTCAGAATATATTATACATGATGGCAGTGGTTTATCTGCGAGAAATAATATCAGCAGTCACGCTATGTCAAAGTTCCTTTATCAATTTGGCAAAGATGTAAAAATAGAAACTGCGGTTAAGTTTATTCCACGAGGGTCGTACGAAGGAACTGTAAGTCATATGTTTAGATCATCAAAAGCAAAAGGAAATATTTGGTTAAAAAGTGGAAGTATGGAAGGTGTTCAAAGCTACTCTGGATACATCAAATCCAAAAATAACAATTGGTATTCGTTTGCATTTATGGTCAATGGTTTTCAAACAAAAGGTAGATCTATGAGAATCCAGATGGAACAAATACTAAATGAAATATATTTACATTTATAAAATTCATTTCAAATTATCTAAGAACCATTGTTTTTTAATACCTTTCAGCCTAAATACCAAACTATTTATGTCTAAATATTTATTGATACTAATTTTTATTGGCTTTGTATTCATACTTCAATCCTGTAAAGATACACCTCAATTTGAAAGACAAGCTGTAGTATTACCACAAATAGCAGAAGATGTGATTGATTCAAAACCAAAGGAAAAGCTTTATGGTGATGAAAGAAGTGATTGGCAAAAGCCTCAATTTATAATAAATCAAATGGGCGAACTAACTGGAAAGACAATAGCAGATATTGGATCTGGTGCCTTAGGTTATTTTGCATTTAAATTGATAGGTCAAACTTCTGCTGAAAAAGTTATAGCTATTGATGTAGACAAAGAAGCAATTACAACTTTAAATCAATTAAAATCTAATCTTTCAGAAAGTCACCAAGCTAGGTTGGAGGTAAGATTGGCAAACCCGAATGATCCAAAAATATCTGAGAAGGAAGTTGATATAGCATTGATAGTCAATACCATTTCATACATTCAAAATAGAATTAATTATTTCAAAGATTTGAAATCAAAATTAAAAGATGGAGGCAGTATAATTATCGTTGATTTTAAAACCAAAAGAATTCCTGAGTTTGTTGAAGCTCCTTCTTATAACGAACGTGTATATTTAGATATCATTGAAGAACAACTTTATACCGCAGGATTTACATCTGTAGAAGTTGATGATACAAGTTTGGAATATCAATATAGAATGACTGCCACATTTTAAAAAAAAATCAATAAACAAGGATGAAAAGAGGGTTTTCAAGGATTACTAATTATTGATCTAAAATCACAATACCTTTATTATAACATCATCAATCCGCAACAAAAAAGAGGATGCCTTTAACAGCAACCTCTCTTTAATTATTTTATATTGAACTGATATCTATTCTCGAATAATAAGACTGTCTCTTTCAGGACCGGTACTTAGCATAGTCACTTTTACTTCTAAGTAATCTTCCAAAAATTGAACATAATCCTTAACCTTAATAGGAAGAGCATCATAATCAGTAATGCTACAAATATCTTCATTCCAACCTGGAATAGATTTGTAAACTGGCTTTAAATCTTTAGAAGCCAAATCATAAGGAAGTTCTTTCGTTTCTATTCCTTTGTAATTGTAATGTGTTGCCATTTCAATATCCTTAAAAGTATTGAGACAATCCATTTTAGTTACGCAAAGATGATCTACACCATTTAGCATAATTGTATATTTTAATTGAGGCAGGTCAATCCAACCGGTTCTCCTAGGTCGACCAGTAGTTGCTCCGAATTCATTTCCGACTTTTCTTAACTCTTCTCCAATTTCATTATCCAATTCTGTTGGGAATGGACCACCTCCTACTCGTGTACAGTATGATTTAGTAATTCCATAAATTTTACCAATTGTTTTAGGAGCTACACCTAAACCAACGCAAACCCCTGCAGTCAGCGTATTCGATGAAGTCACATAAGGATATGTACCATAGTCAATATCCAACATAGATCCTTGAGCTCCTTCTGCTAAAATAGTTTTACCTTCTTTCAAGGCATTATTTATATAGTAAGAACAATCTATAAATTTAAGTTCTTTCACTTTTTCTAAGCAATCAAACCATCTTTTCTCTTCGGCTGCAAAATCAAAATCAACATCAGGATAAATTTTACCAAGTTGTAAGTGCTTTTCCTTTAAACTTGTATAATGTTGCATGAAATTTGGACTTTCGATATCCCCAATTCTTAACCCATTACGGCCAGTCTTGTCCATGTAAGTTGGACCAATACCTCGCAATGTAGATCCAATCTTTTCTTTGCCTTTTGAGGCTTCAGACGCTGCATCCAAATATCTGTGAGTTGGAAGTATCAGGTGTGCTTTTCTAGCAATATAGATACTTGAAGTATCAACTCCAATATCCTTTAGAGATTGTAACTCTCTTGCCAAAACAATAGGATCAATAACTACCCCATTCCCTATAATATTTACAGCATTTTTTCGAAAAACTCCTGAAGGAATCGTATGAAGAACATGTTTATGCTCTCCAATAACTATGGTGTGACCTGCATTTGGTCCACCTTGAAACCTTGCAATAACATCATACTTTGCGGCAAGAAAATCTACTATTTTCCCTTTACCTTCATCTCCCCATTGGAGACCTAACAATACGTCGATTGGCATATAAACTAAGTTAAAGTTTATTAAAAGGCAAAAATAGGAAAAGCCCTTACATATTGCTAATTTTTTAATGCATAAAGCAAAATATAGGAGTGTTAAGGGTTAAAGACTGAGTTGTAGTTACTCTTCTTCGTGAATATTGCTGTCTTTTTTCAATACTAAATCCAGTAAATCATTGACTTTATACATTTCGTCAAGCGTTTCATCATTGTAAAAAGCAATTTCAGGCATTCTTCTCACATGTTTACGAATTCGGTGAACCAAGCTTTTCTTCAAACTATGAGAATTCTCAGTAACCTTATCGATGACTGCTTGTTTGTCCTCAACATTAAAAACACTTAGATAAATTTTGGCCTGACTTATATCAGGCGTCACAAAAACCTTGGTGACAGTCACAAATGGTCCAACACCAAAAATATAACTGCCTTCTTGTTGTAATACCACTCCGAAATGCCTTCTTATCGTTTCTCCAGTTTGTCTTTGTCTTTTTGATTCCATATTAGTTATCTTTATTTCTTTAACACATCAAGAACAATCAAATTTACTCCGAATTAGTTCATAGAAAACGAAATTATCTATTTTGGCGTTGTAATATTGAATTTTCTTTCTAAAAACAATGATCATTATTAAATAAAACATGTTTTAGTCTAAATGAAGTCCGATAAACTAAATAAACCTGTCACATATATAAAAGGCGTAGGACCTTTAAAGGGGGATCTATTGCAAAAGGAGTTTAATATATTTACTGTATATGACTTGTTATTTAATTTTCCATTTAGATATGTAGATAAAAGCATTGTTACTTCAATTAAAGATGTGTCCTATACTGATGCTGTTCAAATAAAAGGTAACATAATTTCAAAGCAGATTGTTAAGGGCCAGCGTCAGTCCAGACTTACTGCAACTATTAAAGACGGATCCGGATTTATAGAGTTGGTTTGGTTCAAAGGGGTTAATTATATCGAAAAATATTTAGATCTAAATTCTGAATACTTGGCTTATGGCAAGGTTAACAATTTTAAAGGTAAGATAACAATGGCTCACCCAGAGCTTGAGAAAGTGACTGGCAAGCCACTCAATGCAACATTTGAACCAGTATATCATAATACAGAAAAGCTCTCTAGGTTAGGTTTTGATGGGAAAGCAAGGAGACAGATCATGCGTACTATCTTAGGTTCTTTAAGTACGAATGACTTACCTGAAACCTTGCCTAAGTATCTAATGGATAATTTGAAGCTGATACCCAAATTAGAAGCGTTAAAACAAATTCATTTTCCAACCAGTTTTGATGAGTTAGATAAGGCTAAGAACAGAATTAAATTTGAAGAAGTCTTTTATTTTCAATTGAGAATGCTTTTCAATAAGCACAAAAGAAGGTTAAAGTTTAATGGCCATGAATTTTCGACAATAGGAAAATACTTTAATAAATTTTACACAGAAAAACTACCATTTGAATTAACAGGAGCTCAAAAGCGCGTTATAAAGGAAATTCGTTCAGATCTTGGATCTAGCACTCAGATGAATCGACTATTACAAGGAGATGTAGGGAGTGGTAAAACAATGGTAGGATTACTGTCAATGTTGATTGCACTGGATAATGGATATCAATCAGTATTGATGGCACCAACAGAAATTCTAGCCCAACAACATTTCCATTCGATATCAGAATCTGTTGAAGGATTAGGTGTAAGAGTAGCCTTTTTATCTGGAAGTGTCAAAGGTAAAACCAGGAAAGAAGTATTACATCATCTTGAACAAGGTAACATTCATATTTTGATTGGAACTCATGCCGTGCTTGAAGATCATGTTAGATTTAGTAATCTAGGTTTATCAATAATAGATGAACAACATAGATTTGGTGTGATGCAAAGATCAAGACTGTGGATGAAGTCAAAGGAAAATAAACCACCCCACATTTTGGTTATGACAGCAACGCCTATTCCAAGAACGTTAGCTATGACAGTTTATGGTGATCTTGACGTATCTATTATTGACGAACTCCCTCCTGGAAGAAAGGACATTAAAACCATTCATAAAACAGAGAAGCACAGACCTCAAGTTATCGAATTCTTCCATAAGGAAATTGCAAAGGGTCGTCAAATTTATATAGTCTACCCTCTTATTGAAGAATCTGAAAAACTAGATCTCGCAAATTTACAAGAAGGGTATGAAAGATTATTGGAATATTTCCCAAGACCTGAGTTTCAAATTAGTGTAGTGCATGGTCGAATGAAACCTGCGGATAAGGAAAAGGAAATGCAAAGATTTGTAAAAGGCCAAACACAAATCATGGTTGCTACAACTGTAATTGAAGTTGGCGTTAATGTGCCTAATGCATCTGTTATGGCTATTGAAAATACAGAAAGATTTGGTCTATCACAATTGCATCAATTGAGAGGTCGAGTTGGTCGTGGTAGTGAACAGTCATACTGTATTTTATTATCAGGTTATAAATTAAGCAAGGAGGCGAAGACACGAATCAGGACTATGGTAGAAACCAATGACGGGTTTAAAATCGCTGAGGCAGACTTAAAGCTTAGAGGTCCTGGAGATATCGAAGGCACAAGGCAAAGCGGTGTCAAAGAATTTAATTTATTCAATGTGGTATTAGATCAGGGCATTTTAAATACTGGTCGCCATATTGCTGAAACTATTCTTGATAATGATCCGAGATTAGAACATACACAAAACAGTTTGCTGAAAAGTCGTTTATCTATTCTTGATTCAGGCCAAAGAGATTGGGGTCGAATATCTTAATAATTATGATTTATGCGTTATGAATTTAGGGAATAAAGTTTACGAATTAGGGCTTCAAGTTATAGTTTATTTCATTCATCGCACCTCATTTTATTTCTTATTAATATTATTATTCTGTGAGGCATTAGGCTTCATTGAATACTTGTTTTATTGATTTATCGTTTACAATAACTCATACCAGATTAAACATAAAAAAGGGAGCCTTTATTCAAAGACTCCCTTTTTAGGTTTTAGAATATTTATTCTAATTATTCAGTTTTACTAATTTTCTCAATTAATACGTTGTCGTCAATTCTTACTCTTAAGATGTAGGTTCCAACTGGAATATCATCAATGGCAATTATTATCGCATTATTACCTGCTTTAACTGTTGTCACCTCAAAATTCTTAATTAACTGGCCGATAGCATCGTAAAAACCACCTTCGAATTCTGAATCTCTTTCAACAGTTACATCAACTGTAATTTCATCAATAACAGGATTCGGATAAACAGAAAGTGAAATTTCTTGATCTCTACCTTCGAATATAACTTTTACTGCTATAACATTTGAGTAACTGTAAGAACCATCAAGGTCAACCATTCTCAATCTATAGTAATAAGTTCCTGATTCGAATACTTGTGTATCATTGAAATCGTAGAACAATGTTGAAACACTATTTCTAGCGGCATCAACTATACCTATCTCAACAAAGTCTTCACCCAAGTCAGTTGTTCTTTCAACTGCAAAGAAGTGGGAGTTGATTTCAGTTTCAGTGATCCACTCTAGTTCTGTAATTTGATCTTCGTCATTCCACTCACCAGTAAAGTCAACCAATTCTAAAGGAACTGTTCCTTCACCAAGTCCAATGTCAATCGTAAGATTCTCTTGTCCAGCCATTAGAGTAATTAAGTTGGTTCTACCAACACTGTGTGTTTCTCCGTTAGCCATATTTTCTTCAAGTACTAGGAATGTAATATCACTATCAATATTGTCATCCTGTATGTAGTCATTCAGTGCAATATCATAATAAGTAGAATTAGCCGAAACAAATTTCTTATTCAAAGCCATTACATCAGCCTCGATTCTGTATACACCTGCTGGTAATCCTTTGAATAAATAGTGACCATTATCATCTGTTATTTGAGTTTCTACCAACACTTCTTCATTCGTGCCAGTGTTAAAGCTATATAGTGAAATCGAAGCACCTGGGAAAGGAGTATCATTAGAATCAAATAAATTCATTAATCCATCTAAAGGATTATCACAGAATACTTGATTACCTATTGTTCCAGCCTTGTACACACCGAGGTCAATAGCCTTATTCACTTCACCTAATGAAACCGGGAATATAGCTGTAGTCCAATGCCCATTTTCATTTGTGATATCACTATTTACTCCAGACAAACTAGGGTTATGTTTTGTTGATACATAATCATTATACGAAACTGGCAGAGATGTTAACTCGATGTAATATTGACCTGGAATAAGACCAGTGAAACAATACTCACCCTCGTCATTAGTAATCAATTGATTTACTTGATTTCCTGCACTGTCGAATAAAGTTACAGTAGCTCCAGAAACTCCATCTTCACCAGAATCTTGAATACCATCACCATCTTTATCATCCCAAACATAATCACCAACTTCAGCATTACAGTTATCTTGAGAATTCACAAGATATCCTGAAGCTATTACCTTACAACCTTTTTGGTCAGTTACAGTGACAGTGTATGTACCTGGAGCTAAACCAAATATATCTGGTGTTGTTGCACCATTGCTCCACATGAAAGTATACAATCCGTTTCCGCCGAAAGCACTAGCTGTTGCTGATCCATCAGAAGCTCCACAATTTGCATCTGTCGTATTTACTAGTGCCGATGGTCCACCCAAAGATTCAACTTTTGTAGAACAAACCGAACTACAACCAGTAGCATCAGTTACAGTAACTGTGTAATTGCCACCAATCAATCCTGTAATCATATCAGATGTTGATGTCGTATTCCATAAGTAAGTATAAGGTGCTTGACCTTGAGTAGCTGTTACTGATACAGTACCGTTAGCATCACCACAAGTTGCATCTTCACTTATTAAATTACAAACTGGACCTCCACCAGAGTTTGTCACTATTGCCTCACAAACTGAAGAACAACCATTTCCATCAGTTACTGTTACTGAATAAGTACCAGCAGATAAGTTAGAAATTACGGATGTTGTTTCAGCATTACTCCAAGCGTAAGAGTAATTACCTACTCCACCGGAAGCTATTACAGTAGCAGTTCCATTAGATTCGCCACAAATCGTATTGCTTACTACTGCTTCACATTCTGTAGGTAAAATCATTCCAACATCTACAGTACAAGTCGCTGTACAACCATTAGAGTCAGTTACAACTACTGTATATGTTCCTGGAAGAACATTAGTAATTGTTGCTGTATTACCTGCTGTATTCCAAGCGTAAGAGTATCCTCCTGAACCACCAACTGCTGTTACAGTTGCTGTTCCATTATTAACTCCACATGTCGCCGGTGAACTTGAAGCAGTACAAGTTGGTGCTGCTGCCGCATTTACTACAACAGAATTTACCGCTGAACATCCATAACTATCAGTCACTGTTACAGAATAAGTACCTGCAACTATATTTATTATCTGAGAAGTCGTAGCTGCATTACTCCATAAGTATGTATAACCTCCTAATCCACCTGATGCAGAAACTGATGCAGTTCCTCCTGCTAAATTACAAGCTGCAGATGTACTAGACATAATCGCTGTAGGTGCAGAAGTCGAACCAACTGTAACACTAGATATACTTGAACAACCTACTACATCTGTCACCGTAACAGTGTAAGTTCCTGTTGCCAAGTTTATAATACTTTGCGTAGTTGAGTTGTTGCTCCACTTGTAAGTGTAAGGAGCAATTCCTCCTGATGCTGATGCTGTTGCTGAACCATTCATCATACCACAATTCTCAGGTATACTCGTAACACTACAAATAGCATTATTTGAACTACCAAGAGACGTTTGACAAACTGAAGAACATCCTTGAGTATCAGTAACTGTCACTGAATATGTTCCAGCTGATAATCCAACTATTGTAGATCCAGTACCTCCATTACTCCATAAGTATGTATAGGAACCAGTACCGCCATTCGCAGTAACAGAAGAAGTACCATTAGATGTTCCACAACTTTCATTGGTTGAAGTTGCTGCACAAGTAACAGCCTGAGTAGACGAAACAGTTGCAGAACAAACTGTAGAACAACCTGCCGCATCAGTCACTGTGACTGTATAAGTTCCTGCTGTCAAGTTAGATATTGTCTGAGTCTGTAAACTGTTACTCCACAAGTATGAGTATATGCCTGATCCGCCAAATGTTGTAACTGAAGCCGTACCATTTGCAAAGCCACATGATGCATTCGTTGAAGAAGCATTACATGTTGGTGCTGAACTTTCTGAAATAAATACTGAACAATTCGTAGTACAACCAGTAGTTGCATCTGTAACGGTAACAGAATATGTACCTGCATCCAACCCATAAATGGATTGAGTATTATTATTGGTATTCCATAAGTATGTATAATTTCCTGACCCACTAGATACAGAAACTGTAGCAGTACCATTTGACTGACCACAGCTTGCGTTAGTACCTGTTGCATTACATGAAATTGTATTCGATCCTGAAATTGTAACTGAACAAGATGTCGTACAACCGCTTGCCACATCAGTTACTGTCACTGAGTAATTACCCTCAGCTAAACCAGTAATTGTTTGACTTGTATATAAATTACTCCATAAGTAACTGTAATTACCAGTTCCATTTGTTACTGATACTGTAGCAGTTCCATTAGAAACCCCGCAATTTACACCAGTTCCAGAAGCTGAACAAGCAATTGGATTAGATGATCCAACTGTCGTCTGGCACGTTGTAGTACACCCACTAGTCACATCCGTAACAGTTACCGTGTAAGTACCCGCAGCTAAACCCGCTACAATTTGAGTAGTTGCTGAATTACTCCACAAATATGTAAAGTTACCTGATCCGTTGTTTACAGAAACTGTAGCACTTCCATTAGCTATTCCACAACTTGTTTTTGTTGAAGTAGCATTACAAATAATATTAGAAGAACTTGTTACCGAAGTAGAACAAGTTGTTGAACAACCTGTAGACATGTCAGTAATAGTAACTGAATATGTTCCAGCTGCCAAGTTATTGATAGTTTGAGTCATAGCAGCATTACTCCATATGTAAGCATAATTTCCAGATCCATTAAATCCAGTAACTGTTGCTGATCCGTTAGCTAGATCACAACTTGATGCTGAACTTGTCGCGTTACAAGTAAGTGAGCTTGAATTATCAACTGATACACTACACGAAGTGATACAACCACTTAGGTTATCCGTTATGGTTACATTATAGCTGCCTGCATTTAATCCAGTAATTGAAGCTGTTGTTCCAGCATTACTCCACATATAAGAGTAATTACCAGTTCCATTATTTACAGTTGCTGTAGCTGTTCCATTTGCCACACCGCAATTTGTTGCCGTACTTGAAGCAAAACAAGAAATAGTTACCGATGCATCAATTGATGTTTGACAAGTTGTCGTACATCCTGAAATATTATCAGTTACGGTCACAGTATAAACTCCAGGAGCCAAATCAGTAATAGTTTCAGTTGAACCTGCATTACTCCATGCATAAGTATAATTACCTGAACCATTAACCACGTTTACGGTAGCTGTTCCATTATACTCACCACAATTTGTATCGATTCCATTAACTGAGCATGATATTGGATTTGAATTAGTAACAACAACAGTTGCAAATGCTGAACAACCGCTGTTCACATCAGTAACTGTAACACTGTAAGAATTAGGAGTCAATCCTGTTATTGTAGCTGTAGTTCCAAAGTTACTCCAAGAATAAGTATAGTTGCCTGATCCATTTGATACTATCGCAGTTGCTGAACCATTTGATGCTCCACAAGAAGTATTAGAAGCCGAAGCAGCTACACTTATTGTAGTAGAAGGTGCAATTGTGGTAAAAGCAGTAGCACTACAATTACCATTAGCGTCGGTAACCGTTACAGAATATGTACCATCAGATAATCCTGTGATCGTCTGTGTAGTTGCGCTAGTATTCCATAAGTAAGTATAAAATCCTGAACCATTGGCTCCAGATGCTGAAGCTGTACCATTATTATTATCACAACTTGTATCGGTTGAATTTACACTTGCTGTAATTATGTTAGATCCTACCACTGTCGCTGTCGCTGTTCCTGTACATCCTGTATTCGAATCGGTCACAGTCACATTATAGTTTCCAGAAGACAATCCTGTGATCGTCTGGCTCGTTGCATTTGTATTCCATAAGTAAGTATAAAATCCTGAACCACCAAATCCTGTAACTGTTGCCGTACCGTTAGAAACTCCACAAGTTGTAAATGTTCCTGTTGCATTTACTGTTATTGTATTAGTTCCACCTACTGATGTTGTTGCCGTAGATGTACATCCTGTATTCGAATCGGTTAATGTTACAGAATATGTCCCGGCACTCAATCCAAAGATCGTCTGTGTAGTTGCACCTGTACTCCAGAAGTAAGTATAACTTCCAGATCCATTAAATCCAGTAACTGTTGCTGATCCATTTGATACTCCACATGAAGTATCTGTTCCTGTTGCATTTGCTGTTATTGCATTAGAACCACCTACTGATGTTGTAGCCGTAGCTGTACACCCTGTATTTGAATCTGTTACTGTCACAAAATATGTTCCAGCATTTAAGCCTGATATCGTCTGACTCGTCGCTGTTGTACTCCATAAGTATGAGTAGCTTCCAGATCCATTAAATCCAATACCTGTTGCCGTACCATTTGATATTCCACATGCAGTATTCGTTGCTGTTGCACTTGCTGTTTTTGCATTAGAACCACCTACGAATGTTGTAGCCATAGCCGTACATCCTGTATTTGAATCCGTTACTGTTACGTTATATGTTCCAGAACTTAAGCCTGATATTGTCTGACTAGTTGCTGCTGTACTCCAATAGTAAGTATAGTTACCAGATCCATTAAACCCAGAAGCAGTTGCTGTACCATTTGATATTCCACATGCAGTATTCGTTGCAGTTGCAGTTGCTACTATTACATTAGACCCACCTACTGATGTTGTTACCGTAGCTGTGCACCCTGTACTTGAATCTGTTACTGTTACATTATAAGTTCCAGCATTTAATCCTGATATCGTCTGACTCGTCGCTGCTGTACTCCATAAGTAAGTGTAGCTTCCTGAACCACTAAAACCATTTGCAGTTGCCGTACCATTTGATATTCCACATGCAGTATTTGTTGTTGTTACACTTGCTGTTATTGTATTAGATCCGCCTACTGATGTTGTAGCCGTAGCTGTACACCCATTTCCATCAGTAATAACTACAGTGTAATTTCCTGGTGCTAGGTTATTGATAGTTGCAGTAATTTCATTGGTACTCCATAAGTAATTGTAAAAACCAGATCCACCCATCCCGAAGGCAGTCGCTGAACCATTATTTTCACCACAATTAGTTCGAGTAGCAGTTGCCATACATGTTGGAGGAACGGTATCTCCAATATTAACTGTACAGCTAGTCATACATCCTAATGCATCAGTAACAACTACTGTATAAATTCCACTAAACAATCCATTTATACTTGATGTTGTTTGGTTTGTTGACCATAGATATGTATAAGGTCCAGTTCCTTGCGTTACTGTTACACTTGCACTACCATTGGCATCACCACATGTTGCATCAACTGAAGTTGCATTACAAATTGGGTTCACACTTGGATCTATTGTTATACTACATACTGATGTACAGTTTTCTGAATCTGTAACAGTCAAGATATAATTACCAGGCGCCAATCCTGAGATTGAAGGCAATGAACTTCCATTACTCCAAGAGTAAGTATAAGGTCTATAACCACCATTTGCAGCACCTGTTGCAACTCCGTTATTTTCTCCACAATTTGTATCGGTTCCAGAAATAGAACAAAACAAATCAGATGCTTCAATAAAGATTTGTTGAGCACAACTTGCACTTCTTCCGCATTCGTCAGTTACTGTATATGTTACTTCATAAACACCACCAAAACAATCATTTCCAGAAACAAGTAATGGATTTCCGATTGTTACATTACTACTCAATCCACATGATGTTGTTGTCGTAGCACTACCACTAACAAATTCAGAGATTCTTCCTAAAGTTACTGATGAAGGACAAGTAATTGTTGGTCCGTCATTATCTAAAGTGAATGTTTGAACACATTGCGCACTTCTTCCACACTCATCAATACCTGTGTATGTGATTTGATATTTCGCTGCATGACATCCATTTGTTCCAGATACTAATACTGGAGAAGATGTATTGACAGTATAAGGCATACCACAAGATGATTGCACCGTTGCTATTCCTTCTTTTATATCATTTACACATGTTACCGTTGCATCAGCAGGGCAAGTAATTGTTGGTCCGTCATTTACGATAGTAAATGTTTGTACACAACTAGATGATCTTCCACATGCATCTTCAGCAGAGTAAAGAATTTGGTAATAAGCTCCTGGGCAATTTGCTTGAAATGTTCCAATTGATGGAAGCGCAACAAATATTTCAGTATCTAACCCGCAAGCACTAATTACTGATGGTATTCCTTGAGTAATCTCATTTATACAAGTAATATTAACATTTGCAGGACAAGTAATTTCTGGTCCTTCATTAACAATTGTAAATGTCTGAGTACGACTTGCACTTCTTCCACATGCATCTACTACAGAATACACAATTTCATATTTTGCTCCATAACAATTACGAGTTCCAGATACCAGTGTTGGTCCAACAGTTGAAGTCGTCGATGGCATATTGCATGATGTAGTTACAATTGGAGTTCCCAATTTTATATCATTTTCACATTCAACTGTCGCATCTATTGGACACACAATTGTTAGTGGGTCATTTTCTATTGTAAATGTTTGATTACAACTCGCACTTCTTCCACAAATATCTATTACAGTATAAGTAATCACATAAGATGCACCTGCACAATTATCTACTCCATGAGTTAATGTTGGTCCTGATGTTGTAACTACAGTTCCAAGATTACAAGAAGAAGTTACTGATGGCGTTCCTACTGATATATCATATACACATTCAACTGTCACATCATGTGGACAAGTAATTGTTGGTCCATCATTTACAATTGTAAATGTCTGAGTGCAACTTGCACTTCTTCCACATGCATCTGTTACGGTATATACCAATTCATAAGAAGAACCATGGCAATCTGCATTTCCATATACTAACGTAGGTCCTGATGTTGTAACTACATTTCCAAGATTACAAGAAGAAGTTACAAATGGCGTACCTACTATTATGTCATAAGCACATGTTACTGTTGCATCAGCTGGACAAGTAATACTTGGTCCTTCATTATCTAAAGTGAATATTTGAACACAACTTGCACTTCTCCCACACACATCTGTAACTGTATATGTTAATTGATAAGTTGCACCATGACATTCTGCAGTTCCTGATACTAAAGTAGGTCCTGTCGTTGTTACCGTTGTATGTACACCACACGAACTTGATACTGTTGGAGTTCCTACAGATATGTCGTATGCACATGTTACTGTTGCATCAGATGGACATACTATTGTTGGTCCGTTGTTGCTAATTGTAAACACCTGAGTGCAATCTGCACTTCTTCCACATTCATCAGTAACAGTATATATAATTTCATATGTTGCACCATTACAATCTGAAATTCCTGATGTTAATACAGGACCAGATGTTGTAACTGTTGTAGTGTAACCACATGAGCTTGTCACTGATGGTATTCCTTCTGCAATATCAGATTCACATTCAACAAATGCATTTGGTGGACAAACGATTGTTGGTCCATCATTTTCAATCGTAAATGTTTGAGTACAGCTTGCTGTTCTACCACATGCATCCAATACTGAGTAAACTATTTCATATATTGCTCCTTCACATCCCCCTGCTCCAAATACCAATGTTGGTCCTGTAATTGAGTTAGTATAAGGAATATAACATGGCGTAGTTACAACTGGAGTTCCCACCATGATATCATCTAAACATTGTACTGTCGCATCAATTGGACATACAATTGTTGGTGGGTCATTTTCTATTGTAAATGTTTGTACACAATTAGCTGTTCTTCCACATTCATCTGTAACTGTGTAAGTCAACTTATAAGTTGCATCTGTACAGTTATCAGTTCCAGAAACCAATGTCGGTCCTGAAGTAGAAACTGTATAACCCAAATCACAAGATGTAGTTACATTAGGTATACTTGCATGAATATCATCTGCACATTCAACTGTTACATCAGCAGGGCAAGTAATACTTGGTCCTTCATTTACAACTGTAAATATTTGTTTACAGCTTGCGGTTCTTCCACATACATCTTCTACATTGTATGTAATCTCATATCTAGCTCCATCACAATTGTCAGTTCCAGAAACTAGGACAGGTCCAACTGTTGTATAATCAGAAGATAAATAACATGAAGTTTCAATAGTTGGAACTCCTACGATGATATCTGCTGCACAAGCAACTGTCGCATCTGCTGGACAAGTGATCATAGGTGCTTCATTATCTATTGTAAATGTTTGTGTACAAGAAGCTGATCTTCCACAAACATCAATTACCGTATAAGTAATCTCATAAATCGCACCATAACAATCAGCAGCTCCACTAATCAAAGTCGGACCAGTTGTTAAAGATGTATAATGTACTCCACAAGATGTCACCACGGTTGGAGTACCTTCATAAATATCACTAGCACAAGCAATTGTTAAGTCAGCTGGACAAGTTATACTAGGTCCTTCATTATCTAAAGTAAACAATTGAGAACATTCATTAACTCTTCCACAATCATCAGTTACAGTATAAATAATCTCATAAATTGCACCATCACAGTTATCTGTTCCATAAGTCAATACTGGATCAGAATATGTAACAACGTACCCAACTCCACATGATGTAGATACTGCTGGAGATCCAGCAATAATATCTTCTGCACATTCGACTGTAAGGTTAGCTGGACAAATAATTTCAGGAATTTCATTATCTATTGTAAATGTTTGCACACAATCAGCTGTTCTTCCACAAACATCAGTTACAGTGTAAGTAATTTCATACTTAGCGCCATAACAATTAGCAGAACCTGAAACCAATACTGGATCAGATGTTACAACTATTGTAGGTAAGTTACAAGAACTAGTTACTGTTGGTGTTCCTTCATTTATATCATAAGCACAAGTTACTGTTTCATCAGCTGGACATACAATTGTCGGACCTTGATTAGCAATTGTAAATGTTTGTGTACAAGATGCTGTTCTTCCACACTCATCAATGACTGAGTAAAGTATTTGATATTGGTTCCCTGGGCAATTAGCCCCTTCACCTACTATTGAAGGCAATGCTACAAAAACTTCAGTTGTCAAACCACATGCACTTGTTACGGTTGGTACTCCTTGCACAAGGCCGTTGAGACATTCAATCGTCACGTCAGCAGGACAAGTAATTGTTGGCCCTTCATTGTCAAGTGTGAACGTTTGTGTACATTCTGCAGTTCTTCCACACTCATCAGTTGCAGTATAAATTATTTTGTAAGTCGATTCATCACAACCGGCAGTTCCACTAACCAAAATTGGTCCTACAGTAGAAACTGTAGTTATAGAATTACACGAACTTGTTGTAGTTGGTGTTCCTTCTAAGATATCTTCAGCACAAGCTACAGTTGCGTCAGCTGGACAAGTAATTGTTGGTCCATCATTAGCAATTGTAAATGTTTGTACACATGAAGCTGATCTTCCACACTCATCAACTACTCTATATAAAATTTCATAAACAAGACCTGGACAATTAACACCTATACCTATGATATTTGGTACAGCAACGAAAATTTCAGTTGATAATCCACATGCACTGGTTACAGTTGGTATTCCTTGCACAATTTCATTAATACATTCAATTGTTAAATCAGCTGGACAGGTTATTGTAGGTCCGTCATTGCTAATTGTAAACGTTTGTGCACATGAAGCTTCTCTGCCACAAGCATCTACAACAGAATATCCAATTACATATTTAGCACCATCACATCCAGCAGTACCAGACACCAATGTAGGATCAGTTATTTCAATAACAGGCAATTCACAAGAAGTGGTTGCTATTGCAACACCTGCCGCTATATCACCATAACATTCAACAGTTAAATCAGCTGGACATACTATTGTCGGTCCATCATTTTCAATTGTAAACGTTTGTGTACAAGAAGCTGTTCTTCCGCACTCATCAGTTACTGAATAAACAATTTTATAAACTGCATCATTACATCCTTTTAATCCAGAAACGAAAGTTGGTCCCACAGTTGTTTGAATACTATTAAATCCACAAGGGACTGTAATTATCGGTGTTCCTACCATTATATCATCTACACATTCTACTGTAGCATCAATTGGGCATACTATTGTTGGTGGATCATTATAAATTGTAAACGTTTGCACACAACTAGATGTTCTACCACAATCGTCAGTTATTGTATATATTATCTCATATTTCGAATCAAGACAATTAACTTGACCATATACCAAATGAGGGCCGGATGTTGTAACGTCGTATCCTAAATAACATGACGTTGTTACTGTTGGGGTTCCTGCGTGGATATCACCATAACATTCGACTGTCTCATCCGCTGGACATACGATTGTTGGTGGATCGTTAGCAATTGTAAACTTCTGCTGACATGATGCGGTTCTTCCACATTCATCTTCAACTGAATAGAGAATAAAATACTCATTG
>CAJQRD010000062.1 GCA_905480605.1 uncultured Saprospiraceae bacterium | reverse complement strand
ACAGCTACCAAACACATGGTAGTTATACGATAAGAAATAACCTTAATGGAGCTTTTGTGAAAAGTCATTGAAAGCTCCTCATTAAGAAAAGAATTACTCAGAGATTGAGTAATCATTTTGGTTTATTATAGAGCCTTGGAGTGAGATCTAAGGCTCTTTTTTGTTTTATAGATTGGAATAAGACACAAGAGAGTATTTAGCTGTCCTATACTTCAACCTTGGCGAGCGTCTCTGACCACGCGACCAAATTGTCAAAAGGACAGAGTTTGCCACTACCTTTTAAAATGTTTCCTATATACAAGAATTGGAAGCTAATGGTTTCAAAGCTAACTTTAAGGATAAAATTGGATGCATAAAATTAAGATGGCGTGTGATAGTATGATCTGATGAGCTAATCAAAATTGAATACTGTATTTTAATAAAACAGAGCGTTGAACTTTACTAAGATTGTAATATCTCAGAAGTATCTATATACTGATTTGAACCAACCCTTGTCGATATGCAGATGGCGTTTGTTTGGTAATACGCTTAAACTGATTGATAAAATGAGATTTGTTGTTAAATCCACTTTCGTCTGCAATCTCTGTAATTGAAAGATTTGTTTCTGCCATTAACTTGGTTGCATGTACTACTTTGTATTCGTTTACGTACTGCATGAATGTTTTGCTAGTAGTTTTTTTGAAATAGCGACAAAATCCTTGAGGAGACATACTTACTAGCTCCGATATTTGTTCTAATTTAATTTCAAGGTTGAAGTTGTTTCTCACATATTTAAAAATAATATTAAGCCTGTCATTATCTTGTGGATTAGAAACCATTATAACCTCACCTACATTTAGAATTTCATAATCTGTAGCTTTAGAAAGTTTATTAAGTAACTTAAGGAAGTAGATTAATTTATTAAAATTGTTCATTTCTAAAATCTCCTTTAGGCCTTCTCCAATTTCCCTTTGTACATGTTTTTTAAATTTCAATCCAGAAGCAGAAAGTTCTAGCATCTTTTTAATATTGGCCATTTCTGCAGAGTCAAAGAATGAGCTTCCTAAAAAGTCAAGCTTAAATTGAACTACAATTTCAATTTCATTGGCTGTCATTCTTTCTACAAATCCCAAATGTGGAAGATTAGATCCAATAAGGACCAAAGCGCCATTTTTAAAATAAGACAAATGTTGGCCAACATGAATCTTACCTGAGCCATTTTCAACATATACCAATTCAAATTCTGGATGGTAATGCCAAGTTGGCTTATGATTGGGTTGTTCTTGATAAAAATGCTTCAATGAGAATGAACTCCCAAATTCGGGCTGTACTTTTTCAAGTACAGGATTCATATTAATATTTTTTTGCATATGAAATTAGTTAAAAACCAAATTTAATATTTAGTACTAGTATAATTTGTAATCATATTATCAGATTTACATGATTATTTGTAAATATATGTTAAAATACTATACACATGTGTTATTATAACATATTTATATGTGGTTATGTTCTTTTACCTTTGTATTATAATTTTTGGGTGATTTGATTCACCTCTTTATTTAAACGCAGATAATTATAAGAATATGAAGGTTTTAATCGCAGTTTTATTGACAGTTAATTTATTTGGTAATGTATCTCCTGATTACATTACAACTAACTACTATGACCCAAGTGTAGTTATTTCATTTGATGCTTGGAATAGTGAAACGTTATCAGTTAAAATAATTTCTTCTGATTATGAAGTTATTTTTAATGACGTACTTGAAATAAAAGCAATGGATGGTATCAAATACAACTTGAAGAATCTTTCAAGCGGAAAATATATTATCAAATTGGAAAATGAGACAAAATTGGTTGAAGAGACAGTTATTTTGTTTGATGGAAAAATTGTAGAAAAGGATGCCAAAGTATATTACAAGCCTACAATAAGTTTGAAGGGTGACTATATTAATACTAATTTTTTAAGTTACAATGGTGAAGTAGAAATAAAAATTTTTAACAGTACTGATGTATTGTTTGAAGATAATATTAAAGGTGCTAAACCATTTAAGAAGGTTTACAATGTAAAATCTTTACCAAAAGGTTTATACACTGTTACAATTTCTAATAATAAGGTATTAAGATCTATGACTTTTAACAGATAATTTCATACAGTTTAATTAATTATATTTCAGAAGCTCCAATTAATAGTTGGGGCTTTTTTTATTTCATAATACATTTCTTCGTCACCCTACCTTATCCTCTTAATTATATGGATGTTTTTATATCTTAGTTTAAAATATTCAAAATGAATAAGTCAACAACTAGGATTAAATTATCTCTTTATATAAATTACTTTGTTTTTGCGATATTACTTAATAGTGTTGGAATCGTAATTCTCAAATCTCAAAACATTTATGGTGTTGATGAAATTGCAGCAAGTACACTTGAGCTTTTTAAGGATATGCCTATTGCAATTGTTTCATTTTTTGTAGCATCATTTTTACCTCGACTCGGATATAAGAAGTCAATGTTATTGGCCTTGGGAATTGTTGCCATAGCATGTATCATGATGTATTTTGGTAATTCTTTCTGGTCTGCTAAAATATTATTTGCTGCAGTAGGAGCTTCTTTTGCTTTGATTAAAATTTCTGTTTATTCAGTAATTGGTTTAATTACTCAAAGTGAAAAAGAACACAATAGTTTGATGAGTAGTATAGAAGGCTTTTTTATGTTTGGAATTGCTTTGGCTTATTTTTTATTCCCTGCCTTTAATTCTGAATTAAATCCTGATTCTTGGTTAAATGTATATTGGCTACTGGCTGGATTGGCACTACTTTCATTTTTGTTTTTATTGACTTCAAAGTTTGAAGAAGGAGAGGTGCTTCCAGGAAACAATTTGAAGGAAGATTTTTCAAAAATGTTTGCCTTGCTTTCTAAAATTTTAGTCTTGGTTTTCGTAGCAAGCGCTTTTTTGTTTGTAATGGTAGAACAAGGTATAATGACATGGTTGCCAACTTTTAATGACCGTGTTTTAAATCTGAACTTCGATCAAGCAATTATGATGTCAAGTATTTTAGCTATTACACTAGGAATAGGTCGGTTGGTTGCAGGTTATCTGTCGCAATACTTTTCTTGGTTTAAAATATTATTGGTTTGTATTGTATTATCAATGATGATGGTTGTTTTTGTCTTGCCAAATGCTGTAAATGCCAGCCCCTTGAAAGTTGAAATTTTTTCTGATATTCCATTAATGGGTTTTATATTTCCTATGATTGGCTTATTCATTGCTCCAATTTACCCACTATTAAATTCTGCAGTGTTGTTTGCCTTACCTAAAAAATTTCATGCGCCAATGTCTGGATTGATAATAATATTTTCTGCAATTGGAGGAACTTTAGGCTCTAGATTGATTGGCATATTATTTAAAGAGGTTGGTGGTGCTAATGCATTTTATTATACTCTAATTCCTATGGCTTTGCTGTTGGTAACATTGGTTGCGCTATACAGACTTACTTCAGATGCTAAACAAGAACGAGATGAAATCGCCTGATAAATTATTCGGACAACTTTTTATTGATTTACATCTTTCAGGTATATGGCATGACGGTAAAGTTATATCTGATGCTACACCCATATTTGAAGTAGATGTCATTTTAACAAAATATGAAAAGCAAAAAAACAGTCCCAATTTTGACTTAAAGGTTTTTTTTGAAAATCACTTTGACTATTTTTCTGTTCCGACTCAAGATTTCAAATCCGATACTTTAATGAGTGTTTCAGATCATATATCCCGATTGTGGCCGCACTTGAGTAGATCAGCTGATAAGGAAATACCAGGTAGTTCCTTGATTCCTTTACCAAACCCCTATGTGGTACCTGGAGGCAGGTTTAATGAGATATATTATTGGGATAGCTATTTTACTATGTTGGGATTGGAAGTATCTCAAAATTTAGAAATGGTTGAAAGTATGGTTGATAATTTTTCTTGGCAAATAAGCAATCTTGGTTATATACCCAATGGAAATAGGTCATATTTTTTAGGAAGATCACAACCCCCTTTTTTCTCTTTGATGGTTGCCTTGTTGGCAAGACAAAAAGGTGATGATATTTATATCAAGTATTCTAATAGCCTGCAGACGGAATATAACTTTTGGATGTCATATGATAAAGCTGACTTAGAGTCAACTGGCTGCAGTCAACATGTTGTTAATTGTGAAACTGTATTATTAAATAGATACTATGACAAATCTAACTCAGCACGTCCAGAAATGTATGGTGATGATGTTAGGCTGACTGGTAATATGTCTCGTAATGCAAATGATATTTACAGCAATTTAAGATCTGCTTGTGAATCTGGTTGGGATTTTAGTTCAAGATGGTTGGATACAAGTTTAGAGTTGTCAACAATTCATGCACTCGATATTATTCCTATAGATCTCAATTGTCTATTATATAATTTAGAAACTCAAATTTCAAAATCATATATAATATTAGGAAATATAAAGGAATATGAGAAATTTCGGAATTTGTCACAATTAAGGAAAAAGTCAATAAATGCGTTTTTTTGGAATACGGAAAAGCAATTCTATTTTGATTATAATTCTAAAAAGAAAAGTCAAACATCAGTTGAAAGTCTGGCAGCCGTTTTCCCATTGTTTTTCAATCTGGCAAATGATGCACAAGCTAAATCAGTGGCAGATAAAATTCAAAGCCACTTTTTAATGCCAGGTGGCGTATTGACAACAACTATTGAATCTGGACAGCAATGGGATGCGCCAAATGGCTGGGCACCATTACAGTATTTGACTGTGAAAGCTTTGGAAAATTATGGTTTTTACAAATTGGCAAATGAGATTAAATTAAGGTGGTTGGCACTGAATGAACGTGTTTTTAAAAACACAGGGAAGATGTTGGAAAAGTATAATGTAGTAGATGTTAGTTTATTGAGTGGAGGAGGTGAGTATCCAGTTCAAGATGGTTTTGGTTGGACAAATGGCGTGTATTTAAATTTTTTAAATTCCAAGTAGAATTACTTCTTTTTTTTATACTGCAGATCAACAATGGTGTTCAGTTCTTTTGATTTAGCGTTAGACTCTCTAATTTCCCAAACTAAAAACTCGTGGTGACATAACGTTTCTTTAGATAATTAATAATGAAAAAATTATGTTAGTTTGATTAACTTGAGGTTACACTTTTGTAGCCAATCTTCCTTCTAGAAAAAGCTTAATATAATAAGCAATTTGTTCCCCTTTATCTTCTTGTAAAAAATGTCCAGCATTTTCAATAATAATTTGAGGTTGATTTTTGCAGAAAGGTATATGGTTTAAGAAGAATTTTTCTTTACCAGAAAAAATAGGATCTGAATCCGAAAACATTACCAAGGCTGGTTTCGTCCATTTTTCAAGAACATTTCTTGCTTTGAGCAGGTGTTTTATACTCTCATCATTAGGTTTTGATGGTACAAGTTGAGGAAAGGCTTTAGGACCTGTTTTTGATAATTTGTTTTTAAATGGTGCGTTATATGCACTTAATATGTCTTTATCTAGTGTATTAAAAGTATACTTCTGTATTACTTTAGAAATTGGCAGAGAAGGGTGGTACTTTGAATATAATTGCCAGATTTTAAAGGCAAAGGGAAGGTTGTCACCTTTTGGTAGATATGTATTTAAAATTATAATGGATTTTATTTTTTCAGGTATTGCTCCAAGCATAGAAAGTCCCAACAACCCGCCCCAATCTTGAACGATAAGTGTAATGTCATTAAGTTTCAACTTTTCAACAAAGTTTAGGAGTGAATTTAAATGGAGCTCAAATGAGTAATCTTCCCAGTTTTTTAGTTTATCCGATTTACCAAAACCAATAAAATCAGGTGCAATGAACCTATAGTTTGGTAGGCAAGGGATAAATTTTCGGTACAAATAACTCCAAGTTGGTTGCCCATGGAGTGCTAATATTGTCTCTCCTTTACCTTGATCAATGTAGTGCATATCGAGTCCATTGAAGTCAACAAATTGCTCCTTATAGTTAAAATCAGTAATATGCTTAAAATCCGAAAGGTCGGTTTTAATTTTTTCCATTGAATTGTATAACCGGGTTTCCAATTATTAAACGTATAAAGATGAGAATTAGCTTCTAGATAGCGAAGATATATTAAATATTATTAATATATGTAGTTGGAGTAAAATTTACCAATTTAGGGGCATATAAAAAATGGTGGTCTGCCAAAGTAAACCACCATTTGCGAAGCCCTCTGCTTCACCCTCTTTAATTTATATTTGAAACTACTTTTTTGAGTATCTCACTACTTTCTTCTTTATTCCTCAGACTCCTTATCTAGGCAGTATACAAAAATTTCCTATTTTAGTCAATTCAGTAATCGTTAGATTCGAAAATATTTAGATTACGAATATGAATTATTTTTTTTGGTTTTTTCCTATTATAGTTTCGATGAGGACTATTGATATCATAGTCAAATTGATTGCAAGATTAAAATTTGATGATCTTAGATTTATACTTCAATAGCAATTAATCTAACTGCACTGTCATAAATGAAGATCATTGACTTCTCATAAGTATTTATGCCAAAACCCGTCTTTGACCACTCATTAAAAAATATATTATATCAAGGATACAATGAAAAAGGAAACTACAGCTGCAGCAATACCATACATAAAGAAATTATAACACCATCTTAAGTATTCAAATTTTTTACCCAGTGATTTTCCGAGGAAAAACAAATCTCTTGTAATTGAGTTATCTAATATTTCGTCATCCGCAACGACCATTCCAACATATTTTTCATATTCACTAAATGACATATTATAGTAATTTCCAAAAAAGAAAAGATTCGTTTTTTTTGCACCAACATCTTCCTTTTTTGTCAATCCTTTCATAGCAATAGGGCGTGTTGAAAGCGTTGCAAATATCATAGAAATTAAACTGACAATGGCTAAGATTGAGGTGGGGATTAAAAGATTTTGGTTCTCAGAAATTCGATCGATCAAAAGAGGCAGTGCAACTGTAATTATAATAGCATTTACGCTTAACATTATATTGGCTTTGTTATCGGCTATTGAACTTAAATCAATATGATTTCTTAATGCAGTTTTGAATTGCGTTTGTGCACTTTTACTAGAGCCAATTGTTAACAATTTGATTTTTTTATTTTTCTTTTCGTCAGACATTTTTAAGGTCTTTAAGTTTCTTTTCTTTCCTTTCCTAAATATTTTTTTTCCTTCGTCACTTAAGTAAGAATGATTTTCAAGAAACGTAATGTTTTGTCCGCGCCAAATTTCTTTGTCAATATTTTTTTTGTTCCGCGCACTTAATTCTAATCGTAAGCCTTCTGTAATTATCGTAAAATTCTTATTTGACAATCCACTCAGATCAGCATCTTTCATCAATTTACATAGCCTTGCCGTACCATTCCATTCTATTCTGGTTGCATTTATACACTTAATAACCTCTTGAATTAAAATGTCAGGATATCCTTCACTTTTTAAGAAATTACTTGATATTTTAATGCCATGAGCCTCATGATCTTCTGCATTTATTATAAATCCTATGTCATGAAAATAAGCTGCAATTATTAGTACTTCTTTTTCTTCATCTGTGACATTCGCTTTATCAGCTAATGATTGAACCGCGTTTACTACATTTTGAGTATGTGTAAAATTATGATATGTGCAAATTTCTGGAAGTTCCTTTTCAAATCTTAACTTCACATATTCTCTACTTTTATCTACAATATCACTTTGTTTTGCCATTTAGTACTATAAGTGTTTAACTGTAATTCTTAAAGCTCTTAATCCTTCTGCCCCTTGTAATTTCTCAAGTGATAAATCTTCTAGCTCATCTTCAATATAGTCTTTCTCCCTTAGATATCCCATAAATTCCAAATATTCTAATTTGTCTTTTTCACTCAGATATACAATTGCTACTTTACCCGATTGAGTCAACCTCTCTCCAGTGCCTTTTACTGTAGCTTTATCAATCCTCTTTTTTAAAATTTCATATCGTACATTATACGCGCCATCAACATCAAATATCTTCTCATCCATTCTGAAACGAATGCTTAATGGGTTGTTTTAAACAAATATCAACTCTGCTGTTTTTAACGGCATTGGCAATGTTGATGAAATATTTTTCACCAATCTTGTAACTTCACAGCTATTGACCAATTGCCAAAGTCTAAAATTTTTCAAATCATCATGAGAAAATTCTCCTTCTTGAAGTATTGATTGACCTAAATAAAGGTTGTATTCAACACCATCAGTTTTATATTTTTCGAAAAAATGAGAAAGTACTTGTTGCATTTCATACTCGTCTTTTTCCATGAAATCTGCAATCGTAGAATTTAACTTTGTGACACTGTATTCGAAATCTTTTCGCTTGTTATAAACAATACTTAGTTTTTTATCTAATGATTTACAATAATTATCATATATTTTAGAAGATAAATCGTGATGCCTTTCTTTTAGCTTATCAAGAATAGGATGAACTTCTTCAGTTATCAATTTAACAATTCTTGATTCATCAGTTGATATGAATCCATTTTTAAGATTTGATAAAAGATTACCAACTTTTATTTTA
The DNA here is from genome assembly GCA_905480605.1 of uncultured Saprospiraceae bacterium. Lineage (GTDB taxonomy): Bacteria > Bacteroidota > Bacteroidia > Chitinophagales > Saprospiraceae > RFSX01. The sequence goes on along the minus strand of CAJQRD010000062.1, from coordinate 829 downwards.
TAGGATTCTAAAAGGTGAAGTTTTTTCTGTGATGTCCATTTATCCAGTACTTCCTTAAGTCCATTTAAATTTTCAATCAAATCAGTTTTAATTGCTTCATTTCTTATCTTGCTTGAATCTACAATATCTGATTGTCCATAAAGAGGATACACATCTTTAAAAACAATGGGTGACATCGAAAGTCCTTCTTCACCGGACTGTTTTTTTATAAAGTACTCTTTGGCTACTTCTTCGAATTTCCATTTTACACTGCGGTGTATAGATGTAAAGTTTTTTTGAATTATGGAGGTAATTCTATTGCTTAGTTCGTTTGAGTATTTTTCAAAATTTAAGACAAGCTGCTCAAAAATGGGTTGCAGTTTGGGTACGTTTTTGAAATTGAATGTATTTGGTTCTTTAGAAGATAATTCTAATACGGAAAGTATCTTATCATTATCATCCATCAAAGGCGACAGAAGATAACTTTTAATACCTTTGTTAAGGAGCATAATCTCTGATTCTGAAGGATCTTCCAATTCTGTTAAATCATCGATATACAGAACACGTTTGGCATTAACTAGATGGTCAAAGATTCCTTTGGTTTTATTTGAGCCTTCAGGAACTAAAAGATCAGAAAGACACCTTTGCTCCAATACATTTAAATTACCATTTTGATAGATTTGATCTTGATCCAAAATAAAGCCCCCAACTTTCAGATCATGCTTTCCGATATATGATTTAATAAATCCTCCTACTGTATCAAAATACTCTTTGGGCTTGATATCACTGTTGTAACTCAACCAGTTTTTTAGATCTGATAAAACTTGAATATCCGTAATGTCGTAAAGAT
>CAJQRD010000061.1 GCA_905480605.1 uncultured Saprospiraceae bacterium | reverse complement strand
AGAATTTAAAGGAGAGCGTGGAGGTCGTAGAGGTTGGGGCAGACGCAGTGAGAATAATATTTATTACACAAATATAGGCGATAAGCAATCTGTCGATAGCCGTGACTTCTTTGGTAAGAAATTCTTAATTGAAGGAGCTCGTGATGCAAAGAAATGGAAGATGACTGGCGATCAAAAAATGGTTGGTGACTACATTTGCCAAAAAGCCACCTTTTCAGATAGTACAGAGAATATTGTTGTTTGGTTTACACCAATGATTCCAGTTTCAACTGGTCCTGATGATTTTTTCGGATTGCCAGGTTTGATTCTACATGTAGATATCAATCAAGGGGAGAGGTTGATAACAGCTCAAGGTATCGATCTTAAAACTTTAGACGAAAATGAAATAGTAAGACCTACAAAAGGTAAGAAAATCTCAAGTGATGAATTTGCTGAGTTGAGAGATAAGAAGATGGAAGAGATGAATCAAGAACGAGGAGGTAAAGGAATGGGACGAAGGTATAGATTCGGTCGAGGCCGATAAGCATTTTATTAATTTTTTATTGTAAATTTTTAAAGATTAAATTTCTTTAAATTAACACCTGCCATGCACAAATACTTGACTTTATTTTTTAGCATTTTAGTTTTTTCTGCTTTCTCACAAGATTACCTAATTGAAGGAACAGTGATTGGGAATGACGAAAACCTGATAAGTGCCACGACTGTTATTTTGGATTCTAAAGATTCTACAATTGTTAGCTTTGGCCTTACCAATAATGATGGGTATTTTAAAATAGAGGATTTAAAAGCTCAGTCTTACATCTTGCAAATTACCTATTTAGGATTTAAGCAACTTACTCAAAAGGTTCAAATAAAGGATGAAAGTCTTGATTTAGGATTACTAAAACTAGAACCAAATTCAGAATTGATTGATGGCGTCGAAATAAAAGCGGAGCATGTGCCTATGATGATCAATAAAGATACCTTGCTGTACAATGCCGATGCTTTTCAAACACAACCCAATGAAGTTGTTGAAGATTTGCTGAGGAAGCTACCAGGAGTTGAAGTTGAAAGTGATGGAACTATAAAAGCTCAAGGAGAAGAGGTCAGTTCGGTTCTTGTAGATGGTAAAAAGTTTTTTGGTGATGATCCAAAAATAGCTACTCGAAATCTGCCTGCAGATGCAGTAAAAACAGTTCAGATTTATGATAAGAAATCTGATATGGCAGAATTTTCTGGTGTTGATGATGGAGAAAGGGAGAAGACAATCAACCTTGAATTGAAGGCGGACAGAAAGAATGGTTACTTTGGTTCGGCTGAGGCTGGATATGGGTCAGATGAACGTTACAAAGGAAGATTGAGTCTGAATAGATTCAATCCTACAACTCAAATGTCACTTATTGGAAATCTTAACAATGTCAACGAACAAGGCTTTACTGTTGGTGACTATGTAAGTTTTATGGGAGGATTTGGAGGAGGGTCTCGTAATAATCCTGTAAATATTTCTAATGGACTTAGCAATGGATTTGTCACAACAAAGGCAGGTGGCTTTAATTTAAATCATGATTTCAGTGATAAAGCAGAGATCTCTTTTAATTATTTTATAAACGTTATTGACAATGATATTAACGGCACTACCAATCGGGAGAACTTTCTTGATAACAACAATACCTACTCAACGGAGGAATTAACAAGTCAGTTGAGCCAGACCAATAATCACAGATTTAATGTTGTACTTGAGCATGAAATTGATTCAACACAAGATATTAAAATTACAAGTGGGTTGACATTTAATAATGGAAGTCTTTTTTCTGGAAATATGACTCAGATTATTGCTGACAGTTTATTACAAAATTCTTCAGATAGTAACTATGATACTGATGGCAATAATTCTGATTTAAGTTTTTCTGGAGTATACCGTAAGAAATTTGGTAATGTCAAAAAGCGCATTTTAACATTGGAAGGTTCATACAATAATTCAACAGATGAATTGTTAGGTGATCTTGATTCTGAAAATTTGCTTTATGAAGATTCTCAGGTAATTGCAGATATAATTTTGCTTCAGGATATAATATCAGACAATAAGGATGATTCTTATAGGATTACGGCATCATTTGTTGAACCTTTAAGTTATGGCAAGTACTTAGAATTTAAATACAGGCGACAGAACTTCAACAACGACGTATCTACTGAATATTATGATATAATTAATTCTGGTAGTATACTAAATACTGATTTGAGTAATGTTTACAATAGAAATTATTTCTTTGATAGATACAGTGCTGCATTTCATATAAATAGTGACAAATCTCAACTTACGTTTGAAGGGGCATTGCAAAGCTCACATTTGATTGGTGATCTTATCCTAGAGGGCATACAAATTAAAAAAGATGTGACAAGGTTTTTACCTCGAATTAACTGGCGATATTCAATGGACAACGGTCAGAACTTAAGATTAAGATACTCAACAAGTGTTAATGTTCCCAGTCTAACGCAATTACAACCAATAGCAGACAACAGCAATCCTTTAAGTATTTATATAGGTAATCCTGATCTGATTCCAGAGTACAGACACAGCATGAGATTGAATTACTTCTTGTATGATCAGTTCAGTTTTCAAAGTTTCTTTGCATTTATAAATATGAGTTATACCAAGAATCAAATTACTAATGCATCAACAGTTGATAGGAATTTTGTTCAGTTGACGAGTCCAGTCAATGTACCCTATAACTTTAATACTTCTGGAACTGTAGAATTCGCAAGTCCTATAAAATTGTTTAACCTCAGAGCAAGTATTAGAAATCGAGTAGGGTATACAAACGGCTTTGCATTTATCAATAGCATCGAAAATAAAACCAACAGAATCAATGGAAATGTACGCTTATCAATTGAGAACAGAAAGAAAGAGTTTTTAGATTGGAGGTTCGGTGGAAGTTATGGTTACAACATTAATAAGTTCTCAGAGTCAACACGAAACAATTTCAACTATTCATCTCAAAACCTATTTGCTGATTTTACCTATAATCATAAAAATAGCTGGGCGATAAGTACAGAACTAGATGTTAATTTTTACTCTGCAGAAGAATTTGGGGATCAAGTAACTGTTCCAATTTGGAAAGCAAGTGTCTCAAAGTACTTCCTTAAAGATCAAAAGGGGGAACTAAAACTAAGTGTTTTTGATATTTTAAATAAAAATCAAGGTATTTCAAGAACAGAGGCCTTTAACTACATTGAAAACCAAGAGATAATTTCTTTGGGTCAATACTTTATGGTATCCTTTGTATATGCGCTCAGAGGTAAGTCATCTGGCGACAGCAAAGGAGGTAAAGGTAGCTTTAGACGGTAATGCTAATCTTATAAAATTATAATCTTAAGTTATATGTTGTTTTAGCTTTTATATGTAAAGCTGAAACAAAAAAGTTTTGCGGATAATTTTGCTGGTTTTGTCTTCGGATTGCCTTGTCCCACCTAGGACATATTAAATATATTCATATCTTTACGGTTCTGTAATACAGTAGCCAAAAGATAAAATATGAAAAATATTTCAACACTAATATTTGTATTTCTTCAACTTACGATATGTACGCTTTCCTTGAACGCTCAAGAGGAGAGTATTGCACGTATTTGGAACGAGGAAGTTCTTAACGGAATTCGTAATGATTTTGCTAGACCAACGGTACATGCAAGGAATCTTTGGCATACTTCGGTAGCCATGTATGATATATGGGCGATCTATAACCCAGAGGCTGAGCCTTACTTCATGGGGAATACTGTTTCTGGGTTTGAATTTGAGTTTGATGGTATACCTGTTTCTGCTAATCCAGAGGAAGATATACAAGAAGCCATAAGTTATGCGATGTACCGATTGCTTTTTAACAGGTTTCTTCGTTCTCCAGGCGCAGGAAATGTATTTGGTAGAATGAATAGTTTGATGACACAGTTTGGATACAGTCTTTCATTTAGCTCTACAAGTTATCAAGGAGGAAATCCTGCTGCCCTTGGAAATTATGTAGCAGAGCAAATAATTGCATTTGGAGATCAAGACAATTCCAACCAAGTCAATGATTATGAAAATGAATATTATAACCCAGTAAATGATCCCTTGCTAATATTTGAAAATGGAATCATGGAATTGAATGATCCCAACAGATGGCAACCACTTACTTTGGAAATTTTTATAGATCAATCCGGAAATGAAATTCCAGGAAACACACCAGATTTTTTAGGTCCAGAATGGGGACAAGTTTCTGCATTTGGACTCAAGGAATCAGATGTTGTTATTTATCAAAGAGATGGCTTTGATTACAAAGTTTATCACGACCCCGGAATGCCTCCACAAATAGATTTGGAAGAGAACAATGAATCATCGGATCTATTCAAATGGGGATTCGCCATGGTTTCTATTTGGTCAAGTCATTTGGACCCGGCAGACGGTGTTGAAATCGATATATCACCAGCTTCAATTGGTAACATCAAGGATTTGCCAGAAAGCTTTGCCGATCAAACTGGATTTTACAAATACATTGAAGGAGGAGATGTTGGTGAAGGTCACGACTTAAATCCCATAACCAATCTACCTTATGAACCCAATGTGGTAAAGAGAGCAGATTACGCAAGGGTGCTGGCAGAGTTTTGGGCGGATGGTCCTGATTCTGAAACACCACCTGGACACTGGTTTACCTTATTAAATTATGTGACAGACCATCCAGAATTTGAAAGAAAATACAATGGACAAGGAGAAAAATTAGATCTGTTAGAATGGGATGTGAAATCATATTTTATGATGGGAGGAGCCATGCACGATTGTGCTGTTTCAACATGGGGAATTAAGGGGTATTATGACTATTTGAGACCCATAACTGGTATCCGATCAATGTGTGAAAGAGGACAATCTTCCGATGTTAACTTGCCAAATTACAATGTGGGGGGAATACCTTTGGTTCCCGGTTATATTGAGCTGATAGGAGAGTCAGATCCACTTGTCGGAGAGAATATGGAAAACCTAAACAAGATTAAATTGTATGCTTGGAAAGGACCTACATATATTGAAGAGCCAGATACTGATGTAGCAGGTGTTGATTGGATATTGGCTGGCGATTGGTTGCCTTATCAACGTCCATCTTTTGTAACTCCACCTTTTGCGGGATATGTTTCTGGGCACTCAACATTTTCACGTTCAGCAGCTGATCTGATGTCACATATGACTGGAAGTAAATTTTTCCCAGGAGGTATGTCGGAATTTGTGGCTGAAAGAAATGAGTTTCTTGTTTTTGAAGATGGCCCATCTGAAGATATAGTTTTACAGTGGGCAACTTATGATGATGCATCTGATCAAACGAGTCTGTCAAGAATTTGGGGAGGAATACACCCTCCTGCAGATGATATTCCTGGAAGAATTAACGGAAGTAAGATAACTGAAGACGTTATAGCGCTCGCAGAATCATTTATGTTTGAGGATAATGATTCTGATGGATTTTACAGTTACATAGATTGTGATGACTTCAATGATGCTATAAATCCTTCATCTTCAGAGGTTTGTGATGGTGTTGATAACAATTGTTCAGGGTTTATTGATGAAGGATTGCCAATTTTAACATATTACTTTGATTTTGATGGAGATGGTTTTGGAGATTCTAATGAAAGATTAGATACTTGTTTGTCTTCTGCTCCTAATGGATTCGTTACCAATGAATTAGATTGTAATGATTCAATGGATACTATAAATCCTGATATCGTGGAAATTTGCGATGCAATAGACAACAATTGCGATGGTCGAGCTGATGAAGACCTTCCAAAAAATAGATATTATTTTGACTTTGACAATGACAGTTTCGGAGACTTAAATGTTTTCGTTGATACATGTATTGCTGTTCCACCAGTTGGTTTTGTGGATAACATACTGGATTGTGATGATTCTAATGACCAGATCAATCCAAATGCTGTTGAAATCTGCGATGCTATTGAGAATAACTGTGATGGAAGAGCTGACGAAGACCTTCCTAAAATTAGATATTACTTAGATTTTGATCAGGATGGATACGGAGATGCATTAATTTTCGCAGATACTTGTATAGGTGCACCACCAGTTGGATATGTTGACAACTTGTTAGATTGTGATGATAGTGATGACTCTATCAATCCGGATGGTGTTGAAGTATGCGATGCAATTGACAACAATTGTGATGGTAGAGCTGATGAAGGCTTGTCTAAGCTTACTTATTATCAAGACAGTGATGAAGATGGATTCGGTAACTTAATGTCGCATGTAGATACATGTATGGTAACTGCACCAATTGGGTATGTGGCCAATGATTTGGATTGCGATGATACCAATCCTAATATAAATCCAGATGCTGCAGAAATTGCTGATAATGGTATTGATGAAGATTGCTCAGGTATAGATTTATTTAAAGAAGCAAAGATTTTTCCTAGTCCTTTTATAAATGAAATTACAATACACTACGATACTGAGTCTAATGTGACCAATTATATATACAACAGTGTCACAGGGCAATTGATGCGCAAAGAAAAAGCGACACCTGTCAATAACGAGTACAAGTTAAATTTATCCGATTTAAGTGCTGGTGTATACTACTTGGTAATAAGGGGAGGTGCGGATAGTGAGTTATACAATGGTTTGATTGTAAAGCAATAATCTATATTTGTACTGATTTGAAGCTGAATTTTGCCAAATGAGTGAGAAACAAACAATTAGATTTATTATCAATCCTTTTTCTGGAGCTAACAATAAGGCTAAGATTCCTGTATTAATTGATGAGTACCTTGATAAATCGAAATTTGAGTACACCATTCATAATACTGAATCTGCTGGCCATGCAACTGTTTTAGCATCCCAAGCTGTCAAAGATAAGATTGATATTGTAGTGGCTTGTGGTGGCGATGGAACTGTCAATGAGGTTGCCAAAGCTCTTGTAAATCAACCAACCACACTGGGAATTGTTCCTTCGGGTTCTGGAAATGGATTTGCAATGCACATCGGTTTGGGTAGAAATGCTAAAAAAGCAATTCAGATTATTAATACTGCCCAAGAAAAAACAATTGATAGTTGTAAAGTAAATGATGTATTCTTCTTAAATCTTGCTGGTGTTGGCTTTGATGCTCTGATTGCCTACAAAGCCCACCAAGGAGAGAAAAGAGGTTTTAAAATGTACTTCAAACTAGTTACCCAAGAGATATTCAGCTTCAAAGCCAATAACTTTACGGTTAAAATAGATGATGAAACAACCAATGGTGAGTTCACTACTGTTGCTGTAGCCAATGCAGCAATGTATGGTTATAATTTCACAGTTGCGCCATTAGCTGAAATGACAGATGGCCTTTTTGATGTGGTCTTTATCAAGGAAGCGTCTATTTTTAGAACATTACTATCTTCTTGGAGAATGCTCAATAATACTTTGCACAAAAGCAGGTTGGTTGATGTCAGAAAAGGCAAGAAAGTGAGTATTGAAACACTAGGAGAGTATTATTATCACATAGATGGAGAAAGCGATAAGTTTACAAATACCCTAAACTTTGAATTGCTTCCAAAGTCAATTAAGGTGTTGTTTCCTGGATAGATAATTATTGGGTAATCTTAATTCCTAAACTTCGACATTGCAATGTCTCGCTATTCTGTAGCTTTAAATCTTTCAGTCAAGGTTTTATTATATTATGAGATCTTCTCTCCGTGGCTTTTTTTTAAATTGTCCATTGGTATATGATATTGCTTTGACTAAAACTCGCATTATAACCAAAACTTAATTCTTTAACTTAGACTTCGATTTACTCTTAATACTTTGACTTCGACTTAACTCTTAGCCTTAATCTTCTTATATTTGCTAGCTAAATCTAGTATAAAAATGCGCTCTTTTATTGTATTTGTAAGTCTTTGTTGCTTGTTTTCATGCGGAAACGAGGAAATAGTTTCTAATCGTCTTTATCCTGATGATACTTCCAAGATTAAATTTTTAGAATCAATCCCATCTTCTCAATCTGGCATCACGTTCAATAACAGAATAATTGAGGATCCTGAAACTAATGTAATTACGTATGATGGTATGTTACAAGGTGCTGGGGTAGCCGTATTGGATATGGATAATGATGGTTTAATGGATATCTATTTTGCATCGAATATGGAAGGAGATAAACTTTTCAGAAATAAGGGCAATTTTGTATTTGAGGATGTTTCACAATCGGCAGGGATAGAACCATATAATTGGTCAACCGGAGTAGCGGTAGTTGATATCAATGGAGATGGATACGATGATATTTATGTTTGTAAGTTTTTATATGATGATAGTGCCAAAAGACGTAATATATTTTATATAAATAATGGAGATGGTACCTTTACTGATAAGGCAAAATCATTAGGTCTTGATGATAGTGGTTATGGAATAATGGCCAATTTTTTTGATTATGATAATGATGGTGATTTAGATGTCTATATTACAAATCAACCTCCAAATTCTTTGGCTGGAAAAACCAAACTTAAAGGAAAGCTGGATTACAGTTATACAGACAGATTGTATAAGAACAACAATGGCCAATTTACTGATGTGACAGATTTTTCTGGAATTACAAATTACGCTTACAGTTTGAGTGCCACAACTTTCGATTTTAATAAGGATGGCTTAACAGATATTTATGTGGCATGTGATTATGATGAGCCTGATATTTTATATAAAAACAAAGGAAATGGTTCTTTTGAAAAAGTGGCTGATAAAGCTCTAAAACACATGAGTAACTTCAGTATGGGTGTTGATATTGCCGATATTAATAATGATGGTCATCTTGATGTTTATGTTGCAGATATGGTAGCAGAGGATAACTTCAGGCAAAAGACGAATATGAGTGGAATGGACCCTAAGAAATTCCATGCTTTAGCTCAAAATGGTTACCATTATCAATACATGTTTAATGCCTTACATTTAAACAATGGTGATGAATCATTCAGTGAGATAGCTCAAATGTCTGGTGTCTCAAATACCGATTGGAGTTGGTCGCCATTGTTTATTGATGTTGATCAAGATGGCTTTAAGGATTTACTAGTTACCAATGGACTTATAAAGGAAATGCGAAACAAAGATTTTCAAATTTGGCGGAAGAAAAAGTTTAAAGAAATTGCTGCCAATAAAAAGAAAGGAATTGGACCAACGACTATCGATCCATTAGATATAAGTGAGCGGGCTCCAAGTCAAAAAATAGCCAACTTCATATATCAAAATAATGGTGATTTGAAATTCACTAAGCAAAGTGTAAATTGGGGCTTGGATGAGCCCACATGGTCACAGGGAGCGGCTTATGCTGATTTTGACAATGATGGTGACCTAGATGTAATTATCAGCAATATGAGTATGGAGGCAGGACTGTATAAAAATACGGCTAATGAAGGCTTGATAAACAACTACTTGTCAATCAAATTAAAAGGGAGTAAAAACAATCCAAAAGGATTCAATGCTGAAATTGAATTGACTTATGGTGATGAAGTTCAGCTTTCTGCTATCACTCCTTATAGAGGATATATGTCATCTTCTCAACCGATGGCACACTTTGGCTTGGGTAAGCATGCAAAAGTTGATAAGATAACTGTGACATGGCCAGATAAAAAACAGTCTATTTTAACAAATGTAAATTCAAACCAAATTCTTGAAATTGACTACAGTACATCTTCAACAGGAAATATAAAGCGAGCTAATTTGTCGGTTATTTTCAATGAGGTGCCAACCAGTATTGTGCATTCCGAAAATATATACGATGATTTCGCAAGAGAAATACTATTGCCTTATCAAACATCAACTCTTGGGCCTGTGTTGGCAAAGGGTGATGTCAATGGCGATGGCTTGGATGATATATATCTAGGTGGTTCAGCGGGGAAAGCCGCTCAATTGTTAATGAATTCTGGAAGTGGGTTCACTCCAGTTAGCAATGCATTTCCTAAAATTGATGCAGGTTTTGAAGATGGAGCTGCTGTATTTTTAGATTCAGATAAGGATGGTGATTTAGATCTTTTTGTATGCAGTGGTGGATCTGAATATAAGCAAAACACAACATCATATTTAGATCGATTGTATGTAAATAATGGAAAAGGACAGTTTGCAAAAGCAACCAATACGCCAACTTATAAGGTTAGCACCAATGTTGCAACACCATTTGACTTTGACAAAGATGGTGATCTTGACTTGTTTATAGGAGGTAGACAATTACCTGGTGAATACGGAAAAAATGTCAGCAGTTTTATTTTGCAAAACAATAGTGGTGTTTTTACAGATGTTACAAATTCTATGGCTCCAATGTTTAATGATTTTGGAATGGTAACCGACGCAAAAGTTGCTGACCTTAATAATGACAAGATAGAGGAATTGGTTATAGTAGGAGAGTGGATGCCTGTTCAAATTTTTAATTTTAAGGGCAACAAAATGGTAAATGTTTCAAATGATTATAATTTAAAAAATACTAATGGTTGGTGGAATACTATTGAAATAGTTGATGCTGATAATGACAATGATCTTGATATTGTTGCAGGTAATTTAGGGCATAACATCAAGTATAAAGCTTCAGTAGATAAACCATTTAAATTGTATGTTGACGATTTTGATAAAAATGGAAGTAATGATGTTTACCTCGGTTACTATGAAGGAGGAAAATGTTATCCAGTTAGAGGCAAACAATGTTCAACTCAACAGATGCCATTTGTCAGTGATAAGTTTAAAACATATAACGATTTTGGTTCTGCTACAATTACTGATGTGCTAGATGGATTGATTACAGATAAGACAGTTCTCCAAGAGGTGCATACCTTTGCGAACTCAGTGTTTATCAACAACAACGGCTCATTCACACAGGTAGAATTGCCTAGCGAAGCTCAGATTTCTCCAATTTATGGAATTGCAATTGATGACTTCGACAAAGATGGAGTTACAGATCTTTTCTTAGCTGGAAACATGTACAATAGGGAAGTGGAAACAACAAGGTCAGATGCTGGAAAAGGTTGTTTGATTACCTACAAAGATGGTGAATTTGTTGCATCAAGAAACCTGAAAACAGGTGTTTCTGCCGATAAAGATGTTAGAGATGTTTTGGTAGTGAAGGATAAAAACAAATCGATGTTGTTGATAGCCAATAACAACGATAAATTACAGATTTATAGCTATTAGATCATTTTCCTTCGTGTCATACTTCGGCAAACAATGTTGAAGCATTTACCTTCGTTTTAAACTTCGGTAAACACTGTTGAAAAGTTAAAGTATTAGATCATTGTTACCGTCGAGGAATCAAAGTCTTTGGATATACGACCACACTTTCGTTTCCATTTTTATTAACACTCGAGACACCAAATAAATAATTGTCAATAATCACATTCTTAAGTGTTACATCTGTTTCTAATCCGACCCATTTGGAATATTCCCATTGAGGTGATGTGGTATTTCTCCAGTATACTTTGTAGCCTAAAATATTGGGATCATCAACAGCGTCCCATTTTAATCTTGTGGATGGCTTTACGGCTCCACCGATCATTACAAATTCTGGTTGCAGGGGAGCCCAAGCCAAGCCAGCCAAACAAATGGCATTGACTCCTGTAAGTTTTGCTGCGTAATCGAAATCAACGCCTTCAATGACATCTCCATATGAAATGCCATCTTCAACTCTAATGTCTTGATGTTGCATGTCATAATTTTCATGAGTTTCCATTATTCTAATGCCAGGAAAACCTTCATCATTAAATGGTCTGTGATGGCCACCTCTGCCAAATCTGTCAAGTCTGTAAATCATCGTCGCCTTAATGTTTGTACAGTAGGTAGAAGTCATTTTCTCTACGTAACGTGCCAATTGACGTGATGGCCCATCTGTTTCTCCCCCATAAAATCTGTTCCAAATCAATTCTCTTTCATCTGGTTTAGGTGGCATTGGCTCTGAGAAAACACGAAAGCTTGTATTATCAACTACGCCATCAATGCCATGAATATTTCCAATCATATCGTTGTTGATCACACCAATAATATCCCAGTTTTCTTTCTTGGCATCTGCCGCTAAAAACTTACCACCAAACAATCCTTGTTCCTCTCCTGATAATCCAACAAAAAGAATGGAACATGGAAAGTCATATTTTGACAATACACGAGCAGCTTCTATAACACCTGCCATCCCTGACGCATTATCATTGGCCCCTGGTGAATCCGATGTTCCATCCAAAGGATCACTTACCCTGGAGTCTATATCGCCTGACATAATAATATAGCGATTAGGAAATTGTGTACCCCGTTTAATGGCCAGTACGTTTACTATCCAAGTATCTTGTGGAATTCTTCTTGACTCACCTTCTTTGACATGACCTTTATGGTATTTTACTTCAAGGCAATTGTTACAATCGTTGGATATGTTTTCAAATTCTGATTTAATCCACCTTCTTGCGGCTCCGATCCCTCTTATTTCTGAAATTGTGTCTGAAAGTGTATGTCTTGTGCCAAATGAAACCAGTCTTTCAATGTCTTTTTGAATTCTTTTACTAGAGACGTTTTCTAAAATATCATACATCCTCATATCGTATTGTGCTGGTACTTGAGCCTTGGTTTGTATCCCTAGTACCAAAAGTAGAACTGCCATTGTATATTTCATGAAAGAATTTTTCTTGTTTTTTAACTAGTCATTAAATGAAGATAGGCAAAAAGTAGGGAGTATAATATTTTTAACATTGTTCTTGATTCATATTGGTCTCTAGTTTAAGCAATACTTTCAGCATTAAATTAACAAATTGGAATGAATCTTGAAGTATAAATGCTATAAAACCTACATTATATGGATTCAACTATTCATTTTTCTGAAAAGAATAAGCTAAATAATTCTAAAAATAACGTTAAAAAAATCAAACTCAACAAGGGAAAAGTAAAAGTTTTTTTTCCAAATATTTTTAAAAATATACTCAAGTTGTTTTGTGTATATCCATTTTTTTATGAAAGTTGATTTCTATGAAACCCTTTTATATAATTCTTTTAATCTTATGGTTCGCTTTGGCATACTTCTTATGCTTGAATAACCTATGTGAACAATCACCATCTGTTATAGAGACTGAAGTTGCAGTTATTGAGTCTGCATCAGAAACTACTGATGACTGTGTCGCTGCATTATTGTTTAAAGACAATGACTTTAAAGTCGTGTCCAAGGATAATTTTAAATTTAATTATTCAAACTTTAATCATAATCTTATTTCTCCAGAATTCGAAGAATTGCTAATTAAAGTGGCTCAATATCTGGGAAATAATCCAAGTCGAAAGATGAAAATTAAAGGATTATTTTTAAAAGACGAAGAGAATAATACTGATTATGAAAATCTCGGTCTTGCACGTGCTTATGCTGTGAAGACCTATTTTTTAAAGCAAGGCGTTAATACAAGTCAATTGTTGACTTCTGCGAAACTTGCCAATCCAGAATGCTATAATGAAGGTACCTTGGAGAAAGGAATTGTCGTGGCATTTGGTCAATAATACTTTTAATTAAAAAGTTCTATTATGTGTATAGAAATTTGGTTGCCCTTATTGCTCATGGCAGGAGCAAGTCTTATTTCCCTTTTATTGGGAATGAGTCTTAGTAAGGATAAAATGTTGCAAATCACTCAAGACTTACATTCACAAAAATCTGAAAATAAAGCACTTCTCAAGACTTCAAATGATTACAAAAGTCAATTGACAGATTCAAGAGCGAAATTTCAAGACTTATCAGATGATAACAACTTACTCATTTCTAACCTTTCGGCCATTGAGGCTCAAGTGACTGAAATAAAAGCCAATCCTGTTGAGGTCAAAGAAATCATAAAAGAAGTACCTGTTGAAGTTTTAAGAGAGGTAGAAATTATTAAAGAGGTAGAAATTATAAAGGAAGTCCCTGTTGAGAAAGAACGACAAATTATCAGAGAAGTCGAAGTGATTAAGGAGGTACCTGTAGAAGTAATTAAAGAAGTTGAAGTAATAAAAAGGGTAGAGATTATAAAAGAAGTTATAGTCGAGGTACCAGTTGAAGTCATCAAGGAAATAGAAATCATTAAAGAAGTTCCTGTAGAATTGATTATCGAAAAGGAAGTCATAAAAGAAGTCATAAAGGAGGTTGCTGTTGAGGTTATAAAAGAAGTTGAAATTGAGGTTATTAGAGAAGTACCCATCGAAATTATTAAAGAGGTTGAAGTTGTTAGACAAATTGATATGGATCAATTGCGTCAAGCTATGGAAAGCCTGGGAACAGTTGAAATTTCCAAGACAATTGTGAATGAAACCAGAACTCAATTGCACTCTGATGTTGTTGAACGTCGCGTATTAACACGTGACCCAGAAAGAGTCGATAACCTAAAACGTATAGAAGGAATCGGGCCTAAAATATCCGGTATACTCAATAAATCGGGCATTAAAAGCTATTGGGCTTTGTCTGATACAACTTCTGAATTTTTAAAAGATATTTTGACTCAAGAAGGTCCTAAGTATAAGATGCACAACCCAACCACTTGGCCACAGCAAGCAAGATTGGCTGCAGAAGGTAAATGGGACGACCTGCAAAAACTACAAGACGCCTTGAATGGTGGACAGCAAGAGTAATTTCTAGAGATAATTAAAATTGAAGTTTGTAGATTTTCAGTTAAGGTCTGTTAAGTACAATTTTCTTGCTGTAGAATCCACTTTGCATTTCAATCAATAAATTGTATAGTCCTTCACCAATATTATTATTGATCTCAATATTTGAATTATTTTTGATGCGTCTAGTATAGAAGACAATACGTCCTTGCATATCAATTATTTGAATGGATTTTATCTTCGCATCAGTATCAATTGAAATTGAGTTTAATACCGGATTCGGATAAATATTAAAATTGAGATCGGTCAACAATTCTAAGGTCGAGGTTTCAAGTATATTAAAATCAGCCACTATTGGAAAGTGATCAGAAGCAACCAAAATGTCACTTGCATTAAATCCACTTTCTTGTATTTGTGATGCTGTAAGAGTTGATGTATTTAACGCATAGCTGTTGGGGGATTGTAAAATGGCGTCTGTAAATAACAAGTAATCTAACCTTCCTGCAGAAAATGAACCACCTGGATTATACCACGTATATGAACTGCTTGTTCCAGTTGTTCGTGGTGATAAATCAAATAACGGTGAGCTGTCCCAGTCCATGTCAAAGTCAGGTCCATATGTATTGTTATCTTTGATGTCACCGGTTCTAAGACTATTGACTTGAGAAGAGAAACCCACAAAATTCATATCACCCAAAATCATATAAGGTGTGTTTGACAAGATTGAATAATCACTTGTTCCTTCTAAACTTCTTCTAAGGTAGAGCAACATTACATCTATTTCTTCTTCTCTTCCAGCGTTGTTATCACAACATGGCAAATGACAGTTAAATATAACAATGTCTTGTCCGTCTTTATCAATTACAACGAAACTGTTACCGTCTAATTCTCTGTGAAATTTAATAGGATACTTACTTACCGTTATAAGGTCACGACCGTCTTTGCTAGCATACCATGACTCATTATCGGTATTGATAGCACCAATATTATTCAAGTGTATGAGTAAATCTTCTTCGTCATGATCATAGATCTCCTGAAAACACATTATATCAGCATTTATATTGGAAATTATTCTTTGGTAAGCATTTCTTGTATTGTTCTCAAATATATTGTCTCGCAATACATTGTAGCTAAGAACTCTGAAGTCGTCATTTCCACTATTAAGAAGATTGTAACTTCCTAGGTTTGGACTTATATTTTCTTTAAGAGTATAAACTTCAGCCTCATTTTCATTGGGAATTATATCTCCTAAAAATGATCCAGTTGAAATGTATACTTTAAGTTCATTATTAAATTTTACACCACTGATTTCAAAATTTCTAGAAAATGCAACTTCAAATGTGGTGCCGGTTACAGTAGGTGAACTTACAAGACCTACGTCATTGTGAAAAACAGAAATGGTTTGACCATCATAAATATTACCTCTTCTACTTCCAAAGTTAAAAATAAAATCTGCACCTATGTCTAAATATTTTGTACCAGTATTTGTATTGTTATCCATGTCAAAATAGATGATAATATCATTTGCATCTTGAAGTGATATTTCTTGATCAAACTCAAATCTAACAAACACACTTTCATCATCATTGGCTAGATATAAGTTTCTAATATCTACGACAGTACCGTCACCGAAATCTTCATTAACAAGCATCTCTGGTGACCAGTCGTCTAACTTTTCATCCAAAACAATTGCTTGAGAGTATATGATATTTATACTTATTATACTTAGGCAAAACATTATTTTTAATCTTCTCACTTCCTTCAGCTTTTCTGTACTATATTTTGTAAAATGTATACATATTGTTGCAATCATGAATTTCTGATTGACTTGGCAGTTCTATAAATCCATCAATTTGTGCAAAATTTGCAATATCTCCCGAGCCGTTGCCTGGCATAATTTCCACAATTCTTTCGTTTGTGTTGTCAATTAATTTTGCTTGGGCAAAATATGTCAATTGTGGTTTAAAAACGTAACTATTTTTGAGTTTAACTCTAAAATTGTTTGGTTCTTGTCTCAAGCATAACATTAGCCAATATTCGAAGTAACGTTTGTAACATACCAGGCTAGAGGCTGGGTTTCCCGGAAATGCGAAAACCAGCTTATCGTCTTTGTGACCAAACCAAAAAGGTTTACCTGGTCTTTGAGCAATACGATGGAAATCTTTTTTGACGTTTAGTTCAGTTAAGATTTCTGGAATATAATCCAATTTGCCTTTTGAAACACCTCCACTTAACATTATGACATCGAAATCTTTTATTATATCAGACATTTTACTCTTAAGCAGTTCTTTGTTGTCATTTATATGAAATGTCGATGATTTAATATTAAGTTTTTTTAATGCCGCTTTAAGCATTAAGCTGTTTGATGTTCTTATTTGATAATCTTTGGGCTTGGTATCAATTGGAACCAACTCATCTCCTGTGGAAACAATTGCGATTTTGGGCATTTTAAGAACAGGGACTTTATGAATGCCTTCTGTGGCTAGAATTGCAATTATGTGGGATTCAATTTTGGTATAAGCCTTAATTAATATTGAATCACTTTTTGTGTCTTTTCCTTTTAAATGAATATTGGCACCATTATGTAATTTCTCATTGTTAATTTTAAATGAGTCACCAATTTTTTCAATCTGCTCATATGGAATTACAGTATCTGCTCCCTGAGACAACATGGCGCCTGTCATTATTTCTAAACCTGTATTGATTTCTGATAGTTTTAACGGAGGTGAGCCTGCAGCTTGCAGACCACTAATCTTAAAAAGTCTTTGTCCTTTTGCAAAATCACTGAAATTTATACAAATGCCATCCATAGCGACACGGTTGAAAGGAGGATAATCCCTTTCTGCTGTGATATTTTCAGATAATATGTGGTTTAGGCTTTCGGAAAGATCAATGTATTCTTTAGGGAATACTCTGACATGATTTTTTATTATTTTTTCTGCTTCAGTGACGGTTATCATCTAGTATTTTTCGATAGTTCAAATTTACTTAAAATTGATATACTTAATGACATGTTTTAGCTTTATCACCACGATCTCATGTAATGTACGATAGTGCAAGTATTCTTGTATATTTGTACTGTCATTAGCTTCTGATATACTTTTAGACAAGCTGGATTGTTGTTACCTTTATGGCTTACATTAGTTAACAAAAGGAGTTTTAACTAATTGTTTGGTAAAACGTCTGTTTATTAAGTTCTTTTAGAATAACGAATTGATTTATTAAATATATATTGTAATATGGGAATGTCAATCAGTGCAATGTGGAATAACAAATGCCCAAGATGTAGAGAGGGTGATTTGTTTGTTAAACCTTTTAAAGTTGGAGACCCACTGGCAATGCCTAAATATTGTAAAGTATGTGATAAAGATTTTGAGCCTGAGCCCGGCTATTATTTTGGTGCTATGTTTTTATCATATGCAATATCTACCTTCTTACTGCTTCCGACGGCTCTATTGCTTGTGTTTTATTACAATTGGAGTGTTGAAGGTGCAATGGTTATGGTGATCTTTTTAGGAGCAGTATTATTTTTAAAAATACTGCGCGTTTCAAGATCGCTTTGGATTCATATAATGGTAAGATATAACCCTAGTTATAAGAAAACGTAGAACGGATTACGGGAAACGATTTCCGGGAAACGGATGACGGAATACGGAAGACGATTGACGGAATACGGAATACGATTGACGGAATACGGATTACGGAAGACGGAGTAAAAATACCTTAAAACCGTGAAAACGTAAACCTTAAAACCGTGAAACCGTAAAACCGTAAACCGTGAAACCGTAAACCTTAAACCTTAAAACCGTAAACCTTAAAACCGTAAACCGTGAAACCGTAAACCGTAAACCGTGAAACCGTAAAACCGTAAACAGAATAACACCAACCTCTAAACCCCTAACCCATAAAAATGCGAATTGTGTCTTGGAATTGCAATATGGTCTTCCGTAAAAATGGCAGCATGTAACATCTTTTAATCCAGATGTTTTATCTGTTCAAGACTGTGAGTCTCCAGCTAAATTTACTACTTACAAATCAATACCGAATCTGAATCAATTCTTTTGGTTCGGTGATAGTGAAAATAATGGATTAGGTATTTTCCATTTAAAGACATAAGCATTGATAAGAAAATAAGCAACTCAGACTTCAAATATATAATTCCACTTAAAATCACAAAGTACAATATTGATTATCACATATTTTCTATTTGGGCAATGCCTGATAAGGTTAAAGAAATAGCTAATAAACTCAACTGCGTAAAAACCTTATTATGTTAAGGAATTTGAATACAGGCACAAGTTAATTAAGAAGTATCAAATAAAAACCAGAACTGGTAAAATCAAGAATAGATTTTTTGAATTAACGGTTTTTGAAGATACAACCTTTGTATTAGAAGACAGAGGGACTGAAGTGAAAAAGGAACCCAATATTATCAAACGTAAGATTGATAAGCTCCTTGATAACTTTGGTACAGCAAAGGTGCCTACAGCCGAATATAAAAACTCCACTGTTTTTGTATCAATGGAATAATTTGGGTCAAAAAAAATGGATAATCTATAACTTTTATTTATTTGAAAGATAAAGTTGAGAATGGTATGCTGGCGGATGCTTATAAGTAGTAGTAAAATAGACTTAGAAATAAATGTTTTTATAGTTTCTAACTATATGGTAATAGGGGATTGGAATTGTTTTATGTGCTATGGAATAATGTACACAATATAGGCAAGCATTTTCATTTAATCCTATAATCAATAAAACGCAATTGAATGTATATCAATGGATTATGTATAGGCTATAAAGTTAATCCGTATTTTATTAACATCTAAACAAAACCGTATCTCCATAAAATCAGGGCAGTATGATCAATGTTTTTAGGTAATGATCAACTGCCCTTCTTTCTTTATTTCTTTTTTAACTTAAGGACAAGGAACAGATTCTAAGTTAAGTATAAGACCTGCCGGCAATTCAAAATTCGGATTTAAAAGAACGCTATTACCAGCTCTAAATGTAATATTATTATAGTTTACTGTGGCTTCAACTTCAATGTCATATGCATCATCAAATAGCATGTTATCCATTGTAATATCAGATGTTTGAACAGTTAACAAAGTTGTACCACATGGATTAGGGGTTCCCCCTTCTTGGAATCTAATATTATCGATAGCAATGTCTCCTTGATAATTTGTTCCAGTTGTACCTATAAATCTTATTTCTACTATTTTGTCTTTATAGGCAGTCAGGTCAACAATGTCTGTTACCCAAGAATTTCCTTGGTCACCAATTGTATTGTCTATCTGTGTCCAAGCTCCTCCATTTTCTGATATTTGCAATTCAAGGTTTTCAATATGGGCACCCCACATGTGTCGATCATAAACCAATTCAGGCTCTGTATAACCTGATGTGTAAAATTTATTTGTCTGAAGAATAGCTATAAAATTTGGAAAGAAAGGGGCACTAGCTTCAACATACAAATAATTAGAACCACCAGAAGCAGAATTCGGTCCTGTACCAGGACTAAGAGTTGCCCCTGATATCAGATACCAGTCATGAGTGTCTGTTTCTAAATTTGTATATGGATTAACATCTTCAAAACTTTCTGCATAATTCACTATAGCTGTTAAAAATTCAATTTCAAAATCGAAGCAAGCTGCTGAATATCGATCATCCCATTCTATATAGATAGGTACATCAGCAGTTACAGGTATCAATTCTAATTCGGATGCATAATCTAATAGTCCTGGTCCCATGGTGCAAGCATCATCATTTGTTCCTATGTTTGTTAATGATCCACAAGTACCAGAATAAATATGAAGTCTGGTATCTTGACCTCCATTGCATGATCGGACATTGATAAATCCATTTTTGCTTGCAGTGTAGCTGTACCAAACGGCGTGGGTTGCATCGCCGTTCGTTGCACCATTTCCTTGATTAGGGGCCTGTGATGAAAATACACCATCACCAACTAAAGGCAGTGCTTCATTACATGTATAATTTTTAGTACCATTCACAGTTAATTTCTCCCATACCCCTCTTCCGAATGTTGCTGCACGAATTTTTTTGCTTGACTCTAAAATGTCAAGCTCTAAAATTGCAGCATTTGGTAAAGTCTGACTTAACAATACCCAATTCGTTGTTCCTGACTCTAAGTAGTATATGCCAAAGTCAGTACCCACATACAAATGGTCTTGAGGTCCATCATCAAAAACGATGGTATTCATTGCGACACTTGGTAGGTTACTACTGATATCAGTCCAAGATACTCCTCCATCGGTAGATTCATATACATCTAAATCTGCTGCTAACCAGACATGCAAGTGGTTAGTAGGATCTATTTCGATCCATCTTATACTATTGTCAGGTTCGGCAACTCCTGTCCAAGTTGTTCCACCATTATCTGATCTCCACAATTCTGTATAATCTGTTGTGTATACTACTTGATTGTTACTTTTCGCAACATCTATATATCGTAACAACTCGGTCCCGGCAGTAAGTTTCATGCCGCCAATGTCACTCCAATTTGCACCATCATCTGTTGACTTCCAAATCCTGTCATATCCAGTATAAAGTATATCTGTATTTGTTTCGTCAATCTTTATGGGTGTAACCCAAGCACCTGCTACACCTGTTTGTGTTTGGCTGATCATAGCAGCAAATGTTACACCACCGTTTGTAGATCTATAAAAGTTACCATACTGAAAACTTACGAATAGATTTAATTCATCGTTAGGATCAATTGCATTGTCCATACCATCACCTCCAAATTCATGACTCCAAGTTCCATTGTTTAGTAAATGAGTACCGTTATCTTGAGAACCAGCCAACATGATATTGGGGTTGGTTTCTGCATTAGATATTCTATAGTATTGAGTAATTGATAAACCTTCATTAAGAAATGTCCAATTCGTACCTCCGTTCGTAGTTTTGTAAATTCCCCCATCACTACCTACATAAAGAGTATTGCCTTCAAATGCACAATAATGGTGGTCTACATGTATGCCTCCAACAGGTGACCAATTTACACCACCATCTGTTGATTTACTAAATCCAACTCCTCCTGCATATAATTCATTGGCATTGGTTGGATTTACGGTAAGTGTCCAATCATACCATTGTTGAGACCCCAAGCTCGGTGGTGTTACTACTGTCACTTCGGTGACGGTTGCTCCGGAATTGGTAGATTTATATAAACCAGAAAAATCGTTGCTCATTGCCATATCATCAATAGCGGCAGAAAAGTAAACGGTATTTGGTTCATCCAACGTAACACCAATAGCGGCTCTTTGAATGGTTGTATTAGGAAGAGTAATTTGCGTCCAAGTTACCCCATTGTCAACAGAACGATGATATGTGGCTCCCATGTTGTTTAGTCCACCACAATAAGCTCCAGAAGTAGTTCCATAGACTATATTCGGATTTGTAGGATGAAATTTCATATCTCTCAAACAGTCACTTGGTAAAACTTCAGTCCATGTTGTCCAAGCATCATCAGTTCTAAATACACCAGACGTAGTGGAGACAATCATGACATCAGCATCTAAGGGATTGATTAAAATTACATGTATCAAGTAAAACCAAGGAAGTCCGTTAAATTGGGGTCTAAAATTAGTCAATGCCCAAGTCGATCCACCATCACTGCTTTCCATTATTCCAATCGTACTTACATCATTGTGATCTCTGTCACCAGTTGCCATGTACATATGATCAGAATTTGTTGGATCGAAAACAATATCTGAGACTCCTAGAACTGTGAGGTTATCAGTATTCGTTGCCCAAGTTGCTCCACCATCTGTACTTTCCCATAATCCACCGTTTGGAGTACCCACAAATATATTGTTGGCATCATCAGGGTTGACTTTTATTACATTTATTCTTCCAACACCATTGTTGCCATTAGGATTCCCTGAAGGACCCAATGGTTGCCAGTTATCTACTCCACCTGTTCTTGTGACTGTACTGTTGTTTGAAAGAAATTTTTCGTAACTTTTAACGTCTTTTAATCGGTCATAAAAGCCATTTTCATCAACACGTGTTTCCATGAAATACTCCCATCTTTTATATGGTTTTATTCCTGCTCCTTTAATTGATTTATCTTTATTCGCCCAATATGTATTAAAATCTTGTTGAATTTCGAAAAAGCTAATGTTTGGATCGCCCATTTTTGATTCCCAGGATTCTTGAGAAAATAGGAGTTGAGATGTAAAAATTACAAAACATACTGAAAAAAGAAATTTTAAAAGTTGCATTTCTTATAGTTTAGGTTTGAGAAATTGATTTGATTAATTATAGTTATTTTTTTAATTTTCACTTGCCCTAAGTTATTTTTTTATTTTTATTCAATATTTTTATTTTTTATGGTTTTTGAATTTATAATTCAAAGAATTAACCGGCTGATAGGCAATAGTTTGTGTTAATTGCTACTGTTGTTTTCATTTAGTATTTATAAATGCTTATTTTTAATAATTAAATGATTAAAAAAGCTAAAATATTGAATGTCTGCACGCCTATAATGGCATTGATGATTCTTATGTCGTCAAGCACTTTTATAGTTGATTTTCATTACTGCCAAGGGCATTTAAAATCATTTAGCCTGTTTGGAAAAGCTAAGAATTGTCATGAGTTGGCAGGTCAAATGGCATCATGCAAACATCATCAAAAATTAGAATTAGATGATATTTCTTGTTCTGAAGAGGATAAGAACTGCTGCAGCAATAATACACTTCTTTTTGAATCTGAAAATGACTACCAATATTTAACTTCAGATTTTGTTTTAATAGATTCATATGTTTTTGAAGTATCTAATGTTATTTCATCATTTGAGATTTTTAACAGATCTGTAAATGTTTTAAATGATTTTTTACTCTACAAAGCTCCTTTAATACAAAAAGACATATCAGTTCTTTACGAGACCTTTCGTTTATAACTTATTCGAGTGGCATTGTCTGTTAATTCAGAGATATGTCAACTTTAATATTATATTACTATTCGTAAGTTAATTTCTATTTTGAGTTGCAATTAATCAGCTCTAAAATTCAATATTTCTAAAATAGATGTTATGAAAAAATATATACTAAGTGCATTTCTAATCGCAATCTGGACTCTACAAATTAATGCTCAAAGCAACATCAAATAAAATATTCAACACAAACTGGCGGATGCTGGTTTTGAAATGAATGCAGGGGCACAAAACAATATGGGACATGACTTCAAAGTCTCTGGACTCGAGTATTAAATTTCCGAAATTTCTTTGATTCATGATGGAGGACAAGAAACTGCAGTTGAAGATTTATATTTACTTGTAAATGCAGCTTCAAGAACTACTGCTGAATTGGGCGAGTTTAACATCGATAAATTAGAGAAAATTAAATTCCATATAGGTGTTGATCCTGACCACAATCATCTTGATCCTACATCTTTTCCAACATCACATCCTTTAGCACCAAAGGCGCCATCAATGCATTGGGGCTGGGCAGCTGGTTATAGATTTGTGGCAATGGAAGGCAATGGAGGTAGTAGCTATAATCAATTGTTTCAATTGCACGGATTGGGCGATATCAATTATCAAACAACGGAAGTTGATCTTGACCTAACAGGAAATAATAATGAAGTAAATATCGATTTGCATGCCGACTATACAAAACTGTTGGAGAATATCTCTTTGAATTCAGGGGTTATCGTTCATGGTGATAATCTGCAAGCTAAACAGTGCTTAGAGAATTTTAGAGATTATGTTTTCTCTTCACCAAGTATAACAAGTTCAACTATTGATTTTAGTGAGGTTAATAGCTTTGGTGTTTACCCTAATCCTGTTGTTGCCAATGAAACAAGAGTAAAACTTGATATTGCTAATAAGCTGAATAACTATAACATTCAAATTACTTCTGTTGAGGGTAAATTAGTACAAAACATTATTTCAGTGAATGATGGTCAAACGATCAATTTAGATAATTATGCTCCTGGAATGTATTTTGTAAACCTTGTAAAGGAAGGTCATATTATCATAACTGAAAAAATATTTGTCAAATAATGAAATTGAAGTGGCACCACTTAATTTTAGTATTTATTATCATATCATCTTGTGAAGATGAGAGTGCTGTGCCACTCCATTTTCCACCTTCTTTTATGGAATTGCCAATGGGCTTTGAAGATTTCGAAGTTCCAAGTGACAATCAGTTTACTCAAGAGAGGTGGGACTTAGGTAAGAAGCTTTTTTTTGATCCTATAATGTCATTGGATAGTTCAATTAGCTGTGCCTCATGTCATAATCCCAATTTGGCTTTTAGCGACGACAAGGCATTAAGTCTGGGAGTGGAAAGTAGAATTGGGACGCGTAATTCTCCTACATTAGCAAATGTAGGTTTTCATCCTTATTATACTCGAGAGGGTGGTATACCTACATTGGAAATGCAGGTATTGGTACCCATACAAGAACACAATGAATTCGATTTTAATATCGTGCTTTTGGCTGAAAGATTATTAAACGACTCTGCTTATGTTGAAATGGCTTTACATGCCTATAACAGAAGCCCCGATGCATTTGTTATAGCAAGAGCATTGGCTTGTTTTGAGCGAAGTTTGATAAGTGGTTATTCGCGATATGATCACTATGAAAATTACAATGATCAAAATGCGCTTTCAAGTTCAGAAGTTAATGGATTGAAATTGTTTTTTAGTGATAAAACGAATTGTTCAAAATGTCATGGTGGATTTAATTTTACAAACTATGAATTTAATAACAATGGATTGTATGACAATTATTTAGATTCTGGAAGGTTTCGCTTAACTGGTGATGATATAGATTTTGCTAAATTTAAAGTACCTACCTTGCGAAATGTTGAGTTAACCGCTCCTTATATGCACGATGGCTCTTTTAATAATTTAGAGGAGGTAATTGAACACTACAATAGTGGTGGTTTTGATAATCCTCAAAAAAGTGCTATTATCAAACCGTTAGGTTTAACTCAATCTGAGAAAAACGACTTGTTGGCTTTTTTAAAGTCACTGACTGATAACTCATTTGTTAATAATCCAATATTTAAAAATGATTAGAAATATGAAAAAAATAAATTATATATATATTCTCCCAGTATTAATTTTAATGATTTTCTCATGTGGCGATGATGAACCCATTGAAGTTGTTATGCTGGACGAAACACCTTATGTTTTAGAATATGGTAATTTGCCAGATCCTGAGTTGCCCGCGGATAATATGTTAACCAAGCAAGGTGTCCAGTTAGGACGTATGTTGTTTTATGAAAAAATGCTTTCGCTAGATGGCAGTCAATCATGTGCCAGTTGTCATAATCAAGCTGACGCATTCTCCGATACACTTAAATTTTCTATTGGTGTTGAAATGTTACCTGGTAAACGTCAAGCTATGGCTGTATTTAATATGGCATGGAATAGTAATGAATTCTTTTGGGATGGCAGAGCTCACTTGTTAAGGGATCAATCCTTAAAACCAATTGAGGATCCTTTCGAAATGAATGAGACTTTAGATAACGTTATAGCTAAGTTAAGTGCAAGTCAATTGTATAAGGATCAATTTACAAGAGCATTTGGATCAGATGAAGTGACTTCGGAAAAAATGTCATTGGCGATGGAGCAGTTTATGTTAAGTATCATAAGCTATGATTCAAAGTATGATAAGTTCTTAGCTGGTGAAGTTCAATTGTCAGAAAGTGAGGAAAGAGGACGTTTGCTTTTTGAAACTGAATACAATCCATTCTTTCCAGAATTATCTGGAGCAGATTGTGCTCATTGTCATGGTGGGTCAAATTTCGAGAATGACCAGTACATGAACAATGGTTTGGATATGGATGCTAGTTTCGCAGATATCGGTAGGGAAGATGTGACAGGTAATTTAGCTGATAAAGCAAAATTTAAGGTTCCTACTTTAAGGAATATTAACTTAACTCCTCCATACATGCATGATGGAAGATTTAAATCTTTGGAAGAAGTTATAGATCACTATAATTCTGATATTAAACAATCGAGTACTCTTGATCCAGCATTGATTCAAGTAGTCGATAATGGTGGTTTAAATTTAACAGAGCAAGACAAAGCCGATTTGGTTAACTTTCTTAAAACAATGACTGACCAAACGTTTGTAAATAATCAAGAATATACTGATCCATTTTAGTAAGGCTAATATTTTTAAACTGGTTCAAATTGCCGAATAACGTATTTAGGTTGCACATGAATAATCAATTTTGTGAATTATTTTATAAGAACAGAGTTGAATCGGCATTCTGAATTTTAGGTTTAAAAGGATTTAAAACCGTTAAAAAACAATGGCATGTTTGAGCTGAAAGCGAGTTTGCGCTTGTTTAGGTTTTTAATTTTTTGGAACCGTTAAAAAATACAGACAGCCTTGAATTTTTTGTTTCGTTTATGTTTCAAGACAAAAATGAAAGCTCTGCCGGCGAGGCAAAGAATTGATACATGATTACAATTTAATGTAAAAATAATTTTCATAATATAGTGTATTTTAAAAGCGCTTTGCGGTAAAATCATATAAGTCAAAGGCTTCTGCAAATTTTAATTGCAGAAGCCTTTTTGTCTGTTATAGTTTAACATTTCTTAATCTTAAACTATTGGCAATCACAGAAAACGAACTGAAACTCATTGCGGCAGCTGCAATCATTGGAGACAATAGTATTCCAAAGTATGGATACAAAAGGCCAGCGGCTATTGGAATGCCCAGGGTGTTATAAGCAAATGCAAAAAAGAGGTTTTGTTTTATATTTTTCATCACTGCATAACCTAAGTTCACTGCTTTTTCTATGCCTAACAAATCACCTTTAACAAGTGTAACTTCTGCACTTTCTATAGCTACATCAGTGCCTGTCCCCATAGCAATTCCTATATCAGCTTGTGCCAATGCGGGGGCATCATTAATGCCATCTCCAGCCATGGCTACTTTTTTACCTTGACTTTGAAGGTTCTTCACATACTCAAGTTTATCTTTGGGTAAAAAGCCTGCTTTGAAATCACTAAGACCAAGTTCTTTAGCTACAGCGGCAGCTGTATTTTCATTGTCTCCTGTAAGCATGATAACTTCAATGCCTTTTCTTTTTAAAGCATATATTGCATCTATACTCGTTGGTTTAATCGCATCAAATATTGTGATATAACCATTAAGTTCTCCATTTATAGAAATGTATGAAACGGTTCTTCCTTTTTTTTGTTCGTCTTTAACTGATTGCAACATTTCATCAGATATCATAACTGATTCTTGCATCATCATTTTTTCATTACCTATAGATAGATTGTACCCATCAACTACTCCTTTTGCTCCCATACCAGCTACCGATTCGAAACCAACAACTGATAATTGTTCTGAGTTTTTGTTTTCTGCAAATTTCACTATAGCTTCTGCCAATGGATGCTCACTTGATTTATTAAGTGCGCCTATCATTTTAACAACCTTACTTTCTGGATGAAGGCCATTTGTAAAAACACTATTGACTGATGGTTTTCCTTCAGTTATGGTGCCTGTTTTATCTGTAATAAGAATATCAATGTCATTAAGTTTTTCTAAAGCTTCAGCATTTCTTATCAGTACACCATTTTGTGCACCTTTGCCAACTCCTACCATGACGGACATAGGAGTTGCTAAACCTAGGGCACAAGGACAAGCAATAATTAGAACAGCAATAGCATTTACAAATGCGAAAACCAAAGCTGGTGAAGGGCCATAGATATACCAAATTATAAATGTCAGTATTGAAATTAATATTACTGTTGGAACAAAGTATTTAGAAATTTTATCAGCTAATTTTTGAATTGGGGCTTTTGATCTGCTGGCAGTGTTTACCATTTGAATTATCTGAGATAGGATAGTATCTGAGCCAACCTTTTTGGCTTCCATTAAAAAGGAATATTTAGAATTCAGAGTCCCTGAACTCACTTTATCGCCCTTTTCTTTTGAGACAGGTAGTGGCTCACCAGTAATCATTGATTCATCAATATTGCTGTTTCCTTCAGTTACTATTCCATCGACAGGTATTTTGTCTCCAGGTTTTACACGTAAAATATCACCTACCTTAATTTTGTGAATTGAAACTTTTCTATCATTGCCATTTTCATCAACTATTATAGCTTCTTTAGGTGCTAAGTTTAAAAGCTTTTTAATAGCACTACTTGTTTGACTATGTGCTTTTGCTTCAAGAAGTTGTCCAAGTAAGACAAGTGTTATTATTACAGTTGCCGCTTCAAAATAGACGTGTACAATACCACTATCACCTTTAAACTGTTCTGGAAATATGTCTGGAAAAATCAATCCAACAACACTGAATAGCCATGCGATTCCTGTCCCGATTGAGATCAGGGTAAACATATTAAGGTTCCAACTTTTAATTGACTTCCATCCGCGTTCAAAGAAAATCCAGCCAGAATAAAATATAACAGGAATTGATAATACCAATTGTATCCAAGATTGCGTCTTCAGACTAATTAATTTTTCGAGTGGATTGTTAGGAAACATTTCTGACATGGCCATTATGAAAATTGGCAATGTAAAAATTAGGGACAATATAAATTTCTTGCGAAAACTGTAATATGTTTTGTTCTCATTACTTTCTGCGGGTTGAGTAGGAACTA
>CAJQRD010000060.1 GCA_905480605.1 uncultured Saprospiraceae bacterium | reverse complement strand
AGGAGATCTATTGGCTCAACCTGGTGATACAATTACTACCGGTATACTGGCAAGCAATTGTGCATTGATTTCTGCAAATTTTTTAACTATGATTAAAGAAGATTGCTCAACGCCAACAGCAGCATTTGACTTCTCATTGTTTCCAAATCCAGCAATCAGCGAGTTGACACTTGATTTGAGAAAAAGACCATATGAGGAATCAACAATTGAAATTTTCAGTTCTGAAGGCAAGAAAATTAAGACGCAATCTGTTAAAATGAATAACAATATGATTGATATTTCATCTTTCCATCCAGGCGTTTATTATATTAAAATTTATTCAAAAGGCTTATCAGATATTAAGAAATTTATCGTTTTAGAATAATAAACCTTTAATAAGTAAAGGGAAAAGGCTATCGTTTTTAAAATGATAGCCTTTTTTATTTTATAGAAAAAGAAACTTTTAAATTCCATTTCTATTTGTAGTCCGGCTTTATCAAATTGTACATACCAAAGGTTTGCCAATAGATGGGCGATAATTAAACACATATTTATAAAAAATAAAGATCGTTAATTGTAAAGCGAACTTCACAATTTGTCCGTTTTAACATTTTATTGACAATCTTCTTTACAATGTGAAGCAACGTTTTGCAGTTTAAATGGATATAATAATAGTAGGTGTTTCATAATCTACAAGATTAATAAGATGTTAAGTTGGTTTCTTAAAGCCTGATTACGGTTAGTAGTCGGGCTTTATTATTTGATTACAGAGAAATACTACCAACTGCCTCCTCCGCCACCAACTCCTCCTCCAGCACTTCCACCACTAAATCCCCCACCCGATGACCCACCAGGACTTGTAGGCGCACTTGTGAATACACTTTTGATAGTAGGTATAGAAAATTCAGTGCCAAAGGAAGTCATCGAAGCCGTTCGTGCTGCGTTAGCACCTTCATAACCATACCAAGATGGTGCGCTTAAATCTAGGCTGTTAATTTTTTTCAACCATGATTTTTCCAAAGCAAAAGCTACGGCATATGGAAACAAATCTTCGAAGTAATTCGGATGATCAAGCAGCAGTTCTTCTGTTTTATCCGCATCGATATCCTTAAGGAAATTACGTAATCCTATCAAGTGATTCTTTATAGCAATACCTTTACTAGATTTTTTTGCAGGGACAAAATGAAAAATAAAACTTACCAAACCAGCAAATATTGTCACAAGACCAGTTATAACATATGGTGTTAAAATGAAAATCATAACTGCCACTGCAAACAAGATGAAGAAAAGAAAAATGAGTTTGCCTGTTTTAAAATTTTCGTAGTACTCTTGATCGTACAATTCTTTTCGCTTAAGATTTTCCTTGATCTCTTTTTCAGCTTTGTAATGGCTGCGGTAAATTTCATTTTTTAACTCAGACAACATGACCATTGTACCTTCCTCAAACAAACCACTAAAAACAATTTTTTGATATTCTGGAGCACTTTTACTCAAGTCTTTTATCTTCCTAAAATAAATATCATTTTCCTTACCTTCCATGTTGTTATTGGTAATTGATATATAGCCTTGTTGAGCCCAATATGGGATTAACGAAACGATATCCTCAGTATGCACAATCCCATCATAATAAGTACCTACTTCTGCAGGTGAAAACCCAATTGGAGGAAAGTACCTATCACTTACATCATTGTCATTTTCATCCTTTCTGCTCCTCATAAAAAAAGCAATAAAAGCACCGAGAGCCGCCAAAGGAATCGCCCATAATTTATCTTGCATATATACTGGATTACTTTGAACTGGAATTGCAGGCGTATCAAGAAAGCCAATTGGCAATTTGATGGCAACTGTTATATTTTCATTTGGCTCTAAAGGTTTTAAAGATTCGCCAAATAGAACTTGACCGTCTTTTTCAATTGATGCATATCTTTTATCTTCATCATTGCGACCAGTAATAACTTTAAAGTCGTTGAATGCTAATGAAAGCGTATCATGTAAAATCACCTTATAGGTTACTTTCTCTATTGGCACATCCCACTCAGTGATTACATTGTATAAAAACTCAACATGATTTTCTTCAAATAAAAGGCCATTAGAAAGTCGATACGAAAAATCATAGCTTTTAGGTCCCTTAATAAATGTGTTTTTATCGCCAATTCGAATTATTCTATTTCCAGATTGATCTTTGATCGTAAAGTTATCGCCATTGACATTTACAGAACTTAATGCCAGTTTTTTGACTTTACCATTATGTTTGATTTTCTTAGGCACATGTCTTTGAATGCCTCTTGATTTTTTCAAAAACTCAACATCCATTTTTTCATGAATATCAAAATCGCCACTTTGTGTCAGGCGCAATTCAACATCATAGTTTTTAATTATAAAGTTTTGACCATTGAGAGAAGTGTTAAACGTTGAAATTACCAATATAAGGGTAATGCTTAACGTGTAAATACAATGAATTGATCGCATAGTTGGTTAGTTAGTTACAAACATATTAACATAAATTTTAAAACAAAGAGTTTCATCGCATTATTATAGTTTGTCAAGAATTGATAGATATTCGTCGATAATTTCAAAAATTAATTGGCTTACATGCTGACATTGAATTAATCTCCCCAAAAACCAATTGACAGATTAATAAAAAAATCGATTATCTTAATCATCAATTATTAATTGGTATATATCAAAATGATTACTTAGATTCGAATTATGGCAATAAAAACTTGGCAAAAATACTTCATAGCAATTGTTCCAATTATTATCGTAGGCGCTATTTTGGCTTATTTTAGTGAGATTGTGGGATATATTATAATGGCTTGGGTGGTTTCAATGATTGGAGCTCCACTTTACAGATTCTTCAACAAATTCATGAAAGATGGCCTTTCAGCAGGTTTAACCCTGTTTGTCTTCACGTTATTTGTTCTATTGATGCTAAGGATTTTCATTCCACCTTTGGTTACACAAGCTAAGAATCTTGCAGGATTGGATTATCACAAGTTTACGGATGGGTTAAAAGAACCTTTAGGTGATCTGCGATCTTGGGTGTCAGACATGGGAATGTTGCCGGAAGAAAACGAAAATATTGATACTCAATATGGCCATACCAAACAAGAGTTAATTAAAACTTCCCTGATTAATGTTGATTCATTGCTTATTGCACAGGGTGACAGCACTACCAAAACAAATATCAACCTCCTTGTAAATATTGACAATTCTGCTCATTTGTTAACCCACGAACAAGACAATGAAGCAGGTGGTTATTTTGGAGGTGTAAAACAGTCAATCTTTGACATGTTTAATCCTTCTAGAATTCAAAAAGTTTTAAGTTCGTTTGTAGGGTTTTTCGGAAGTATTATGGTTGCCATTCTATCTATATTTTTTATAGCTTTTTTCTTTTTAAAAGAAGGAGCTCTCTTTACTAATATGGTATCTTCTATAATGCCTAATCAAAGTGAAGGTAAGGTAAAGCATGCCATTGAAGAGTCTTCAACTTTGTTGATTAGGTATTTTGTTGGTCTTGTGATTCAAGTAATTACTATAACAGTAATAACTACAATTGTCTTAAAAATATTTGGGATCAAAAGTGCACTATTGATGGCATTCTGTTTTGCCATTTTCAATCTTATACCCTACCTAGGGCCATTAATTGGGAATTTCATGGGCGTTTTAATAGTGATTTCATCTAATTTAGATGTGGGCTTCTATGATATAATGCTCCCAAAAATAATTACAACTGTCATTGTCTTTTTTGTAATCCAGTTGTTAGATAACTTTTTATTACAGCCTAATATTTTTTCCAAGAGCGTAAAGGCTCATCCGTTAGAAATCTTCTTAGTCGTACTAATGGGCGCCAAATTGGGAGGTGTTGTAGGTATGGTTTTGGCAATCCCTGCATATACTGTAATTAGAGTTTTACTGAAAGTCTTTTTCAGTGAATTTGAAGTGGTTAAAAGATTGACAAGTGGGATTTGACATTTGAATTTTTCAGTGATGGATTTATTTTTACAAGGAGGATCTCGAAGCCTTTCCAGCTGTTCAATCGCATTCACATAAATTAGTAATTATTGATTGCCATAGGTGCCCAAACTTCTTTGTGGAAAATCACTGTTATTCAAAGTAGTTTTTTCTTCCTTTATTTTTTTAGCTTTCCACTCTGATTTTTTACCATCTTCTTTTCTTTTAGACCTGGCTTCCAGCATCATTCCTTTTACGTGATGTTCAGGATTGTTTTTATAAAAGTTAGGTGCAAATTGAGTCATCATAGTTCCAAAACTATCATCCCAAGAAAAAGGAACTTCTGTAGAAATATACACTTCAGAATCCGCATCGTCGGTTTTATATAAATATTTTTTAGACTTGTATCCTAAGATCTTCTTTGTCTTACTTGTCTCTTCAATTTTTAAATTTTGTTTAGCAACTTCTTCCTCCATTGCCATTTCTCCAAAAGCAGACATCAACGTTGAATTAAGTGGAATTGCCATACATTCATTTTTCTCAAAATCATAAGTTACCATTGCATTATTTTCATTGTCAAAAACAATCAACATTTTCTTATCGTCTTGATCTTGTTCCATACCAAAATATACTCTGTTCTTACACAGAAACATTTTCATCTTATTGGCTTTTTTCTTTCCAAAATCTTTCACTTCTACTTCCATGGTAAAGTCAAATTCATACTTTTCTGGCAACTCAACGGTGCCAAACATAGCAGATAAGGCAGCATTCATTTTTGCTGAATTCTCAGGATCGTATTTTTCCCCAGATTCTCGTTCATAAGATTCAATAAAAAGAGAATCAACAAAAGAATCAATAGGTTTTACAGCTTGATTGGCAATTTTCTCTGCCAATTTATCAACAAGTTTATCTTCCGCTTTTTGCATAGTACGGTCAATAGCTTTATCCGTAAGCTTTTTTAAAAAACCTTGGGTATATGATGGTGATGCAAATGCTATTCCCAATACTATAACTAAATAAGCGTTTTTCATTATTAGATGTTTATAAGCGACAAAGGACAAAGATCGGATTAAAAGTATAAGAAATCTTAATGAGTTTGTATTTGTCTGATTATTATCTGAAAATTGCCTGTTTGGGTTAGTATTTAAAAGTCAAGACCTGTAAAGTCTAATCAATGAAACATCAACGCAAAGTCCTTAACTAGAAATAGTTAAAAAAGGAATTTCTTAAAATCTATAAAATGACTCAAAACTAAATCAATAAGATAAACATGATCTGAGCAATTACAATTTTAATAATTAGGGCAATTGGGAAAACCATAGCATAACCGAATTCTGGAAGTCTATTTCCCGTACGATTTAAAGCAAAATCCAAAATAGCAGGCTGATTAGAAACAATACCCAGTAAAATACTAAAAGGCAATTTGACGATTTTATATCCTACAAAGATAATTGTCATCGCTGTCATCATACTTATAATAATACTGGCTGCAAAAATCCAAACGGCATCAGTAGATAAACTGTCAATGAAAGTATGACCTGATTCTACGCCTATTCCTGCCAACAATAATATCAATCCAATTTGCTGTAACGTTACATTTGCACTGTAAGGCATTGTCCAGACAATCGGTCCTGTTCTTCGTAAAGCACCTAGAAGCAATCCTACCAATAGTGGTCCACCGGCATAACCTAATTTGAATGAAAACTGACTACCTAACGGTATTTCAATAGTTCCTATAATCAAACCTAACCCAATTCCCAATCCAAAAGAAAATAAATTTACTTTACTTGATGCTTTGTATGAATCACCAAAATACCTGGAGAGTGCTCTCAAGTCCTCTCTTCGTGCAATAAATCTCAATCTATCGCCCTGCTCCAATATCGTGTCACCTGTTGCGAGCATTTCTACATCACCCCTTCTAATCCTAGAAATAACCGCATTGTATTTTTGACTCAGATTTAATGATGCAATTGACTTCCCAACAACTTTATGGTTTGATACAAATATTCTTCTTACATCAAATTTAGATCTATCATAATCCAAATAAGATTCAATCCTTGCGCCCAATTTGTTAACTGCATCACCTAAATCTTCTTCACTACCCACCATCATCACGATATCACCTTTTACAAATGTAGTATCGAAATTTGACAGGGTGCTTTTCCCTTCTCTAAAAACACGCCCAAACACAACTTCTAAATCATACTTTTTAACGATATCTCGAATTTGCATATCAATAATATCATCATTATTGATCTCAACCATTATCGTTGTCAAACTAACATCAACAGGATAATCTTTTCTTATCGCTTTCCTTTCCTTGCCATAGTCAATCTTAAGCAATTTTTCCATAATAATTATGACAAAAATTGATCCCAGTACACCCATAGGATAGGAAAACGAATAGGCAATAACAGCTTGGTTTATCATTGGCTCAGCTTCATCAGTTGAAAATTGATTCGTAATAAAATCAATCACCCCTGCCAAGGCGGGTGTATTTGTTGTACTTCCTGCATAAGCACCAGCTATTGTGGCTGCACTGAATGAAAACAAGTAGCATAAGACCAAAGCAATAGCTCCAGTAAAAAACAACATGCCGACAATAAACCCAAAATCACGCACTCCGTTTTTTTGGTAGGATTCAAAGAAGGCAGGTCCTGAGCTCAAGCCTATTGAATAAACAAATAAAACAAGGCCCAATAAATAGATAACCTCAGGTATATGAAATTCAGGGTTCATAGCCCCAAACGCTAGTCCAGTAAATAAAACTGCGGCAACACCTAATGAACTGCCCTTGAATTTTAGGGTTCCTAAGAAATATCCCAGAGACGCTACAACAAAGAGTAACAATATTGGATTTTGTATTAAAATCTCATTCATCCCTCAAAGGTATGAAAATTGAGGCTGTACACTTTGGTTGAAATGTTTTTTTCTACTTACTTTTTCCTAGGCTAAAACGGGACATGGCATGTCTTAAGACATGCCATGTCCTTTTTAAACGTTTAACTGACGCTTAAACTAAAATGTCGCTAAGAATGCTTATAAAGACGCCTAACTCATTAGCGAATTCTATTTAAAAAATGCCTATTGACTTATCAAGCATTTAATTGGTCTTCTATTCATAATTCTATTCCAAATCATGATTCTGCTATCAATTCATTCTTCAATGTACAAATTGTACAAAATTCCGTACACCATTTATAGCCGTTTAATTTTAATGCCAATTTTGTGTCTTAGAATAAAAATTAGTCATGATTACAATATATCATGGTATCGATATTAAGGCTACAGCTAAAAGCATCTTTGATATGATAATATTGCCTGAAAATCTCAACAAATAGTGGCCTGTAAAGTCTTCTGGTAGGCCTCAACTCAATGAGACTTATAATTTTTACTTTACTGGCGATTACAATTGGTTTGCTGAAGTTGTAGCCTTTGAGAATAATAAAACCATACAATTTTTAATGACTCGAGCTGACGATGGTTGGACTGGAACAGAAGTGGTATTTGAAATCATCAATAAGTCAAAAGAGGTACAAATATTAAGATTTGAGCATCGAGGATGGCAAAACATCAATGATCATTTTAGAAAAACAAGTTATTGCTGGGCTTTTTATTTTCAAAAGATGAAGTCATTGTTTGAAACGAAATAAGATCATGACTACATCAAATACATATTTTTAATTAAATTAGATGTTACTGAAAACATTTCGTAAAAAACACAAATATGCTGGACACTATAGTTGACTATTTTGCAAATATATCTTCGCTTCACAGAACTATAATTTTGGTTGGAGGTATAACATTTTTCTCATTGATAGAAAGCGCAATTCCTTTGATGTCACTCAATTACAAAAGGTGGAAGCACGCAGGCATCAACATATTTTTCACACTAACAACTATTATCGTCAACTTCTTTTTAGCATTTATATTGGTAAAATCATCAGATTGGGTAGTTGCCAATGATTTTGGTGTCATGCAATGGCTTAACTTATCGACATTAAGCATGCTGATAGTTGGTTTATTGTTGCTGGATTTCCTAGGAGCTTGGTTAGCTCATTGGGTTCAACATCATGTGCAATGGATGTGGAAGTTTCACTTGATTCATCATTCAGACCAAAACGTTGATACAACTTCAGCCAACAGACATCATCCTGGAGAAAGTGTGATCAGATTTGTATTTACAATCATGGCAACCATTGTTGTCGGTGCACCGATGTGGTTGGTCTTCTTATATCAATCCATGTCTGTAGTCCTGAGTCAATTCAATCATGCAAACATTGTCCTACCTACTTGGTTGGATAAAATATTGGTATCTGTAATCTGCACACCAAACATGCATCATGTACATCACCACTACCGTATGCCATATTCGGATTCTAATTATGGCAATATCTTTTCATTTTGGGATCGTATATTTACAACATACTTTCGTGTTGACAATAGCAAATTAAATTACGGAGTAGATACACATATGGACCCCAAGGAAGTAAATGATATCAAATACATGTTGAAAGTTCCTTTCCTACCTTACCGAAAACATATTGAATATTCTGAAAAAGAAGTTCTTTAAAAATGACATACATGCAAGAACTGATTGACGATAAAAATTTTCAAGCTAATTTAAGACTGATATCAAATAATACAAATGTAGAGTTTGAAGAAGTTCTAAAAGAAGCCACAACATACATTGAAGAGCTGTATACAGATCAACATCCTGTGATCCAAACTTTTGGTGTTAAGATGGCTCAATATATTCTTGAAAGAGGGTATGAAAAAAGCATTGATGTCAATGAAGAGGAAATAAAAGCATTGTCGAAATTGATGCGTCGACATTCTGTGGCATTTGTAATGACCCATAAAACGTATATTGATATGTTTGTTTTGGGTGTTATCCTTGCCCAATATGGATTGCCAATCCCATTCATTTTTGGAGGTATCAATATGTCCTTTTTAGGAATCAAAGAATTGGGTAAGAGATCCGGCACTATATTTATCAGAAGATCATTTAAGGAAAATCTCATTTACAAAGCTTGTCTTAGACATTTTATAAAATCAATTATTGACAAAGGACAACACTTTATGTGGGCCATTGAAGGGACAAGGTCAAGAACTGGAAAACTGGTGTGGCCTAAAATGGGTATTCTTAAATACATCATGGAATCTGAACAAGTTTCAAAAAATGATGTAAAATATGTTCCCGTATCAATAGTATACGATTTGATTCCAGATGTGGATGAAATGATGAAAGAAGGGAGGGGTAAGCAAAAATCACAAGAAAGTCTTATGTGGTTTTTAAATTACATTCGGAAGATGGACAACAAAATGGGTAAGATTTCTATCCGTTTTGGTGAACCAACAGAAATTGAAAATTCTGACAATGCCGTTATTCCAGTTAAGCAAAAAAACTATGACAAACCGCAGATATCTAAATTTGCCTTTGAGCTTTTACATCATATAAATAAGATTACACCTGTAACTACTGCATCACTAATTTGCACGTCCTTGCTGTCAAAGTTTGCGCTGACAAAAAAAGAAGTTGAACAGAATGTAATTGAGTTGATGGAAATGATTGAGAGTCACAAACCAGATGCTTTGGTTTCAAGAGGTAAGTCTGTTTCACAGTCAATACAGTCCTCCCTCAACTTGTTATCAAAATCCAGAATCGTTCAACAAATAGGAAGTGGATTGACTGCAAAATATTCGATCGTTCCTGAGAACTACTTGACAGCAACGTATTATTCCAACATGGCTGTCCACCATTCATACCATAGAGCATTTATTGAACTGGCACTGGCAAGAGTCAATGAAGGAGAATCTACAAACAGATTACTTACTTTCTGGGAAGAAATAATGGCCTTAAGAGATTTGTTCAAATTCGAATTTTTCTACTCCAACAAAGCAAGTTTCAGTGATGAAGTTGAAGCAGAATTAGAGTTTATAAATCCTGAATGGGAAACCATTTTACTTAACCCTAAAAATAATGTTTTTGAACTTTTAAAAGATCAAAAAATAATTATGTCTCAAGTGGTATTGAGCACATATTTAGAAGCATACAAAGTTGTAGCCACAGCACTTAAAACACTAGATCCCAAGAGGGAATATGAAGTAAAAAACCTAATTACTACCTCATTGTTTGTCGGTGAAGAAATGCATTGGAACGGAGACATACATCGCGTGGAATCGGTATCAAAACCATTTTTAACCAATGGCATCAGATGGGCACAAAACAAGAATTTAATTCCTGAAAGTGCAAATAGAAAAACAAAAGAACTTAAATCTTGGGCTGCTGAACTTGAGAAAATGAGCCAGCAAATAAAAAAGGTTCAAGAGTATTTAACTGAAAAACCAATTACCAAAGCTATAATTCCTATAACACGAAACATTGTTCCTGGAACGAAAACACTTGCTTTAACTGATCAGATATTATCAGGAGAAAAAGGAAGTCACATAGGTGCATTTTTTGACCTTGACAAAACATTAATATCTGGTTTTTCAGCTAAAGAGTTTTTTGCTGAAAGATTGACAAGTGGTAAAATGACACCCAAAGAGGTCATAGCGCAATTAAGTGGAATCTTAGTATATGCAAAAGGGAAAAAAGATTTTGCTGGACTGGCTGCAATAAGTGCCAAAGGTATAAAAGGCATTAAAGAAGAAGCCTTTATCAAAGTCGGAGAGGATGTGTATATGAAACATTTGTCCAGTTCAATTTATCCAGAATCAAGAGCATTGGTAGACGCCCACATATCGATGGGACACACTGTCTCTATCGTTTCTGCAGCTACCCCGTACCAAGTAAGGCCCATATCAAGAGATTTAGGAATTGAGCATATCATGTGTACCGAAATGGAATTGGAAGATGGCAAATTCACTGGTAAAATTATTGATCCTCCATGCTGGGGAGAAGGTAAGGCAATAGCAGGCATAACATTGGCTGAAAGACATAATTTAGATTTAAAGAAAAGTCATTTTTATACAGACAGCTATGAAGATTTACCTCTATTAGAGATTGTAGGTCACCCCCATCCTATCAATCCAGATGCAGAATTGTCAAAATTAGCATTTGAAAACAATTGGCCCGTTCACAGGTTTGAAGAAATAGAAAGACAAAGCATTCTCAACATAATTAGAACTGGCCTAACGTTTGGCAGTATACTACCTGCAGCATTCAGTGGTTTAGCTACTGGCTCACTTCACTTATCCAAAAGAGATGGCGTCAATACAATGATCTCACTCATAGGTGACTTAGGTACTCAACTGGCTGGCATCAACTTGGCTGTGAAAGGTAAAGAGAA
Organism: uncultured Saprospiraceae bacterium; assembly: GCA_905480605.1. GTDB lineage: Bacteria > Bacteroidota > Bacteroidia > Chitinophagales > Saprospiraceae > RFSX01. The sequence goes on along the minus strand of CAJQRD010000060.1, from coordinate 50,551 downwards.
TTTAGCGCATAGACCTGCAGTATTCATATTTAATCACCAAAGCAACGCTGACTTTTTAGTTATGGCAAAGTTGATCAGAAAAGACGCTGTTGCCATCGCTAAAAAAGAACTTAAGTACACACCGATTGGACCATTCTTTTCAGCAGCTGGAATTATTTTTATTGATAGAAAAGACAAAGACAAAGCTATTGAGGCTATGAAGCCTGCCGTTGAAACATTACACAATGGAATATCAGTTGCTATCGCTCCAGAAGGCACAAGGTCATATGATTACAATTTAGGACAATTCAAAAAGGGTGCTTTTCACTTGGCCATGCAAGCTGGTGTACCCATCATTCCAATCGTCATCAAAAACGCTCATGATATAATGCCAAGGGGCACATCATTTGTAAGACCAGCGATTGTAGAAGTCGTTGTTCAAAAACCTGTTTCAACAGCCGGATGGACGAAGAACAATCTGAACAAGAAAATTAAGATGGTTAGAGATGGATATTTGAAGGAGTTGAATCAAGGGGATATTGAGGTGAAAATTAAATAATAGTAACCAAATTACATCTCAATGTTTAAGAGTACCAATCTCCCTAAAGCTTATGCTGGATGTTTTGAATAGTATTACATAAAAAGGTGAATCTGATTTAATAGGTTCACCTTTAAGAATATCAGAATAAAATCAGATACCATTTTCAACTCATTTACACCAACACACTTTCAAATTCAGAATCAGTGCAGAAGATAGCAGATACGCGTGACTCACTTACAATATTTACCATATCTTTCACATTCATACCTTCTTCAATATTAAAAATATTAATATCGGTTTCACGTTCTCTGTTTACATTTTCTAGCAGGCTGCCTTGCTTTAGAGATATTGTCGTGCTTTTTGGAAATCTAATCATCGTATGCAAATCTTCAATATCAATCGTTGAAAATTCTAACTCTGGATTGTTAATAATAATATGGACATTAATATTGCCTTCCCAGTTGCGGCAAATAAGCAATGATACGAGAGTAGAAAGATCATTGTTGGATATCTCAAATTTTTCCTTCCAATCCGTTGGAATGTTTGTCATCCACAAATTGATACTTTTTTCAATAGCCAGACCAGCTGAAGAAAATGGAATGTAGATAATTAACCCAAAGCTGTTCTTTTTAGTATCTGCTAAAAGTTTATCATAATAGGGCAAATTAGGCGTTTCAGAATCAATACTTGCAAATATGGTATTGGGTTTAAAGAATGCAACATTCAACGATTGCATACTCACATTAAGTGTCGTATTAAAATCAACATTATCAATTATTGTGTATGAAACCGACAGCTCACTTTCCTTAAATTTTTGAACTGAATTTCTAAGAAATGCTTCTAAGTCTTTTTGTTCTTGTTCATTCTTATTCCTCAGGGCCAATAATTTTATTGAGCCTTTTGGATAAATAATAGAATGAATAAGTTTAAAGGAACTTCTCAACTCCTTTGGCATAATAACAGGCATTAGTAAATCAGGCCGCCAAGACCTAACTTCTTTTTCCTGTCTTAGATTATTGGTCTTTTTTGTAGCCCATTCAGCCAAGGCTGTAAACAAACCACTTCTTGAATCTCCTGCTGCAGATTTGATATTCATTTTTACCAAGTAGAGATAAAATATCACAATAAACGCCAATGAGAATAAAGCCACCAAAACGTTAATTACAAACATTATTGCAATAGACCCTAACGCACCAATAGCCGGAACGATGATAGGCATTTTTAAAGTGGGTCTGTAACTGGGCAGCCCTAACGTATGTTCTACCAACGCAACTATATTCACCATAGCATAAGTGATCATAAAGAACATTGTAAGAATCGGTGCAATGGTATTAAGGTCTCGCAAGGAAATTCCTAGAAAAACAATGAGTGCGGTGATTAACATCGCATTTACAGGTTCTCCTTTATTCGAAAGCTTTGCCAGCAATTCACTCTTAGGCAATATATTCTTTTCACCTAAAGCCAACAATATCCTAGGAGCTCCAACAAATGAGCCCAAGGCTGAGGAAAGCGTAGCTCCCAATAAACCGGCCAATACAATCGGCCCAAAAAGTGCTTTATCAATAAATACATTGTAATTACTTGCCAACTCAGCTGGCTGTGCAATAACTGCAGCTACAAAAATTAGGCTGATATAAATAATGGTAGTACTAATTACAGATGATATCGTTCCTAACGGAATGCTTTTTCTTGGATTGGTAAGATCTCCAGACATATTGGCTCCAGCCATCACGCCTGTAACAGCTGGAAAAAAAACAGCAAAGACAATCCAGAAGGAAGACCCGCTGGAGTTGTTATCCACAGAACCTGGATACTTACCGAACCATTCAAAATCAAAATTTAAATCATTAACGAATAAAGCTCCGTAAATTGAAAATAAAGACAGAACTATAATTCCAAGAATAAAGTACTGAATCTTAAAAGCAAAGCTGGTACTGACAAAGGCAATCGTCATAACCAGAATGAAAATGCTCAAATCAAGAATCAATGTATTTACATCTGGAATAAGTGTTTCGAGTCCTTCACGAAAACCAAAGATATACATGGCCACAGCTATTGCCTGAGCAAAGTAAAATGGAATGCCAATGGCTCCTCCTATTTCCAAACCTAGAGATTGAGAAATCAAACTGAATGCTCCACCACTGCCTATTCTAACATTCGTTGTAATAGATGACAGACTTAGTGCCGTAGTGAAAGTTATTGCGACTGCCAACAACACAATGCCTAGTGCTCCTAAAACTCCTGCATTGCCGACAACCCATGGTTGTCGTATAAACATGATAACTCCGAGTATCGTTAAGGTAGTTGGTGTAAACACCCCTGCAAACGTCCCAAATGTTTTCCTCTCCATGAGCTTTATTTACAAAAGAAAAAGGGTTGATTGCTAACTTCATTCCTTTCAATAAAAAATGAAGCCGCATTCAACCTTTGAATCTATTTACTTTAACGATAAATTTTTTATTCCGTAATACACAAAATGCTTGTTTGCATAATACTGCTATACAAGAATATTCTTCAACTATTTGAAAAAATTAATAAACGAATCTTCTGCAAGAATGTGTACACCTTCAGGAAATTCTCCGTGTACAATTAATTTATTCTCATGATGTTGTTCTAATTCAATTAATCTTTTCTTATTTAAAAGCATAATTGAAGAATGACCATGGTTGTCTGTTTTGTCTAAAATTGTTTCTTTGTTAAAATCACATTGCCAATGTATTTCAGCCATGTTCTCTTTATATGATACTTCAACCAATGGTACTTTATAATAATCATGATCTTTAATTCCTTCAAAATCGAATACCAATCTTACAAATCCGCTTTCAAATACTAAATCTTGATCATTTAATCCCAAATCCTTGAAAGAGGTTTTACCCGATATTGGTGAAAAAAAGTTGATTTTTACTTCACCTTGGTTTAATTCTATTTTTGCACTCATAGTGTATTTTTTATTATTAAATTTTGAAAAATGTGGTTTTTATTAGAAATAATATTTTGTTATTTAGTTTTATTGGCTGCTATAATCCACAACAAGGAATGAACTTTTATGCCATTAAACTTCTATTAAAATTATAAAAAAGTAAAATTCATTATAATACTCACTGTTTCTGTTACTAAGACTTACAATAGGTAATTATAAGAATAAAGTTTACATAAAGGTAAAATTGATAAATAAAAGAGAAGTTGACGAACATCATTTATTTTAATGATTTGAGTCAATAAGAGTTAATGTATTTAATATTTCTACTTTGTGTTTAGATATGAAGTTTTGATCAAATGGTAGGATATTAACAGTAGAACTAGGCTTAAGTCCATGTGATTGTTTGAAAAAAGGAATGAATTTCTTTTCCTTTCAAGGAAAATATTACCCTATGGTAAAACACTATGGTTATAAATAAAAAACGTTGCCCAGACAAAGCAGAGCAACGTTTTATATTGAAAATTTAAATTAATATTTTATTTTGGCATTACCACTGAATCTATCGCATGGATAACACCATTTGAAGCAGCAATATCAGTCATAATTATTGTAGAGAAGTTACCCGCCTCGTCGGTAAGAATTACATTACCACCTTTAGTAGTAGCAACCAGTTTTCCACCTTGAACAGTAGGAATAGTAAAACTTCCGTCGTTCTTTTTAATAGCTGCTAAAACATCCGCTGCTAAAAACTTTCCTTTAACTACATGGTAGGTCAATACTGCTGATAACGTTTCCTTACTTTCGGGTTTCAACAAAGTTGGTATAGTACCTTCTGGTAATTTTGCAAATGCATCATTTGTTGGTGCAAACACTGTAAACGGCCCTTCGCTACTTAGTACACTCACTAAGTCAGCAGCTTTTACAGCGGCTACTAAAGTTGAAAAATTCTCATTACCAGCTGCTACACCCACAATTGTTGGCGGCTCTTGTAAATCACTAGCAAAGTTTGCATTCACAGTCAGAGCTGTTAAAAGTAGAATAGTATAAATAGATCTCATTAGAATATTTTTTTATTAGTTAATGATCGTTAAACATCAAAACTTTGATTTTGTTTAAAAGAAAAAATAATTCTGAGAAATTAAATTTTCAATTGAAAAAAACGCTAAACAAAATCTTTTAAAAATAGTTCAGAACTTTTTAAATAAAACGAAAATCAAGAAATATTAGCTATTCAGCATATTTAATTTAGATAACTTTAATAAATTTCAATCATGATTTTTACCCATGGCTCAAGACGAGTTTATATATGCGGTATTGGCATTTTCTATTGGCAGTGAACAATCTACATATTACTTACATAATTTAATTCTTTCATTTCACTTCGTACTTGTTTTATCTTCGCGTAAAATTTTATCCATTTTACTACCTCTTGCTAATTCATCTATCAATTTGTCCAAATATCTTGCTTGTCGGGTCAATGAATTATCTATTTCCTCAATACGATAACCACATATTACTCCTTTTATAAGATTAGCATTTGGATTTAAATCTGCTCTTTGAATGAATGTTTCAAACGTTACCTTGTCATCAATTAATTCTTGCAGTCTCAATTTATCAAAACCAGTTAACCATTCTATGACTTGGTGCAGTTCATCCAATGTCCTACCCTTTTTCTCCACCTTTGTCACATAATGAGGGTAAACAGAGGAGAATTTCATTTTCGCTACACGCTGATTATGTTCTGGTGTTACTTTCATTTGTTTCTTTCTTTTCTATTATTTGGTGATAACTAGAGTAAATTAACATCAAGTAATGATCTTTTATGACTTAAACACTCCTCTATAAAATCTTTAAATAACAATTAACATATATTACTAATTTTGAATACACTCTAAAATAATTATTTAATAATCGATTCATAAGATAATTTCCTTAAAGTATTTTAAGGTCGGAATCTATTATAAGGTATTAATAAGTAATTATCACAAAATGCAGCCCATTTTCCAGATTGCTTGTCAGCTATATTCTCAGCAATTTTATAAAACAATGAAAGCTAAATTTAAAATACTAATTTGTTTTACAATAATGCTAATTTTAGATTGGGATATGCGGGTGGATATTATGATAACTTTATGGTGCAATACCCACTTGCTTATAAGCTCGGCATATGTTATCCATCTCAAAAAGTAGAACAAATCCTATTTGAAACACATGATCTCAAATTAGATGATGTTTTAGTTGCTGGTGTTTGATATCCTTATCTTTATAAATGGTAGTAAAAGATCTATGCAAGCGTAGTGACACATGATAGCGGTATCTTTATCAACTTTGTTGAGTGTTCATTTCAATCACATCTCAAATAATACCTTAGAAAATGTTACTTTCGGCTTTCCCTTAAAGTACCTCCCAAATTCTTTCATCGTATCCTTAAATTCTTTCGAGTTAGAAAATTTCAAGTAAGATTTTTTACTCTTCCATTCTGCTCTTACAATAATAATATCTTTTCCTTCAACAGATGAAAACGAGGCTTTAATCCAATCTTCTTCATTACTAACCAACTGAGGATTGGTGGATTTAAAAAGCTCCAAAACTTCCTTAGTTTTTCCCTTTTGCAGATTTACAGATGTTTCCACAATATATGTATCCATTTTACTATTTTCTGCACAAGAAATAAACAAACACAATACGGCAATGATTAATAACCCTTTCATATTTAGTAGTTTTTTACCCTTCAATATACAAACACTACAAATATAATGGGAGAATAATAAAAGAGAAGGATACTAAATTATAATTATAAAAAAGTCTTTGTACTAAGCACCTTGTTTTGTCTTGTTCCTCTTGATCATTAAAATGTTTGATTCACTACGAAACTTTTTGAGCAACGATTACCATTTCTGGATCAGTAATTTTCAGCGATTGTACAACATCATTTTGAATATCAAAGGAAATCCTAACAGAAGATGCACCATTATATGTGAAGTTATTCTCACTGACCTTGTATAGGCTTCCACCAAATCCATCTATTGGGCCTAGTGAAAGTAATTTTCTCATATTCAATTTAATAGAAACGCCTTCATATTCTCTTTCACCATATTTATAATCGCCTAAGTATTTTTTTTGATCTTCCGAGTTGACATCAATATATTTTTCTCCACCAGCATCTCCTATTGATTTTAAATAATCAATGGTTTGTTTTAAACTATCCACTTCAGTATCCCTCATTTTATCACTCATGCGTTCGCCTGCAAATGCATGATCTAACAAACTGATTCCGTGTGGTCCTGATGTTCTTTGAATACCGGGTGCAAACTCAACCATTGACTTAACAATATCAAAAGCGCCCAACATTGCAAATGTATAAATAGTAGGTCTTGCCCCTCTACCCATTAGGTATAAAGCAATATCTCTTCTGCCAACATGTGAAGCTGCTCCGATGGCTGATTCAAAATCTCCAAAACGCCATTCCCAAACAGATCTTGACAGTTCAGGTCTGATGTCAACCAATTCTTTCACACGTTCTAAATCAAAATGAGATTTCCCTACAACTTCAGATATTATCTCGGGATCTATATTGGGGTAGTGTGCTGGAACAATATTCTTACCTTGTATTTCATCATATTCAACGAAACCATTATCTTCTAGAATTAAATTAGGTAAGGACAATCCTAAAATTCCTAATACGGAAGATCTTAAAACTGTTCTTCTGTTTATGCTGTTGTTTTTATTTCTCATCCTATATGGCTTGTTTTTAAATGTACCACAATTACAATGTAATAACACCATGTACTGATCATAATTAAACCCTGTTGAATGATTACACTATTTCCTACGCCGATAGCTATCGAGACCGTCACCAAGATACTTTTCTACAAATGACCTGAAAGAAGAACCCTCTGCTAGTTTTCCTACCACGCGCATACTTCCTTGTCGCTATTTCTGGAGAGCAATTTCCCCTTGATTAATTTCAATTAAATTTTTAGGCATTCGAAAGAAAAAAGTGCCTTCACTCATATATAAAAAACAAGCTTCATCTTCTTGGAATACTTTGGGGAAACGTCCAAATGTACATGGCATGACTACTCTTTCAAAAACTACTTTCATTTATTATTCCTTAATAAAAAAACAATGATCCATAAATAGTGCTATAGTAATTTAGCAGTGTGCAATACACTTTACTTACCCTTCAATACCAATTTTTATATTTTCAAATACGTTAATTCACACGACTTACATTTTCTTTTGGTCTGACCTATATCTGCTACACTAAAACGCTCCTCAATCTTTTCAAATATATCTAAACCTCTGCCCAATGTTATTTTCCAACCATTATCTGCTACTATAAAACGGTCATGGTGTCTAAAGCATTCTAATCTTTCGCTTGGTGAAGTTGGGGAGCAGGTGGGCTATCATAATGCATCTGCTTTTAATCTGGGTTTTATGGAGGTGTTTGGGGTGGCGCCGGCGCGGTTTCGGAGGGGGAATCAGTGAGAGTAAGCTATTTTTCTATATACCTTATTTATTTTTCTCATACTTTTTTCATTGAAAAAAAAGTATGCAAAAATTCTAGTCATTTGTAAGGTTGTTTTGCTCTTCTCATAATCCTCAGTTTATTTATTTCTACTTCGGGAGTTTTTCAAACTCCTAGCCGTTTACGAAATAAAACGCCGCCAACTGAACAACTGACGGACTGCGGTACAACAGTCGGTTGTAATTTATGATTTTATAAAAGAACTTTGTCTGATAAATCATACTGTGATTTCAGAAGTCAATATCTTGCAATCAATTTGTTGAATTGGCATTCTGAATTTTAGATGGAAAAAGTTTCAAATCCGTTAAAAACAATGACATGTTTGAGCCGGAGGTGAGTTTGTGCTTGTTTAGGATTTTAAATCTTTGGAATCGTTAAGAAATACAGTCAGCCTAGACTTTTTTGTTTCGTTTTTGTGGCAATGACAAAAATGAAAGCCCTGCCGGCGAGGCAAATAATAAAAATAGACAGTATTAACAAAACTAGGAATTACATCTTAGGTTCCAATAGTTATCAGAATCCGATAGCTCTGGAAACAAACATTCTATTCTCAATCATTTAAGCAGTTTTTTAAAATAGAAAGGAACACCTGTCTCGAAGGTCATTTCCTTTTTCGAGAATGGATGTAGTATTGTCAATGAAGAAGAATGAAGAGCTAACTTTTTCTCTTTGTCTGCTTTTCCGTAAATTTTATCTCCTACAACAGGATGTCCTTTTTCTGATAGGTGAACCCGAATTTGGTTTTTTCTGCCTGTAAACAGATTGATTTCTAGAAGACTATAATTGTTTGATTCTTTAATGGTTTTGTAACCTGTTTTTGAAAATTTTCCTTTTTCAGGATCATCAACAGAATACACTCTGAATGCCTTATTTTCCAGTAAGTAGGATTCAATTACGCCTTCTTTCTCATTGAGACTTCCATGCACAATTGTCAAATATTTTTTATTAAATGTTGCCCAATTATCCTGCAAATAACGTTTTGATTTTTCATCTTTTGCAAAAACAAGAATACCTGAAGTATCTCGATCCAGACGATGCACTATAAACACCCGACTCCTTGATCGCTGATTGCCTTTTTTTACATAATCATTCAAAAGGAAATATGCAGTTCTTTCTTTCTCTCTATCTGTGGCTATTGTCAACAGACCATTTATTTTATCTACGACAATAATATCATGATCTTCATAAAGAATCGTTAATCCTTTAGGTTGGTACTTTTTGGGGGGCATTTTAAATGATGATCCTTTTTTTTGCATTTTATCACTTTATTGGGAAAACGGTAATGGCCAGTAACAGCTCAATCACGTGTAGTCTCTCTAAGGTACAATAAGATATGACATCATCAGCTCAATTTACTTTGGCTTTTACATTTTCTCTCAAAGACTTTTTGTTTGCATAACGACATTTGAATAATTTAAGCGTCAGTAAACGTTTAATATGGACATGGCATGTCTTAAGATATGGCATGTCCATATGCCCTTTTGGATAGTATCTACGAGGGTGAAAACCATACGCAGGCCACCGCTTCAGATAAGCTACAAAAAAGTAGTTTAGGAGTTGAGAGGAGGAGCGGTCATTGAACTATTCGGAAAAACTCACTACTCAACTGAGGCTAAGCTTTATTTCTGTCAAGGAACAGTCTTTTATTCCTGATTAATTATTATCGCATTACCCCAAGTTGCAATTAATAGTGAATTGTTTATTCTATATTAAGATGAATTTATTGTTTATAATGGTTAGTGCATATACCATTTAATATGGTTTTTAGAGATTTGACTTTCTCTTTTTTATGAGAATACATGACATCCAAGAGCTTTCGCTATCTCAGATAAGAGAGCAAATTTATTAGGTCAACTGTATAGCTAACACATATAACTCTATATAAAAAAATCAAATTTAAAACCCAAGATTCAATTCTCATTACTTCTTGGACCAGTTATGCTCAATCATGTTAGAATCTAAAACACAATCAAGCGTTCTGTCATTTGTCCATTCTCTGTTTGAACTTGTATAAAATAAATTCCAGGTGTAAGATTCTCTTTTTGAATGTCAAGAAAAACTTTATCTGTTCCACTTCTATCATTATATAACATCCGTATCTTTTTACCCTCTAAAGACAACAATGAAACTTCGACATATTGATCTTGATTTAAATTAAATTCAATTCGTCCTTCATTATTCAATGGATTAGGAAATACTTTTAAGTTTCCATTTAGATCACCTTTGAAATCATCAACTGAGACTTCAAGAAGTTCTGCATTGTTTAATGTAAAAATACCTCGACCATGTGTTGCGAAAACAATTTCGTCGTTAACAATTTTCATCTGCCATATAGCTACAGAAGGAAGACCATTTTGGGCATAAGCCCAACTTACACCACCATCAAGAGATTCAAAAATTCCAATTTCCGTTCCTACCCAAATTCGATCTTCGTCCCATGGCATAACAAGAAGGCAGTATACAGCTACATCCGGAAATCCATTGTTGCTTGTAATACCTGCTGGGTAATATCCAGAAAGATCTTCCCAGCTACTCCCAAGATCATGAGTAACAAGTACCTTAGGTGAATTCTTTTGTGAGAAAAGTGCATAAGCTGTATTTGGATCACTAGGATGAGTGGTAATCCCAGTCAGAAGCCCAAGGTCAGAGTCATTTAGATTACTTGCAGGTTCGAAACTAAGTCCAGCATCCGTAGAATAGCAAATGCGTGAGTCTTCACTCAATCGACTTCCAGACCAAACGATTGTCGGATCGGCCAAGCTGATTGCTGTCGGTGCACCATAACCATCGCTTGAATTGAAGTCCCAGCTTGATGGCATATCAATGACTTCCCATGTTTCTGCAAAATCAGGTGAACGCAACAACCCAGAATCGCTGACCATAAATATCAGATCAGGATTAAGTTGCGAAGAAGCAAGTCGTGTAAGAAATGGTCCTCCACTTTCAGGTAAGTCAATATTGACCCAGCTCTCTCCTTCATCATAAGATTTGAATAAATTATTGTATTGGGAAGTTTCAAGGATCAAGCTTGAATTTTCATAGTGCCATGCACATTCAAATCCATCACCACTTGGCGCATCGACCCAAGAAGAATTCTTATCGGCTTCAGCAGGAGATAACCAGCTGCCATTATCTTGGGTACCCCCTATAAACCGGTTTTCGCCATTCTTTCTATCAACCCCATAAAATTGAGATGTATTATATCCTTTTATTGTAGATATTGTTCCATCATTAAAGGTATCTCCTGTTTGTCTAAATGTGTTTCCACTATCCGTCGAAAAAGCAACTCCCCCATCGTTTGCGTTCAATACATAAAACTGACCACTTGCAGAATCACGCGGGATCATAATTATATTGTGATGATCCACATGAACTCCCTTACTTCCTACATCTTCGACATCGCTATATGAGCCATAGCCATCTGTAATAAGCGAGAAGTCACTGATAAGACCCATAGCATTAATGGTCTTAAAATTGATCGTTCCTTCAGGAAAACTGTCCTTTGAACCTTCGTAATCCTCGGAACGTCCCATGAAGAAATAATACTGAGCTTTATACACCGGATTGTCTGTTGTAATTCTGTCATTTTCAACCTCACTATATGGGATGCTATTTGTTGTGACTACATCATGAAAGGGATTTGATTCTCCAGAATAATCTTCATAAGTCCACTCACCATTTCCATCGACATCAAATATTGACATAGCGATCTGTCTGTTGTTATTAAGATCCCATGCCATAAAAGGTACGTCAATCATACTGTTAAATGAAAAACCAAAACTGGCCAAATCTACATTAATAAGGTGGGCTTTGGATGATATGTTATCTCCAAACCTGATTTCTACATCAACAAGGTCATCATCTGTCGTCTCAAGACTGATAGGTAATCCAGCAAAAAGTGATTTGGCTTGCCCACCAGGTTCATCTGTAAATGAACTGTTATATATTGGTTGAATAAATGTTGTATTGTTTTCAAATTCATCATACTGTATTACCGTCCCAAATTCTTCACCCAGTTTAATTTCCATCATTGACGATTGTCCAGCAACCCATACAAGACTGTCATTATAAGGGTGTACGGCTAACGTATTATCATACCACCCCTGGCTTGCAAGCCAATTGGGCTGTCTTCCTGAAAAGATTGCTTTGGTTACCGTTCTGAATGTATCTCTGGTATAGTACAAACTTGCTCCCTCTGGGACCTCACATGACAAATAAGCCACTCCAGCATCATGAGGAGAAATAGCCATTTCAATTCTCCGTTCTCCGTCAACTACATCCCAGACAGACGTCCATGAATTACCTGCATTTGTTGATTTATAAACACCTACATTGTTAAGTGTGGCATATAAAACATTAAAATCATCAGGTGAAGCAACCAACTGTTGAATTAAAGTGTTACTTCGAGAAAGTGCTGAAATCCATGTTATGCCACCATCAGTGGTTTTGTAAATACGAGATACTCTGGTACCATCAATTCGTTTACTTCTTGTACAAACAAGTACTTCGTTTTCATCTTTAGGGTTGATAATAATTCTTGATATATAAGCAAAATTATTATTATTGGAAGTAGACTCCAAAACCTGCCAACTGCGTCCTCGGTCAGTACTTTTCCAAATACCAGTTCCAGCTATTGCAGGAAGACTTCCTATGCCTTCTCCCGTTCCTGCATAAATAACATTATTGTCAGATGGTGCCATAGCCAGAGTAGATGTAGCCATACTTGTTATCTCAGGTGTAAGTAATTCCCACGAATCTCCTGCATCTTCTGTATGCCAAATTCCACCTCCTACCGACCCCAAAAACCATGTTCTTGCAGTACTGTCAGAAGGATCGATGATCACATCTCTTGTACGCCCAGCTACATTAGCGGGTCCTCTTTCTATCCAATTTAAATCAGAAGCGGCCTTTGAAAGTATTTTTGCTTTTTTCAACTCTTTCGCCACGTCACCAATCCCATATCTTGGCGCTTCGTCCCCTGGAGAAGTTCTGATTATGTTATGAATATCGTTAAATATAGCAGGCCCATTTTTATATTGGACTTTATCAAGCTGGTTATCTTTATTTGTATTTGAATTAATATTCTTACAGCCAATAACTAAGACTAGAGAAAATAGTAACGTTACTATGCACTTAAAGGAAAAGGTGGTATTCATTGATCATAAATTTGACAACAATATAATCAATTTATTATAATCTATTTGTATACTCTGTTCTAATTGATACATTTCGGATGGGTCGGTATTCTAAGATACTAAAAATCAATTCTAAGTAATAATAAATTACCTGATAGCTGTCCACCTTAAATTTTCTACATAATAATCAACAATTTCCAATCAAGTCAATTAAAAAAATCCTCCTGAATATTTTTTTCGGTTCTTCACATGATAGCGATATGTCTTGTCTTTAGGGTTTTGTCCTTCAGGGCCAGGAATTCCTTTTAATGCATCAGTTTCTAGAATGAAATCTTTTATCCATAAAACTTTACCCCCGCGTAGATTATCGTTAAAAATAACTTCCATGCTTTTAACTTCCATAACTTCAAAGCGAAGCGTTGGAAAAGGATCTGATGGTTTGATCTTATAGAATTTAGAAAGGATGACAAATTCTTTCGTTGCATTATAATCGTAGAGATAATCATTTCCAAATCTTTTCTCAGCATATTGTTTTACAGGATCTGGTTTAGGTTTGACTCCCTTGTTACATGAGAAAAGGAAAATAAAAGATGATATGATAGTTAAAGAGATAGAATGTAAACCCATGTCATATAATTTTAGTAAAAGTAATCATTCTGTTATGAATATCAAGAAGGAAAATTTGATAGTCTTTATTTTGGAACAGGCACAATCTGATTTTTAGGCAAAGTTTGATTTCCAATTAATCTAGATTCTCTTAAATTAAAAAAAATTACAAATCACCAATATCCTCCCACCACAACTCGGGATATTCCTTAATAAATTTCTCCATCATCTCAATACATTCTGGCAGCATAAGATTTACAACCTCCACGCCGTGCGATTCCATAAATTCGGAACTGCCTTCAAAGGTCTTATTCTCTGCCACTATAACCTTAGGGATCTTAAATTGCACAATCGTACCACCGCACATATAACAAGGCATTAATGTGGAGTAAATGACACAATCTTTATATGACCCGACGCGTCCAGCATTGTTGAGACAATCCATTTCGCCGTGAAGTATTGGATTTTTTTCTTGTACACGTTTGTTGTGACCTGCAGCAATAATCTCACCGTTTTTCACCAAGACGGATCCTATGGGAATACCTCCTTCTGAAAGACTTTTTTTGGCTTGTCGAATGGCTTCTGCCATGAATGGGTCTATCATTTTTTTAAATTAACTTAATGAATAGTGCATTTTAAATGCACTATTTTATCAAAATTATTTTTACAATCAATTGTAAATCATCTATTTATATTTTGCCTCGCCGCCAGGGCTTTCATTTTTGTCATTGCCACAAAAACGAAATAAAAAAGTCTAGGCTGTCTGTGTTTCTTAACGATTCCAAAGATGTAAAATCCTAAAAAAGGGAAATCTTAAAACACTTTCTGCTAAAACTCAAACCCAATTATATCATATTTTTTTACCTCGCCATTCGTCACCATAGGCTTTGTCCGAAAGTACCGACTGGGCTTTCATGCAAGACCAGCACTAACGTGTTCCTTCATTTTATAATTTCATTATCACTTTTATTTTATAAAAGATCACTCAATCATTTGAGAAAAAAGCGAAACAATTCCGATAGCTCTTGGAATCAAGACTGGCTAATGCCACCCTGCAATGCCGCTCTCACAGCCCATAGGCCCAGTCATTGCTCCTCTTCCTAGTTATTGTTCTTTCTATGTTTTAAAGCGTCTTGAACGGTAGGAACAAAGTGGCCCTTTCCGCCTGCACGATCATCATCAAACGATGTGGGGACTTCATTGGCTATGGTTTTATCATCCCAACTCAAATGTTGTTTTCCGTCGTCTCTTTGTTCCATCGTAATGCATTCTTCAACTGGACAAACAAGGGAACAAAGATTACAGCCCACACAGTTTTCCTCTATTATTTCTGGAATTCGATTGCCACTTTCATCAGGTATTCTGATAGCTTGGTGAGCACCATCATCACATGCGATGTAACAAAGGTCACAACCGATACATTTATCATTGTCTATGCTTGCTACGACCTTATGCTTGAGATTGAGGTGCTTCCATTCAGTTACATTTGGAAGTGCCTTGCCTTTGAAATCATATATAGTTTCATACCCTTTGTCAATCATAAATTGTTCAAGGCCTGCTTTCATTTCACGGACGATTCCAAAACCATAGTGCATAACAGCGGTACATACCTGAACAGATCCAGCACCAAGTAAAATAAATTCCACAGCATCTCTCCATGTTTCTACCCCACCAATGCCTGAGACAGGTATATTTTGAATCTCAGGGTGCTGGGCTAATTCTTTGACCATTTCCAAAGCGATTGGTTTTACTGCAGGACCACAATATCCGCCATTGGTTCCTTTGCCATCTACGACAGGATAAGGCGCATAAGTATCCAAATCAATTCCGACAATACTTTTGATTGTGTTGATAAGAGAAATAGCATTCGTTCCTCCCCTAGCAGCAGCCAATCCAGGATCAACAATATGCGAAATATTAGGCGTTAATTTTGTAATTACTGGTATGTTGGCTACTTCCATTACCCATTCGACAATGGTCTGCAATACAGCTGGCTCTT
This sequence comes from uncultured Saprospiraceae bacterium, assembly GCA_905480605.1. GTDB lineage: Bacteria > Bacteroidota > Bacteroidia > Chitinophagales > Saprospiraceae > RFSX01. Next base: position 34,840 of record CAJQRD010000060.1, on the reverse strand, counting down.
GCCCTACAGCGGAACCCATACCTCTTTCACACATACCGTGGGGACAACCAAAATTTAATTCGATTCCATCAGCTCCTGCATTTTCCACGTCTTTGATTATTTGAATCCACTCCTCTTTGGTTTCAACCATAAGAGATGCAATTACAGCATGATCAGGAAAGTATTTTTTAACTTCCTCCATTTCACGGAGGTTATCAGCCAGTGACCGATCAGTTATCAATTCAATATTACTAAATCCTGCCATTCGAGAGCCTCCATAATTTACAGCTCCATATCTACTCGACACATTAATAACAGGTACACCAAGTGTTTTCCATACAGCACCTCCCCAGCCAGCATCAAATGCTTTCATAATCTGATATCCAGAATTTGTCGGTGGCGCTGAAGCCAACCAAAATGGATTTGGTGCTTTTATTCCAGCAAAATCAATATTTAAATTTGGCATATTTCTTTAATTAATATTTAATAATTGATGATTAATAATGAGACAGTGAAGGAATAGAAATTCATTTTTCTTACACCTTACTTCCTCATTATTATCATTCACTATTTATAATTTATAATGCGTTATTTCCGATTCATCACTTTTAATGCATTCTTATCTTGTCCCTTTAATTAATAATTATTACTTATTAATCACCCGTCAGCCACTTCTCAATTCCCTGAGCAGCCATCTTTCCTTCAAAAGCTGCATTCACAACTTCAGCTCCTCCATTGACAGCATCACCACCTGCAAAATACTTTGGATTTGTACATTGAAAACTCTTGTCATTCACAACAATCTTTTTTCTATTGTCCAACTCCAGGCCATCAATCAAATCAAGGAAATGTTTTTGCTTCGCCTGCCCAGTTGCTTTAATCACCAAATCGGCTTCTACTACAAATTCACTTCCTTGTATACTTTCAAGCTTACCATTTACGACTTGGGTTCTGATAAATTTCACACCTTTAGCTATGCCATTTCCAACAATTTCTACTGGCTGTGCATTAAATACACTTTCTATACCAGCGCTAATAGCAAGTTTATACTCAAAGCCATAGGCGCCCATATCTTCCTTTGATCTTCTATACGCCAACACAACAGTATTCGCTCCCATCCTTGCAGATTGTGAAGCAGCATCCATGGCTGTATTTCCTCCGCCGATAACCACCACGCGATTTGGCACATTTAATTCATGATGTTTCTTTCGGAGTTCTTCTATAAATTCTACGGCCCCAATCACATTTGTTTTATCTTCTCCTGGCAAACCTATTTGGGCAGTTGCTCCAATTCCAACACCAAGAAATATAGCATCATAGCCAGCTTCCAGTTTTTCTAATTGTGTTTTATTCTCAATCGGATGGTCACAGATAAAATTCAATCCCATTTGCTTTTCAAGAAAATTAATTTCATCCTCAACTTCTTGATTGGTTATTTTATATGCTGCAATTCCATGCAAGGTCAATCCAGAAGGTTTTGATTTGGCTTCATAGATATCGACTTCATATCCCATCGTCCGCAATTCACACGCACAAGCGATTCCTGCGCCACCTGAACCAATTACAGCAACTTTTCTTCCATTACTTGGACCAGAAGAAAATAAATTTTTATCTTTTTTAATAGCATCTGCTGTTGCAAAATTCTGTAGTCTTCCAATTTGAATAGGTGGCAAGTCCTGATGATTAAACACACAAGCGCCTTCACATAATTCGCCAGTTGGACAGATTGTACCACAAGCATTCCCCAGCCAATTCGACTCATAAATAGTCTTAGCAGATCCAGTCAGATTACCTGAATTTATCTGCTTGATAAACAAAGGAATATCAATACCCGTAGGGCATGCAGTTATGCAAGGAGCATCATAACAAAATAAACATTTTGAGCTCTCAAAATGTGCCTCCGTGGCATTCATCAAAGGTTTCTTTTGAGCAAAGTTTTGTTCAAACTCTATTTCTGATGTCGGTCGTTTGTATTCTGACATATAATTAATTTTGAGATTAAAGTGGTGACTACAATTCAGTTATCTTTCCATAAGTTTCAGGTCGTCTATCTCTGAAAAATTGCCATGTTGATCTGACTTCTTCAATCAAGTCTAAATCAAATTCTGCAACAAGTAATTCATCATCGTCTCTAGAAGCTTGTGAAAATATTTGTCCTCGTGGATCCACAAAATAAGATTGTCCATAGAATTTACCTAAATTCCAGGGCTTTTCTTCACCAACACGATTGATGCAACCCATAAAATAGCCATTAGCAGCTGCATGGGCAGGTTGTTCAAGTTTCCATAAATACTCACTTAATCCAGCAACTGTTGCCGAAGGATTGTAAACAATTTCAGCACCGTTTAATCCTAACACACGCGCGCCGTCTGGAAAATGTCTGTCATAACAAATGTAAACACCAACCTTAGCGTACTTGGTTTGAAAAACAGGGTATCCCAAGTTGCCTGGTTTAAAGAAAAACTTTTCCCAAAAACCTGTTGTATGCGGAATATGATTTTTTCTATACTTTCCCAAATAAGTTCCATCTGCGTCTATAACGGCAGCTGTATTGTACAGCACACCTGGAGATTCTTTTTCATAAATCGGTACTATGATCACCATATTGTGTTTCTTGGCTAGAACTTGCATTTTTTCCGTGGTTGGCCCCGGAACTGATTCTGCAGATGCATACCATTTTTTATCTTGTCCAGGACAAAAATAAGGGGTGTTGAAAATTTCCTGCAAGCATAATATCTGAACGCCCTGCTTACCAGCCTCTTCAATATAAGGGATGTGTTTATCATACATCGCATCCATTATTTCCTGAATACTGCCTTCTCCTTCAGTCATTGGAAGGCTCATTTGTATTAATCCTGATTTTACTTTTCGCGCCATTTGCTTTATTTTTTAAATCTAATTTCTTTTAAATAATAGTGAATTTAGGTTTCACTATTTTATAAAATATTAAATACTATTCACTGCAAAATTTATTATTATTTCTTTGCCTCGTCGGCAGGGCTTTCATTTTTGTCATTGCCACAAAAACGAAATAAAAAAAAGTATAGGCTGTCTGTATTTCCAAACGATTCCAAAGATTTAAAATCCTAAACAAGCACAAACGAACCTTCGGCTCAAACATGTCATTATTTTTAACGGATTTGAAACCTTTTCCATCTAAAATTCAGAATGCCGATTAAACCACCCATCAATATTTTTTTATTTATTGAGTTGATTTTAAATGTGATATTATGTTCTTTTAATCTATACACCTTCTTTAAGGTCTTGAGACTTCTTAAATGTGTATCAAATTACAAAAAACTATCTTTCCTATTCAACATTCTAATTTTATCATTTGAAATTCAATATTCTAAATGCTTAATTCCCAATTAATTATTACTTATTACTTATAAATCATTAATTCCTTCCTATACATGCAATGATGTCTTACCTCTTTTCACAAACTGGCCATAACCTGGCTTGAGTAAACATTTATTTTTCTCAATAGCGACTTGACCTCTTAGTAATACAGTTTCCGTTTTACCGGTTACCTTAAATCCTTCATAGGAAGAATAATCAGCATTCATATGATGGGTTTTATGAGAAAGCGTATGTTTTTTTGTTGGATTGAAAATAACCAAATCTGCATCTCCTCCGATGGCTATGGTTCCTTTTTTAGGATACATGCCAAAAATCTTTGCGGCGTTTGTTGAAGTTAATTCTACATATTTAGAAAGTGAAATTCTTCCTTTTCTTACGCCTTCAGAAAACAACAATTCCATTCTATGTTCAATAGCTGGATGGCCATTTGGAATTTTAGAAAAATCGTTTTTCCCCATTTGCTTTTGCTTCCAAGTAAATGGACAATGATCTGTTCCTACAACTTGGATAAGCCCTTGATTTATTCCAGACCAAAGAGATGTTTGATCTTTCTTTTCCCGAAGCGGAGGACTCATGACCCACTTTGCCCCATCTTTTCTTTTGTAAAGGCTGGCATCTAATGTTAGGTATTGAGTGCAAGTTTCGACAAATACTTTTTGATTTCTCATTGTGCTTTTCCGAACTGCATTCAGTGCGCCTTCGCAGGTCATATGCACGATATAACCTGGACAGCCTGTATAATCTAGCATATCAGTAAACCTTGCCGAAGCTTCCGCTTCCGTAACCTCAGGTTGTGACAAGTAATGATATATCGGCGCCATATTTCCGGCCTTTCTATTTTTGGCAATGAGCGAATCTATCACATCACCATTTGTGGCATGTACTGTAACTAAACCACCATTTTCTTTTACAACCTTCATTAGTTGCACCATTTGACCATCGTCAATCATCAGTGCACCCTTGTAAGCCATGAATGTTTTAAAACTGGTGATGCCTTCTTTCTCAATCATATGCACAACCTCTTTCGCAACCTTAGAATTGAAGTCTGTGACTGCCATATGGTAAGAGTAATCTCCAACGGCTTTGTCTTTTGATCTTCCTTGCCACGCTTTTAAAGCATTTTTTAAAGTATCGCCTTGTGTCTGCAAAATGAAATCAATCACCATCGTTGTCCCTCCAAAAAGTGCAGCACGTGTTCCTGACGTATAATCATCGCTCGAAGATGTTCCCATAAACGGCATATCTAAATGCACATGTGGGTCTATGCCACCTGGAAAAACCAATTTGCCTTTTGCATTGATCGTTTTATCCGCTTTGTATGGGAGGTCTTTTCCTATAGCTACAATCGATTCACCTTCAGTATAAATATCAGCAAGGTAATCCGATTCAGCGGTGACAACTCTTCCATTTTTAATCAGTACAGACATTTATTTTTTTGATTTCATTATTAAATAATAGACTACAAATGAGACTATGAAGCCAGAGAACCAAGACAATTTATAAAGTGCATCAAGGCTTGGTACAAAATAACCAATTATGGCAACAAATACACCAAGCGCCAAAGCAATCATTGCAGAAATATTAAACCCATTACTATATTTAAATTGTCCTTCTTCTTTATATAATTCGTCTAAAGGAATTTCGGTTTTTCTAATTATAAAGTAATCAGATAACATGATACCCAGAACAGGTCCCAAGAGCCCACTGATAAAAATTAATATGTTGCTGATTTCACTCATTAAATACCAAGGACAGATTATAATTCCAATAATTCCTGTAATCAATCCTCCCATTCTAAACGATATCTTTTTAGGATTCAGATTAGAAAATGCATTGGCAGGCGCAATCACATTAGCTGCAATATTTGTACTCAAGGTAGCAATGATCATAAATATTTGAGATATGATGACTACCACTGGATTTTCGAATTTAGCAAGCAGAGATATCGGATCCCAGGGTGCATTATTGCCAATAAGAATATCGTCAAAGATGATGACAGCGGCGCAGCTTACAAAGATTCCCACAAAAGAATAGAGCATCATAGTACCCGGAAGTCCAATGAATTGTCCAAGGACTTGCTCCTTTTGAGTAGCTGAATATCGTGTGATATCAGCAATACTTAATGACATAGTTGCCCAGAAACCAACCATTATTGTTAACCATAAAATATAGCTCCATAATTTAGATCCTGTGTTACTCGTATTTACTTCTTGGACAGCTAAAGATACTTCTGGTGATTCGACAAAACCATTATCGGTCTGTTTTCTGAGTTGTATTTTTCTGTTTTCTGTACTTCCTTTAAGTGCTATAGTTGCATTGTCTAGTTTCAACCAACTTTCAGGTTGGTCATTATTAAACAATCTATATTCTGTGGCTTTTGGTTTCCCATTGCTATCCATAGCTGGATTAAGGTGGATGATATTTTGTCCAGATTCTACACCAATGCTTGGAGCGGCCAAATAATGGCTTTGATTCAATACATTTTGGAAACCTCCTCCTTGGTTGGCACCCCAGCCTATGAGAATCAAACCCATAAGAATAAGAATAGGTGCAGAGTACTGTTCTAAAAATTTTATACTTTCTGTTCCTTTCCAAATGAAGTACATATTGAGCAACCAAAATATTCCAAACCCAACAAACTTCCCAAAACTTATTCCGTCTACCGCAGTACCTCCAGTGACAGCATTAAAGATTGCATAAATAGCTAAGCCTCCAATCCAGGTCTGAATTCCAAACCAACCACAAGCAACGATGGCTCTTACAACTGAAGGAATATGGATTCCTGTGATTCCAAATGAGGATCGACCAAGCACTGGAAATGGAATACCATACTTAACACCTGCATGACCATTGAGTACCATTGGTACTGTAATAATAAGATTGGCTAAACCAATAATAATTAAAGATTCCAACCATGTCATACCACTTCCGATCATATAAGAGGCCAAGAGGTAGGTCGGAATGCAAACAGCCATGCCCACCCAAAGTGCAGCAAGGGACCACATTGACCATGTGCGTTTCTGAGGAGGTACAGGTTTTAGATCTTCACTATATAAACTTGAGTGAGAAAGATCCTCACTAAGTACAACTATGTCTTCATTTGTCATTTTTCATAATATTGGTCGGCAATTTCAAGTGCCTTTGATATGATTTCTAATCCTTCATCAATTTGTTCTTCAGTTATATTTAATGGTGGCGCTAAAAAGATAAAATTCCATTTTACAAAGGTAAACATGCCCAATTCTTTTAATTTTCCAGCAATTTTTGCACCTATGGCTCCTTCCGCTCCCTTAGCATTCCATGGTATCAATTGTTCTTTAGTCTTTCTGTTTTTCACCAATTCAATACATCCGAGCAATCCTGTATTTCTAAAATCACCAATTGATGGATGTTGGCTTATTAGAGCTTCCATTTTCTTGTCTAAATATAAACCTTTTGAAGCTGAATTCTCAATTAGGTCTTCACTTTGCATTATTCTGATGTTCTCCAATGCTGCTGCACATCCAACAGCATGCGCTGAATAGGTTAGTCCAATTGTTAAATGCTTTTCATTAAAATGTTCAGCTATTATGTCCGTAACTACAGTTGCTCCCAATGGGAAATAGCCAGAAGTCAATCCCTTGGCCAGTGCCATAATATCGGGAGTAACATTGTGATGATCGACACCAAACCATTTACCTGTTCGACCAAAACCACTCATCACCTCATCAGAAATAAGTAGAATTCCATATTTATCTGCAATTCTGCGTAGACCTTGCCAATAATTTTCTGGGTATTTAATGCAGCCCGAAGACCCCGATTCGCCTTCCATTAGAATCGCCGCTACACTGCCTGGATTTTCATAATTGATAACTTGCTCAAGGTTTCGTAAAGCAAGCTCTCCGCATTCTTCCATAGAATTGCTATTCCATGGACATCTATAAAAATATGGATTTTCAACACGTACAAAGCCAGGAGCTTGTTGTGCATCAACAGCATGTTTTCTTGGATCTCCACCTGCAGATATTGCTCCATATGTAGCACCATGATAAGCTCTATATTGACAAATTATTTTTGTTCTTCCCGTATACATACGGGCAACTTTGATTGCATTTTCTATCGCTTCAGCCCCACTGTTTGTAAAAAATGATTTTGTCAAGTTTCCTGGTGTCAATTCAGCTATTTTCTTCCCCAGCTCCCCCCTCACTTCTGTAACAGCACCAGGGTATATAAAACTTAAATCTTTCATTTGGCGTGTGACAGCCTCAGTAATTCTTTGATCTCCGTGTCCAATATTGACATTCATCAATTGAGAGTTGAAATCGAGATATTTTTTACCTGCTCTATCCCAAAAGTAAACACCCTTGGCTCTTTCTATATTAAGTGGATTTAACCCTCCTTGTTTTGACCAAGAGAATAACGTATAATCCAAGTTGTTTTTTACAATATCTATTGCTTTGTTTGTAGCTTCAATCATTGCTTATTCTATTTATAATGGTTTCTCTTCTAAGGTAAATTGATGACTTTTTATTAAAGAGTATACATTTCAAATTCTACATTAGAGTTTTCATCTGATCAACTCATCCAATCCCTCTTGTCCTCAGGATTCCACTTTGTTGTTGTCTTCTTGTTTTGTGTCCAAAATTCGATCGAACTTTTACCCGTAATATCTCCAACTCCAAATTTTGATTCATTCCAACCACCAAATGAGAATGGTTCTCTAGGTACAGGTACTCCGATATTAACTCCTATCATCCCAGCACTTGCGCCTTCCATTACTCTTTTGGCCATAGATCCGCTTTCTGTAAATACAGCAGCTGCATTTCCATAATTTGATCCATTTTCGATTCGGATTGCTTCGTCAATATCGCTCGCTCTTATAATGGAAATCACTGGCCCAAAAATCTCCTCCTTGGCAACAGCCATGTCTGGTTTTACATAATCAATAATGGTAGGTCCTACATAAAATCCATTTTCATGTCCTGGAACAGTTACACCTCTGCCATCCACTAATATTTTGGCACCCTGCGCTTCTGCATCTGTAATATAACCTTCGATTCTATCTTTTGCTTCTTGGCTGATTACTGGTCCAAGGTTTTCACCTGGTACAATCAGTTTCGCCTCAGTAATCATTTTATCAATAATGTGTTGTACTTTATCCACTCCAACCATTACGGACGCTGCCATACATCTTTGTCCAGCACAACCCGCCATGGATGCCACAACATTATTCGCAGTCATATCAGGGTTGGCATCAGGCAAGACAAGGAGATGGTTTTTAGCACCGCCTAAAGCTACACAACGTTGAAGGTTTCCACTTGCTCTTTTATATACAATTTTAGCTACTTTGGTTGACCCTACAAAAGATGTTGCCTTGATATCTGGATGATCACAAATAGCCTCAACGACATCTTTTCCACCATTTACAATATTAAATACGCCATCAGGCAATCCCGCTTCCTTTAGTAAATCACCCATTCGTACGGCGCTGAGTGGCACCAATTCCGAAGGTTTGAGCACCAAGGTATTTCCTAGAATGAGCGCATTTGGTACAGTCCAATGGGGCACCATATTTGGAAAATTGAATGGAGTAATACAAGCAACTACTCCAAGAGGTTTTCTTTCGATTCTACATTCGACACCTTTACTTACTTCTTGGATTTCATTGGTTACGATTTGTGGCATTGATACAGCAAACTCGCAGAGTTCCATACTCTTTAATACCTCTGCTCGCGCCTCATCCCTAGTTTTGCCATTTTCCAAATGCACCAACTCTGTAAGCTCTTCAATATTTTCCTCTAGCAATTGGCGGTACTTGAAAAATATCTGTACCCGCTCCTTAAGCGTCATTCCTGACCACATTGGATATGCCTTTTTAGCAGCTTCTACAGCAGCATCCAAATCTGAACTATTACTCATGGGTAGATTAGAAATGACAGATCCATCGAGAGGAGAAATAATATCCATAGAAGCCTGACCGCTCCTCATCTTTTGACCGTTTATGAGGTTCTTAACTTGTGATTGTGGCATCATCAATATCTATTTTATTTTGTGAATTGTGTAAAATCAAAAATTAAAATACAAAAATGATGCTAGAAATGGGATGATTATTCTATAATTTTGAATATCGAAGAGAGATTACCCTTTACTTCCTTTATTCATAAATAATTTCACTTCAAAAGACTAATCATCTCAATGGTTTACTCCATATTGGTAGTTTCTTTCATCTTATGGTAGACTTTACTCCTTTCTAACCAGATTTAATTTTTATCCCATTAAATTGTTTTGGAGAAAATCCTTATGAAGATTACTTTTAAATTTAGGTTCTAATATCAATTCCCTATTTATTGAATTACCCAAATCCTTGTCTATTGGATCCGATTTATCAATTATGTCTTATAATATTTTCGATAATAAGAATTAAATTTTCGGCATTTTTTTCAAAATACTCGCCAACTTCATAACCTTTTCATTGTCACCTGTAATAGCAATTCTACCCTGAACGAATGCTGTCATTACATCTAACTTTCCCTGTGCAATTTTGATGAGATGCTTGTCCTGTATTGTCAATGAAGCATCAAATGCTTTGGCCTTACCTTTCCTGATTGTACCTGGTGCTTTACTAAGATTGACTTGCCAATTTGTAGGTATCGGTCCTTTTACGAAAAACTGAAACACACCCACCTCTTTTTTAATGAATGTAGGGTTGGCTTTTAAGTACTTGCGGATACCCACAAAGTATTGATCTGACAATGCTTTTTCTTTTTTAGCTTTATCTACTGCTATTGTTTTCGTTTTCTTTTTGGCGCCATCTTTTTGATATTTGAGAATCACATCTTCTAACTCATTGGCAGAGTCCAGAATATATTTTGAAAACTTATTTAAATCCGGCATTGAGTTGACATCCGATGTTGGACTGATTGTGATATTGCCATTATAACTCAAGACCGTAATGATCAATCCCATGCCATCAATTATCGGTGCCATTCCCATTATGCTGTGCATTTTATGTCCATGACAATAAATGGGCATTTGTGGTCCAGGTACATTTGTGATCACGACATTAAAAACCGGGCTATGCATCTTCGCCATGTTGAATCTAGAATACAATCGCGCAGCTTGATTGGCAATACCAAATGGTACCGCACCTGCTAAATTGGCAAGTGAGTCGGCACCCATTGCGCCTTGGTATGTTTTTCCACGAATTGTGTTTTCATATATAGTTTCCAATCTTTCAATAGGATCTTCTATATCAGTAGCTAACTGTACGAGCATAGCCGATAGTTGATTGCCACTTCCCTCGTCATCTTTTCCACGTGTTGAAATCGGGACCATAGCCACCATTGGCTTTTTGGGCAACTTATCCTTTTCCAACAAATATCTTCTCAGTGCACCTGAACAAATCGCCAATACAACATCGTTAAGGGTTGTACCCATTATCTTTCTCAACGCCTTAACTCTGTCTAAAGTCAATATTGTAGTGTTCCATTTTCGCTGAGCAGATATTATACCGTTTAATGGTGTCGATGGCGCTGAGAATGGTGCTGTCGGCAAATCCAAATGTTGCGCTCTTGTTATAAATCCAGCTTTCATAGTCGCCTCCAAAGCACTGCTCACCAACTTAGGGAACTTGAGTGGTCGTTTGGCGAAACTGATACTACTTTTAACCAACAACCCCAATTCATTCGGCAATGGTCTTGGCCTATATTCTCTTGGTGGTTTTATTTCGTGTGCCTCTGGACTCAAATCAAAAAGTATACCTAGCAATCCAGCGCCCGCTGCACCATCGATTGCCACATGATGAATCTTAGAAATAATTGCAACAGATCCCGGCTTAACTTGCGAAAGATTATCTAGCCCTTCTACAAACGTAAACGACCATAGTGGTCGAGACTGATCTAGTGGTTCACTAAAAATACGTGCTGCCATCTTACGCAACTGTTTCCAATCGCCTGGCTTTGGTAAAGCCACATGATTGAGGTGCATGTCAATATTAAAATGCGGATCATCAACCCAGTAAGGATAATCAATACTGAAAGGTATGGTCATTAACCGTTTTCTCAATTTAGGCACTTGATGAATTCTAGAATGAATTACTTTCTTAAAATTTTCAAACTCAAGCGATCCTTCAATAACCGCCACACTTCCAACGTGCATTGGGCTGGTTGGCGTTTCACCATATAAAAACGTAGCATCTAAGCCTGTTACAGATTCTAAATCCGATAAGTCAAATTGGTCAATTATTTTATCTATCAATGTGATATTTTTAGTGATGGTCAAGTTACAAAAAATATTAATGCCAACAATGGTCAATCTCAACAATGGTCAATCTCAACTCACAGGATTTGCTAGAGATTAAAAGAGCTGATATTTTTTTGATCTCGCTCCGCTAGAGCTTTCGTTAAATAAAATTATTTATAACGAAACCGTAAAGCCACAGAGTGGCGATAGCTTAAGAGAAGAACATTAAATAAAAAACAGAAAAGCAAAACCTGGGACTTAGCAAATCTCTAGGCACAGCCCATAGCTTGGAAAGTAATTTTTTCGCTTTCTAATTATGATTTTGTAACATTGAAGCATTGTTGACATTGAGACATTAGATCATTGATTCATTGAAGATGAACTACTTAAGCGAAAAGTTAACAGGCATAGACACCAATAACTTCTCAAACAAGGTCGAAGATTCAAACTTCCTCCAATTCTCTTCTGAGTACTTCAGACGGTCTGCTATGATAACCAAAACCGCTGGATTAAAACCCAATCCAAAATGACTTCCACGTACTTGAATGTTTTGATGAATAGCTGTCTCTCGTTCCTCCATGCAGAGTTCCCATGGTACGATGCCATCTTCCTTAGAGTATATTGCTGTTGTGGGTAATGGTGCAGGAAAAGGAATATCTTGAATGAGTTCCTCATTTATTTTGGCACGTCCTGAACCCCTGGTTAGAAGATCATACATCCATTTTGCGTTATTCGCTTGCTTGACACCTTTAAATGGTGAACCAAGAGTTATAACTTGTCTGACACTATCAGGTAGACTTTTTGCCAATTGGCGAGCGTAAATACCACCCAGACTCCAACCAATTATACTGATGGGCTTGTCATGTTTTTCAACAATCGCGTCTACTTTATCATTAAGCAGATTGATATACTCTTGATTTGCTAGATTCCGTCCCTCTCCCCAACCGTAGACACTGTAACCTAGATCACTGATAAACTTTCTGAGGTGGACTGTCGATGAGTCACTTGCCAAAAATCCAGGTAGTATCAGAACAGGATGGCCATCCCCATCTTTGGGAATATTGTTGATTAACTTAAAAGGAAAGAAACTGCCCAATTCAAAAATAGCCCTTGTAGCTTCTGTCAAAGACCATAATAACGATGGTCTTTTGACTTTTTTTGACGATATTTTTGTACTTGGATTCATTGCAAAGAAAAGCCAAAGTAATCAATTTCTTGAAAACTTTGGCCTAGTTTAACTTTAGAGTAAGTATTTAAATTAATACCACTAATCTTAGTTGTTGCTAAAAACGCTCTTAAATCTTCTACTCCCTTTAATTAAGCTTCCTTTCACAGTCTCTAATGCCTTAAACATGACATCTTGTTGAATTTCAGCCAATTTCAAACCACCTTTAATTGCTTTTTCTGAAACTTCTTGCCATTGTAGGCTTCTTTCTATTGCAGAATCAATCACCTCTTCTGACGTTTCAATTACAAAAGCATTTACATTCTTTGTAGTCGCTTTAATTGCATTGGTCAAATTGTACTCCTCAGTTTTATTTATCTTTTTCTTAGCCATGATATTCTAATTTTTCTTTTTTATAAATAGGTATAATTTGCAGATGATTACTTCTTAGCAGCTGTTGTTCCAATTGCTGTTACTTTTTTAGCTGTTGTTTTTTTAGCCGTAACTTTCTTAGCTGTCACTTTCTTAGCAACTGCCTTTGTCCTAGCTGGTGCTTTTTTTGCGACTTTTTTTGCTGTTGCAACCTTCTTTTTCACTTCTTTCGTAGCTGTTTTTACAAGCTTAGCACCTGTCTTCTTAGCTTTTTCTGCAGTTTGAGTTGGTAATTTAACAGTACTTCCAATTTTCTCTAGATTATCTTCTACTCTATCAGCAACTTTATCTGCAACCGTTTTGATTGTCTTTGATGCAAATTCGAAGTTCTTTTCTAAAGATTCAGAAGCCAATTTCACAGTTTTGTTAACCTGAGATTTAGCCATTTTTACTGTTCTAGTAATACCTAAAAGCTTTTGGAATCTCTTGTTTCCAACTTGTACTTGGTCAACAATTGCTTCAGCGGTATCAAAAAAGATATCTACTTGCTTGTCCAAAATAGGTTCTGTTTTTCTCAATGACTTTACAGCTAATTTTTGGTACTTAATACCAGATTTTACTGACTCCTCGATTAATACTTCAGCAGTATCTAAAACACCATTATGAACAGTTTTTACTGTATTCATAACGATTTTTCTACCGTTTCTAAATTTCTTTAAGTTTGATGATTGACTAGCCATTATATTATTTATTTGCTTGTTTTTATAAATATGACACAAACTTAAGTGGTGCAAGTTACAAATGAGTTACAGGTTCAATGCCAACAATTAATGCAATGATTCAGTACCAATAATGCTTTAATGATTCACTGATTTAATGCTCTAATTCTTTAATGCTTCAATGCTTCAATGAAAACAATAGCAATCAAGTGCGTGGGATATTCTGTTGGTATTGCTATTTGCTATAATAAAGACTTTGCCCCGCTCTGACAGAGCTCATCCCTGACAGAGCGGAGCAAAGTATAATAAGTTAACTACTTGACAATCAAAATTTTACCAAAAAAGTCATCAAAAATAGCATATCATAAAAACTAGGAAGCTCCGCTCTGTCAGAGCTCATCAAGTGACATGTATCATTAAACCATTGTTGACATTATTCACATTGTTGACATAGGCATCGTATTTGAATGTATAAAAATTCATAACTTAGATGAATTCACTATTAACATTGTTGACATTGAATCCTCGTTGACATTTACCTTTGTTTGAAACTTCGGTAAATAAAGTTGTTGACATTGCAAAAAAGAAAAACACATGAAAACAGACCAAACATCATCATTCGTTATACGCTTCACGCAAAAGTTATTTGACGATACTGAAGGGAATGCCAATATTCAATGGCGAGGGAAAATATCTCATGTACAAGGAGGTGATCAAACCAGCTTTTCTGAATTTGAAGATGCTATTGAGTTTATGCAATCCAAATTGTCTGAAATGACTGTCGCGTCTGTTGAATCTGCTCCTGACAAAACAAAGGAAGAGAAAGAAGGTCTGATATCCAAAAGTTTTGACATTTGGAAGAAAGTGTCTAAGTCTGCTCCCAAGTTGATGCTGGATGTACTGAAAGACCCAAAAGGTCAGGTGACTCAAATACAAGAACAGATTTCGCACGTTGGTGATGAAATAAGTCAAAAAATTGAAATTGATGATTGGCGTATGGCTTCAAAATCTGATTTCAAAACTATGATGTCGACCATTTCTCAAATGGCCAAAGAGATTAGCTCACTAAATAAAAAAGTGGATAAACTAAGCAAGAAGAAATAGTCCATGTTTTCATTGCAGGAACAATATAACAATTATAAGAATTCGGAATCTGGTATACGTGTGTATACTTTAGGTAAGTTTGAAATGATTATAAATGGCATTGCCCTTAGTGACAAAGATTGGGGGCGAGATAAGACATTACAACTCATTCAGTTTTTTATTACCAACCGTCATCAATTTGGACTTCACAAAGAAATTATCATCGATCGAATTTGGGATGTAGATGATATAGACCAGGGAGGTAGAGATTTTAAAGTTGCTCTACATGGCATTAGAAAAGTTATGGAACCCAACCGCAAATCTAGAACAGAAGCGTCTTACATTTCAAGACAAGGTTCTACTTACAAATTGGAAACAGAAAATATTTGGATAGATGCCGATGCATTGGACTTTTACGTAAAACTTGGTAACCAGGCACTTACCTCTAAAAAAGGTTTAGCTATTGAGATTTTTAATGAAGTTATAAGTTTATATCATGGTATTTATCTGCCCAATCGCATGTATGAAGATTGGTCTGCCGCAGAAAGGGAGCGTCTTCAAATTCAGGCTCTGAACGCCTACATGGTGCTCGCCGAATTAATCGTTGATGACAACCCAAGGGAATGTATTCGCCTTGCGCAATCTGCATTAATGATTGACAATACTTGGGAAGAGGCTTATAGGTTTCAAATGCAAGCTTATCTTCAGATTGGGAATCGTCCACAAGCAATTAAAGTTTATAAAAAATGTGTTGAGGTTTTGGACCGGGAGTATGGTATTGATCCACTGCCTGAGACAAAGAGGATTATGGAGGTTATACTGGGTAAGTAAATTTAATTAATGATAAATAGTGAATAATTATATGATTGGGGGAAGTATTATTATTCTATTTCTTTCTATTAGCTTCGCAAATCTTTTCTACACTTTATCTCACGGAGAGCTCAGAGTTAGCCACAGAGTTTCTCAGAGAGCTACTCCGCTATTTTTTTATTGTCTCCCTCTTTGTGAAACTCTTTTTTACTCAGTGCAACTCTGTGAGGAAAAAGTTAATTTATGTATCATTGAGTGACTTCCAAAAAAGAACATCCACGCACAACACGATAACACAATCTAAATACTAAATAAAACTGGCTAATTAAAAAAGATAACCAGACAGCTTCTATCCCTTTTAAGGTATAAAAGATCAAGCAAATTATAGCGAGAAAAATCAAGTTGATTAAGCTTAAAGAAATGTGCCTCAGCCTAAGGGTAGATTTTAAGGATTGAAGATTTGTTTTGTGAATGTATTTGGGGTTTGAAATTATAATATTTGATCTTGCAACATCACGAAAGATAGAAATGAAAAAACCCAGTACAAAAAGTAAGAAAAGTAACATCCAGAATCTTGAAATCAATGCCACTTCAGATTCCATTTTAAAAACGTCTAAACCATCCTTCATAAAGAAGACTGCCATCAATGCAATCACAATGACATAAATAAGAATAATATAAATATTAAGTCTTAAAAATTTGAAGAAAAAGGTAATTCCTGAAGACCAAAATTCTTTGATCTTTGAGTGGCCTTTGATTAATGATTTTTGATACATGCCTAAAAACCCTGCAGTGGCAAAGGTAGACCACAACACATACATAATAAAGTAACTAAATAATGCTGAAAATGTCATTCCAATACCGATACCATATTCATTGACGACGTCCATGATAATACTGTAATCAAACTGGTTTGCCAAAGTATTGATTGTATCACTGTTGGCAAAAATATTTTCTATATATGAATTAAATGGGCCTATCGCCAAAAGTGCAAAAACCAAATTAAAGCCGTACAATAGAGAGATGATCCACTTGTGTCTTATTAAAAATTGCCATGCGGCCTTATATGACTGAAGTACATGACTCAAATCAAAAGAGTTACAGATTCCATAATATGTTGCAAGCTTGTCATCACCTTTTTGAGTAATGATTTTATACCGTTAGATTGCTTTTCTCTGGACAAGGAATTGTTAATAAAATTCTTATCCAACATCACTTTAAAATCAGGATCTACTTTAGCGTTTATTACTTTTTTATCAGAATGTAAGGTAATATCGTAGCTTCTGTTTTGTCCGTCCCAATTGTAAAGTTTTTTAATTCCACCTTCAAAAGTCAATTCTATGTCTACTGGTACTTTTATACCTTCTGCTCTTTCTACGACTACCCTATTTTTATATTTTTTATGTTCATCTTCTACCGTAGAACAATCTTCAAGGTTTGAAAGAAATCCTCTTGGAGATTGATTTTCATCATTCGAAATAGATCTAATCTTGTAATCACATACATCCGTACCGTAAAGCACTTGACTGAAATACCAATCCATACCATCAGGAAATTTACCTGGCAATTCAGCAACAACCATATCATTAAATATCTTGATAAAATCATTTCTTGAAGGATGCTTAAACTTCCAAGTTTGGAAATATTCCTTCATTATTTTATCCATCAATTCTAAACCTATCATGCCCTCAAGCGTCTGCAACCACAAAGCTGTTTTATTGTACGCAATATCGCCGTATCCCCCATGTTTATAATTCCAACTTTTTATAGAGTTTGGAGCAATTGTCTCATTGCCTGAGCCGAAAAATTCTGCTCTATTAAATTCCTTATTGCCACATTTTACACCCAACACATTTATAGTAGAAGTATGTTCTCCCATAAAAGCATCCAAAATTCTGCCTTCGTAATATGAAGTGATACCTTCATCCATCCAAGTCTCTTCTACTTCATGCGTTGCCACCATTTGCATAAAGTACTGATGGATAAATTCATGTACAACCAAAGTTTCGGGTGTCTTAATACCTTTTGGAAAAAAGCAAAAACTCAAGGATGTTATTAATGTTGGATATTCCATACCACCTGTAAACATTCCGTGAATCGGTGGGTCAACAATCGAAAGAGTATTGTACGGATAAACACCTAAGTGCTCATCTAAAAACTGCATGCAAAATTTAATCGTAGAGAAGTATCTTGACTTAAAATGATCTTTATAAGGGTAAGTATACAATTGGATTTTTGTATGCTTGTAACTGTCTTCATTTATAACGTAATGAGGAGAACAAGTCCAAGTAAAGTCAATAATGTCATGTCCCTTGAATTGCCAAGTTTTTCGGTCCCCTTTCTTCGTTTGTCCTTTGAGCTCACCACTGGAGGCAACAACAAAATCTTGTGGCACATTCATCTTCACATCATAATTACCAAAGTCAGCATAGTACTCGCCACTTGAGTGGTATTGATGACAATTCCATTGACCGTCTTTTGAAAACCTCATTCCAGCAGGTTCATACACCCCCACTTTTGGAAACCACTGTGCAAAAAAGAAGAAGTCTTTGTTGTAGCCAGTTCGGGGCATAGTTTTAGGAATTTTGGCCTGCCACTGAAAATTAAAAACATGTGCCTGACCTGGCAATAATGGTATTTCTAAAGGCACCATTAAAACTGAGCGGTCATCTTTATTGTCGTCATCAGGATGAACAAATTGCATATTTCCAGTCAGGTCATTTCCTAACGCATCCTTGAAGTTTGTAATATTTGACCAACCCCACCCACATTCCTCATCAATATCTTTGGTCAACCAAGCTGGAACGCCTCTTTCTTTAAAAAAAGTAGACTCAGAGTTTCTGAAAGCATTGTAATACAAGTGAAAATACAATTCAGTGATCGTATCCATTGAGATGTTTTTCCAGATTAATTGAGTGGAAGCATCCAGTTTTTTCTGCTCAATATCCAAGTAAATATCCATATCGTAATTGGCCACGCGATTAGACAGTGCCTCATCTTGCGCCGAGCAAACATGAAAACAAAAAGTAAAAATTAATGTTATAGCTATTATTTTAAACACAGTATCTTAGTTCGAGAATCAAAAGACGAATATACCAAGCATTATCAATAAATTCAGCATGTCAGATAATTTAAAAATTTCCCTTTGTATCTTCTTGACTTTATCGTTGGGATTCTTGTCTGGATTCTCAACCAGTTCTGCAATAACAGGATGGTATACCACATTAAACAAGCCTTTTTTTCAGCCACCTAACTGGTTATTTGGGCCTGTTTGGTCTATTCTATATATTATGATAGGCTTATCAATTGGATTAATCTGGACCAAGGTCGAGGTCTCAAAGGCCAAAAGCAATGCCATCAAGGTCTTTATTTTTCAATTATTTTTAAATCTTATTTGGTCGCCTGTGTTTTTTGGATTAAAAATGCTTTTACCAGCTGCCGTAATAATTATCATTTTATGGTTTTTCATTTTTATAACAATCAGAATGTTTTCAGGTCTTCATAAAATAGCGGGAAAACTTCTAATTCCATATTTATTATGGGTCTCATTTGCGACTTGCCTTAATGTGGCCATTGCGATTCTGAATTAGTCGATTTTCCCACTTATGAGATAATTGTACCTCGTAAGTCGTAGAAAGGCTAATTGTTAACAGATTGCAAACCTAAAATTCAGCACATTATGATATTGCCTTTAATCCTATATTTGCATCGTTAAAACTAGCGCGTGAAATTATTACTACAATTATTGACTGTATTATTACTCAGCTTTACTCTTAATGGACAGAGTCAAAACAAAGTTGGTAAAAACTTAAACACACCTCAATTAGAACTGCGAAAAACAGAAGGTAAGATAACTTTGGATGGTGTTTTGAATGAGCCTACATGGTTAAATGCGGTCAAGCAAACAAACTTTTCACAATATAGACCTACAGATTCTTTGTTGGCAAAAAGCAATACTGAAATATATATGAGTTTCGATGACGATTATATATATGTTGCTGCAAAGTGCTATACTGAATCCAATGATTTCATAGTACAAAATTTAAAGCGGGACTATGGTTTTGGTGGCAATGACAACATCTCATTTTTATTCGATACTTATAATGATAAAAACAACGCATTTTTATTTGGAATGAACCCTTATGGTGGACGTCGTGAAGCCTTCATTTCAAATTCAGGAAGAACAGGAGATAGCTTTGATCAGAGCTGGGATAATAAATGGAATGGTAATTCTAAACAATATGACGATTATTGGATTTGTGAATTGGCCATACCATTTAAGACTGTTAGATATAATGAAGGTGTATCCAAATGGAGATTCAACAGTTACAGAAATGATGCACAAAGCAACGAGATCACAACTTGGATAAATATCCCCCAGGAAAATATATTAATGGACTTAACCTATATGGGCGATTTGAATTTTGAAGAACCACTTCCAAAGTCAGGACCTAATATTTCTTTGATACCATACATCAATACATCTACTACCAGAGATTTTGAAGATGAAAACCAAACAGGTGCACAAAATAGTTTTAACATTGGTGGAGATGCAAAAATCAGTGTAAGTTCAAGTTTAAATTTAGACCTGACTGTTAATCCTGATTTTTCACAGGTTGATGTTGATGCTCAAGTTACAAACCTAGATAGATTCGAAATTTTCTTTCCTGAACGTCGTCAGTTTTTTTTAGAGAATGCTGATTTATTTGGAAGGTTTGGATCCGGCAGAATGAATCCTTTTTTCACTAGACGCATTGGTGTTAGCCAAGACACAACTACGGGTAACAATATTCAAAATACAATTTATGGAGGTGCAAGATTAAGTGGTAAGTTGAACGAAAACCTGAGAATAGGATTGTTGTCAATGATGACTGCTTCACAACAAGCCAATGATTTACCAGCTTTTAATTATACTGTTTTAGCTGCAGAGCAACGTATTTTTGACAGATCTAACTTGGCTTTCATTTTTGTAAATAAACAAAGTATCAACGATAAAGGTTTTGGAGAAACTTTCGATAAGTATGATCGATTAGCTGGAATAGAATATCGGATAGGATCCCAAAATAACTTTTGGTCAGGAAAGGTTTCATTTATGAATGCCATAACGCCCAATGACATACAACAAAAATTTGCTCATTTTACAGAAGTGCGATACAACAGACGTAGATTCAGACTGGAATGGTCTCACGCATTGATAGGAGACGGCTTCGATGCTGAAGTGGGCTTTGTGCCTAGAAAAGATATTTTGCTTTTAAGTCCAGAAGCCACTTTACGTTTTTATCCTAAAAACCCCAACATAGTTCAGCACAGTATTAATCTTGAATCAAGATGGTATTATAAATTAGGAAAAGACGACAATGAAGTTCTTCAGAATTTTGGTTTGGAAGAAAATGGATTTGAGCTGAAATTCGAAACGCGGTTTAACAACAACTCTAATATAAGCGCGAGAATTGATTATACCAACTTACTATTACTTAATGATTTTGATCCTACAAGAATTCAAGAAGATGATGTTTTCCTTGCTGCAGGTTCAACTTTTAAGAATACACTATTGACATTGAGTTACTCAACTGACTCAAGAAAAAATATTTCATTTAGAGTCAATCCTGTTTATGGTAGCTTTTTCAACGGGACAAGAGCAGGTATAAGTGGAAATGTAAGTTTCAGATTTCAGCCCTTTGGATCAATCACCCTAAATGCCAATTACAACCGCATTGAATTGGAAAAGCCATTTGAAGCTTCAAACTTATGGTTGATTGGACCGAGAATTGATTTGACTTTTTCCAAGAAACATTTCTTAACAACCTTTGTACAATACAACAATCAAATTGAAAACTTGAGTATAAACACAAGATTTCAGTGGCGTTTTGCACCAGCTTCAGATTTGTTTATTGTATACTCTGACAATTATGGGCAGAATAGTTTGGAAAATTTTACGAGTCGAAATAGAGGAATTGTAGCTAAATTGACTTATTGGTTGAATCTGTGATTTAGAGGTCAGGGGTCAGAAATGAGTCTCAGGTGCTAGATTTACAAAGCATTATTCCTTTTCTGATTTACCGTTTTTATAACCCAAATTATATCCATTTATAAAATCAATATCAGATTTACTGTTAAACAAATTAATTCTGACTTTCCTTCTTCTATATTTCTTTTTTTCCAAATTTCTAATGCCTTCAGCAAGTCCAACGGCATAACCTTTAAAGTATGATTGGGTAATATTAACTGATGCTTCCATATTTTGTCAATTTGATAATTAAACCTAGTACGTTTGCACTAGCACACTTAATATAACACAAAAACCGCACAAATGCAATATTTTATAATGTTATTTTATGTGATAAAGAATTTAATAAGCAAATATCAATATATAAAAGTATTTAATTTGGTTGCCAACACAGGTGTAGATAAAGAGTAGAAAGATCAGAGATTAGGGATTAGATTTTCTCTGTGTAACTCTGTGTCTTTTTTGCGAGCTCTGTGGTTAAAAAATAATTATTGAGATATTAAATCAAAGATAACATTATTAAGATCGCCTTACTTAACATCATCAATATCCCCTCCTAGCAAATCCCATAAAATAAATATTACAAAAAAAGCAACACAGGCGATAACTACTATTTGAGATAAAGGCATTTCGATTTGTTTTATACTGCGAATATATTTCTTTTTTATCGAATGACCCTACCTTTTCTTACACTATACAATTGTTGTCATAAACATCAGCTAACTCATCTAATCCACATTATTTGTACATCCTGTCAGTGATTCTTTTTTAATTAACAACTATATCAAAGCATATACAATCAAAAGCACTATTATATATGATTTTATTAACAAAGTCCTATTGATCATCATTATTAGGATGGTTACATTTGCAAAATGAAGTTACTTCTCAAGATATTTGGCACTCTCTACATTTTATTCAGTATTGCTGTCTATGCTCTTCAGGAAAGATTTATTTTCAATGCTGAGAAAATAGAAGAGAATTTCAATTATGGAAGTGGGAGTGAAGTGGAAATTCCACTTGATGAGAATGTGAATATGAACGCACTCTGGATCAAAGAAAAAGCCAACAACCCTAAAGGAGTAATTCTATATCTGCATGGCAATAGAGGAAGCATTCGTTTTGGCACTTATCAGATTAGACATATGAGAGATTTAGGATATGATATTTTTATTCCTGATTACAGATCATATGGTAAAACAGAAGGTCAAATTTGTTGTGAAGAACAGATGCTAAACGATGTACAAAAATCATATGATTTTTTAAAAACAAAGTACGCTGAAAACAAAATATCAATAATTGGATATTCATTGGGTTCAGGTTTCGCAAGTTATTTGTCTGGTCACAACAAACCCAATCAACTTTTATTGATTGCCCCATTTACTTCATTGACAGATATTAAAAATAAATACCTTTGGTTCCTACCTGATTTTCTTTTAAAGTTCAAATTGCCTGTCACAAAATTCTTGGAGACTACTGAATGTCCAATTACAATCGTTCATGGTGATGCTGATAGAATTGTTGATTATAAATTTTCTAAGGATTTGAAATCTAAATTTGGTGCGAAAGTAAATTTGATTACTGCTGCAAATATCAGCCACAGGAGAATTATATTTGACGGAGTTTTAAAAAGGACTATTCTTAATTTGTTTTAATGCGGTTCTGTTCAAGTTTCCAGATAATAAAGCTTAAGCACTTTACCACAGAGTACATAGAGAGATTAGTGAGAGTTTCAAAGAGAAGGTTGACTTCAGTTTCTATTGTATTGGGTCTCTATCATTAAAAAAATCATAGTTTTCAAGATCACTCCACGCAGCAGCAGCCACTAATCCAGATTCACCACCATTTCCACCAGAGCTACCTCTACCATCAGGGAAACCAATAGAGCTATAATCAAAATCAATTAGCGCTGAGGGTCCTCCTCTAGCATCACCACCTTTTCCACAGCTGGTAAAAATAGAGCTATAGAAAGGATGAAAATAATATTGAATGTTTTCATGGATCATTAAAAAATGATGTAATACTCCTACAGAAGGTGGAAAGTAGGTTGAATGTTGGAGGATTCTAAAAATAAATGTGGAAGCCACCTCGTGATAGAGCTGAGCTCTGTCAGGGCTCCTCTCTGTCAGAGAGAAGCCCTAAATGTCCATTTCTATACCAAGAGTTAATATTTTTCTCTCAACAATATATCACAACATACTTTTGTCTTGCATTTATTCATACTTTTCTCTTGCATCTATTAAAATAAAAACTTAACTTAGAGTATAATTTTTAAATATGGAAACTACTACAACAAAGAAACATACACTAAGAGGCACAGAGTTTTTATTAAAAGAAACACCTGAAGCAAGTACTTTTAGCCCAAATGATGTGACTGAAGAGCATCAAATGATTAAAGAAACAGTTGATAATTTTGTCAACGAACGTATATTACCCAATGCTGTAAGAATTGACAAACAAGAGGAAGGTCTGTCTACCAAATTGATGGATGAGGTTGGAGAACTGGGTATTTTGTCAGCACATATTCCTGAATCCTACGGAGGAATGCACATGGATTTTGTAAGCAATACCAAAATTGCTGAAGGAATGGGTGCCGCAGGTTCATTTTCAGTTTGCTACAATGCACACACTGGTATTGGCATGTTACCAATATTATATTTTGGAACAGAAGAACAAAAGCAAAAGTACCTACCTAATTTATGTTCAGGTGTTTGGAAGTCTTCATATTGTTTGACAGAACCAAGTTCAGGATCTGACGCCTTGTCAGCAAAAACAAGAGCTGACCTTTCTGAAGATGGAAAATCATATATTCTTAATGGTCAAAAAATGTGGATTTCAAATGCTGGGTTTGCAAATCTTTTTATTGTATTTGCGCAAGTCGATGGAGATAAATTCACTGGCTTTATAGTAGAACGTGAACGAGATGGATTGACTCTAGGAGCAGAGGAAGATAAACTTGGGATTAAAGGTTCTTCTACAAGACAAGTGTTTTTTGAAAATGTAAAAATACCTGTAGAAAACCTTCTAGGAGATATTGGCAAAGGACATTTGATTGCTTTCAACGTTTTAAATATCGGAAGATACAAATTAGGTGTTTCTTGTCTAGGTGGAAGTAAAAGACTGGCTCAAGAATCAGTAAATTATGCTAAGGAAAGAAAACAGTTCAAGCAACCAATTGCAAACTTTGGTGCGATCAAACATAAATTGGCAGAGCAAGCCATAAAGAACTACACACTAGATGCTTCGATTTACAGATTGGCTGGATTGATCGAAGATAGAATTGGTGAACTTTCAGCTGAGGGAAAGTCATTTGCTGAATGCAAATTAATTTCAGCAGAAGAATATGCTTTAGAATGTTCTATCATAAAAATTTATGGCTCAGAGGTTTTAGACTATGTTGTTGATGAAGCCGTGCAAGTTCATGGAGGAATGGGTTATTCTGAAGAAGGCATTGTATCAAGAGCTTACAGAGATTCTAGAATCAATAGGATTTTTGAAGGGACTAACGAAATCAATCGTTTGTTAATGTTAAATCTTTTGTTCAAAAAAGCCATGAAGGGAGAGTTTGATCTAGCTACAAAAGCAATGGCTGTACAAACAGAGTTAATGAATGGGGTGTCTCTTAATGATGACGGCAAAGAGTACTATTATGCAACCGAAAGAAATGCATTGAAGTCATTCAAAAAAATATTCTTCATGTTATTGGGGTATGCAGGTCAACAAGCAATGAGTAAAGCAATAGATCTTAAAGAAGCGCAAGAACCTGTTATGAATATTTCAGATATCATTACAGATATTTATACTGCAGAATCATTATTGTTGAGAGTTGAAAAGTCTGAGAAAACAGATTATGATGAAGCCATCTTAAAAACATTCTTTTATGATGCAGCCCAACGAATTTATAAAAATGCACTTGATGCAACAGGATCACTTGTTGATGAGTCAATGTACGGTGCATTTATTTCAGGCATAAAAAAACTATCAAAATATCCTCTTCAGAATACGATGAAATTGAGAAGAGTTATTGCGGATAAGTTGATACAAGATTAGAATTATTTAGGTTTGTACTTTGAATTACGGCTTAAATACTACTAACATTATACTAAAGAAAAATGGGCACCTCGTTTGAGGTGCCCATTCTAGTTTTAGCTTGTGTATCCATTCGATTTAATATTTATCGGATTGAAGATATATTTGAATTTTGCCTTTACTGATATTGTGCTCTAAAAACACTTGGTGAAGATTTTAGTATATCCTTAAATTTTCTATTGAAATAAGACAAATTCGAAAATCCAGAATCAAAACAGATTTCGGCAATTGTCATTTGAGTGTTTATTAATTTCTTAGAAGCATGATTAATTCTATATTCATTTAATATCTCAGTAAATCTCTTTTTGGTGTGGCGCTTAATGAATTTATAAAAGGCCGAATCTGTAAGATTTATAATTTTTGCAGCATCAGATATTGATATATCCTCTTGAAAATTAGATTCAATAAAATTCAGAACTGTCTTCATGCGACTTAATTGATCTGGATTAATGTTCGTAGAGTATTCTTTAGAGCATATTGTTTTGAATTCTGCTGAATTCGATAATAACATCAGCAATTCAAATAAATATATCAGCCTTTGCATTCCATGATGTTTCATTATAGACTTAATAATCTTCTGAGCCTTGATATTGGTATGTCCAAAAAACTGAAGGCCCATCTTAGAATTAGAGATTAATTTCTTGATTTGATACAACTCAGGTTGGTCAAAAAAATGATTTCCTAAAAAGTCATAGCGCATTTGGATTACAGTTTGCTTGCAAACCTCTAATGTTGTAAACCCATGTGGCAGATGAGAACCCAGCATTACCAAATCGCCCTCATAATAATCAGAAATATTATTTCCTACATATCGCTTTCCATTACTTTTTTGAGTGAAACAAATTTCTATCTCAGGATGAAAATGCCAAGCAGCAGTTAATAATGGTCTATTCTTCCTTTTAACCTTCTTACTGGTAAAAGACCTCTGTTTTGTATCAATTATTTGTTCGTAATCAGGCTTCATTTCAAATCATTGTTAATAATTACCTTCAAAATTACAGTATAGTATCATATTAATATAGTTTAATACAGATTCATTACTGTATGTATATGCTAGATTTACATAAATACTAAAATCGTTTTCTTAACCATAAATACTATATGGACTTACAACTTCAAGCGCAAGAAATTTTAAAGGACAATTGGCGGGATGGTTTTTCGATTCCTACAGCAAAACTATATCCATTTCAGTGGCTATGGGATTCTGGGTTTGTTGCTATGGGTAGTGGGTACTTTGATCTTGATAAATCCATACAAGAGATAAAAAAAATGTTTTCTGGTCAATGGGGAAATGGCTTATTACCTCATATTCTATTTCATAGTGAAACCGAAAAAAGCTATTTTCCTAATTTCGATTTTTGGAATAGTAACATAAATAAAGGAGCACCTCATTTTCCAAAATCATCCGGAATAACTCAACCCCCAGTATTTGGATTTATTATTCATCAGCTTTTAAAAGGTAATCCAAAAAATGAAAAACTAAAATCATTTATAACAGACATCTTTCCAAAAGTCGTAAACGCACATCGTTTTCTTTATAATTATAGAGATCATAAAAAAGAAGGCTTGTTTTATATTTATCATCCATGGGAATCTGGCCGAGACAATTCTCCGATATGGGACGATGCATTAAATAGAATTGAAATTACGCCCGGAAGTATTCCTTCTTATCAAAGAAGAGATACTCAAATAATGGATGCTTCGGAAAGACCAACAAGCGACAAATATGATCGATATGTCTACCTTTTAGAACTGGGGAAAAAATACAAGTATGATGGAAAAGAAATTGCAGAGAGCAGTCCATTTCTAATTCAAGATTGCATGATGAATTCTATATTAATAAAGTCGAACGATTCTTTAATTCAAATTGGTAAAGAGTTTGATTTTGATACATCAGAAATAGAAGAATGGCAATCTCTAAGCACCGCCAATTTTCATAATAAATTCTGGAATGATGATATAAACTATTTTGTCTCTTATGACTGCAGATCTAACGAACAGATACTTCACAAAGAGATAGGAGGATTGGTTCCCGTTTTTGCCAATTTAGCAAATAAGAGTCAGGTAGAAAAAATGGCATCTTACCTAACAAACATTCATGAAAGAGGATATTATTTATGTCCAAGTTTTGATATTGACAGTCCTCTTTTTGATTCTAAACGGTATTGGAGGGGTCCTGTATGGCCACAAATGAATTGGATGATTTCTGAAGGATTCAAAAATTACGGTTACACTGATTTATCAAACATAATAAAAGACGACTTTATAGAACTGGTGACAAAACTTGGATTCTATGAATACTTTGAATCAGAGAAAGACAAGGTAAAAACACTCACGAAGGGATATGGGGGCAATCGTTTTTCATGGACTGCTTCTTCAATTATTACATTTCTAAATAATGACTAATGAACCTACTTGACTATACTATAATTGCTGTATACATTATCGGATTTTTATTCCTAGGAAAGTTATTTAAGGCCTCTAAGTCAGGCGAAGACTATTTTCTGGGCAGCAAAAGTTTTCATTGGTTTCCATTGTCTATTTCAACTGCTGCAACACAACTATCAGCGATAAGTTTTATATCTGCTCCTGCTTTTGTTGGATTGAAAGAAGGTGGCGGCATGATGTGGTTAACATACGAATTCGCTGTGCCGTTGGCCATGATTTTCTTAATGATATTTCTTATTCCTCCAATGTTCAAAATGGGAATAGTAAGCGTTTATGAATACTTAGAAAATCGATACAGTGCATCAACGAGAATATTGTTGAGTATTGTATTTCAAATTTCTCGTGCATTTGCAACAAGTGTAATGATCTATACTGTATCACTTATTCTAACAAGTGTTATGGATATTCCTATGTGGGTTACAATTATTATTATTGGATTGGTCACACTTATTTATTCATACCAAGGTGGTATGAAAGCTGTAGTCTATGGTGATATGATTCAAATGGGAATTCTATTCCTAGGCATAATTATTTGTTTGATTTATGGATTACATCATCTTGGAGGTTGGGATACTTTTGTAAACAATGTTGATCAACAAAGACTAAATGTTATTGACTTTACTGCCACAGGATTCGAAGGAGGTGATGAATTCGGATTTTGGCCGATGCTAATTGGAGGTTTCTTTTTATATGCATCATATTATGGAACAGATCAAAGTCAAGTACAACGTTTATTTTCAGCTAAGGATATTGGAACTGTACGCAAAGCCCTTTTATGCAATGGTTTGATGAGATTCCCATTAACACTTACCTATTGTATTATGGGCTTAATCATTGGAACCTTAGTTGTCCAAAATCCAGATTTTAGGAATATGATTCCACTGGACAAACCGGATTTGATGATTCCAATATTTATCAAAGAGTATTTACCACATGGTATTATAGGCATTTTACTAATTGCAATATTTTCAGCTGCCATGTCTTCTCTAAGCTCAACAATCAATTCTTTGAGTGCTGCCTCGATTGAAGACATATTCAACAGATCAAAAAAAATGGACAACGAACAATATGTGAAATATTCAAAATGGTTGGCTTTGTTTTGGGGTGTCGTTTGTATTGTTCTAGCATTCTTCACAGGTGACATTGCAAAGACCGTTATAGAGGCAATCAACAAAGTAGGTTCTGTGTTCTATGGTCCAATTTTTGCAACTTTCATCGCAGCCATTGGACTTAAGAGAACCAATTTTATCGGCGCAAATGCAGGACTTCTTACAGGAGTACTGGTAAATGTTTATTTGTGGTTATACTGTCCTGAAGTATTTTGGTTTTGGTGGAATGCTATTGGGGCTGTTGTAACAATTGTCGTTTCATTGGTAGTAAGTACTATTATTAAAAGAGAAGAGTATCAGGATATTCAAACAGATAAAATAGTTGTGGACTATCAAAAGGTTGCCATATTATCTGTATTTGCCATTGCAATCATTGCTTTTAGTTATATATTTCCGTCACTTTTTTAAATAGAAATTACTTACTTTACCAAAGTTGAAATTGAAGTTCAAGATCAAAGTACTAATTCTTTCGATTTATGAAAATTCTAATAGCATGCGATAAATTCAAAGGCTCGCTTGATGCGCTAAATGTGTGCCAAGCAATTGCTGATGGTCTACTGTTAAGTCATAAAAATATTGAATGTAAAATTCTTCCTATGGCTGATGGTGGAGATGGTACATTACAAGTTTTACAAAACTGTTTTGATTATACTAAAATCACTGTAGAGACGCTTGACCCATTACTCCGTGAAATAAAAGCAAGTTACTTAAGTGACGGCAATACAGCCTTTATAGAATTGGCAGAAGCCTCTGGAATGGCCAAACTTAAAAAAGCAGAACTTAATATTTTAAAAACAACAACCATTGGAACTGGAATACTTATAAAGCATGCCCTTGACAACAATCACAAAAAAATAGTTTTAAGTGTTGGAGGCAGTTGCACTAACGATGCGGGACTTGGTATTGCTTATGCATTGGGATATAACTTTGTTGATAAAAATCAAAATAATATTATTCCATCAGGCTCAAACATCAACCAAATAATAAATATTATTTCTCCTCAGGAATCAATTGATATTCCAATAACAATATTGTGTGATGTAGAGAACCCCTTATATGGTAAAACTGGTGCTGCACATATCTATGGACCTCAGAAGGGAGCAACACAAGAAGATATAGTATTGCTTGATAAAAGTATGACGCACATATCAGAAGTCATCCAAAACCAATTCGGTAAAAATATCTCAACTTTAATTGGTGGTGGTGCAGCTGGTGGAATTCCCGCTGGATTATTTGGACTAATAAAAAATACGACTTTAAAAAATGGATTTGATTATATTTCCCAAATAACAAAACTGGAAGAAAAAATTAAAGATGCCGATTTCGTAATTACCGGAGAAGGACAAATGGATAGTCAATCTTTGCAAGGAAAAGTCGTTTATCAAGTAGCATCAATCTGTCATAAATATCAAGTTCCTATTGTAGCCGTAGTTGGAGTATCAAAACTAACTCCACTAGAAAAAGAAAACCTAAATGTAGAGTCTATATATGAAGTCATTCATATTGCTAAAAATTTGGAAGACGCCATGCTAAACTGTAGTTCCCTCCTCATAGAAATAGGAAAAATAATAGTCTTGACAACTTAGCTAAACAAAAACATACTTTTCATTTATAAATAGAACAGCTTTTTTTGCCAAACACAGTCCTATACTTAACGACATAACCTCTTTAATCGTATTCAGAAAAGTCCAGATTGCAAGTATCTTTTAAAAAAGGAAATGAAAGAATCAATTTTCCAGTTAAATCATAAATTTTTATCGTGACATTTGGTTTAATATCTATATTAATATGTCCCCTTGTCGGATTAGAATAAACTTTTACCAAATCAATATTTTATATTAATACCTGGTTGACATTCATATATCAAATTCATTTTGGATACTGTTAATAATGCTAAACCAAGTTTCAAGATATAGACATATTTCATATGCTCCAGTTCATATTTTTTGTATTGGATTAATTTTTTGTGGAAGTGTTTCAGGGAGGGATTGTTAAGGAGGATTCTCGAAAGTTATTAGAAATTCAACTTAATTATTCTATAGTAAGTTACATTTTATTACTCCTTAGGATTGAAAGAACTCTATAAATGACCACAAAAAGAAATGAATTTGTAAACGAATTATCAAATCAAATTTATACCATTTAATAATATTCCTTTATATGCTCTACTGACAGGAATAACTTTCTTTTCTATTACAATGCTATTATCTTCAATATCCAAAAATTTTCCCATATTGACAATATAAGATCTATGCACTTTTAGAAAACGTGGATTTACTATTTTTTTATCTAATGCCTTCATAGTATCATGAAAAATATACCCTCCATGTGTTGTTACCACTTTTATATAATCACCAACATTTTCGAAGTATAAAATATCATTATAATCAATTCTAATATATCTACCATCAGATTTTATATACAATTCATGCATAGCACTTGAACTGGCAACCGCATTTCTTCTGTCTTTTATATCAACGACTTTATGAATAGCTTTTTCAAACCTATCAGCAGAAATAGGTTTTTTAAGAAAATCTGTTATATCATATTCATACGCCTCATAAGCATACTCTTTGTTTCCTGTTGTAAATATGACTTGTGGTAAGTATGGGATTTTTTCCATTAGTTCCAATCCTGACATACCTGGCATTTCTATATCTAGTAAAATAAGTTCTATACTATTTAACTGAATAAATTCTAAAGAAGTCTCGGCATTTTCAAATGAACCAATTAAGTCAATCTTTTCAAATTTACTGCATAAATTTTCAAGTGATTTTCTTGCCATCAATTCATCTTCAACAATTATTGTTTTTATCTTACCACGCCTTTTATAAATTTCTTTAACTTATATATCTCTGATACAATTAATGGCTTAGACAAATTTAATTTTATCATTAATTCTTCGTAATACTTGTTTATGTCAAGAAATGACATACTCTTAGCTGATTGTTCAATTTTTTCACAAATTTTTGAAATATGTCCCAACCCAACCATACTAAAAATTGGTTTAATCTTATGAGCTACTCTTTTAACATTTGCTCTTGATTCTTCTTTGATAAAAGTTTTAAGATTTAGAATTTCTCCATCAACAACATCTATAAATGTCGTAAACATATCAAGGGCATGAGAGTAATCATTTCCATAAATATTTTTCAAACTTTCAAAATCCAATTTATTATTATATGTAAATGCATCGTCATTGAAAGCTGATTTGACAAATTCAGTATCTAAATGCTTTGTAAGCATTAAAAACAAATCTTCAGGAACAAATGGTTTCGCTAAGAAATCTGTCATGCCTGATTTAAGTGCCAATTCCTTTTTAGACAAAAGATTAGAAGCTGTTAAAGCAACAATTGGAATTTTTTCTTTACAAAACCCCCTGATAATAAGAGTAGCTTCATAACCATCCATGATTGGCATAGATAAATCCATAAATATCAAATTATAATGATTTTGCTTGTACTTTTCAACTGCAACTCTGCCATTTTCAGCTAAATCATATTCTATTTGCCACTTATCAAGCAAGGAGCTTATATATCTCTGATTCATATAATTATCCTCTACTATAAGAAGTTTCATATCCTTTCTAGCTTCAATGTTTATTTCGTTAATGATGGTGTTTTTACTTAATTCTTTAGAAGAGGTTTTAAATCTCAAACTAAAGAAAAATCGACTTCCTTTTCCTAAAGATGAGTCTACTTCAAGCTCTCCTCCTAACAAAGCTATCAATCTACTTGCAATTGACAAACCAAGTCCCGTACCACCATAATCTTTTCTTACTTTGGTATTGGCTTGTTTAAATGCCGAAAAAATCACCCCCAATTCTTCGGGTTCTATTCCAACACCAGTATCTATGACCTCAAAACTGTAAGTATAACCATCATCATGTTCTTTAACCCGTTTGATGTTAAGCTCAATTCTGCCTTCATTGGTAAACTTAATTGCATTACCCAAAAGGTTAATTAAGATTTGATTTAACCACTGTTTATCTGATTTAACGAAACAATCAAGGTCACAATTAAATAAACAGATAAGCTCAACACCCTCTTCATTTGCTCTTAACTTAAACGAATTAATCAAGCTATTTGCAAGTTCCCCTAAGTGAAATACAGATTCGCTGATCTCAGCCATTCCTGAATCGAGCTTTGAAATATCCAAAATATCTGCGACCAAACCTTTAAGAATAACTGAAGAGTCAGATAGAATTTTTACATATTCTTGTTGCTTTTCATCTAAGCCAGAATCCATAAGCAAATGAGCCATTCCAATTATTCCATTTAATGGAGTACGAATTTCATGACTCATATTTGCAAGGAATTTTTGTTCAGCTTTTTGCGACTCGACAGCTTTTTCTCTAGCAATTTCTAAATTAAATTCTAAGTTTTTAATATCACTTATATCGTAATGGATACCCAATGAACCGATAACGACTCCTTGATTATCGTAAAATGGCGCACCACTTATTAAAACCCAAATACGTGTATTATCCTTCCTTTTGATTTGAACTTCATAAACTCCTAGCTCACCATTTAACCTATTCGAATCCTGTTTTATTAAAATATCTTCATAGCCTTTTACAATCAAGGTTTTTATCGCATCTTTTCCTATCAGCTCTTCTTTAGAATAACCTGTCATTTTACTAAATCCTTCATAAACTCTCACTATCACACCCTTTGTGTCGACTTCCATCAAACCAAGGTCCATATTCTCAAGAACAGATCTATACTTTACTTCGCTTTGCTCAAGCGCCAATCTTGCAGTTTCTAATTTCTTTTCTGCGCTCTTTCTTAATGTAATATCTCTAGCAACGGCAATAAAGTAATATTCGCCATTTGGTTTTTCAACTCGATTTACATTTTGGCCAAGCCAATGAATATTTCCATTTTTATCTACAATAGGAAACTCTGAGTACTCAATAAATACAACATTACTTATGAGTTGCCCAGCAAATGCTTTGACATCTTCTTTATATTTATCTAAAACGAAATCAATAAAGTACCGGCCAAGAAGCTCTTTTTCTGTATATCCAAATGCTTCTACTCCTCTAGCGTTTACAAAAGTAATATAACCGTCCGCATTGGTACTGTAAATTATATCAGTCGCTTGTTCAATTACATTTCTGTATTTAGTTTCGCTCTCTTGTAATTCAGAAATACGTTGTGTGATTTTTTCTTCTAAACTTTCATTAAGCTTCTTTAAAGCTTCATTGGTGTGGTAAAGTTCCAATGCTTTATCTTCAAGAATTTTTTCTGCTTGCTTCCTTGAAATCTTTTCCCTCTTAAGTTTCCTTTTTAATAATTCAATATCCAATACTAACTAATTTTTTTAATAGTAAATTTTATACCAATTAATAAATAATTTGCCATATATTTTATGTATATTTAAAGATGGGAAAGCAATTAAATATTACTATAAAAGAGACTAAAAAAGAGTTATTAAAAGAATTAAAAACCCAAACAATAGATCGCAATAAAACTAG
>CAJQRD010000059.1 GCA_905480605.1 uncultured Saprospiraceae bacterium | reverse complement strand
CGTAAAACGAAATTCGGGGTGAGCACACAATCCTAATACTTCTCATACCTCAATGTTCTTATTTATTTTCACTCACCCCGATTTTTCTATCGAAAAACCACCCCTCTCTTTTTGAAAAGAGGGGAAGTGAGCAGAGACTAGATTGAAAGATTCAATGCAATGAAAAACAATACGTATGAACTGACTATCCCCCTCTTTAGAATAGAGAGGGGAAGTGAGCAGAGACTAGATTGAAAGATTCAATGCAATGAAAAACAATATGTAAGAACTGACTCTCCCCCTATTTAGAATAGAGAGGGGTGAATTTCGTATAACGAAATTCGGGGTGAGTGAACAATCCTAATACTTCTCATACCTCAATGTTCTTATTTATTTTCACTCACCACGATTTTTCCTTCGAAAAAACACCCCTCTCTTTTTGAAAAGAGGGGAAGTGGGCAGAGACTAGATTGAAAGATTCAATGCAATGAAAAACAATATGTAGGACCTGACTCTCCCCCTCTTTAGAATAGAGAGGGGTGGATTTCGTAAAACGAAATTCGGGGTGAGTAAACAAAGCTAATACTTAATAAACTTCTCTGTAGTTACCTTTCTAAATTTTTCGAAGTTTTTTCAATTTCAACTTCAAGTTCTTCAATTAACTTTTTTATTTCTTGTAATTTTGCGCTTTGATCATTACCAGTAGTATCAATTGAATCAGAAATATCTTGCCACTTCTCCATTGACTTTTGTAAACTATTTTTACTTTTTGAAATTTCATTTTTAATTTGCGCGATATAATTCTTATTAACAATATAAGAAAGTTCCTTATTCCACATTGATTCAATAGAGGATTTTCTTTCAATATTGTGCAAGGAGAACTCTAATTTCTTTGTAAGCATTTTAAGTTCATACTGCTGCTTTATCAATCTGAGATTGTGATCATTCACCTTTTCAATTTTCGTTTTAGGCGGTTGCGTTTTCTTTATGACTTCAGGTTCGTTCTTCATAGTGTTGCCACATGAACATAGAAATAGGAAAATGAAAATTGGAAGTAGGATAAAATATCTAGTCATTAAAATAGCAATTTAGAAATCTTCATACTTTGGTTTACGCTTAACTGTATAAGCCTCAAATGATTCATATAGATCTTTTGACAACAGCATACCTGAATTATACAAAGCCATAAAGTCCATAGATTCTTTGACAGAATGATCACGTTTGTATAGAAGCATTTCCTTGACACCTTTCATAACTAAAGGAGATTTACTAGCAATAATGTTAGCCAACTTTCGTACTTCGTCCAACATCAAATCTTGATCAGTAAATGATTTTGTAACCAAGCCCAATTTTTCAGCTTCTTGTCCAAGAAACTCTCTTCCGGTAAAAGCCAATTCTGCCACAAATCCAGGATTTATTATATTAGGAAGTCTTTGCAAAACACCAATATCTGCAACCAGTCCTAAGTCAGTTTCTTTTATAGAAAAGAATGCATCATCCGTGCAGTATCTCATGTCACAAGCAGTAACAATATTGATACCTCCACCTACACAAGCTTTATGAACAGCAGCGATTACAGGCTTTTTACAATCCTCAATTGAAGTTATAATATTTTGAATCTTAAGAATAAATTTGCGAATATGATCTCGCTTTTTTGCATCACAATCAGTATCTACCTGAATAGCTCCGCCCATCAATGCCTGTAGATCCATTCCTGCACAAAAATGCTTGCCTGCTCCACGCAATATAATGACCCTTGCCTTTGGGTTTACAGATAAGTCATCAAATACTTGTTTCATTTCCTCCCAAGCCTTTACATGTAAAGAGTTGGCCTTGTCTGGACGATTTATTATGACTTCAGCGACATGATTTTCCAATTCAACGTTAAAGTATCTGTATTGACATTCCATATTATTTCACTTCATATTTACAAAATGGTAAATTTAGGTTTTATTGGTAAAAAGAAGCTCGTTTAGGTAAAAATATAGATATGACAGAGTTATTTAGTGAATTTAAGGGGTCGTCGAAAAAAAACTGGTTGGCAAAGGTTGAAAAAGATCTTAAAGGAAAACCACTTGAATCACTCAATTGGTCAGTGCAAGACAATCTTGAAATCGGAGCCATTTTCCACGCTGATGATAAAGTTGAAAGTACCCTTCACAAAAGAGACTCTAACGATTGGCTTATTTGCGACGATTTCGAACTGAATGGAGTTGGAAATCCAAATGCAAATATCAAGAATGCACTGGAACTTGGGGCGAATGCTATCTGTCTTAATATTGATGAAAACACTCAAGCCAATTTCGACCAATCTTTAAATGGTGTACAATTGGAATGGATCAGCACTTTTCTTTATTGTACACCTGAAAATGGATTGGATGTAATTACACAGTTCAAATCTTATATTGAAAAATCAGGCTTAGATTCCAATAAAGTAAATGGTGGTATAATTTTAGAATGCAATACCTCACCAAAAATCATTTCAAATGTTATATCACAATTAAAAGGTGTTCTACCCTGTTTTAAAATCTCACTTGATGTTAGATGCCATTATTCCAATGATTACAATATCAAAAATGAAATAGCATATATTCACAATAGGTTAGCAATTATTTTTGGAACAATTAGTGTTGAACAAAAATCATTTCTAAACGATAAGTTATGTTTAGAAATATCGATTGGTGAGAAATACTTCCAAAATATTGCGAAGGTAAGAGCCATAAAAACTCTGTGTACTAAATTATTTGAGAGATTTCAAATAGAAAGCGAAAACCCTATAACTGTTTCCGCACATATTTCAGACAATGAACATACCGATGAAAACACAAATAAAATAAAAAAGAGTACCCAAATAATGGCAGCTGTCATTGGTGGCGCCGATATAGTTCATAATAACATAAATCCTAATGCTGGTGACAAAATGGCTTGGGACAAACGTATATGTAGGAATATTCAACACCTACTAAAAATGGAAACTTACTTAGACCGTGTCAACGATCCAGCTTCAGGAAGTTACTACGTAGAATATTTAACAGAACATTTTACAGATTCAATTTTAGCTTCTAATCCAATAGTTTATCCATTAGATGAAAAACCGATTAAGAAAAATATATATTCAGATAAGGAAAAAAACAAATGGGAAACTTCTGAAAATATCGGCATCAAATCTAATTATACTATACGAGATATCAGGAAAGCAGAACACTTGAATTTTGTAGCAGGAATCCCACCTTATTTGAGAGGGCCCTACAGCTCGATGTATGCTGTACGTCCTTGGACGATTAGACAATATGCAGGGTTTTCAACAGCTAAAAAGAGCAATTCATTTTACAGAAGAAATTTGGCACAAGGGCAAAAAGGATTGTCAGTTGCATTTGATTTGGCTACACATAGAGGTTATGATTCTGATCATGCGCGTGTTAAAGGTGATGTAGGAATGGCAGGGGTTGCCATAGATTCTGTTGAGGACATGAAAGTATTATTTGATCAAATTCCTCTGGATAAAATGTCGGTTAGCATGACGATGAATGGCGCTGTACTTCCTATTATGGCATTTTATATTGTTGCTGCTGAAGAGCAAGGTGTCGATCAGTCACAATTAAGTGGAACCATTCAAAATGATATTCTTAAGGAGTTTATGGTTAGGAATACATACATATATCCACCTAAGCAATCTATGCGTATAATCGGTGATATATTTAATTATACATCACAACATATTCCAAAATTTAATTCGATCAGCATCAGTGGTTATCACATGCATGAGGCTGGTGCACCTGCTGATTTAGAATTGGCTTTTACTTTGGCAGATGGCTTAGAATATATCAAAACGGGAATTGCTGCCGGTTTGTCAATAGACGATTTTGCACCTAGACTTTCATTTTTCTGGGGGATTGGAATGAATCACTTTATGGAAATTGCCAAGATGCGTGCTGCCAGAATTCTATGGGCAAAAATAGTTAAGCAGTTTAATCCCACCAATCCAAAGTCTATGGCACTAAGGACACACTGCCAAACTTCTGGTTATAGTTTGACTGCCCAGGATCCATTTAACAATATAGGCCGTACAACAATTGAAGCTATGGCTGCAGTATTGGGAGGCACGCAATCATTGCACACAAATTCGTTAGATGAAGCTTTGGCATTGCCCACTGATTTTTCAGCTAAAATTGCCAGAGATACACAAAAGTATATTCAACAAGAAACAGATATCACCAAAGTGGTTGACCCCTGGGGTGGATCCTTTTATATAGAATACCTGACACATGAATTGGCTGAAAAAGCTTGGGCAACAATTCAAGATATTGAAGCACATGGCGGTATGGCAAAGGCAATTGAGCTGGGTTTACCAAAACTAAAGATAGAAGAAGCTGCTGCAAAAAAACAAGCCAGAATTGATAGTGGTCAAGATCAGATTGTTGGAGTCAATGTTTTTAAAAATGATGAAGCTGCTGACATTGACATTCTAGAAGTTGACAATTCATCTGTAAGAAATGCTCAAATCGCAGGAATTAAAAAAATAAAGGCCAATAGAGATTCTAAAAAAGTAGACATCGCATTAAACAAACTCAGTATTTGCTCAGAAACTGGAGAAGGCAATCTTTTAGAACTGGCTATTGATGCCGCAAGGGAACGTGCTACATTGGGTGAAATATCAGATGCGTTGGAAAAGCATTTCGGAAGATATCGAGCAACCAGCAGAACAATTGAAGGCGCATATTCAAAAGCAATAGCAGATAACAAAGAATTTATGAAAGCTAGAGAACTCTCTAATGCATTTGCAGAAAAATCTGGAAGGCGACCACGCATAATGATTGCAAAACTAGGTCAAGATGGCCACGACAGAGGTGCTAAAGTTATTGCAACAAGTTTTGCCGATATTGGATTTGATGTTGATATTGGACCTCTGTTTCAAACACCAGAAGAAGCCGTCAAGCAAGCGATTGAAAATGATGTTCACGTTTTGGGGATTTCATCATTAGCTGCTGGCCATAAATATTTGGTTCCCGAAGTTATAGAACTGCTTAAGAAAGAGGATAAAGATGATATTGTCGTAATAGTTGGTGGAGTTGTTCCGCCCCAAGATTATCAATTCTTATTTGATGCAGGCGTATTGGGCGTATTTGGACCTGGTACAGTTATCTCTGAAGCGGCCATTGATATTTTGAATGTACTTTTGAAGGATTAGTTCACATTCGATTCCTTCGCGAGCACCTTTGACCTTGTGACTTATTTCTATTCCATTTCAATACTACTAACCATTGGTTGTTCCATCTCCTAATCATTTGAACAACCAATGGGAAATAAAAGCATTAAACTAAAAGTCTACTTTATCATATCCTCTTTTTCTATATAGAAGTATGAAAATAATACTATGTTGGCCATTCAAATTAAATCAGATTACGCTTAAGGTATAAATGATTCACCATTTATCAATATCAAACTACTTTGTTTACATTGTTAAATGAACAATACCTGCTCTTCATGGTAATAATATGTAACAATTCAATTGATTGGGACGTGTTTGGTAGAAAAATCAATATTTGATCAGACAAAAAGCCATAAATTGGTATTAAAATTGCCCTAAAAATTAAATAAGTCAATCTGAGTCTTATGCCAACAACAATTAACAAAAAGAACTACGTTACTGAAGATTATACTTTTGTTCCCCTAAAGGACGTAAAAGCTCTACTCGTCAACAGTATAAATATCCCTTACAATATAAAATTTAGTTTACAACCATACTTGAATTCAATCAATTCTAGAATTCCTATGGCCTGTCCAAAAACTAAAATGGCATTGCTCCCGGTTTTGGAGGACAATCAGTCATATATAGAGTCCGAACAGAATGACATTGAAGACATAGCTAATCATGTGGAATTTCAAACTATTTTAAGTATGGCGATTCCTTCATTGCTGTATGACAATGAATTAAGTTACATATTATCACCATTCAAAAAGAATTTTATAGTAAAAACACCCGCATTTGAATCTTTGTTTGAAAGTGAAGAATGGATGTTGAAAATTGGTCAAGAAATGCTGACCAAGAGCTTCTCAATAAATATTCAACAAGCTGGCATTCATATACTCAACAAACTATATGATCAAAATATCAATAATGAAATAGATGAACACCTAACTATTTTTAATAAGAA
>CAJQRD010000058.1 GCA_905480605.1 uncultured Saprospiraceae bacterium | reverse complement strand
AATATTATCACAAACTGCGTAAAGAAAATC
Organism: uncultured Saprospiraceae bacterium; assembly: GCA_905480605.1. GTDB lineage: Bacteria > Bacteroidota > Bacteroidia > Chitinophagales > Saprospiraceae > RFSX01. The sequence goes on along the minus strand of CAJQRD010000058.1, from coordinate 4,308 downwards.
GTAAGAAGAAATGAACTCTGTTTCATGAACCGCCGTATACGAGGTCCGTACGTACGGTGGTGTGAGAGGTGTACTTCGCTCCTATTTAGGGGCGGAGCCGCCTACTCGATTGTGTGTAGTTGCATTACGCCATCTGTTGAAAAAAAATGACCATTGTACACAATGGTCATTTTTTACAAATGGGAATACTTTTATGCGAACTCTTGCTTACTCAGAAGGAGCATTCCACATCATCAGCATTGTTCGTGCAATTGTATTTGGATTGGTAATATTACCTTTCCCCATGGTTTCGAACATTTTTCCAAATTCAGGAGCTTGCATTAGTCTATTTTGAGCTTTTAAGTAATGCGCATAGCTCTTATGACTTTCTACAGCGTAGTGTGTAACTCCTCTATCGTCTCCAGCAATATGTTGATCCAAAGACATATCTGCAGAAACTTCATTAAGCAAAGGCTGCATTGTTTTTACCAAGTTTTGAAATGTCTGTGTGATGGGCATTATCTGGTCAAATGGCACGTTCATGGAATAAATTATCTGAAAACCATTACCTTTTTGGGAAGACTGTGCTACAGGCATTCCAGTGAAAGAGCGAAGAGGTAGAGTACCTAAATCAGTCATGGCTTGGCCCATTGCTTGGTAGTCTTCGTTTTTTTGCCAATTGGATGGATCTAGCATTTTACCTATTGCATCTACATCCTCACTTATAACTCTTACATGGTGAGTTACTTCGTTGTTTCCCAAAGTTTGTTCAGTCAAGTAGGCCATAGGCAATTTCTTTCCTGTTTCACTAGTAAAGAAAGTATTTAACGCTCCAACAAAAGCTTCTTGTTTTTGAGGTGGCACGTTAAATTCCCAATTAATCCAGCTAGTTTGAGCTTGGGTAGTAAATACAGCGCAAGCAATAATCATTGATGTTAAAAAATGTTTCATGTTTTTAATTAAAATTAATAAAGCGAAGTTATTTTAAAGTGTATTATTTGTTATGAAAAAATTAATTCATTTCTATGTTTAAGATTTAGCGGTTCGTGAGGTGTAAATTGATAATGCTGCGAATATTGCTATCAGTACTAATGCGGGTATGGGCACAATGACTGGGGTAGTGAAATTCTGCAATAAACCGTTAATTAAGAAAAATACGTAGGCAAATCCTATATAGAGTAAAACCTTTTTTGCTTCCAATAGCCCTAGACCTCTAATTGAGAGAAGTATGATCCCTGTGACTATAAAAGCGACACCTAACGGCCAATGCATTGCTGAACCAACTTGAATGGACTCTTCCGTAAGCATGTCTTTCGGAAAGGATTGTTTTGTGAGTGATTCACCCCCTAAGACAAATCCTATTCCTTGAAGAACATTTAAAACTGCAATAATGGTAATTGTAAATTTAGTTTTCATGATTTTGTTTTTATGTCAAATATAGTTTATGGGCAAACTAAAATAATTGTACGAATGTCCCATTTTTAAAAAGTTCATTCTGAAAAAGGTAAAACTAGAGTTTCTTGATCCTCAAGTTTTGGTGCTTTTATATAAGCAGTAGGAGTCATATCGGCAAATTGTTTGAACTTTCGTATAAAGTGGGACTGATCGTAGTAGTTATGATCGAAAGTTCTATTTGACAAGCTTATTGATTGATTTAGAGAAAAAGCCGTATTTCTAAACTGCTGCAATTGAATATGAGAATAGTAAGACATACCCAGCCAGTCATTACATAGTCTGTGAAAATGGGATTTTGAAAAATTTATATGATCTAAATTCACTTTGGTGTATTGCCAGGAATAATTTTCTTGTCTGTTCAAGATGTCTATTTGTTTTAATAGCTTACTCATCATGAAGGCATCAGAAAATTCTTGGATTTTCTGAAAAAGAAACTTTTCTAAAAACCATGCTCTCTCTTTAAATGTTGACAATGTATTTAGCTTATCCTGAATTTTATTTAATGAATTTTTAAGAAATGTAGGTTCTATGCAGTTATTTTTGAGCTCTTTGGCGGGAAGGCCAAATAAGATTTTTGCCGCAATTGGACTCATAATTATTAGTACCATATTTATTTTTTTAAATGATGGATAATGAGGTTTTGAGGTTGCTGAGAATATATAGGCAAATTGGCTGTTGTTCCCTGAAGACTCTGCTAATTTGTTATCCAATACATCACTCCCTTCTAGTAAAAATTGCAATTCAATCTTTCCATTGGGAAGCACTTTATAAGATTGAGGTATGTTTGATTGGAATTGAGCAATAACATCTACAATACCAAAAAGTGACTTTGGAACATAAGTCTGGAAGACCGAACCGTTTCCATCTGTTTCCATAATGTTACTCGGTTTAGTGTTTGTATACTCCATAAAAGTTTCGAGGTCTTTGTTCTTTAATAATTACTTACAACGTTTTGTGTATGATTAGTTGCGTGGTTCAGCGACTAATTTAGCAAATAAATCACAGATAGAATATTCCGCAGGAATGTTCGTAAGTCGGCAGTGATCTAGCAATTAATTATACACGGTGTTGTGTCTCGTTATTTTTCTCCTATATGTTCTTTATAGAATCCCCAAACTTCTTTGGCTACATTTCTGCCCAATTCAAGGCCTGCAACATTATCCGCTTGAATGTGATATCCTCCTAAAACTCTCGAAACACCGGCCATTTCGGATGTTTCTGTAAAAGTTGGAAATTCTAATGTTATTGTATCTCCCAAGTTGTCAGGTTCGGTCATCGCTCCAGCAACTAATACAGACTTAGAACCAAATTCATCACTTCCTGTCCATATTTTTAATGCTTCTGCGCATCCTCCACTAATTGTGCTATGACCTGAAACATAACTTGGAAATGGTGGACACAAAAATGTTTCAGGCGAATAAGGGCGCCATTGTTTTCCGTCCATTTCTATCATTCCTTTTCCTTCTCCTCCCCAAGCTTTAATTTTTTGTTCATCATAATACTGGTGTACTAATGCGTATGGTCTTGCATAATCATAAAACATCTTAGAATCCCAAGATGCGATAAAGGCATCCATTGCTACAACTTGATTATAGAAGTACATTTTTACATCTTGGTCAAGTATATGATTATCTCTTCTTGAAACATCTTGAGCAAATTTGAGCCAATGTCCTGCTTGTTGAACAGATTGAGGTCCGTCTCTCATAAACTCAACTAACGCTTTCTGATAGTCAGTCAAATTAGCTTGCATCTCTATTACTTCTTGAACTTCTTTTTCTAATTGTTCAGAACCTATCATTGGCGGTGGCCCTGGCCTAAATTGGTCTCCTGATTTAAGGGCAATCGGTTTTACCTTGTCCCAATAAGGTGTTAAACAACCAGGTGCAAAAGACCCTCCTTTTCCGTCCGAAAAGTATTTTGGTTGCCAACGGTTTGGGTCGACATTCTTGTCCGCAGAATTGACAGGTTCATATCCTACATAATTGAAATAAGGTTCTCCATTCGAGCCATCTTCTTCTCCATATTGATTTGCACCATCTCCTTTTCTTGATTCAATTACTGCTTTAGCCGCTAAGTTGCCAATACCTGCTGGTGTATTAGGGTCTAAGCTTACATTGTTAGGGTCTAATCCCAATTCGGTCATAAAATCTGCAAACAATTCTTTATCAGAATAATAATATTCATTCATTGTTCGAAATGCTGCATAGCTTATAGCTATTTCTTTGTTTTTTAAAGAACGCTCTTTTTCTGGTGCTCTTTCTACATTATTTAGATAAACGGGAATTGCTTTATCGTCATATCGTGACCAAGCATCAAAAACTGAAACGAAAATTAAGCCTAAATATCGAGAGGTTATTGTTGGTCTTGGCTTAAACTTTTCTGTGTCGTTAGCTGTTGCAGTCAAAGCCATTTGTCCCCACTTATATGCAATGTTTTCAACTCCTTTAGGTTCCGTTATTTCAATTGAATTGTGATGTTTGTTTTGGTTATCCTTACATCCAAAGAAAGTTAAGGTTATGATTGATAACAGTAATATTTTATTCATTATTGTAGTATTGTTTTATAGTAGAAAGATACAAATAAATTGGAAATAAGACATTTCTTGAATTGACTAGATTGGTTTCTTTAATGAGACACAACATCTCGATATCTTAACCTGTTAGTGATATATCTCTTATGTTTTACTCAAATTTAATCAATTCACTCAATTAAATCCAAAGGACTTACTATAACTTTATTGTTAATGTCCATTACGTGGGTATATATCTCTGTAGTTTTAGATGAAGAATGACCAAGTAACGATTGAACATATCTCAAGTTCGTTCCATTTTGTAGCAAATGTGTGGCAAATGAATGACGCAAAGTATGTGGCGT
>CAJQRD010000057.1 GCA_905480605.1 uncultured Saprospiraceae bacterium | reverse complement strand
ATCAAAGTGGCGGATACGGAGACTCTGAAGTATTCACAAGAGGTTTTGATCAAACAAATACTGCCTTTCTTTTAAATGGACAACCTATTAATGGAATGGAAGATGGTAAAATGTACTGGTCTAACTGGTCAGGATTGACGGATGTTGCATCTGCAATTCAAATTCAAAGAGGATTAGGAGCTTCTAAGTTAGCGATTTCTTCAGTAGGAGGAACATGGAACTTTATTATGAAGTCTACTGATAATGAAAAAGGTGGAGGTGTATCAACTTCAGTTGGTAACAATAACTACCAAAAAGTATCTGCATTTTACAACACTGGCTTAGTGAATGACAAATGGGGAGTTTCGGTTCTATTGTCTAACTGGTCTGGTGATGGTTGGGCTAATGGTACAAAAGGACAAGGACAAACATATTTTGTATCTGCTGGTTACAAAGCAGCAGAAAACCACTCAATTAATTTCTTATTGACTGGTGCACCTCAATGGCATGATCAGAACTTTAACAAATCAATTTCAAGCCATATAGATGGCAATGGAGAGATAAACCCAAGATATAATAACAACTGGGGTGTTTATGATGGTGACTATTTCACTGAAAGAAGAAACTACTATCACAAGCCAGTTATGAACTTAAACTATGAATGGGATATCAATGATAAGTCTAAGTTTTCAACTGTTTTATATGCTTCTTGGGGCCGTGGTGGTGGAACCGGTGGTTTAGGAAGTGGTAGATTAAGAACAGAATCAGGATTAATTAATTTTGATGCGACAGAGGCTACAAAAGATACTTCTGAATCCACAACTTACATCAGAAGAGCTTCAGTAAACAACCACTCTTGGAAAGGAGCTGTTTTAAATTATGAAAGAGAACTCAATGATGATTTAACTTTTAGTCTAGGTGCTGATTTGAGAACTTACACTGGTGATCACTTCAGACAAGTAGTAAATCTTCTTGGTTCAGAAAATTATGCTCAAAGAGACAGATTAAATGTTCCTGGAGGAAGATTAGCATCTACTGAATACTCTCCAGATCCATGGAAAGCTTTAAGTGACTTTGCACCTGAAGATGATAGAATTGCATATGACAACTCAGAAACTATCAATTATTCTGGATTGTTTGGTCAATTAGAATATGCTAAAGAAGATTTATCAGCATATGTACAAGGTGCTTACTCAACTCAAAGTCACGTTAGATTTGAAAGATTTAATGAGTTACCTGAAAATGAAGAATCAGTAAAGGTTACAAACAATGGCTACAATTTAAAAGCAGGTGTAAGTTATAGTCTTAATGAAAGCAACACTGTATTTGTAAATGCAGGTACTTATTCAAGACAACCTTTCCATGATGTAGTTTTCTTAAACTTCTCTAATACTTTAAATCCTGTTACAGAAAATGAAAAGATTACTGGTCTTGAATTAGGTTACAAATACTATGCTAACGGTTTAACTTTAAACGCAAACGTTTATCAAACAAGTTGGAAAAATAGAATTAGAACTCAATCATTTAGAGACGGTGACATTGTAACTTTAAACGGTACTGATTATACAGTTGTAAATGAAGGTTACACTAACACTAAACAAGATCAAACACACGCAGGTGTTGAACTAGATTTGGCTTATAGAGCAAGCAGTAAACTTACTGTTAAAGCTTTTGGATCTGTTGGAGATTGGAAGGTTGACGGTGATGCAACAACTGACTACTTTAATGATAATCAAGAACTTGTTGATTCAGAAACTTTTTCTGGTGAAAATTCAATTGATGGAACAAAAATTGGAGGAGCTCCACAGACATCTTATGGAGCAAGTTTAAGATATAAAGTAGCTAAAAACCTAAGTACAGAATTACAATACATCGGTTACAGTGGAATGTATGCTAACGTAACAAGTGGAGAATTAGAATTACCTTCTTATGGTGTTGTGGATCTTAATGTAAGTTATGCGCTACCATTAGAGAATGGTAATGTATTTAGAATTAGTGCTAACATTTATAACTTATTAGATGAGTTATATATTTCTCAAGCAAATTCTTCTACGCCAGCATCAATGGTTGAAGCTGAAAATTGGAATGGGATCAATATGGCTAACAGAGTTAGATTTGGTAAAACAAGAACTTGGAATATAGCTATGAAATATACTTTCTAAATCTTGAAAATAATATTAACTAAGCCGAGTTATTTATAACTCGGCTTTTTTTATGCACACTCATTTTTAAACAAAATCTCAATTATTTATCTTATAAAATATTGTTTTAATAAGATTTTTCTCTATTTTGGAATGTTGAGTTACACTAGAATTTTCACAAATATTTAAATATTAAATAAATACACTTTATGAAAAAAATTATACAATTATCATTTGTCTTACTTTCAATTGCTTTCTTCAGCAATAATACTGTTGCTCAGGAAGTCATCACTATTGCTCAAGCTAGAGAAGTTGATGGTGAAGGTGCATTGATTAGGCTGAACCAAAACGTTGAATTGACAGGGATCGCAATCGGTCCTAACTTTAGATCTGGAGGTCAAACTTGGGTTCTTTTTAGTGAAACGGAAAATATTGGAATCACAGTATTTGCATTTAACAATGATGTTGGTTATGATGTGACTGATGGAGATGAATTAAAAGTAATTGGTGACTTAGATGAATTTAATGGTTTGGCAGAATTGATTCCTACATCTTTAGAAATAATCTCTCAAGGAAATGCAATTCCTGCACCAAATGTGGTTACAGAATTGACTGAAGCAAATGAAGCTTCTTTAGTAACTATTGAAAATGTTTCTTTAGTTGATGAAGCGGAATGGGGATCAGGATCTTTTAATGTCAACATTACTGATGGTACAAATACATTTCAAGCTAGAATCGATTCTGATATTGATATTTCAGGAATGCCTGCGCCGCAAGGCACATTTAATATTACAGGAATTGTGGGACAATTTGACAATGAAGCCCCTTATTTTCAAGGATATCAAGTTTTCCCAAGATCGGTTGCTGATATAAATCCATATGACACGGGCTCAACTGGAGGACCAACATATGAAAAGCTTACAATAACACAAGCTAGAGAAACTGATGGCGATTTTGTATCTACGAGAGTAGGGGACTTGGTTGAAATTACTGGAGTCGTTCATGGAATTAATTTCAGACCTTCTGGTTTACAATTCTCAATTATTGATGATACGAACATTGGAATTGGATTGTTCAGTGCTAGTGATACTTTGGGATACTCATTTAAAGAATCAGATGAAATTACAGTGTGGGGAAGAATGGCACAATTTAATGGTCTAACTCAAATTAATCCAGATTCAATTGATGTTGTAAGCACAAACAATGTTCTTCAAATAGGGACTCAAAAAATGACTCTTGATGAATCTACTGAATCAAGTGTAACTTCTATCACAATGACAGGATGGGTTGATCCAAGTCAATGGGCTGGAGATGGATCTAGTTTTAATGTAGATTTTAATACAGCAGGAGGAGAAGTCATAAGAGTTCGAATAGATTCGGATTCACCTTTATCTTCAGAGCCTATACCAGATGGTTTTTCTATTGTAACAGGAATTGGTGGTCAATTTGATAGCGATGCCCCTTTCGACAGTGGTTATCAATTACTTCCTTATTCTTTAACTGCTTTTGAACCTTATTTAAGCAATGAAAACATTTATGAAGGAAGTATTGAAATATATCCAAATCCAACAGAAGGCCAATTAATTATTGATGCAGATGATAGATTCAATAGCATTCAAATTTATAGCATTAATGGCCAATTGATGCTTTCAACAAACAACATAAGTAACACTATCGACTTGAATAATATAGCAAGTGGAATATATACTTTAAAAGTAATTTTTGATGATGCAGTATATGTTCAACAAGTTGTAAAGAACTAAGAATGATCTGTTTATAAATAAAAAAGCAGAACCGATTGGTTCTGCTTTTTTTATGTATTCTAATCTTGTAAATTTTATAGAATCATTCTCAGAAAAGAAGTTTTCATAAAACCAAATATTTCTATATTAAAAAGGACATGCCATGTCCTTTTTAAACGTTTACAAACGCTTACAAAAAATAAAATAGTGACACATCAAATAAATGACGTCATCTATTTGCATTTTATAATTATTTTTCTTGTCTTGAATGATTTGGCCAAAGTATGTTCTTTGCCCTTCTTAGAATACAACGCACATAAATCAAGGAATTTCGCTAAATAAGATCTAATCTAAATGCCAATTTTAATTCTTTTACTCTAAGAAAACTGACTTCGATGCTTTTCTTGATAGATCGACTCTGATATTTTCTTTCAAAGTTGTAGCTAATGATAATCCTACATAATCAACTTCTATTGGAAATTGCTTGTGTTTTCTATCTACTAAAACGGCAACCTGTACCTTCTTTGGCAAGTATTCCATCAGTGGCTTAGCACCATAAAAGATAGTTCGTCCAGTATTGGCAACATCATCAACAATTACAATAGATTTGTTATTAAGCGACTTCAGATCAACATCAATTAGAATTTCACCTTCAAGTGGTTTTGCTGCATTTAATGTTATGCCCCCAATAGTTGATTTTCCTTCGGAAATTCCATCATAAGTTTCCTTCAAATACTTTGCAAAACGCAATCCATTCTTATTTATACCAAGGAAAACGACCATAGGTTCGTTGAAGTTATCTTCAAGTATTTCATAGGCCAATCTGTCTACCTTTTGCTCTATTTGTTTGTTGCTTAATACCTTCATACTATCTATTTAAAGCGTAAATATATCAACAAAAGATCTAAACCTTATCGAAAACATGTGATATTCAATTAAAACTGCACCCAAATAAAGTAATACTTTACGTACTTCATCCTAATTAACTAAAATCAAATGATTAAATTAGCGGTTCAAGTCATCGATTATGATACAACAAATAATATTTATATCAATTTTACTTGTAGTTGGCTTTTTTGCCTATAAATCTTACAGTAGAATTTATAAAACGATCCACCTTGGAAAGGCTCTTGATATCTCAGGAGATACTGGTCAAAGATGGAAGAACGTCTTATTGGTTGCTTTTGGTCAAAAAAAGATGTTTAAGCGTTTTATACCAGCTATTCTTCACTTGTTTATTTATATAGCCTTTCTGTTTACACAAATTGAATTGATAGAAATTTTAATAGATGGTATCTTTGGAGTACACAGATTCTTTGCTGATAAAATAGGATTTCTTTATCCTATCATAATAAATACAATCGAGTGCCTTTCTGTTTTGGCTTTAATCGCCACCATTATTTTCTTAGCAAGAAGAAATTTACTTAAAATTCCAAGACTTGTAAAACCTGAAATGAAAGGTTGGCCAACATTAGATGCTAATTATATTCTAATTGCAGAAATTTTTCTTGTGATTGGTATCTTCTCTATGAACGGTGCTGATTCAATGTTGCAAAAAGCTGGTACAGATTACTTTACCAATACAGGAAATTTAGTTATCAGTTCTGCTATAGGTGGAGCCATATTTAGTGGATTGGAAATTTCAACTCTAATGATTATCGAACGCGTAGGTTGGTGGCTCCATATTTTAGTAGTGTTTGGATTTTTATTGTATTTGCCTATATCTAAACACCTTCATATTATGTTGGCTTTTCCTACTGTTTACTTTAGCAAATTAACTTCAAGAGGTGAAATCAAAAATATGCCTGAGATCATGAATGAGGTAAAATCAATGATGGGCTTATTAACAGAACAAGAAATTGATCCGAATGCAGATTTACCAGAATTTGGTTCAAAAGATATATTTGATCTAAGTTGGAAAAACATCTTGGATGCACATACTTGTACAGAATGTGGAAGATGTACTTCAGTTTGTCCAGCGAATCAAACTGGAAAAAAATTATCGCCACGTAAGATACTTATGGATATAAGAGACAGAGCCACTGAAGTACAAATAAACATTGAAGTTGGTGCCCAGACATTGAATGATTATAATGATGAGAAATCATTGTTCGATTACATAAGTGATGAAGAGATATTTGCTTGTACGACATGTAACGCATGTGTTGAAGCTTGTCCTATTATGCTAGATCCACTAGAGCCAATTTTAGAATTAAGAAGATATAAATTACTTACCGAATCTGCAGGTCCATCAGATTGGCTTTCAATGTTTAATGCTCTTGAAAGTGGTGGTAGCGTGTGGCAAATGCCAGATCAACGATTTGATTGGGCAAAGAGTTTAAATGAAGATAGTCAAAACTAAAATATAAGAGAGTGAAAGTTTATACGTTAGAAGAATTCGCAAGTAATAACGAGACACCTGAAATTGTATTTTGGGTCGGATGTGCCGGGAGTTTTGATTCAAGAGCACAACGCATAACCTATGCATTTGTCAAAATATTGAACGAAGCTAAAATTAAGTTTGCTGTATTAGGTAATGAAGAATCTTGTACTGGAGATCCAGCAAGAAGATCAGGCAACGAGTTTCTGTTTCAAATGCAAGCTCTTCAAAATATAGAGACACTTAACATGTATAAGGTTAAGAAAATTGTTACGGCATGCCCTCATTGTTTCAACACCATCAAAAATGAATACCCAGTTTTGGGTGGTGAATATGAAGTTGTACACCATACACAATTGATAGCAGATCTCATCAAGGAGAAAAAAATAACAATAGAAGGTGGTGCATTTGAAGGAAAAAAAATAGCCTATCACGATTCTTGTTATTTAGGTCGTGTAAATGGTATCTATGAAGCCCCTAGGGAAATTCTTAGAGCTATTGATTCTGAGTATGCTGAGGTAAAGAGAAATCGCAGTAAAGGATTTTGTTGTGGGGCCGGAGGAGCTCAAGTATTCAAAGAAGAGGAAGAAGGATCAAAGGGTGTAAATATTGAAAGGGTAGAGGAGCTATTAGATGTCAAGCCTGATATTATTGCCGCCAATTGTCCATTTTGTATTTTAATGATGAATGATGGTGTTAAGAACAAAGGCAAGGAGGAAGATGTTATGATTTATGATATTTCAGAATTAATTGTACAAGCAAATAAGTGGTAAAATGAGACGAGATTTAATTGCACTTCCAGATACCGCTAAAGTATGGGTTTATCAAGCCAATAGATTACTTAATGATGAAGAAACATTAAGAATACAATCTGAAATATATGACTTTACCATGAAGTGGAAGTCTCACGGCCAAGATGTTGATAGTTATGGACATATTTTTCACAAACTCTTTTTGGTTTTCGTTGCAGATGAGACAAATCATGTAAGTGGATGCTCAATAGATTCAAGTGTGCATTTCATTCAAGCACTAGGAAGTAAGTACAACGTCGATTTTTTTGATAGGTTGAACTATGTTTTTTTCGAAAACGATAAAATTAATCGAATATTCCATACTGATATGAAGACAGGCTTATCAGAAGGAAGAATCAAGAATGAAACTCTTTTCTTTAATAATCTTGTTAACAATAAAGAAGCCTTTATAAATGATTGGGTCACTCCTCTCAATGAAAGCTGGCTAAACAGATATATAGATTAAGAAAGATGCTAAATAAGTTAAAAGATATTCTTGGAATTGAAGGTGTAAAAATAAGCTTAGAGCTTAATGATGAAAGTGCAATTACACCTGGAATAATTAAAGGTAAATTGGTTTTCACATCGCAATCTACCCGCCATATAAATAAAATTGAGGTAAAGCTTATTGAAAAATATAAGCGTGGTCGAAAAGAAGCAAAACTGATCAACAACTATTTATTAGGCAGCCTTGAACTAGAAGTAGATTTTAAAATTGATAAAGGAGAATCCAAATCCATTGCTTTTAAATTACCTTACAATCTCATGAAATCAGAAATGGACGTCATGGAAGACGAAAGTTTCCTTACAAAACCATTCTATTTGCTTGCTAAGAAACTAAAAAATGTTTCTTCTGATTACCGTTTAGAAGCTACTGCAATTATAACAGGTACTAAATTCCATCCTATTACAGAAGAAATGATAGAATTGTAAATATTAATCTATTTCATTCGGTAACTACTTTTTGACTTTTCACTAATATCGTAAGTTATGACTTGTTAAGTCTAATTATCGCTTAAATTTTTTGAATACCAGTGCTTTTTATTCTTTTATAATAAAAATATATAATAAATAAGCAACTTTATTATTACCAATAAGTATACCTATATATAACACAAAACGTGGACAAACTAGCTGACAATTATTTAATGATTAAAGTACAAGAAGGGCATTTAAACTTCGTGACTTTACTCTTTGAGAGATATAAGAAAATGCTATATGGTTACTTTTGTAATCAGACTAGTGATAAAGTATTTAGTGAAGACTTAGTACAAGCGACTTTCTACAGACTAATTAAATACAAGCATAATTATAAATCTGGTGACAATTTTAAGGCATGGCTATTTACAATAGGACGCAATGCCATGATAGATGAAATAAGAAAGAATAAACGCAATAATCATCAGGCTATGGAACCTAATATTGATAAAGTAGATGAAAGCGCACATGCTGATCATAATATTCATAAAAAGGACCTCTCAAATATTTTGTCTCAGGCTCTTAGTAAGTTAGATAATGAAAAGAGAGAGATTTTATACTTGGTGAAAATTCAGGAGAAAAAATATAAAGAAGTGGCTCAAATTCTCTCAATAAAAGAATCTGCTGTAAAGTCAAAAGTATTTAGAGCAATCAAAGAATTGCAGAATCATTATGCACATTTAAACTATAATTTTTAAGCATGATCAACAAGAAAGAATTACTGGAGAAATTTAATAAAGGAGTACTTTCTGACACTGAATCAGATACCTTAGAAACCATGTTTATAAATGATTCATTGACAATTGATGAATTTGATATATACCGCAATTTGGAATCACATTATGAAGATGAAGATATCAATATAAGCTTAGATCATAAGATACAAAACTTAATATCTGATGAGATTCAAAAAGAAAATACAAAACAGCATAAAAAACACTGGTTCACATTCTTGCCATTGCCAATTAAGCTCGCATTTCCTATAATGCTTTTATTATGTGGATTCTTTGCAGGGAAATCATGGCAGAATACTGAAAAGAACACTTTTACAGGTATAGTCAACTCACAACCTGGTAATGTTCAAATGGTAAATGATATTTTATACCATCCATCATCAAGTCATAGATTAACATTGGTAAACAATGCCAATAAAAATTCAGAAAATCAAGAACAAATTATTAGAGTGCTTTTCATGTCGTTAAATTTTGACAAGAGTGCTAATGTTCGAATGGCTGCTGTAGATGCATTAATGTCACATTCAGATAAAGCCATTGTAAGAGAAGGTTTGATAAAATCTATTGGTCAGCAAGAATCATTCATAATGAAAGAGTATCTGACTGAAGCTTTAAATATTATTGGAGAGAAAATTAATACATCAGGTATTATAAATACTATCGATAATGACAAAAATAAAACTTTCGATAAAAACATTTATTAATATCAAGGCTTTTAAAAAAAACATATGTGATAGCTGGAAACGGCGGAGTTAAATTATCATCAGAAACATTCAATGGAAATGTCATTTAAAAAACAAAAGAAAATTAAATTATGAAAAATATTTTTACATTATTCCTACTGTCATTTGTAACAATACTAGGAGCTCAAAGCAATAAAGATATTGAAGTACCATTATCTAATCCTGGTAAGATAGGTTTTCTTAAAACGCATCTGCATCATGGATCTATTATTGTCATCGGAGAAGATAGAGATAATGTGGTTGTAAACTATGACTTAGATGAAGATGACAATCACGAAGAGGAGGATTCTAGAAGAGGAGGATTGAAAAGGGTAGGAAGAGCCAAGTCAGGTATTAAAATTACTGAGGATAACAATATTATTGAAATTGATAGTGATTCAAAAAATAAAGATATTGAAATAACCATAATAGTTCCTTTAAATTTCAATATCGAAATAAGCAACCATAACGGCGATGACTTGACTGTAGAAAATATTACTGGTGAAATTAATATAGAAAGTCACAATAGTGACATTAGCGCTCTTAACATTTCAGGGTTTGTAAATGCTAACACATACAACGGCGATGTAGAAATTTCATTTGATAAAATTCCAAGTTCAAAAGACATGGCGTTTAGTTCATACAATGGTGATATTGACATTTCACTACCTTCATCATATAGGGCAGACTTCAAGCTTAAAACTGTTAACGGAGAAATCCTGAGTGATCTTGATATTGAGGAAGTAGGTAAGACTCCAGAGTTTAAATCATCTAAAAAAGGTTCTTTCAAATTGTACACTGATACATGGACTTATGCTAAACTAAATGGAGGAGGCAATGAAATAAAAATTAATACACATAGTGGTGATATAATGTTAAGAGCAAAATAAATTCGGATTGAATCGTAGTTGTAAATCTAGGAGGATACATAAATTACTTCTGTAAAAACTCGTGGATTATATTCCTGATTTTATCAGTCTCAACTAAAAACCCATCATGTCCATATTTTGATTCAATAACCACATGTTTAGATTGAGGTATGTGATCTGCCATAAAACGTTGTTCGCTTTCAGGAATTAAAATATCAGAGTTAATAGAGATTAATAGCGTTCTTTGTTTTATTAAGCTCAAGGCATTTTTTAAACCTCCTCTATTTCGCCCAATGTTGTGCGTATCCAAAGAATTCAAAAGGTGAAAGTAAGAATGAGCATGAAATCGTTTGGCTAATTTTTCTCCTTGATAACGGATATAACTGGAGGCTTTAAAATCTGAATAACGGTTGTCTAAATCATCTTGTTGATTTATATATTGATCAAAAGTACGGTATCCAATTAATCCCATGCCACGTGCCGCCTTTAGTCCATCTATCCCTGATTCATTATTATTCTCTTGAAACGTTTGATCTGCCCTTAAGGCCAATCTTTGTGCCTCATGTATGGCAATCGACCAAGCTGTTTCCTTAGCACTGGTCACTAGCATAATTGCATTGCGAATAGAAACATCAGAAATCAAACACAGTTCTTGAACTTGATGGCCACCACATGAACCACCGATAATAATTTCAATTGAATTTACTTCCAAGTGCTTCGCCAACAATACATGTGCTTTGGCCATATCTTTTACTGTAACAAGTGGAAAATCTAACCCATATGCTATTCCAGTATCTGGGTTAATACTTCTCGGCCCAGTGCTCCCGTAGTATGATCCAATAATATTAGCACAAACTATAAAGCTCTCTGTTGGATCAAATAATTTTGATTCTCCAAAGATACCAGACCACCAATCTACTACATCAGAGTTAGCTGTCAGTGCATGACAAACCCAGATAACATTATCGCGTTTGTCATTTAAAGTTCCGTAAGAATGATATGCGATTGTCATTTCCTTTAATACGCCTCCATTTTCTAATTCAAAAGGAGCGTCAACTTCAAATAGCTTGTAGTCTTTTAGAGTAATAGGCATCTGGTTTTTGATTGGAGTCATCTTAGAGTGTATTTATTGACTGTAGAATGTCATTCTTAATATCTGCAATATGTTCTAGCCCCACACTAATTCTAATGAGACCAGGAGTGATGCCAACTTCTTGTCTCTCCATTTCAGTTAATTTCGCATGTGTAGTTGATGCAGGATGTGATGCTATGCTTCGTGAATCGCCTAGATTTGCAGTAAGTGATAACATCTTAAGGTTATCCAAAAACTGTTTACCAGCATTCAGTCCTCCTGTCAATTCAAAACTTACTATTCCTCCTCCTAAAAGCATTTGTTTTTTAGCCAATTCATATTGAGGGTGAGATGGCAAAAACGGATATTTAACCCAATTAATTTTCTTAGTATTTTCAAGTATCTGTGCAAGCTTAAGTGCATTTTCTGAATGTTTTTCCATACGGATAGAAAGAGTCTCTAAACTCTTAGACAATATCCAGGCATTGAAAGGAGACAATGAAGGTCCAGTCGCACGACAAAATGCTTTAACGTTATTGACAAGATCTTGACTTCCACAGACAGCACCACCCAAAACTCTGCCTTGTCCATCAATATATTTAGTTGCAGAATGAACTACCAGGTCCGCTCCATAGTAAACTGGATTTTGAATGTAAGGTGTAGCAAAACAATTGTCTACATTAAAAATAATATTGTGAGATTTACAAAACTCGCCAGCTTTTTCAAGATCAACCAATTCCAATGCAGGATTGGATGGTGTTTCGAGGTAAAGCATTTTTGTATTTGGCTTAACTGCTTTTATCCAAGAGTCAACATCAGAACCATCAATGAAAGTGTGTTCAATATTCCACTTGGTTAACCACACACTTAATAATCTATAAGTAGATCCGAAAATAGCTCGTGTTGCAATTATGTGATCTCCAGATTTAAGAAATGCCATAAAGCTAGCGAAGACAGCGGACATGCCTGATGCCGTAGCAAAACATGCTTCCGTCTTTTCCAACTGTGCCATCTTAGTCTCAAATTCAGTTGAATTGGGATTGATAAATCTACTATAAATATATCCCTCTTCCTCTGCAGCGAAAACAGCACGCATTTGTTCTGCGTTGTCGTAGCAAAAGCTAGACGTCGCATATAACGGTGTGCTGTGTTCTCTAAATTGAGATTTTTCTGTTTGTAAGCGTATAGCTTTAGATTCAAATTTCATATTAAGAATGCAATTTAAATGAAGAGGTGATTTCTGATGCTTTTTCTAAAGTCTTAGAAACTGAACAATACTTTTCCATTGACATTTCAATGGCTTTTTCAACTTTTGATTCTCTTATATCTCCCCAAATATCGAAGTGAACGTTTATCTTGCTGTATCTTTTGTAGTGATCGATTTTTTCAATATCAGCCACTACCTCAATTTTGATATCATCTATTACTTGTTTCATTTTCTTTAAGATCAATACAACATCAATACCGCTGCAACCTGCCAATCCCATCAATAAAGTTTCCATTGGACGAACACCATTACCCTTGCCTCCAATCGCTTCAGATCCATCCATTAACATAGTATTACTTGTAGAATTGATAGCTTCGAAGTTAACATGATCATCAAGTCGATTTAATGTAATTTTAGTTTGCATTTATTTAGATTTAATTTAAAATTTGTAAATAAAAAAAGGCCTATCATATTAACGATAAGCCTTTTTAGATTGTAATTAATCCATGTGTTTATCGTCTCCCTTTAAGGAAGTACATTGAACACATCATATAATTATTTACAATCATTATTTCTTTTCTCGTTCAAATATCACTAAGCATTTATATTATTCCTACCACTTACGATAATTTAAAGTTTAATTAACTATTGATCAATTTATCTCAAAGACATAAGGATAATCTCCTGGCCAAAGTTCATAGAAGCCTTTTAATTCTACTCGTCCTTTCGTTTTTTCTAAAATTTTCACAACATCATCAACTGTAGTAACGCTCTCATTATTTATTGAGGTGATGATATAATCCTGATCCATATTTGTTACAGATATTTTACTTTTCTTAGTGATAGACACAACCAAAGCACCTTCTGTTTTCAATTTTGATTTTTCTGATGTATCTAAATCACGTAATGTAAAACCAAGATTTGTTAAGATCTTATCTTTTCTAACTGCAATATAATCTGTTGTATTCAATTGATTTTTCAACGTAGCAATTGTACTACTTTTCTTTCCTTTTCTAAAATACTCAATTAGTATTTCATCTCCAGGCCTTCTTTGTGATATCATTTCCAAGAACTGTGGTCTTGAAGTTGTTTTCTGACCATTGATACTTAAAATAACATCATCGGATTGTAAGCCAGCATCTTTAGCTGCACCTTCTTTTTCTACACCTCCAACCAATGTACCACCCACATGTGGAAGACCTAGATCATTTGCTTTCGTTTCATTTATTTCCAATGCTGAAATTCCTAACCATGCTCTTTGTACAGCACCATATTCTCTAAGGTCGTCTACAACTTTTTTAACAATAGAACTTGGGACAGCGAATGAAAAACCTTCAAACTTTCCGCTAATAGTCAATAGAGCAGTGTTTATTCCAATAAGATAACCATTGGTGTTAATCAACGCACCTCCACTATTACCTTGATTAATAGCAGCATCCGTTTGTATAAAAGATTCTATACCTTGTTTATTAAAAATATTAATGTCTCTGGCTTTAGCACTGACTATTCCTGCAGTTACTGAGGAATGTAATTTGAATGGATTTCCTACTGCCAATACCCATTCACCAACTTCTAGCGTATTAGAATCACCAAATTCAAGGTAATCTAAACCTTCTTCATTTATTTTAAGCAAAGCCAAGTCTGTAGAGCGGTCAAATCCAATAACCTTACATTTATACTCACGGTTATTTCCCAACAACGCTTCAACATCATCAGCATCTTCAATGACGTGGTAATTGGTGACAATATATCCATTGGATGAAAGAATTACACCAGATCCGTTGACTTTTAAGTACTTATTCTTCGAAAAACTATTTCCTTTTATTTGAATAGCTTTGACTGCTACTACAGCATTCGTTGCGGCTTTCGCAGCTTCTACAAAGTTGACATGTAAATTTTCATCCTTAAAATATCTGTCCCTTAACGAACTGTTTTCAGCTCTAGCAACCAGTTTGCCATAGTTTTCCTCAATCTCAATCACATGTTCTTTGTGCCAAAGATGATAGAGCCCTATAAAGGCAAGGCTGATTATCGAAGCCAAAAGGGCTGTTTGAAATGTTTGCTTCATATTACAAATATAACTAATATGTAACTATATAGAACATTTTAATTAATCTTTAACGCATTGATAAATATAATTGTTATTAAATAAGTATCAAAATGGACTTTACATAGCCCATAAATTAGTTTAATTGTTTATTTCATGCGCTGAATTGCAGAGAGTCTGTTTTCTTAAATATATATTTTAAAGTCGGTGAACTTTGGTCATTCTTTAACTTTTTTTTATTGTTCTAAATATAATGGTTGGGTGCGTTGTATTTAAAAGAGCAAGGGAGGGGTCTCTGGCAGAGAGGGGTCTCTTGCAGAACTTGGTTTATTAACCAAGCTATTAATCTATTAAATCTCCATTTTCTCTTACATTTATGCCAAATTATATACAAGTGAAACCAGCAGATTACGCAAAATTATTAAGAGAAGCCCAGCTAAATAAAATAACAATTCCTCCTTTAAGAAATCATATAGGAATTGAAGATATAAACTTTGCATATTCAATTCAAAATGCGAATACTGAATATAAGTTAAATCAAGGTGCTCGAATCATCGGCAAAAAAATTGGTTTAACGTCTATTGCTGTTCAAAAGCAACTAGGGGTTGATCAACCCGATTTTGGAGTTTTATTCCATGACATGGAGGTCTTAAATGGATTATCTATTAGTGTTAAGGAACTTATTCAACCTAAAGCTGAAGCTGAAATTGCTTTTGTACTTGCAGAAGATTTAGATATTGAACACATGACTATCATTGATGTAATTGAATGCATAGATTATGCTCTTCCTGCTATTGAGATTGTTGGAAGTCGAATCGAAAATTGGGATATTAAAATTACTGATACTGTGGCAGATAATGCATCAGCTAGTCATTATGTGATCGGACATTCACCCAAAACGCTTGATCAATTAGATGTTGTAAATTGCAAAATGAGTATGACGTTGAATGGTGAAATAGCGTCAACAGGGCATGGGGGACTATGCTTAGGTTCTCCATTAAATGCCACATTATGGTTGGCAAGAAAGATGATGCAAATGGGTCAGCCACTGCAAGCTGGCGAGCTTATTCTCTCTGGGGCAGTTGGACCTATGGTAAATATTAAAGCAGGAGATTCAGTAAAAGCTACTTTTGAGGGAATGGGTTCAGTCTCGGTAAATTTTGAGTCTTAAAATTTAGTCAGAATGTCCTTCAAACTTAATACTTATGAATATATTATTGACCATCTTCTTTTAAAAGAATTATCAGCAATAATTACCTAATTTTCATCGATATTTGTCTATCAAATATATTGTATGAAAATATTTACAGTCCTATTCCTCTTTGCGACAACATTGTCTAGTCAACATTACCAAACTTTTGAGTGTCCCGTAAGTATAGATGGTAAGAGTTTGGCCTATCCATTTACGGGTGGATTTAGCAATGCCCAGTTCTCAGAATATGATTTTGATCAAGATGGCTTGTTGGATCTTTTTGTTTTTGACAAACAAGGAGATGCATCAATGGTCTTTCTAAGGAATGCTTCCGATAATTCATTTTCATTCACAAAAAAATACAATCAGTATCTTCCTTTAAGTATTACAAGTTTCTGCCTTGTTAATGACTTCAATAGAGATGGGGTAGTTGATCTTTTCACATCTGGAGTTCCGATAGGTGTATCAGGTGTAATGCTATTTGAGGGCAGTACAATAGAAGATGGGTTTGGATTTAAGGTAAGAAAAATGGGAAGGGCAGATGCCAATTCTGCACCAGCTCTATGGAATAGATTGGATGGTGCTCAAGTCTATGTAGCACCAACAGATATACCAGCTATTGCAGATGTTGATTTTGATGGAGACCTAGATATATTGTCATTTGATAGTGGAGGGTCATATGTAATCTACAACAGAAATTTTCAAGTTGAAAATGGTTTCTCAAAAGACACCATGGACTTCAGAGTAGATGATATCTGTTTTGGTAAATTTGAGGAAGGAGGACTTAGCCAAGAAATAAGCTTAAGTACAGATCCCGCACTATGTGCATTTGAACCTAGACCAAACATTAATAACCAGATCTCTCAAGAGCAACTTAAATCAGGTGGGTTGCATTCTGGCTCAACAGTATTGGCATTTGATCCTGACGAAGATTCTGATACAGATTTAATTTTAGGAGATCTATTGTATAATGGTTTGGTCTATCTAAATAATGGTGGGTCAGCAAATCAGGATTTAATGACAGATATCGATGAAACTTTCCCATCTTATTCATTGCCTGCAAATATGAATGTATTTTTATCTTCATTTAGTATCGATGTTGATAATGATGGATTAAAAGACATTTTAACAACGCCAAACGCTATAGGGAAAATTCAAGATTTTAATAGTATCTGGTATTATAAAAACAATGGCGTAGGACCTAATCAATTTTCATTAAGAAAGAAAAACTTTCTTCAAGAGGAAACCATTGATTTTGGAAGTTTTACATCACCTACCTTTATTGATTACAATGCAGATGGTTTGATGGATATTTTAGTTGGCCAAGGTGGTTCACTCAGTGATGAAGATGTTAATATGTCTTTGGTTTTATTTGAAAACACTGGAACAAAAAAAAATCCTTCCTTTGAATTAGTAGATCACGACTATCTTGGTTTTTCAGAATTTAAAACCACATCAAATAATCCTTCTCCCACATTTGGAGACCTGGACAGTGATGGTGATTTGGATTTAATAATTGGCGACAATGTTGGCAATTTATATTATTACGAAAACATAGCGGGGGCAGGGCAAACATTGGATTTTGCCAATAAAGTATTTAAGTACATGGACATCAATGTTGGGAATGGCGCCAAACCCTATTTGGTAGATTTTGATCAAGATGGATTAATGGATTTGGTTATCGGAGAAGAAAGAACAAATGGATTTGAAATTCCCGGAACGCAAGAATTCATTACTGGCAATCTGAATTATTTTAAAAATATCGGTAAAGCATCAGAACCGTTATTCAACAATGATGTTTTTAATCCCAATAATACAAGTGCACTGGGAAGAATAAAAGTATCCTTTGCCCTAAATACGGCGGTGGATGGGGGCGCCGCTCCTGTCTTTTTTACAAAGGATGATAAATTAAATGTCATTGTTGGATCAAAAACAGGACGAATGGTGCATCATCAATTTAACTCAACAGATCCTATTGCTGAAGCTCCAATTGTCAATGACTATCTTGGATTTTTAAAGGAAGGAAATGATTCATCTCCTGCACTTTTTGATATAAATAATGATGGTTTCTTTGAAATATTAATTGGAACATCTAGGGGAGGACTTGTATTTTATAATACTGATATTGAAACAGGCACAAGCTCTAACACACAAGTCATCGTCAATAAAGATATTATAAATGTATTTCCTAATCCTACCAATTCAATAGTTACAATTGAACATAAAAATTACAAATCCATTGACTTTATTGAAGTTATAAGTGCAGCGGGGAGGCTAGTCAAGAAAGTTAGCAATAAAAATGAAGTTGATCTATCTAAAGAAGCTGCAGGGATTTATTATTTAAAAATAAGAGGTAAGGATTTCAATGTGGTTAAAACGATCAGTTTGATAAAATAATCTAAAAAAAATAGATATACTAAATGATCTCTATTCTTAAGAACTGTTGTCTAATTATCATCTATTACCAAAGAGTAAGCTACCGATTCTAACCATTGTGCTGCCATTCTCCACAGCAATTTTATAGTCACCTGACATTCCCATTGACAATTCTGTAAAGTCGTCATTATCTTTAAATCTTGTGGCTTTCAATTTGTCGAAGTACGATTTCATAGCACCAAACTCTTGTTGTGTTATCTCTTTATCGTTGGTAAATGTTCCCATGCCCATCAAGCCAACAATGTTGATAGAAGTTAATGACATTAGATAGGGGATCTGTTCTATCAAGTCCTCATAATCAAACCCAGTCTTACTAGATTCGTCACCAATTTTTATTTGCAATAGGACATTGATAGTTCGTTCGTTTTTCTCTGCCTCTTTGTTAACAACTTTAGCCAATTTTACATTGTCAACTGAATGGATTAAAGTTATAAAGGGGGCAATGTATTTAACTTTATTTTTCTGAAGATGGCCAATCATATGCCATTCTATGTCTTTAGGGAGAGATTCGTGTTTTTCAACCAATTCATTTACTCTGTTCTCACCAAAAATACGTTGACCTTTGTTATAGAACTGTTGGATCAATGATACAGGCTTGGTTTTAGAAACAGCTACCAAATTGACATCCTGTTTTTGTAAAAAGGAATTGATTTCAGAGTAAATGTCCATGTACAATAATTAACATTGAAAACTTTAATTGTCAAACATTAAAATAAGCCGAAAAGTTTAGCATCAATTTGCTCTATGATATTACCAAAATCACTTTTATTGCTCTTAAAGTCAGTATTATCAGCATCTATAATGAGCAAATTCCCCTCAGTGTAATTATCTATCCAATTGTTATATTTCTCATTTAATCGTTTCAGGTAATCTAGACTGATACTGCCTTCATATTCGCGTCCTCGTTTTTGGATATGCTCAACCAATTTTGGAATGCTGGCTTTTAAATAAATTAAAAGATCAGGAGGTTGTACTTGCGATGTCATTACATCAAATAAAGTTGAATAGTTTTCAAAATCGCGTTTTGACATCAAACCCATTTCGTGAAGGTTTGGTGCAAATATATTGGCATCTTCATATATGGTACGATCTTGAATGACAATTCTTTCACCACCTCGAATATCTAAGAGTTGCTGAAATCTTGAATTTAAAAAGTAGATTTGAAGATTGAATGACCAACGCTGCATATCTTCATAAAAATCACTTAAATATGGATTGGTATTGGCATCTTCATATTCAACATCCCAATTGTAATGTTTGCCAAGCATTTCTGATAAAGTTGTCTTGCCTGCGCCAATATTTCCAGATACAGCAATGTGCTTTAGCTTTGTTGTGGTTCCTCCTCCGTTAGACATAATAGTAAAGTTATCTAATTTTAATTTTGGTTGCCCAAATTAGTCATTTAGACGGAGATAGACATCTGAACATCTAAATAATTCAATAGTTTTGGAGATATTTATTAATCTTAAGCAAAACAATAGATAATTTTGATTACTTAAGCTAAAAAGAAATAGATGAAAGTTGAAGATCAACTAATTAAACGCTTAGAATCACTATCAATGCTCTCACTTTCAAAGGAAGAAAGAGAAAATCTAAAGCCTGAATTAGAAAAAATGATAAGTTTGATCAATAAGCTTTCAGAAATTGATACCATTGATATAGAACCATTAATAAATATTAACAACCATGAACAAGTATTAAGGTCAGATAAAACTGGAAATATGTTATCAAATGATGCTGCCTTGATAAACACAAAACACAATTCTGGCGTTTACTTTACTGTACCAAAAGTTTTAAAATAAATTTATGAACAACAATACTATTATTTCAATAAAAGACATGAAGAAAATTTATGTCATGGGTGTTGAAAAAGTTTTTGCCTTGAATGGTGTAAGTCTCGATATTCAGAAAAATGAATATGTAGCGCTGATGGGACCATCAGGGTCAGGAAAGTCGACCTTAATGAATCTTCTCGGTCTCTTGGATACACCAACAACTGGGACATATTTGTTTAACGATGAACTTGTTAGTAGTATGTCTGATTCTGCATTGGCTACTGTTCGAAATAAGGAAATAGGTTTTGTTTTTCAAACCTTTAACCTTTTGCCAAGATTAACAGCTTTGGAAAATGTGGCTTTACCGCTGGTCTATTCAGGAATAAGTAAAAAAAACAGATTAGAAAAAGCCTTTAAAGTATTAGAAAGTGTAGGACTAGGAGATCGTGTTGATCATAAGCCTAATGAACTTTCAGGTGGACAACGACAAAGAGTTGCAATTGCAAGAGCTTTGGTCAATGACCCAAGTATCATTCTCGCAGATGAACCTACAGGAAATCTAGATACTAAGACATCGATCGAAATCATGGCTATTTTTGAAAAAATTCAATCTGAAGGAAATACAGTAATTCTGGTGACTCATGAGCCAGATATTGCAGATCATGCTCACCGTATCATTAGATTAAGAGATGGTCTTTTGGAGTCTGATGATAAAAATGAAAATATTGTGAAAGCTGCAGATCCAGATCATCATTACAACGTTAAATCTTAAGTTCTATAATGAAAATTTATACTAAAACTGGAGACAAAGGATCAACGGCACTGTTTGGTGGAACTAGAGTCAATAAAGATCATGTCCAAATTGAGGCCTATGGCACAGTGGATGAGTTGAATTCACAACTTGGTTTGCTAATCAGTCAGATTTCAGAGAAAGATATATTAGAGGTTTTAATGCCTATTCAATCTATATTGTTTGATTTGGGCTCACATTTGGCTTCTGATGGAAAAGCAGACCATTATCTACCGATTCTAAGTGATGATCTTGCTTTAACTCTTGAAAATGAGATAGATAGACATTCACTTGAATTACCTCAGTTAAAAAACTTTGTTATGCCGGGTGGAAATCAGCGTATTGCGATCTCTCATATTTGTAGAACAGTATGTCGAAGAGCAGAACGAAGGGTGATTAGTTTGAACGAGCATAAAAAATTACCTCAAATCATAATTATTTATTTAAATCGCCTTTCTGATTACTTTTTTTCGCTATCAAGATACCTTTGTTTATTAGATAAAGTTGATGAAGTTAAATGGAATCCAAAATAAGGTTATTTTTGACATGTGATAGATACGATAGAAGCAAAGTCTTCAAATAAGATATTCAATATCAAAAACCTACCAAAACTACTTGTTGTTGTTTTAGCAGTTACTATTATATGCTTACTATTCCCTGAACATGAGCCAAGTAAAAAGATTGAATACAAAGTAGGTTACAATTGGGAAAACAATGATTTGTATGCTGATAGAGATTTTTCAGTTATCATTCAAAAACCTATTCAATACGGGGTAGACTCCCTGATAGAATCCCAAGTTAATTATGCAAAAGGCAATCTAATCATTTACAAAGGGCAATATGTTTCTAATCCTTTAAAACAAACAATTGATCAATACCTTGAAGGTGTTAAGGTCAAGAAAAGCTTTTTATACTCTTCAAGGAATATATTTTACTTTTTAGGCTACTTTATACTCACAGCCTTAATCCTTGGTGCTTTGATATTTTATGCTCTCAAGTTTTTTACCAACGATTTCAATAGTGTTAAGGGCATTAGCTTTCTTGTTTTCTGGCCAGTTATATTTTCCTTTATTGCATTTTCAGTAAGTAATTCAAGTGGTTTAAATCCTTATTTGATTCCTTTTTGCATCGCACCGATAGTTATACTTAATTTTTATGATGGTAAGCTGGCTTTAATAATTCATATTGTTGTGGTTCTCTTATCAAGTTTTATTAGTGGACAAGGTTATGAGTTTACTTTTTTACAGATTCTTGCCGGTTTGGTTACCGTTCTGATAGTAAATGAAACTCGATATTGGAATAAGTTTTTCTTGGCTATACTGATAATTCTTGGCACCTACTTTATTGGTCATTTAGGGCTTGCACTAATTAATTCAGGCTCTTTAGTTTCAAACGAATATAATGTTTTTGTTTGGTTGTCGATAAATTCTTTGTTACTTCTATTAGCATATCCTCTCATACCGTTAGTTGAAAAATTATTTGGGTTCACATCAACAATTACGTTGGCAGAATTAGCGGATATGAATAAGCCTCTTTTAAAAGAGCTATCAATAAAAGCACCGGGCACATTGCAACATTCAATGCAAGTTGCTAATTTGTGTGAATCTGCAGCTGTTAAAATTGGAGCCAACAGCTTATTGGTTAAAACGGCTGCCTTGTACCACGATATTGGTAAAATGGCAAATCCTTTTTATTTTATTGAAAATTCAAAGGGAGAAAATTTACATGATAAAATTAGCAATTTTGAAAGTGCTAAAATAATCATTGACCATGTCATAGAAGGTAAAAAAATGGCTGTAAAGGCCAAATTGCCAAAAGTTTTAATTGATTTTATTTCAACACACCACGGAACTACGAGAGTCGAGTATTTTTATAGAAACCAGAAGAACCAAGAGCCTGATAGAGAATTTGATGAAACTCTTTTTAGATATCCTGGCCCAAAACCTACAACTAAAGAACAAACTATTTTAATGCTGGCTGACTCAATAGAAGCAGCATGTAAAAGTCTTAAAAGCCCATCAGGCTCTGACCTTGACAAACTAATTGATGGTATTGTCGATTACAAAATCAAGGCTGATCAACTATCAAATTCCGAATTGTCATTTAAGGAATTAGAAATCTGTATATCAGAATTTAAATCTTTGCTCAGAAGTATTTATCATGTAAGAATAGAATATCCCAGTGAAAAAAGTACTTCACAACAATAAAAATAACGTTTAAATAGAAATAAGTAGAAACGGTAATGACATAATTTCTAAGCTGTCACCGCTTTTTTAGAATACTTTAGAGCACCTTCAATAGCAAAAACGAACAAGCCAACAAACAATAAATTACTCATAAGTGTATTTGCAAAAAATGGAACTCCTGCTGTATAAGCAGCCAATAAACCAGTAAAATCTTTAGGATAAAAACTTGCGGTTAGCCATGAACCAAAATTTGTGACAATAAAAAACAAAATTGATGCCGCCAAAGAACCCCCCGCAACCTTGCCAGCGAATGAAGTTTTTGACAAAGCAAAACCAATAATCACTGTCAGTACAATTGCTGTATATGTAAAGGTCATATAATCTGCCCACAGAACCATTCCAATCTGATCTTCAAAGAAGATCCTATTTACGGTATTGTTTAAAATAAAATCACTTACCAATAAAGCCAAAACAGGAACAAGGAATGCCAAATACTTTTTAGAAAAGTAAAAACCACCCAATAAGGCCATAGCTGCCACAGGCGTAAAGTTACTTGGATGTGGTATTAATCTAAATATAGCACCAAGACATATCAAAACACTAGCAAAAGCAATCTTCTTGTTCATTTCATTAAATTTATATTGCAAAGATGCTAAAATTATTAATATAAAAATCAATGCGCAACACGAAAACCATCATATTAATGAGTTTAAAATCATATTTGCGTCAAACAAAGACTATAAATAGATTAAATATTGTCAATCAGACATAATTAGTGACAGCAATTTTTAATTTTGAGCTTAATATTAAATGAAATATGTTTTTTAGAAAAGCGTTTAATGGCTTTAACGACTGGTGGAGATATGTTATAGCTCTTATAGCAATTATTCTGGGTTATACTGTAGGTCAAATTCCTTTGTTTTTAGCTTTATCTAGATCCTCAGATGAAAATTCAGAGTCCACAGGTAATACACTCAATCAATTTGCTGATGAACCAAATTTTGAAGTATTTGGCATCAATTCAAATATGGGTTTTGCTTTGTTGTTAATTATGTTTGTTGCAGCACTCACAGCATTCTTTTTTGCATTCAAACCATTGCATCAGAGAGAATTTAAAACTTTAATTACACCTAAGTCAAGAATGAATTGGTCGAAAATTTTCTTTGCCTTTTTTACTTGGTTGGGTCTTGCCTTATTGATGGAAGCTGTAGCATATTTCATCTCACCAGAATACTACAGTATAAGTTTCAAGTTTAATATGTTTATTCCATTGGTTATTCTTTCAGTTTTACTCTTACCAGTACAAACGAGTATGGAAGAACTGATTTTTAGAGGTTACCTACTTCAAGGAATTGGTACTATGAAATTGAAGCAAATTATTCCTTTGATTTTATCTTTTGGTTTGGCTTTTGGATCTTCAAAATTGATTGGGAAAGCTAGTCAACAATGGGATGGCATTAGTGATATTGACTCTATTCCCAGTATACTTGCATTCCTCTGTGGAATTTTGGCTCTAGGGATTTCTTATAAACTACTGTCTCTACTTTTTTTTAGATTTGGAAGTAGCCCAGATTCATTATTGAATAAAAACTACAAAGTAGTTCCTTTAATAATTACAGCAATCTTATTTGGCTTAATGCATGCAATGAATCCAGAAATAGAAAAATTTGGATTTGGTATAATGCAGCTTTACTATATATCTGCCGGTTTGGTTTTAGGAATTATGACCATAATGGACGATGGTTTAGAATTGGCATTAGGTGTACATGCTGCAACTAACTTTGCAGGAGCTGTATTTGTTGGATATGATGGTGCTGCTATCCAAACCGATTCAATACTCAAGACTTCAAATCTGAA
Organism: uncultured Saprospiraceae bacterium; assembly: GCA_905480605.1. Lineage (GTDB taxonomy): Bacteria > Bacteroidota > Bacteroidia > Chitinophagales > Saprospiraceae > RFSX01. Next base: position 13,205 of record CAJQRD010000057.1, on the reverse strand, counting down.
CCCAACCTTTATGGTGATAGGATTTATTGTGATTTCAATAATATTTTTAATCATTTTAAAATACAAATACAAGTGGGGTTCGTTTAATAAAATAATAACCCCGATAAATCAAACAAAAAATATCGTCTAATTAAAAATAAACTATGAAATACTTTTTTTTAATACTTGCTTTTTTCATATCTGAATTTTGTTTTTCTCAAGGCCAACGCTGGCAACAAAAAGCAGAATATGATATGTCAATTGATGTTGATGTAGACAAGAATCAATTTAAAGGAAAACAGAGAATAAAATACTACAATAATTCACCTGATACATTACACAAAGTTTTCTATCATTTGTATTTTAATGCATTCCAGCCTGGAAGTATGATGGATGTACGCTCTCGTACGATTGCAGATCCAGACAGAAGAGTTGCAGATCGTATTTACAATTTAGAAGAAGATGAAATAGGGTATCATAAAATAACGCGACTTAAACAAGATGGGAAAGATGTGGATTTTCATGTAGAAGGTACAATACTTGAAGTTGATTTAGATCATCCAATCTTACCTGGGCAAACCACAAAACTTGAAATGCAATTTGATTCTCAAGTTCCGTTACAAGTAAGAAGGAGTGGGAGAGACAACAAAGAAGGTATCAGATTATCAATGGCCCAGTGGTATCCTAAACTTTCAGAATATGATTACCAAGGGTGGCATGCAAACCCATATATAGGTCGCGAATTTCATGGGGTTTGGGGAGATTTTAAAGTGCAAATAAAAATTGATCGAAAATATACTGTTGCTGCATCAGGGAAGGTTAAAAACCAAACAAAGATGGGTCACGGATATTCAGATAAAGACACTAAGAATAAAAAATTTCTAGGTAAGAAAAAACTGACTTGGGAGTTTGAAGCCAAGAATGTTCATGATTTCGTATGGGCTGCAGATCCTGACTACACCCATAGTATTAAAATGACTGATGCTGGTACAGAGCTCCATTATTTTTATCAGGAGAACGAAAGAACAAAGGAAAATTGGGAGCAATTGCATAAAGCGATGAATGCAGCTGAAGCTTTTATAAATAATAAATATGGCAAGTACCCTTATCCTGTATATTCATTTATTCAAGGTGGTGATGGCGGTATGGAATATGCCATGGCGACATTAATTACAGGAGAACGCAGCTATGGCAGCCTTGTTGGCGTTTCTGTGCACGAATGGATGCACAGTTGGTATCAAATGGTTTTGGGGACAAATGAGAGTTTGTATGCTTGGATGGATGAAGGGTTTACTAGTTATGCTTCTGCAGAAGTTATGAATCACCTAAAATCATTGCAGCTGATCTCAGGTGATATTGTAGATAATCCTCATGGTAATAGTTTGTCTGGTTTTGCAAGATTTTCGAAGTCTGGCCTTGAAGAACCGCTTTCAACTCATTCCGATCATTTTAATACAAATCAAGCTTACAGTGTTGCTGCATATACAAAAGGAACTGTTTTCTTAAAACAGTTGGAGTATGTTATCGGCCAAGAAGCTTTTGAAAAAGGTATGCTCAGGTATTTCAATGAATGGAAATTTAGACATCCCAATCCAAATGACTTCATTAGAGTTATGGAGAAAGTATCGGGCTTAGAACTTGACTGGTATAGAGAATATATGGTTAACACAATTCACCAAATTGACTACAGTGTGGAATCTGCTTCTGATAATAATGGTAAGACCGTTATTCAATTGAACCGTAAAGGAAGGTTTCCAATGCCTGTTGATTTAACTGTCGTAATGAAAGATGGAAGAGCATTTAATTACACAATTCCAATGCGAATTATGAGAGGCGAAAAAACAGACAATAGATTTATTGCAAAAACATTAAAAGATTGGCCTTGGACAAATACCAGCTATATCATTGAAGAAGATATTGATTTGACAAAGGTAAAGTCAATTACAATTGATCCTTTATTAAGAACTTCTGATATTGATGTCAAAAACAATGTTTGGCCAAGACCAGATAAATAAAGGATTCCGTTGTGAATTTGACACTGATTTATTAATAAAAAAGGTCAATGAGAACTTAATCTCATTGACCTTTTTCTATTTAAAAGTTAATGATAATTAAGCCTTAGCTTTCTTCTTAGAAACCTTCTTTTTACCTTTTGTTTGCATTGCTTGCTTTACTGCATTTTCAATATTTACAACACCTCCAGAAACACTTAATTCTGAAAATGGAACCTTATCACTAGATCCTGGCTTAATAACTAGTTGCGATTGCTTGGTTACCGTTCTCATTAAAATATCCTTAACTTGAACAGCTGTCAAAGCTGGGAAATATGATCTCAAAACAGATGCAACACCAGCAACTACAGGGGCCGCCATACTTGTTCCTTGAAGCATCATATATTCATCATTTGGAACTGTAGCATATATTTCCATACCTGGAGCAAATAAATCAACATTATCTGATCCGTAGTTTGAAAATGGAGCAGCTAAATTTTCACCAACTTGGTAACTCAATGCGCCTACCTCAATCCAGTTTTTAAAGCTTTTTATTTTTCCTTTAAAAAATAAGAAACCTTTACCTCTATAATTGTCATTAGGGAAATTATCAGTTGTGTCATTATCTTGAGATGAGTTACCAGCCGCATGAACCAACAAAACATCTTTACTCTCAGCATACTTAATAGCATCTTCTACTACTTTTTCTTCCCAAGAATAACCTTTACCAAATGACATATTGATAATACTAGCACCATTGTCTACAGCATATCGTATTGCGTTTGCAACATCTTTATCTCTTTCATCACCGTTGGGCACAGTTCTTACAGACATTATTTTTACATTATCAGCAACTCCGTCCATTCCAATTTCATTGTTTCTAACAGCACCAATGATGCCAGCAACGTGAGTACCATGCATTGCATCTGGACCTTCTACATCATTGTTTCCATAATGCTTTTCGTATTGATCGGCATAATTGTCACCAATTACTTTTCTCGAATCAAATTCGGTATTGTAAGCATATTTTACTTGATCCGAATAATATTCTTTAGCCCCTCCCATTTGTTCTCCAATACCTTCTAGCAACTCATCAACACTATTAATCTCCATTCCTCTAGCAATTTGATCAAGAAGAATATTTTTACCAACAGCTAGCATTGGTTCTTCTGTGGCATCAATTCCTTGCAGTGATTCTAAATTAATTTCTTTTTCCCCAATTGCTTTGGCAACGGTTTTAAGACCAGAGGTTAATCTTTCTATAGTTGCTTCAATATTGTTAAGATTTGCTTGAGCTTGCTCTAACTTGTTTTCAACTTCTTTCTTACTTCTTTTATAAAGTTCGTATTCCTTCTTATCTTTTTTAGATAATTTACTAACATCAGCTTTATCAAATTTGTATTTCAATTTAGAGTATACTCTTGTTACTTCGTATGAATCGGCATCAACATTTCCATCAGGCCCTCCAATAAAATTCCAGCCATTTATATCATCAATATAGCCATTGTTATCATCATCAATTCCATTGCCGGGGATTTCATCAATGTTAATCCAAACATTATCTTGTAAATCTTCATGCTCAACATCAACTCCTGAATCAATAACAGCAACAACTACAGTTGTAGATGTACGTCCTTTTAATAGTTGAGAATATAAGTTTTGAGCTCCAATTCCAATTGACGAATTCTCGTCAGCCTTCTCTAATTGCCATCCAGCCTCTTGAGCATTACTACCTAAATATGTAAAGGTAAATAGCATTAATAGGATTGACTTAATTTTCATTCTTTTGTATTTAAATGTTAAAAATTTTCGCACATTTTATAAGGATTGCAAAATTTAATAATGTGCTCTTGTTTAATGTGATTGCGAATATAATGCGATTTTGATAAAAATGTTAGCTTAGAAATGACTCTTGGTGTCCTATTTTCCTAAGATTTGACAAATTTTAGCTTAAACGTTGATTTCGATCGACAACAGTAACTTAATATTAACACTTTAGAGGTGACAAAATAGTGGTTATTAGCTTTTTATGTCATCAACCATGGAATTCAAACAAACTTAAGAGCATAAGTTTCGGTTCGTATCCTTTTAGGGGTACAAAAGCTTGTAAGAACATAATTATTGCAATAAGCATTCTTTTTGTGTTTCTTTGCTTCCGATGTCAAGCAAATATGAATATTGATACACATAGAATTTATAGTTTACTAAAGCAATATTGGGGATATGACTCATTCAGACCACTCCAAGAAGAGATTGTCACTTCAATTATTGCTGGCAACGATACATTAGCCATTCTACCAACAGGTGGCGGAAAGTCATTATGTTATCAATTACCTGGATTATACAACAATGGATTAACATTGGTCGTAAGCCCGCTAATAGCCTTAATGAAAGATCAAATCGAAGGGTTAAAATCTAAAGGGATTAAGGCTATTGGTATAATGTCTGGGCAGTCAATTCGAGAGCAAGATATTTTATTTGACAATGCAGCTTATGGTAATGCCAAATTCCTGTTTTTATCACCCGAAAGACTAAAATCAAAATACTTCCAGGATAGAATTGAAAAACTTAATATTAAGTTAGTAGCTATAGACGAAGCACATTGTATTTCGGAATGGGGACATGATTTCAGACCTGAGTATCGAGAAATTGCAGCACTAAAAGATCAATTAATTGATGTACCCTTTATTGCGCTAACAGCAACAGCCACTCCATCAGTTGCAGAAGATATAAAAACCAATCTTCAATTAAAAGAACCTAAAACTTTTGCACAATCTCCAATACGTAAGAATCTTTCATACCATGTTATTTATTCAGAAAATAAGAAGACTGATATTTTAGATATAGTCAGAACTACAAAAGGTTGTTGTTTGATCTATGTGCAAAAACGTAAAACAGCAAGGGAATTACAAAACTTTTTTATGGATCGCCGCATGAAAGCAGAATCATTTCATGGAGGTCTCGATGTTAAATTAAGAAGTAAAATAATAGAAGATTGGAACAAAGATGATTTGCAACTTATAATAGCAACAAAAGCATTTGGCATGGGAATGGACAAACCAAATGTTAGAACTGTTATACATTATCAACCATCAGATGCTTTGGAGGCATATGTTCAAGAGGCAGGAAGGGCAGGAAGAGATCAATTACCCGCAAGAGCAATAATGTTATGGAACAAATATGATATAAAATCACTTAGGGAAAACATAAACAATTATTATCCATCTCTTGAGTTCATTCACAAAACATACAATTCACTTAAGCAATTTTATAAATTGGGTAAGGGGTTAAATTCTCTTGATTGGAAAAATTTTAACATCAGTGAATTTTCAGCTTTTGCTAAGTCTAAGATTTCTATCACGTCTCATGCATTAAATCTTTTGAAAAAAGCAAACTACATCAATTTATCTCCATCATTTTTACATCCCTCAAAATTGATGCTATTCGAAGGTTCTACTAAGAACATGTTAAAGAATAACAATGTCTCAGATAAGATGAAATCGTTTATTAAGACAATTCTTAGAACATATGATGGTATCTTTTTAGAAGAGCGAAAGATTGATGAAAAAATACTTGCTAAAAAAGCAGAAGTCAAAATGGACCAAGCCAAGGAGGCATTGAAATGGCTTCAAAATAGGGAAGTACTAAAATACAGCCCTACTTTTGATGGTCATAAAATAAGTTTTAACGGCTTCATTCACAATGTTGACCAGATCGTTTTAGATGATTCTATATATAAATCTCAAAAGCAAAGACTTAAAGAGTGTATATCATCAATCACGGCCTATATCGACTTTGTAGGATGCAGGCAAGTGTTTATTTCAAAATATTTTGGTTTTATCAACGTCGATGCATGTGGGTGTTGTGATAATTGCGAAACATCAAATTTTGTAATTGAAGAAGATCAAGGGAGTTATCAAAAGATGATTTTAAATCGTATATCAAACAATATCAATGACTTAGATGATCTTATTAAAAGTTTTCATTTAAAAGAGAAAGAAGTAATAATTAATGCGATAGACTATTTAATAGAAGAGGAGAAAATCAATATAAAAGGTAAAAAGGTGTATTTAATTAATGAATAACAACCAAAACCATATCATATTTTGCTCAACTTCATATTTTGAATATGACAGAAGGTTACAACGCATTATAAGCGCTTTGCAAAAAAATGAATACTCAATTGACTGGATATCAAGAGAGTACAGTCTTAAAAGTAAAGTATTACCTAAAATAAATCATCAGAAATTAAGAACATATTACAAATCTGGAGTTCTTTTTTACTTAGAAATAAACATAAGAATCTTTATTAAATTACTCTTTTCGAAAGCAAATATTATCTGTAGTATCGACAATGATACTATTCTATCATGTTATTATGCTTCAAAATTGACCCGTAAAAAGTTGGTTTTTGATGCTCATGAAATCTTCCACGGGGTACCTGAATTGATCAACAAACCATTTAAAAGGAAGATCTGGAAACAAATTTCAGCAAGGTATTATCCGAAAATCGATACAAAATATACAGTTAATACATCACTAAAGCATATTTTCAAATGTGAATTCAAGGCAGACTTCCAAGTTATTCGAAATGTACCACCATTGTTAGAGAAGGAACGATCTCTTCCTCTGGTTTCAAATAAAACAATTGTATACTTAGGAGTACTTAATAAAGGCAGAGGAATAGAACTTGCAATAAATTCACTTGTGACTCTAACAGATTATAATCTAAAGCTGATAGGGGATGGTGATGTTTCAGCAGACCTCAAAGCGCTTACACAAGAATTAAATCTTGAATCTAGAGTTGAATTCTTAGGTTATTTAAATCCAACAGAAATTCACAAAGAATTAGAATTATCAAGCATAGGACTAAACATGTTGATACCTGAAAGCGAAAATTATAAACTGTCACTGGCCAATAAGTTTTTTGATTACATGCATGCAGGATTGCCATCTGTTAATATGAATTTTCCAGAATACTTAAATATCAATTCTAAGTACGAAGTCTCCTTATTGGTAAACAATTATACAACCACAGATTTAATACAAGCTTTAAGATTCTTGGAAATAGATACAAATTACAAGCGTTTACAAAAAAGTTGTCTTTTAGCGAGGCAGGTTTTCAATTGGGAAAACGAGTCAAAGAAACTCATTGATATTTTTAAGTCGGTAACTACTACATTATAATTAATCTACTGAAAGACTTATTCTGCCCTCCCAGCCAAATCTAACAAGAATGCATATTCAAGGGCCGTTTCTCTTAAAGATTCAAAACGGCCAGATTTACCACCATGCCCAGCGCCCATATCAGTATGAAGCAACAGTAAATTATTATCAGTCTTCATTTCTCTAAGTTTTGCAATCCATTTTGCTGGCTCCCAATACTGAACTTGACTATCATGGTAACCAGTTGTAATCAATAAAGACGGATAATCTTTGCTTTCAACATTATCATACGGAGAGTAAGTCATCATGTACTTATAGTAAGCCTTATCTTTGGGGTTTCCCCATTCATCAAATTCCCCAGTTGTTAAAGGAATCGTTTCATCTAGCATTGTAGTCACAACATCAACAAAAGGAACCGCTGCAATCATTCCTTTCCATAAATCGGGAGCCATATTCATGACGGCCCCTATTAACAATCCGCCAGCACTACCACCCATTGCGTACAGATTATCACTACTTGTGTATTTGTGATCTACCAAGTATTGTCCTACATCTATAAAGTCAGTAAAGGTATTTATCTTATTAAATAGTTTTCCATCGTCATACCAAGCCCTTCCCATTTCTTGCCCCCCTCTAATATGTGCTATAGCATATGCAAAACCTCTGTTTAACAATGACAATCTAACTGAACTAAAATATGGATCCATACTATGTCCATAGGAACCATAAGAATACAATAACAATGGCTGCTTACCATCTTTCTTATATCCCTTTTTGTAAACCAAACTGACAGGAACCATAACGCCCCCCTTGGCTTTTACCATCAGTCTTTCTGATTGATAATTAGATGGATCAAAATCTCCAAGGACTTCTTGCCTTTTCATGAGCACCAATTCCTTGCTTTTCATGTTATAATCAAATGTAGAACTCGGAGTCGTCATAGAAGAAAAGAAAACACGCACAATATGAGTGTTGTATTCAGGATTGGTAGAAGCATGTGCCATATAAACCTCTTCACCAAAATCAATATTATATGAATTGGGAATATCATCCCAAGGCATAATTCTAACCTTTGTTATTCCATCACGCCGTTCATCAATAACTAAGTAATCTTTAAATATTTCTAAGCCAGAAATAAACACCTTAGTATCATGATCAATGAATGGCATCCAATTTTCTATAGAAGTATCACCTTCAGCAACCCTCATTACTTTAAAATTCTTAGCATCATCTTTATTGGTTAATATGTACCAATGACCATTGTAATGAGAGATACTATATTCATGATCTCGCCTCCTAGGCTGAAAAAGTTTAAACTCCATATTTGGATTATCAGCATCTAAGTATCTAAACTCACTAGAAACTGTGGCATGTGATCCTATTACAATGTATTTTTGGGATTTAGTTTTATATACATATGTTGAAAAAGTCTCGTCTTTTTCATGATAAACTTCAACATCTTGATCTGAAGAAGTTCCCAATATGTGTTTGAAGATCTTATAAGCTCTTAATATCTCATCTTTTCTAGTATAGAATACTGTTGTATTGTCATTTGCCCAAACCAAACCTCCTGTAGTGTTTTCAATAACATCAGCTAAATACTCTCCAGTAACAAGGTTTTTAAATACTATCTTATAAATTCGCCTAGAGACGGTATCCTCACCATAGGCAAGAATTTCATTGTTAGGTGAAACAGACAAGCCTTTCGCTGAGTAATATTCATAGTCAGTCGCTAACTCGTTTACATTTATAAGTAACTCACTTTCAGCAGATAGGGATTTCTTTTTTCTTGTATAAATAGGATATTCTTTTCCTTCTTCATATTTAGTTAAATAGTAGTAGTTATTCTTCAAATAAGGGACAGATTCATCAGTTTGCTTGATTCTTCCCACCATTTCTTTGAACAAATCATCTTTAAAAGTCTCTAAATGTGTGGTTTTTGACTTTGTATATGCATTTTCTGCCTCTAAATAACTTACAACCTCTTTCGTATGAGCATCTAATTCCTTTGCATTCTTCTGTTCGTCAGACAATTTCATCCAATAATAATTGTCAATCCTTGTTTCGCCATGAATTTTTAATTCTTTTGCTTTTTTTATTGCTATAGGGAATTTAACCTCTGCATTCTCCATTATTTCTCTATTTTTTCTTAAATAATTAATTATCAAAACATTAAACATATAGAAGATTTATATCTTAAAAGAAATAAACATCTCCACGCAAACATGTTAGTAAATTGTACATAAATATATGAATACATTTCTCTTATAAGATATTGTCGTTTTAATGAAAGGCATATATTTGCGCTCCCGTGAAATTAAAGAGCTTACAAATAAAAGGATTTAAGAGTTTCGCTAATGAAACCACCATTCATTTTAATGATGAAATAACTGGTATTATAGGACCAAATGGTTCAGGGAAGTCGAATGTAGTAGATTCGATAAGATGGGTATTGGGAGAACAAAAGAGTAAGGAGCTTCGACTTGACAAAATGGTAGATGTCATTTTCAACGGTACAAAATCAAAGCGTAAAGCCAATATGGCGCAAGTCACCATGACTTTTGAGAATTCCCAAAAACTAATTCCTCTCGATTACGACACTGTTGAAGTATCAAGAATACTTTACAGCACAAATGAGAGTGAATACAGACTCAATAATGTGCCTTGCCGTCTAAAGGATATTCGAAATCTATTTTTAGATACTGGAATTGGTTCTAACAGCTACGCTATTATTGAATTGGGTATGGTTGACGATATTCTTATGGATAAGGATAACGCACGTCGTAGAATGTTTGAGCAAGCTGCTGGCATCTCAAAATATAAGATCCGGAAAAGAGAAACTTTACTTAAGCTCAAGAGTACACAAACAGATCTTGATAGAATCGAAGACATTTTGTTTGAGTTGCAAGGCAATATAAAGTCTTTAGAAAAACAAGCCAAAAGAACTAAAAAATATTACGAACTCAAAGAAGAATACAAGGAGTTAAGTATTAGAAATGCAGCAATAAGTCAAAAAGAAGCTTTAGAACAAGAGAGAGTATTTAAATCTCAAGTCCTTGAAGCTAATGAAAAGTATAATGAGTATTCTAAAAACTTTCATGCGTTAGAAGCTGAAATAGAAAATATAAAGAAATCGAATTTAGATTCTGAAAAACTACTAAGTAACAAGCAGAAGAATTTCAATGAAATTATTGAAAAAATCAGAAAAGCTGAAAACTTACTAGAGATTAAAAAACAAAATCTCTCTTTTATTCAACAAAATATAAAGAGAGCTAGTGGCAATATTTCTGAATTTGAAAAATCTATTAACGATATTTCAATTCTTGTAAACAACAAAAAAGAAGAACAACATTCGAAAGACTCTTTGACGACGGCTCTTCAATCAAGCTTTGAAAATTGGAAGCAAAAATTTGCAGAAATAGAAGAAGAAAGGAAGAGAATTCAAGGCGAAAGTTCTTCGGATTTAGAAGAATTGAAAAACTTAGAATCAGAAAGATTTGAGTTAGAGAAAAAACTAATTGAGATACAAAGTAAAAGCTCTAACGCTGCACAAAACGAATCAAGAACAGTAGAAGAACAAAACTCATTACTAAACTCAAACACGAATCTTACTTCCGAATATGAAGAAATAAAAACGAAGTTGGAAAGTGTTCAAGAAGAAATAAAAAACTTCAATTTCAAGTTGGAAAATATTGTTGGTGAAAAACAAAAACTTAACAATGAACTTCAATCTGAAAAAGAAAATCTAGTTATTCACAATAGAAAATTAGACGCTTTTAACAATGAATATAATTTGTTAAAAGATATGATTGACAATCTGGAAGGATTCCCAGAATCAGCGAAATTTCTTTCAAAAAACTGGAAGAAAAACAAGCCGTTATTGTCTGATATAATTGAATGTAATGAAGAGTACAGAAGTGCGATTGAAGCATATTTAGATCCATATCTTTCATATTTTGTTCTTGATTCTGTCGAAGAGGCAAGAGAGTCAATCGATTTGTTGAAAAGAGCACAGAAAGGTAAATCTCAATTCTTTATCTTGTCTAGTTTTGAAAGTTACAAAACCAATGAGATTAACCTATCTCAATATGGTAGAGCTGCAATCAATGTTGTTAAAACAGACAGTAAATACGATTCGCTAATTCATCACTTATTGTACAATGTTGTCATCATTGATGATGCAACGCTCTTAAGAGACAATGTGCCCGATGACAATCTCACTTATCTATCAATGTCTGGTAGTGCAAACCGTTCTAAACATGCTATTTCGGGTGGGTCTGTTGGCTTGTTTGATGGCAAGAGAATTGGTCGCAAAAAGGAAATTGAAAAACTAAAGAAACGCATTGATAGTACTTCTCAGGATATTCAGAAAATTGAAGAAACTATTTTGAAATTTCAATCAAAAATTGAAGCTCTTGTTACGGGTCAAATCAAAACTGAAATTCATAAAAAACAAGGTGAGTTACGTCAATATGAATTAAGAAGGGCTCAAGTTGAAACTAAAATCAATAATGCCAACTCTATCGTTGAAACATTAAAGAATAGAGTAACGCAATACCAACAAGCGATTAGTGATTATAAAGTCAATATTACAGAAATTGATTCTAATTTGGTATCACTGAGCCATACAATTAAAGAGAAAAGATTAATTGTTGAAAATCAATCTGGAATGATCGAGCACATCTCTAGAAATTATGGAGAGATCAACAGTAAATTTAACGAAGCTCAATTAGAATGGGTAAAGCATCAAAATGACATTAAGAGTATTGATAATGAAATTCAATTTAGAAATCAACAAATTAATGAGCTTCAATCAAAAATAGAACAAGCAAAAAATGAAACATTAGATCTTGATGGATCAATTATTGAAAATGAAAATATAATTGAAGAAGTTAAGAAAGATCTCTATGAGGATTATAAAGTCAGAGATTCTAAAAAATCTGAGCTTAATGAGACTGAACAAAACTTCTTTGCCAACAGAAATGTGGTAAGTGAAAAAGAGGATACTTTAAAGTCATTAAATAGAAAACTTCAGAATCAACAAATGACTATCAATGATCTAAAAGACAAACTTACAGGAGTTGAGTTCGAATTAAGATCAGCGATAGAAAGATTAAAGATAGAATTCAATATAGATCTAAAATCTCTAGATGTAGATATCGATGAGGAAACTGAGGACAGTATCAATCAATTGAATGAAAGATACTTCAAGGTTAAAAGAAGATTGGATAACTACGGAGAAATAAACCCAATGGCCGTAGAAGCATATGACGAAATTGTTGAGAGATTTGAATCAATGGAGACTCAGCGTAATGATATAACAGATGCGAGAACTTCGTTAGAGGAGACCATTGCTGAAATAGATACTGAGGCAACGAAAATGTTTTTAGATTCCTTCTACAAAGTTAAAGAGAATTTCAAGGAAGTATTTAGAAGTTTATTCTCATCTGAAGATGATTGTGATTTGGTACTTTTTAATCCAGAGAGTCCATTGGAATCTAATATCGAAATCGTTGCAAAACCTAAAGGTAAAAGGCCGAAGGTTTTATCTCAACTATCAGGAGGAGAAAAGACATTAACTGCAACAGCTCTATTGTTTTCATTGTACCTTCTAAAACCTGCCCCTTTTTGTATATTCGATGAGGTTGATGCACCACTAGATGACATCAACACTATAAAATTCTGTAAGTTGATAAGAAGGTTCTCCGATGCATCACAAATGATTATTATTACTCATAACAAATCTACAATGGCATCAATGGATATCCTTTATGGCGTGTATATGCAAGAACAAGGAATTTCTGGCGTAACAAAAGTTGACTTTAGAGAGTACGAACACAATGAAGTATTTCAGAAAACCAATATCCAGTAAAACATATTACAATATCCTATAAGGAGTTATAAAGGTTAGCCTGATACTTGATCTGCTATTATTGTATAATGGCGCACCATTGACCCCCTTAATGGCGCAAGCTGACCCCCCTAAGAATCAGAAGTTAGAATAAAGGTAAAAATTATATTTAAGAACTTTTTCTTAAGCTTTTTCCCATGAGCTCTAGCCTAGAACAT
>CAJQRD010000056.1 GCA_905480605.1 uncultured Saprospiraceae bacterium | reverse complement strand
ACGGCCATTGCATTAATAGTAAAATCACGTCTATTTTGATCATCAGTTAAAGTACCTGGTTCAACGTCTGGTTTTCGTGAATCATGTGTGTAAGATTCTTTTCTAGCACCTACAAACTCCAATTCGACATCTCTGAACTTTAGCATTGCTGTACCAAATCTTTTGAATACAACAACTTGTTGTTTTATACCCAATTCTTCTCCAACAGCTTGAGCCAGTTTTATCCCATCACCAACACATACAACATCAATATCTTTGGAAGGCCTTTCTAAAATTCGATCTCTTACTATTCCTCCTACAAAAAAGCTTGTAAAGTTTAATTTAGCGGAAATTTTTGAGATACTCTTGGCGATTAATAATTCTTGGTCGGTAAAATTAAACTGCATGGATAAAGGCTTCTTCATTCATATAATAATGACCGATTTCATCTAGTATTTCGTAAATAACATTTGAGTCATATTCAGTAACAAGGCGAGCTCTGAATTTTTTAATATCCCTGTAGCCCCTAAAATAGTTCGTATAGTGTCTGCGCATTTCTACGATTCCCAATCTATCACCCTTCCATTCAATTGAACGTTGCAGGTGTTCTTTAACGGCATCCACTCTTTCATTTATAGTTGGCGGATCAATTATTTCACCATTTTCAAGAAAAGCTTTGATCTCTCGAAAAATCCAAGGATTTCCAATACTTGCTCGGCCAATCATAATGCCATCAACACCATATCTATTTTTATATTCAAGAGCTTTTTGAGGACTATTGATGTCTCCATTTCCAAAAATTGGAATATGAATTCTAGGATTATTTTTAATATTCCCGATTTTAGTCCAATCTGCTTCGCCTTTATACATTTGCTTTCGCGTACGTCCGTGTATGGACAATGCTTTAATGCCAACATCTTGCAATCGTTCCGCCACATCTTCAATGAAGATAGTATTGTCATCCCAACCCAATCTTGTTTTTACAGTTACAGGTAAATTGGTTGCTTTAACAATGGCTTCTGTTAATTCAACCATTTTAGGGATATCTTGAAGTATTCCAGCACCTGCCATTTTACAGACAACTTTTTTAACAGGGCATCCAAAATTAATATCCAAAACTTCTGGTTGAGCTTCTTCGACTATTTCTGCTGCACGTTGCATAGAATCTAATTTAGCACCAAATATCTGAATGCCAATTGGTCGTTCGTAATCATAAATATCGAGCTTTTGCACACTCTTGTTAGCATCACGTATAAGGCCTTCAACTGAAATGAACTCAGTGTACATCATATCACAGCCATTTCTCTTGCACAACGCCCTAAAGGGCGGATCACTCACGTCCTCCATTGGTGCTAATAATAGCGGAAAGTCACCAAGATCTAAATTTCCAATTTTTGCCATAGCGCAAAGGTACTAATCAATTGGGATTATGTGCAATAGCCAATTGTATAAATTAGGGGAAAGCTCTGTCAGAGCGGAGCTCTGACAGAGCTCCGCTCTATTTACTTAATAAATATCTAATAATCAGATGTTTATATATTAAAATCAAGAAAAAATGAATTTTAAGGCTAGGAAGCTAAGCTCTGACACAGCTCGTCTTCCTTATCTATTATCAGATTAATTTCCTTCTTTCATCATTATATAAACCAGATTCTAGAAGGAGGTTATAACTAGATGTATAAAAAACTATACTTTAGCCTAGTCAACAAAAGCATTAAACATTTTCGGAAATGTTATGTTTAATCCCAAAAAAACATGATTTTAAAATTAAATGTAATAGTAGTTATGGCGTTATTTGGACTTTTCGGTAGTAAAAATGCTGATTCTTTAGACATGGAAAAAGTCTCTATCCATTCTTTTACAGTAAAAGACATACAGGGAAATGATTTTAATTTTGCAGACCTGAAAGGCAAAAAGGTAATGATAGTAAATACGGCGTCAAAATGCGGGTTTACGTCTCAGTACAAAGGTTTACAGGAGCTATACAACAAATATAAAGACCAGAATTTTACAATAGTGGGCTTTCCTGCTAACAACTTTTTGGCACAAGAACCTGGTTCAAATGACGAGATCGCAAGTTTTTGTGAAATCAATTATGGTGTAGAGTTTCCAATGATGGCTAAAATATCTGTTAAAGAAAAAAAACAACACCCTATTTATAAGTTCTTGACAGACCTCAGTGAAAATGGTGTTGCTGGATCTTCAGTAAAGTGGAATTTCCAAAAATACTTAATTGATGAAGATGGATTCCTTGTAAGAAGTGTTAGTTCAAAAACAAAGCCTAATGAAAAGTCAATTGTGGCTTGGATTGAAAGTAATTAATAGTTTAAGAATTATGGATTATTTATTATAATGATGAATTAAAAAAATGAATGTAGTCTACGAATTAGATTCATCTTTCATATCGATTCATTGTTGGCATGTAATGATTAAAAAAAATGGCGATCAAAAAATTTAATTTTGATCGCCATTTTTATATATCTAGAATTTAATTTACAAGAAATACATCACACCAAGTAAGCCCATAATTCCTAGTACAATTGTATAAGGGAAAGCCATTTTAACCATTTTCCCATAAGACAATTTGATCACTGGCGCTAAAGTAGATGTTAATAAAAACAAGAAAGCGGCTTGTCCATTTGGTGTGGCAACTGAAGGTAGATTTGTTCCGGTATTGATCGCTATAGCAAGTTTCTCGTATTGATCCCTTGTTATAGCCCCACTATCAAATACTTCTTTCACTTCACCGATGTATACTGTAGCTACAAATACATTGTCACTGATCATTGATAATATACCATTCGCTAAATAAAACATTGAAGGTTGTTGACTTGGCTCTAGTGTTAAAGCCCAATTAATAATTGGCTTGAATAATTCCTGGTCTGTAATCATTGCTACAATAACAAAGAAAACCACTAATAAACCAGTAAATGGAAGTGCTTCTTCAAATGCCTTTCCTAAAGAATGCTCTTCAATAATACCCATAAAGGCTGTTTGAATAATAATAATTCCCAAACCGATAATTCCTACTGGAGCTAGGTGCAATGCCAAGCCGATGATTAATAGAAATGCTGAAACAGCTTGAACGATCAAACCATACTTTGCTTTGTCGGACCTGGTTCTGTCCATTTCCTCAGTATAATTTTCTATGATTTTTCTTGCAACTTCTGGAAGTTTCTCTCCATATCCAAACAGTTTTGTTTTTTCGAGAAACACAGTTGTAAGTAATCCCGCAAAAAACACAGGAATAGTTACTGGAGCCATTTTCAAAAAGAATTGAACGAAATCCCAACCCATCCTTTCTCCAATGAGCAAGTTTTGCGGTTCACCTACCAAGGTACAAACGCCTCCTAAGGCTGTACCCACTACACCATGCATTACCAAACTTCTTAAGAAACTTCTGAATTTTTCAAGAGTCTCTCCACTTAATTGCTCACGATCTAGAGTACCATTGATATCATAATCCTCGGAACTTGAATGTATTTTGTGATAAACTCCATAAAATCCGATAGTTACACTGATCAATACCGCTGTCACAGTCAATGCATCTAAAAAAGCTGACAAGACAGCCGATAAGGATACAAAAAGCAGGGATAAGACCATCTTTGACTTGATCTTAGTAAATACTTTACTAAAAACGTACATCAAAAGAGGCTTCATAAAATAGATACCCGCTACCATAAAGACGAGTAACAAAACAACTTCAAGATTGTGCTCTATCTCTTTGTAAGCATGTTTGGGAGTTGTTAAGTTCAATAAAAGAACTTCTATGGCTAATAACCCTCCTGATTGCAGAGGGTAACATTTAAGTGCCATTGCGAGTGTAAAAATAAACTCAGCAATAAATATCCAAGCCGTAATTTTAGCACCAAGCGTAAAGAAACTTATAACATTTAGTACAAGAAATGCAATAATTGTTAATTTAAACCATTTGGGACTTTGCCCTAAGAAATACTTAAACATGCTTATATTTTTAGCGATGTTTTAGGAAAATCCTAAAACATCGCCAAAATTAGTTTTTTCATACGTTTATTAAGCATAGAATACCTTGTTTTTAATGAATATATAACATTAAACTTAAGGCAATCTAAAACCAAAAGATCTGAGAGCAGTTTTCCAACGTTTGATGATTTGTTATTTTTTAATTCCAAGACCTAGACTTTTAATTAAGTAAAATCATTTTGTCCATCATTCTCACATCATCAATTATTATTTCATAAAACATTACGCCGGGTTGATTGATCATACTCTTATCAACTTCAATCATATTTATACCCTTAACAGATTTGTTAATTTGCTTGTAAACAACCCTACCATTAACATCAAATAAATTAAATTTGAAATCTTTAGCTTCCGGCGTATAGAATTTCACTTCAGTATATTCAGACCATGGATTAGGTACATTTTGATACAACTTTATTTTTTCATTTGGAATATCCTTCAACTCAAAATTAATTGTCATTGGCAATGCCTTGTTGTCTATGTAAACTTCTGGCATTAATTCTTCGTAAGCTATTTCCAATACTTCACTTACAAAGACATTATTTTTAGGTCTTACCATTAATTCAAACAAAGCACTACCCTTTTCTAATTCATGTTCAATATTATGCCAGCTGATTCTAATATCTCCATTATCCAACAAATTAT
Organism: uncultured Saprospiraceae bacterium; assembly: GCA_905480605.1. Taxonomy (GTDB): domain Bacteria; phylum Bacteroidota; class Bacteroidia; order Chitinophagales; family Saprospiraceae; genus RFSX01. The sequence goes on along the minus strand of CAJQRD010000056.1, from coordinate 74,827 downwards.
TATTGACATTGGCAATATTCATATTATCCAATAAAGGCTTAAAACCAAGAATTTCAATTTTTGTTGGATCAACATCTAAGGCCAATTGAAAACCATCCATCATAGTTACATCCTCTAACTTAAAAATCAGTGTCTGCGTATTTTTCCCAGTCAACTTCTTTTCTTCTACTGTTAACTTAATTGCACTGTCAAAATTAGATCTCTTGCCTAGTTCTTGAATATTGTTGTATCGCGCTGAGTTATCAACATCCCCAACTTTAACACCAATAAATTCCAAGTCCATAGAACCATCCAATTTGAAAATATCATATGATTGTGGATAACCATTTATAAAGGGATTCTGATCATCAGGAAACTCATACTGTCCATCAATAATTCTCCAAGATTCACTATTGCTAAATTCTGACTGTATGCCTAATATCAACTTACGCAATTCAATCAAGTCAATAGCAGAAACAGATCCTGAGTTATCAACATCAGCAGCTATAATTTTATACGGCGAATCTAATTTTTCAAGTCCCAAAATATGTCGTTGTATCTTTACCAAATCTAAAGTAGAAACGCCATTTAAATGGTTGTCATTTCTTGCAGGAATAACTGAATAATAACCTCCATCTGGCATTCCTGGAAATGCAAATAATCCGTCATCTTCCGTTATTTTCATAGGAGTTTCACTTCCCTCTAACACTACCTCAACTTGCTCTAATGGCTCTTTGCTCTCTGTTAAGATTAAACCATTAACATCAAAAGTATTGGCTGTCATTAACCCACAGTGGTCATCTTCATCTTGAATGATAACTGTTGTGCTACAAACAGAAGTGTTGAGGGCATCATCTGTAACCCACAAAGTCAAAGGATTTGTCAATCCAATATGAGAACAATCAAAAGTTGCAATTGTATCATTAATATCAGAAGAAAAACTCAATGATATATCAAGATCACAAGGGTGCTTACTGCCTTCAATACCTAGACTTGAATTTTCTCGATCAAGCATGCTTGCAAACAACATAACCATTTTTGAATCTACGGAGCCATCTCCATTTGTATCCATTTCCTGTATCATAGACGTTAAACCAGAAACACACGCTGCCACTGGTGGAAGATTATTTTCTACAGTTATCCTTTTTGCACATGTTGTATTGTTGCCGCAATCATCTACGAAGTCCAATAATACAAAGTGACTTCCTATTTCAAATGTTATAGAATCTTTTATTTCATTATCAAAACCGGGTATATCTAGATCGAACAAACCATTCCCATCAGAATTGAAATCTATTAGTATTTTACCATTTATACTTTTCTCATCTGTACAGTCATCAGTCGCCCTGGACAAAATCCCAACTTTAGCATCTTTACAATTGCTGGTTTCAACTACAACATCATCACAACCTGAATTAATCGTAGGCCCTTGAGAGTTTATAACTTTAATTGTTTGTTGATATGTTCTAGGTGCATAGCCAGCTGTCCCTTCCAAGCAAGCATCTCGTACTGTCCAATTTCGCAATATTTTTTTACATGCATCCGATCCAGACTGTGCGAAAGAATATTCATCATCAGTATATGTTGCCTCTAATGAAGAACATGCTGCTCCATTAAAATCAGGAAGTGCATTTTCAACAGGTAAGTTTGCCGGAATTAAATCACCTGAATTACAACCTGTTGTTGAAGTATAATCCTCTGGCCACTTGATAGGAAGTGTAGCCATTGTAAAATCTTGATTCAATGTAATAACTTGTTGGCATGTACTTTGTCCTGTGGGATCAGACGCAACGAAAGTTCTGATAATTTCTCCTACACCACAATCGGAAATCTGTTCAGTATAAGTAGATGTTACATCATCCATTAAACACTCATCTGTAACTGTAGCAACACCATAAACATCCAAATTTGAAAAATCTATAACTGTACTACAATCCAAACTCCTATTTGTCGGACAATTTATTACCGGAGCAACCTTATCTTGAATTTCTACTGTTATTGTGCAATCGCTATATCTACCAAATCTATCAATAGCTCTTATAGTTAAAGTAGGATCTTCTAATCCATCAACACAACAAAAATGAACAAAATCACTAAACCCGCATATGTCATCAAATTCAGTAACGAAGTATGATCTATTTACATTTCCATTAAAAGTTTCCCATAATCCAGCTTCATTAACAATCACATTCTTACCATTATCAGATGGTTCTCCCATGTCCCAATTTGAATATGAAGGAATACTGTGATCATTCCAAAAGAATTGTCCATCATCTAGTTTTTCCTTCAATCCAATCAGAAAATCACCCTCTTGGGTATTTTGCACTGCCTGAGACAACCAGTCATGCTCAGCCTCGGTTTCTACAGTTACCAATTCTCCTCCAAAGGCTTCTGAATATGAAAATGCCTCAAATGCAAATCTCTTAATTGTTGAAACATAGTAATATTTGCCTTCAAATTCACCCACATATGCCATGTCATTAAACTCTGGCAATTCACAATCACATGATTGGGTTTCTTTTCTTATTATTGACTTATAAAAAGCACAATCATCATTGCTTCCATTATCAAAACTAGAGACTGTAGCATAAGCCGTTCCAGAAGAACGCAGTGACACAATTTTTGAATCATCACATCTTGCATTAGGACCAGTTAGATCGTCAACAACAACTGTTGTTGTACAAGTAGCAGGATTCTCGCAAGCATCATAAATTGTATATTTAATTTCATTAACCCCAATATCTAGTACTACAGTAGGTTCAGTTTTTACATCTCTTAAAAACGGACCACCGTATACAATATCCAATTGCACGAGACCAGAACAATCATCTGTAAAACCAGGCAATGCCAATTGTGTTGTGCCTTTACAAGACTCGCCTCCTGAAGTACTAATTGTTTTAGAAGGAGGACATGTTATTGTTGGCAATTCTGTATCTGAAATTTCAATTACTTGAGGAACAGAAATAAAGTTCCCTGGTGTACCAGCAGAAGAACAAAGTGCTTCATAAACTCTCCATGTTCTCATATATTTTTGTACACAATCGTCGTCATTTACAACGAAGTCATCATAATCCACACCAATACTACAATAAATATCATTGAGTGGATAGATTGGCACACCACCAATAGTTGGCACTCCTGTTGAATCAATTGAAGGAAAACCATTTTCATCGAGCACTACACTTTCGCAAGTCAGATTTGTTCCTAGTCTAACTTCCAAATCTTTTGGGAAATCAATATCAGCAAAAATCAACCTTTGTAGAACAATACTTTGCATACAAGGCTCAGCTTTATTGCCATAACCATCAACTGCTGTCCATAATTTGTTAATGACCATAATATTATTAAGATCGCAAGAATTAGGTATGATACTCTCATCCAATAATTCCAATTCTGATGTAGAACAATTGTCATCATGCTTTGGCAAGTAAGCTGCAGCGTCATAGCATTTAATAACAACACTTTCACAAGTAATGCTAGGAGGTAGTTTATCCTCAACTTTAATGCTTCCCCAACAAGAGTTGCCTGTGGATTCATTGATTACCTTGGCCATTATCGTAGTCCATAGGTGTTCTGAAGTAACCACGTTACCTTGAATTGTATCATTTTTAGAATCTGTGAGAATCAGTGTATGAGGTTCAAAAGGCAATGGTGGCAAAGCCAAGACATCACTTGCACTCAAAAGGCTTTCACAATCTTCATTCAAAGAAATATTAATGTTTGGGTGACACGCTATTGTATTTGTAGCATTAGCACTTGATACAATGCAAAAGAGAGATACAATTTGACAATAAATCAAATTGGAGAATCGGTTTTTAGTAAAATCTATGTGCATAAAGTACACTCATTTGTTAACCACAACAAGAGCTATGGTTAAGATTAATTAAAATACTTATTGCATTGGGATGAATGTAAATGTAAACATATTAAAAAAAATCGTAATATATAAACAATTGAAAATAAATATTTAATATTTCCGAATTTTAGGTAAATTATCCTGAAAAGAAATTGAAATATTCAATTATTTAGGGGCAAGCTGAAGATTTAGAAGACTGTATATTGTAGACTCAAGATATAAGTCTAACTCAAAAAAGACATTGATTTTTTCATCAGTTATTATGAACTGTTTAAATTCGATTTGATTGATATCACATTTAATATCTACATCATACTGAACACTTAGGTTTTCAACCTGAGCATTGATTGATGATTGTATATCTTCAACTTTGTCTTTGAGAGAAAAATTGAGCATTGAAGATAACTTATTATTGATCTTGCCCTTCATAAGCCATAACCCAGTTTTATGAAGCACATTATCTGTTTGAAAATCAATACTGATATCGTCAGTTATAAGCGCCTGTCTTTTGAGATCAAACTTTGGGGTTCCTTTAATCAGTACCTTACCAAAAAAATCACCTTTCACATTTGCTGAACATTGCAGCTCTTCATTATTCTTTGTTATCAGTATATCACTAAGCTTTATTTCCCGCCCATCATTTGAAATAGGTTTATTCGCAAAATTTTTATTGGCATACTCTGTCAACTTATCTAGTGTTATATCAAATGACAACTTTAGCTTGGAATTGCTTTCTTCAGGGTCCATCCAGTTTAACTCTGGTAACGATTTCTCATTCCTTTTACCATTTGTCTGGAGCTTCGAATTTAATATCAATGGACTACCCTGAATTTCAATATTTCCACTATAGAAAGAAGCACTATTTATAACTTCAGAGAGGAGGATACTATCTGGGCTAAAATTCAACCATTTCGAAAGCGTAGAATCGATCAATAGTGGTTTCCTTAAAAAGAACATCATGTGTTCTACATAATCTTTCAATTTAAATTGAGCCAACATTACGGTATCAATTTGATTTTCCAAATTCGATTTTGACTTTTCAATAATAATATTTGCTAAAGATTTAACACCAAAATTAAAACTCCCTAAAGACATCTCGGGCTTCTTAAGCCAGTTATAATCCTCTAAGGTGGTTTGAGTTTCAATTTGCCAAATCGAATCGACATCGATCTTCGTTATAAAAGTAACTTCTAATCTGGCATCAATATCAATGCTTGTTATAAAGGTTTTTTTACTAAGATTTATTTGCAAAGGTAGTTTGGTAAGTACTTGCCTGCCTTGTATCTCTAACTCAGCATTTTGCAGATTGCGAATTTCAACATTGAACCCCAGTGCTGAAATATCCATTTCATTTATAAATAGGCTATCCAAAATTGAATTAAAGCTCTGATTAAGAGAATCTTTATTTATTTTAAAATTTAAGTTAATGTGTGACTGTAAATCTCTCTCCTCCATTAATTCAACATCGGTATTAGAATTTAAAAAAAGCTGTGTGCTTTTTTTACTAGAACATGAAAGTAAAAATATAAAGCAAAACAGAAGTAATATATTTAAAAGATTTAATTTATTCATTCATCGCAATGACCTTATTAAAACGAAGAAAGCCAAAATGTATTACATTTTGGCTTTCATTCAAACTAAATTTAAACATATTTAGTCTGCTTGTTGATTTGATGAATTAGCTTCTAAGCTCATCTTTGGGAAGATGTTTTTATTATGCAAAAAAATTAACTATCAAAAATAAAAATCGGTAAAATCGGTAAAAATAGGTTTTGGGATGGCCTCTATGTATGTGATCTATTATTTAAATTATAAAACAAAACACATTCAGGATTCTTCGTAAAAATAAAGTCTAAGACCTGTGACATATCACAAAATTTAATAGTTAAAAAATATAGGTTAAAAAAAGAAAGAGGAGAAGATGGGATATTCTTCTCCCCTTGTTGGATTATTTTATTAATAACATTTTATTAATCAATCGAGAACTTCCCGAAATCAATTCGTAATACAAGATTCCTCCAGTATTAAAATCAGCTTCGTTTAGTACAATACGATTAACGCCATGTTTAGCTGTACTTTGTTGTTGGAAAATCAACTTGCCGTTTATATCATAAATGTTAACTACAACATCTTCATCTGCTGGCATGTAGAATTTGATTTCCGTACTTTCAGACCAAGGGTTAGGAACATTTTGGTATAGTGATAATACCTCTTCAGTTTGTAAATCCGATCTGAACTCTAAATCAATATCTCCTACTTGATTGTCAAAGTATGCCTCAGCAGAAATATGATTTTCACCAATACTAATTACATCAGATGTATAAGCATCTGCTTTGATTTTCAAAACAAGAGTAAACACATTGTTGTTTTCTGATTCCTCCCAGCTGTCTGACTTGAACCAACTCATATTCAAAATACCTTCATGCAATTTCTCATTGTTAATATTTGCAGTTGACATTTCACTTACTTCAGCATTGAAGGAAACTATTTCTGCCAACTCCTCATTTACTTTTATTGTATTTTGTAATCCAGAAACATCAGATAATTCATCTGAGCTGAACGTCAAATTAACGATACTTCCTTTTTCATGCTTGCTTTCGATAACATTGTAAGAAAAGTTTCTTGCCGATCTAGCATCAATATTTGCATCAGCCAAGTTAGCCACCACAGAATTATTAACATCCCCTACTTTCACACCTACAAAATCGATATCCATAGATTCTGTAAAATTGAAGATTTCATATTCTTCTGGAATATTGTAAACGAATGGATTAAGTTGATCAACAAATATGAAGTCACTATTCACCATTCTCCAAGATGTATTATCTGGTAACTCAGTATATAATCCTAAGATCAATTTTCTCAATTCCAATAAATCGACACTTGTAATATCCCCTGACCTATTGATATCAGCTGCAATCATTTTGTAAGGACTATCAAGTTTATCAGTTCCAATAATATGTCTTTGAATTCCGATAAGGTCAAGTGTAGATACACCATTAAGATAGTCAATGTCCTTCGTTGGTTTAACCATGTACGTTCCACCAAATGACATTTCAGGGAATGCATATTCACCGTCATCATTCGTCATTTGCGATTCAAACGGTCCACCAATTAACTCAACACTTACATCCTCAACCATTCTATTGTCCTCAGTAAATACATCACCGATGATGTTTCCAGCCTGAGGAGAAGTACAGAATCCACCCCCATCAACAACTTGAAGAAGACTGGTGCAACTATCTAGTACAGTAGATCCAATGAATAAATAAACTGTATAGTCTTGCAAACCAACAAAAGTACAATCAGCGATCAAAATGTCTACGTCCGGATCACTTGCACTGAATGATGTATCATAAATTCCAGTTGTACCACAATTTGTACTTGCCAAAGTAACATTAGCATCTGCAATTGATACTGTAGCCGTCATTGATGCGTCAATCGTAGCAATAATTTTTGCACAATCAGTAATCATAATGGTAGTATCAATAATACTTATTGAATATGTATAAACACTATCTATACCACATGCATCTGTAGCAGTTACATTTACAATTGTTTCTCCGACTTCATATGTTCCAGAAGCATCAGCTGTAGCATTACTATCAGCATATGGAGAATCATTTACAGCTGTAAATCCACCTGCACAATCAGTAACAGTAGCTGGTAAATTCAAGAAAACATCACAATCTCCTCCTGGTAGAATAATCACCATATCCATTGGGCCCGAGACATCTGGTCCAACTTGATCATCAATTATAACAAACTGATTGAAGGTAAATACACCATTGGCTTGACAAGAGTCAATAACTGTCCATGTCCTTGTAAATGAATTTACACATTCATTGCCATTATTTCCAAAATCTTCAAAAGATATGGACAAGTTAAAACAATCAGAATTAGATGTGTCGACTATTGGCAAACCAGTATCTAGGTTTTCAGCATCAACAATACATTGAGTAAACTCAATTGGTGATGTTGGCCATGTGATATCAGATTCAACTACTGGATTCACACCAGCATTGATTGTAACTGTTTGCATACAAGATGCAGTGTTCCCGAAATCATCTGTTGCTGTAAATGTTCTTTCAATTGTACCTACATCACATACATTTAAATCAGCAACATCAACTTCAATTGTTGTTGGATTTACATCACAATTATCAGACACTGTTGGGTCACCAAACATATCAAGATTACTGATATCAGTTCCACACGCTACAGACATATCTGCTGGGCAAACCAATGTTGGTGGCAAATCATCTATTATAGAAACTGTTGCAGTACAAGATGCAGAATCACCTCCAGAAGCTGTCACAGTTAATGTCACTATATTATCACCTATATCCGAACAGTTAAACACTGTTTGATCAATAGTCAATGTAACAGAGTTACCACAAGCTGCAGTACTTCCATTGTCAATATCCTCAGCAACCAATACAACATTCCCTGTTATAGATAAACTAACTATAGTATCTTGAGCCACACATATTGGCATCGAGTTATCTTCAATTGTTATATCCGCTGTACATGAACCAGTATTGCCACAATCATCAGTGACCACCATTGTTATGACTTGAGCTCCCAATTGATTACAATCAAATTCGTTCGGCGTAATAGTCGTTGTTGAAGATGCAGTTGCACAATTATCCCCAAATGTTTCAAGCACAGTACTTGCTGTTATTATAATATTTGGCGGCAATACCAAGTTAGATAATAAAGTACACGTTGGATCAATATTGTCATCAACATTAACTGTAATTGTACATGTTGCAGTATTGTCATTTTCATCTGTTGCCGTTGCCGTAACAATAGTTGGTGTTCCTTTATTTACACATTCCAATAAAGTAACATCCAATACTATTCCATCCAAATCACAACCATCTGTTGCTGTCACATTCAATCCACCTGGAGTAAGCAAAGCCTCACCGTTATTGTCCAAGAATATTATAGTATCTAAAGTAGCACATGTTATTATTGGACTAATTGTATCAAGTACAGTTACATTCGTAGTACATGTTGCTATATCCCCTTCCTCATCTTCTACCGTAAGTGTCGTAATGTTTGGAATAATATCAACATTATTACAAGCATAAAACGAAGGACTGACTGAAAGCATAATCGGAGAACATCCTGTGAAACTCGCAGAATCAATATCTGTCGTCATAATTGTTACTTCACCGATCGGATCTAAGTATACTGTTATGTCTTCAAAAGAAAGACATACAGGAAATTCCATATCCATTACTGTCACTTCAGATGCACATGTTCCAGTATTACCTGAATCATCAGTAACTGTAACGGTTACTGTATGAAGACCAAGCATTATACAATCAAACGATGTTGTATCAATATCTGTCATAAGCACCTCACAATTATCATCAGGCACAAACATTAAATCTGTAAGTGTAATAACTTGATTTGGAGATACCGTAAGAGTTGGTACTACAGTACATGTAGGATTCAAATTATCTACAACCGTTACATTATTCTCACAAGTTGTAGTTGAACCACTAATATCAGTAACGGTCACTGTTACAACTGTTATTTGACCTATATTGTCACAATTCAGCATTCCTGGTATTGCCACTCTTGCCATAATTCCACAAGCATCAGAATCTGATACAATAAGTGTACTGGCTGTAATATTAACTATTCCATCTTGATTCAAATCTAATGTAATATCATCTACACAATCCACAACTGGTGGTGTAACATCTTGAACTGTAACATTTGCCGCACAATCCTCACTTACCATGTTAGATCCTGTAATTGTCAAAACAACTGGGTTAACTGCTGTTGTGTCACTACAATCAAATTGTGTTATATCAAGACTCAAGGTTGGATTTAAATCACACCCAACATTACTTCCATTATCGATTTGCTCTGCTGTTATCGTTATGTTACCCATAACATCAAGATTAACCGTTATATCATTAACACTACAAATTGGCATCCCATTATCTTCAACATTTACTGTCGCTGTACATATAGAATCGTTACCATTTGAATCAATCACTGTTACAGTTACTGTATTGGTCCCTAAATCAGTACAATCATACATACTTGGTGAAATTGTGGCATTAGTAGTTAAACTTACTATACCTGCACAATTATCCATTGCATCAAAATCTAGATCAGCAAGCGTTATGGTTGCCAATGCATCGATATTAACAACATCAGTGTCAAGTGTACATGTAGGAGCTTCAGTATCTTGAATAATTACATCAGTTGTACATGTTGCTACGTTACCAGAAGCATCCATAACTGTCACTACAACTGCGATAGGAGATAAATCTATATCATCACAAGTAAATTCTTGCATATGATTTGATGTCATACTTACAATTCCACAATTATCATCACTTGCTGATATATATTGATCAACAGTCACTGTTGCCATACCGTCAGTACCCAATACAACTGATAAAGTAGCATTACACATTACAGTTGGGTTAATAGTATCTTGAACTGTTACTTCTGATGTACAAGTACTAACATTCATATTTACATCTTCCACAGTAAGAGTCACAGTATTGTCGCCTTGTTCCATGCAATTAAATGACAACTGACTAGCAGACAAGTTCAACATTCCACAAGCATCACTTGAGTTGTTGTCAATATCAAAAACTGATACTGTAGCAACACCCATGTCATCTATCTGGATTGTAACATCTTGACAATTAGCATCAGGTGCCACATTATCTTCAACAGTTATTGAAGCTGAACAGGTATCTGATTGTCCGGCTTCATCAGTCACTGTTAGAATAACTGTTTGCATTCCAACATCTGTACAATCAAATGAAGTATTATCTAAAGCAAACACCAAGTCCATATTAGCTGTACAATCATCAGTTGAATTGTTATCGACTTCTGCTGTAGTTATTGTTGCATTGCCATTGCCATCCAATTGAACTGTAAAGTTACTACAATTAGCAACTGGAGGTTCATTGGCTATTGTGATTAAAAAGTCACAATCACCAGTGTTTCCAGAAATATCACTTACAACAACTGTTGCCATCATTGGCGTACATTGTAATGCATCAAAATCAGTAATATTAGACAAGTCAATTATTGTATCACTTACAAAACAATTATCATTTGATTCAGATACAATTTCAGCAGATGACAAAATTGGTTCCCCTGCATTATTTGTCATTACAGTCACATCAACACACGTCACTGTAGGTGGTATATTATCAACTATAGTTATGTTGGACTCGCAATCATTTGTTGATACATTTTCATTACTGTCAATTGCTTGCAATGTTACTATATTACCAGAACCTAAATTTACACATGTAAAGTTAGAGGTACCTGATATAATTGACACTGTTACAGTTTCATTAGTACAAGAAGACGTGGATGCATTTACTCCACTACTTAATTCAGCAGCAGTAACTGTTGCCATCCCGTTAGCATCTAAATCAATAGAAAGCATCTCCAACGAATTACAAATAGGCGTTAATGTACAATTTACATCCACAGCCTCAAAATCGTAATCATCTTCATCATTAGGATTATCAACAAACCCAGGAGCACTTGCTCTTTCATCATTGATATCATTATTGCTTCCCAATTCAGGATTGGTACCATTGGGATTTACTTTATTTAAATCATCATCCTGATCTGTCAAATTCAATGCATTTGTAGCAGAAATTATCTCAGAAGTATTTATCAATGAATTACCAGCAAAGTCTGAATCGATTGTCAAAGTAATTGACAACTCAACACTTTGATCAGAATCAACACTAGTTGTTGCCAAAGCATTGCTTCCAGATACATTAAAGTCAATATTCTTACTTGGATCGAAAGTCATACCAGCAGGAACATAGTCAATTACTTGAATGTTTGTGGCATCCAAAGATCCTTGATTATAAACCGTCACAGTAAACGTTACATCATCACCAGTATCATAAGGACCAGGAGTTGCAGTTGTATTAATTAATTTGACCAAAGCCAAATCAAATACTTGTCCAACTACGATCTCCTTAAAAGCTTCATCATCTTCTGATTGATCACCGTCATCATTTCCTGGAGTACTGTCATCATCAGTTAATAACAAACCATTAGGGTCAATTATTTCTGCCGTATTTACAATAGATTCATTCATAAACATATCGTCTATTGTGAATGTAATCTCAACATCAACTGATTGTCCAATATTAACAGCAGGTACTGGAACATTTAATGTAGCAGCAGTTCCTGCTCCATTAGCAGTCCAATCTGTATCATTTAAAATCAATCCAGCTGGAATGTTATCTTCTAGTTCAATATTGCTCGCATTGACCGTACCTTCATTGGTTACTGTCAAGATGTAAGTAATTGGGCTACCGGGTGTATATGGACCAGAATCTGCACAATCTTTAGCCAGACTCAAATCAAATATTTGGATCACGTCAACAGTTTCTGGATCGTGATCATCTTCATCTCCATTAGAACTATCTGTAACATCATCTCCACCTCCTTGATCATCATTTATAGTATCTGGAACAGAGTCACTGTCTTCTAAAGGCGTATTGTTAGGATCCGTATCATTATCTGCCTCAGAAATCTCAGCAGTATTAGTGATGGTGAATCCCATAAAGTCATTATCAATTGTAAATGAAATTCCTACTGTCGTTGAAGTTGAATCTTCAAGATTTACAATATTATTATTTAAAGTAGCTAATGTTCCTGCAGCATTTGCAGTCCAATTGCTATCGTTTAATGTCAATCCATCTGGAATATAATCAACGAGTCCAATATCATAAGCCATGATATTTCCCTGGTTGAAGACCTGAACATCAAACGAAATAGCATCACCAGGTGCAAATGGACCAGGCGTAGCAACTGTATTTAATGTTTTAATCAACGCCAAGTCAAAACGTGGACAGAAGTCTTCATTGTTATTGTCTTGAACATCAACATGAGCTGTACAAAATGCAGTATTTCCAAATATATCTGTAACCCAAAGTTCAACAGTTTGTATTCCTAGATCATCACATTCATAAATTTTCTTAGTATCAGAAGTATCTGCAGAAAAACTAAGATAAATTTTCGAGCCACAATCATGTGTACTGGAAGCATCAATCATTTCTGGAAAGATACAAGCTCTTTCAGTATCAGGTGTTCCGTTGCCATCTAAATCCATTGGTTCAAGTGCAACAGAAATTCCATCTACACATGCTGCTGTAGGAAGAGTAATATTATTTACATTAATAATCTTAGTACAAGTGGTAACATTGTTACATTGATCTTCGAAAGAGATTAATGCAAAGTGGTTTCCAATAGGTAATAAACCATTAAAACTGATTTCTCCATTGGTGATACTGATTATGGTATCAAAGACACCTAAGCCATCACTGTGTAAGTCTAATTGTATTTTTGCTTTCAAATCTTCCGCAGGCGTACAATCGTCATTTGCAGAAGCAGAGAAAGATATGTCTTCGAATTCACATTCTGTTGTATTAACGGTGAGCGTATCACATCCAGATAATATTTCTGGACCAACAATATTAGATACTTTAATCACTTGATCATAAGTTAATGGCTCATAACCTGGGCTGTCTTGTTGACACCAATCAATGATCTTCCATCTTCTTAATATCTTTAAGCATGAGTCAGAACCAGGACCTGCAAAGCTAAATCTTTGTTCATCCATAGATACAACCAATTGGCTACAGGCATTAAACTCAAATCTTGGTCTTCCAAACTCAACAGCTAAGCTATCAGGATCTAAATCTGTAGAATTACATCCCATATCTGTTGTAAAATCTAATGGCCAAATAACACCGTTGTTAACAGCTCCTATATCATTTATAACACTCAATACTTGATCACATGTACTTGCACCGTTATTATCTGAAGCCATAAATCTTCTGATGATATCTCCTTCAGCACAACCACTTCTCATATCAATCAATGTATCTGTAATCGTTGCTCCACACTGATCAATAGCAGATGCATAACCAAACTCAGAAGTTAAATCCTCTATGTTAATTTCTTGTGAGCAACTAATTTCTTCAGAATCAGGACAAGTAATCTTTGGTGCTAATTTATCTTGAACTTCAACATTAACCAAACACTCATTAGTTCTTCCAAAATAATCTATAACTCTAAAAATTACTTCTTGATTTTCTACACCGTCTTCACAGCAGAAATATACTTCATCACTAAATCCACAAGGATCAGATAATTCTAATACATAATATGCTTCAACATCAACACCATCAACTACAACCCAATTTCCATCAGAATTAGTAACAACATTGTCACCAACATTTGCAGAAATACCTCCTTCAAATTTATTAAAATCAGGATCCGAATGATCATCCCAAGTAAAACGATCTTGGTGATCAGCATCCGACAGTCCAATATAGTAAGGACTTGCGATAAGAGGTCTTGTCTGTTCATGAACCCACTCACATTCTTCTTGTGTTTCAAACTTAACCAACATTCCTCCATAAGCAGATGAATAACCAAATGCCTTTGAACCATGTGTTTTAAATTTAGACAAGTAATAGTAACGTCCATCACGCTCACCTAGAAAATTCATGTCCTCAAATTCAGGACGTTGACAATCACAAGAAGATTCAACTCTTCTAACTAGAGTTTTAAGCAAACTACAATCATCATAACTTCCATCATCGAATGTATGAGCGAAAGCCTTAGCCGTTCCTGTAGATCTTAATGATACGATTGTATTTTCATCACATATAGCAACTGGGTTTGTTAAGTCTAAAACCTCGATATTTACTGTACAAGAATCAATGTTTTCACATTGGTCATATACATAGTATCTTGCTTTTGAAATACCAGCAGAAATTGTTAGCGTTGGAGCTGTTTTTAAACTTCTTTCGAATCCACCATCATACGTTAAGTCTATAGTAAACTCAGTGGAACAATCATCTTCTATTGTTGGCAAATCCAATACTATAGTCCCTTCACAATCAGTACCACTTGAGCTAACTGTTACAGAACTTGGACAAGTAACTATTGGCGCTTCTGTATCAGATATTTCTATTGTTTGAACATAAGGGGTAGCCAAAACACCAGTTGTACACCATGCTTCATAAACTCTCCATGTTCTCATTATTTTCTTAGTACAACCGAAATCTGCAACTACGAAATCTTCATAGTCGATTCCAACATTACAATAGAAATCTTGAACCGGAAAAATAGGATGTCCATTCAACTTAGGAACACCTGCGAGATCAAATCTTATATTTCCATCTATATCATAAATTGAATCCACACAAATTAAATTGTTCTTATCATCCAATAAGAGGTCTGCAGGATATTCGATCTCATCGATAGGTAATCTTTCCAAAGAAATAACTTGATCACATGGTTCAGATACATTACCGTAACCATCCGTTGCTACATATTGCCTTGTTATAATTTTTATAAAGTTAAGATCACAATTAAGAGGTGTAAGCGTTTCTTCTATCAGTTCATAGCTAGCATCATCATGACAGTTTTCAATAACTATTGGTTCATAAGAGTCTAGTAAATAACATGGCAATGATATATTTCCACACTGAATTGTAGGTGCATTTTTATCTTCCACATTTACTGTTGTCCAACAAGAGTTTCCTGAACAAGGATCTATTACTTTAGCTGTAACAGTAGTCCAAAGTTGATCCTCAGTCAACAAATTATTAGGAACAATATTACCAGAAGCATCAGTTATCATCAGTTGATAAGCCTGATTGGGTAAAGTTTGGCTAGTTAAAAAAGTATAAGCATCAAGTTGAGAAGAACAGTAATCATTCAACGAAATATTTAAACTACCTATACAACTCATTTGCAATGAGGGATCTCCAATACTAATATAAGTTGTAATTGGAGATATACACAAACCTGCACAAGTTGGAGTCAAAGTCAAAGTATATGGGCCACCTGGAACTGAATTCCACTGGATTTCAACCTCCGCTTCATCATTAGGGCCAACAATAGAACCACCTCCATTCAATGACCAAACGTAATCATTACAGCCAGTTGTATTTGCTGCTTCATATGTATGGCTTACACCAGAACATACCGCAGATAATCCATTTGTAGGACTTTGTATGTTATCTCTACTATATTCACATTCAAAACCAGTATTATTGGCTTGAATATAAGTACCTTCTCCATTTGTTATTCTAATATTAAATGTCTTTCTATCTTCATAGATACCCTCTAAAAGGTATTGAGAAATATCTCCATCATCAGACAATACACTTAAAGTGTAACCAGTATCACCTGTCGCAAACGGTGTTGGTGAAGAAGGTGGAGCAGGACTGGCTTTATCAAATAAATTAACTACTGTATCAATATACCAAGTCTGACCAGAAGGAGCAGTAATTACCAAACTATCCAAAAACTGTCCATTGAATATATTTGAAGCATTGCTCAAACAGTTACATTCTTTTGTCGTACTTGGTATCAATCTTACATCTGCAATATAAAATCCACTTGGATCATGATCATCTTCATCTAATAAACCATTGTCAGTAATAACATCATCGGTACTGCTTGAAAACACCCCTCCATTATCATTAAATAATTCAGTATCTGGTTCAGAATCCACATCATGACCAGAAACATCAATTCCATTTCTGTCAAAAACTTTTGCAATTTCTGCATTATTAATTACATAACCTGGAATAACATTATCTTCAATTCTTAAAGATATAAATTCTGTATGCGAATCACCAGGACCAAACCCTGCGATAAATTTAAGACTTTTGTAAACAGTTCTTCCTGTAGGATCACTTGGATCTACATGCCAACTGCTATCTTCTACATTTGTATACTCTGGTAAATAATCTACAATCTTAATTTCCCCAAGGCCAACTTCTCCTTGATTAAAAATTGTAATTTGAAATTCAGCCAAATCACCTGGATTATAAATCAATCGATTGGTGTTTTTTCTCAATGCCAAATCAATTAATCGCACAGTTAAAATTGCAGGATCGTGATCATCTTCATCGATAGAACCATCATCTGTTATTAAATTATCAGTATTATCGTAAGGATTACCACCTCTATCATCCAATAGAAAGTCGTTTGGTGTAGAATCTACATCACGAGTAATCCCTGCTTCAGCAGAAACAATATTAGATATTTCTGCCAAGTTCAAAATATCCTGAAAATCATAATTGTCATTAACAATCAATTTGATGAAGAAAGTTTTTTTATCTCCTGGCTCAATACCATTTGAATATGTATACTTCACTTTTCCAGGAACATCGATATTCCATCCATCATTTAGCGATGCATTAAAAGTCATTTCCGCAGGAAATAAGTTTGTTAATTCGAACTGAGAAACAGTAACATTTCCTTGATTAATGACAGTCATTTCAAATGTTGCCATATCATCTACATCATATAATCTGTTGTCTTGAATAACATTTCTTAAAGCAAGATCAAGTACAGCAACTCTTGCTGGATCATGGTCATCTTCATCTATAGTACCATCATCTGTGTATAAATCATCGGTTGGAGTTTCAGGATAGCCTCCCTTATCATTGATATTACTATCATCTGGCGTAGAATCTACATCATTTGCCAAATTACCAAACTGGTCTTTAGCATATGAGATTTCCGCATAGTTGACATAGTCATCAATATTAGCTGTTGTTTTTAGTTTTAACTTTAAAAGTTCTGTATGATTTCTTGTTGGAGGCAAATCTGTGCCAATAACTTTTTTTACTTTATTACCAGTTTTTACCCAACCTGGATTTTGGCTTTCTGAAAACTCAAAAGCAGGTGTTAAATAATCTGTCAACTCATATTCAGTTGCTACGATTCCACCTTGGTTATAAACTTTTATTTCAAAAGTAATTAAATCATTTTCTTTTACATCCTTAGTAGAAATTTGCTTTTTAGTCAATGCAAGATCAAAATTAGTAGAGGCCTTCATTCCAATATCAAAACCTGTATTTACACCAGCTGAGGCAACAAATTTAACGGTAGGAACCAATGACAAATCATTCGTGGAACATGACATAGGCTGTGCCAGTGCGTCTGAATTCACTTGCTCAGATGGATTAACATCAGTTAACGAATAATAAACATTATCAATATTAAAGCTTTGATTTGGCTGCACAAATGTCGAAGGTTCAAGAGTAATGTAATATACTTCACCTACAATCATACCGTCAGCCAATCCATTATTATCTCTACCAACATTTGATGAAGAAAAGGAATATCGCCCTTCGTTATTTGTAATTGTTGTTGCAACCAAGCTACACGCATCATCATACATATTAACAGCAACACCAGCTATTCCTGATTCACCTGCATTTTGATAACCATCACAATTGTCATCATTCCAAACCAAATTACCTACCTCAGGAAGCAAATTACCACATCTTGAAGTAATATCACCAAAGCCTGTTGCTTTGCCAAAATAATTGGTAACGTTATTACTGTATAATTCCTGAGCAGCTACTTTTGAACCGTCAGTAGTATTATATCTATGCAGACCACCAGAATAGGTATTGAATATTGGGTCAAAAACAGCAGCAACAACCTCATTTGTGCCAGGCATTACAAATAATGAACCCAAGGATATATCAGGTTGACTTGTAGGATTTGTAATGAAAAAGTCATCTCCAAAAAATTCTCCTCCGCCTGGTCCTTGTCCATTGTTCACTCCACTTCCTTGAAGTTTACTTGTTTGGCCATTACTTTCTAACACCCAAGTACCACTTAGATTTTCAACCATTAAGATATCTCCTTTTTGATTATCTACCCTACTTGTTGTACCATTACAATAAACATGGCCAATTCTATCGGATATTCCTAAAAGCATATTGCCGTCTTCAGTAAAGGCGATATCTGTCAACCACTGTTGGTTGTTTTTTGCTCCAGTTGATTCAAGATCCCAAACTCCTTTAGAGTAATCTGTACTAAATTCCAAACTGAAAATTTCTGTTTCATAATCAAACCTATAAACATGAAAAGATACATCAGATTCCAAACCCGATGTTTCACCAGTACAAGTAATCCCAACATATAATGCACTTTCATAATGTTCAAGAGCAAACAATCTGTAATCAGCGTTTGAACATCCTGGGTTAGGTACAACAAAGGCTTCAGTTGTTGAAGCGCTAGGATTTAAAGCATCTATCTTAACTATAGTATTATTATATAAGTTTGCCACAAATACATGATCCTTGGCATCATTAAATGACAAAGCTCCAATACCAATAGTACCAACTTGCTTACCATAATTACAATCATTTGGATCAGTATAGTCCAAAATACCAACAGCTTGGCCTAAGTCGGATAACTTAGCAAACAAAGATGTACTTGGATTATTAGATAAATCTGTATTAAAAATAGCATCATGACCATGTTCTGTAAGTTTAGAATGTTGCTTAACAAACGCAGATGAATATATCATCTGGTTGTTGTCATTATAACCGAGACCCCACACAGGTCCTGTATCTTCATGTTTTGCATATGAACGCACAATTGATGACCCATCAAAGTTATGAGTTAAACCTACAATTGTCTCTAGATCTTCATAATCAGGAGCAAGACTATTGGCAAAACACGTCAATAGGATTTCAGAATCCTCCGTGCAATTACTATTGGTATCTAAAAGACCAAGATTGACGTCACAATTTGGACTAGTCACAAACTGAACGTCAGATCCAACATCAGGATTACTGGTAGATAAATAATATGAATTAGGAATTTCAAATACGACCATATACTTTTCTCCATCATATAAGCTGGGAACAATATAACTTCCATCATCGGAAGAGATCGTTTGACTAATTAATTCTCCAGAAGTGTTATATAAACGTACATATACACCTGACTCGCCAACTTCAGTGGTACTCTGAGTACCACTTAAATCTTTGTCCATGTACACAGTACCTTCAATTATACCAGAAGAACATTGGCTTGTAAGCAATGGGATGTTGATTAAACAAGCGAGTACGATACATATGATCGTACTTAACGGATGAAAAACAGTTACAGATTTTCTCATTTCAGACCTTGAGTTAAGTAAAATTCAATTTTCTTAAATAAAATTCTGTTGAGTTATGACAAGATAGTTTACTTCATGACATACTTCTACAGTTACGAGTCAGGGAAATGACACGCTCGGTTTTTAGGTCTTAGTTGTTATGCAATATCTTCATATTACAATAGATGCAAATATATAAACTATTCTGTAAATATAAACTATATATTAAATAAAAATGTAATATGTTTTAATTTTGGCATGCTTTTGGCATTTATAGGCCCTATTTCATGAGAAATTATAGAGCTTTTAGTTCTAGTCCTCACTATTAAATAAAAATTGGCATATCTGAGATAGATGATAGAAATTATTTTAAGTTGAAATTTTACATTTAACTTCATATCCATACAATAGTAGCAATAGACATATCTGAAAAATTATAGTTTTACCTAAAGTGCCTAACCTAAAATGGAAATGAAATAAATGTATTGCTATAGTTAAACAGCTGTTTTCACAATTAAACTAGCGCGCAATTTTATTGTCATCATCAAAGAAGTAGGTGTCACAACACAATCCCCACTTTATAGGTTTATATATCAGTTATTAGGCATTAAATCACTATTTTGCGCACTAATTAACCGCAAACGAAATGAAGCAAATCAATAAAGACATTCAAAAAGAATTGGATGAAATTAGATCAAAGGGATTGTACAAGGAAGAGCGAATTATCACCACTCCACAATCTGCTAAAATCAAAACAACAACAAGCCCTGAAGTTTTAAATTTTTGTGCTAATAATTACCTAGGACTTTCTTCACATCCTGATGTATTGGAAGCAGCAAAGGCAACTATTGATTCGCATGGGTTTGGATTGTCTTCAGTGCGTTTCATATGTGGGACACAAGACATTCACAAAGAACTAGAGAAAAAAATTGCAGATTTCGTTGGATGTGAAGACTCAATTTTATATGCAGCCGCATTTGATGCCAACGGTGGCCTTTTTGAACCTATACTAACAGCAGAAGATGCAATTATTTCTGATCAACTTAATCATGCATCAATAATTGATGGAATAAGGTTATGTAAAGCTAAAAGGTTTAGATATCTCAATAACGACATGTCTGATTTAGAAACTAAGCTAAAAGAAGCAAAAGAAAGCGGCGCACGGAGAATCCTTATCGCTACAGATGGTGTTTTCTCAATGGATGGCATTATAGCTCAAATTGATAAAATCTGTGACCTCGCCGATAAATATGGAGCTTTGGTAATGGTTGATGATTGCCACGCCACTGGATTTACTGGAAAAACAGGAAGAGGTAGTGCAGAACATTGTGATGCATTCGGAAGAGTAGACATAATTACAGGTACATTTGGTAAAGCAATGGGAGGTGCATCTGGTGGATTTACTGCTGCATCAAAAGAAATAGTCAGCATGCTGCGCCAAAAATCAAGACCATATTTATTTTCAAATACTTTAGCTCCAGCTATTGTTGGTGCCTCAATCAAAGTTATTGATATTCTGTCAAAAAGCACAGATCTAAGAGATAAACTAGAAGTTAATACCAAATTATTTAGATCAGGAATGAAAGCCGCTGGCTTCGATATAATTGAAGGTACTCATGCCATTACACCTGTAATGCTTTATGATGCTAAGTTGGCTCAGGAATTTTCTAAAAAACTACTCGATGAAGGTATTTATGTGATTGGTTTCTTCTACCCAGTGGTTCCAATGGACAAAGCACGTATAAGAGTACAAATATCTGCTGGACATGAAACTGCAGATATTGAAAAAGCAATTGCAGCTTTCACAAAGGTTGGAAAAGAATTAAAAGTGATCTAGAACTGATGAAGACCACCTCAAATAATATAAAACTTAGTAAAGAAGAATTTATCGCATTTGTGTTGATATATGCATCACATATTGATTATGAATTTTCCGAAAATGAAATATCGTTTATTAAAGAAAGAACAAGTGATAATGTATATGACAATATGATCAATTTATTTGAACTAAACGGCGATTATACGTCTATGAAGATCATCCTTTCTCACAAAGAAGAATATTTCTGTTCGGAAGAAAAACAGAACAAATTGTATCAAATGTTGATTGATCTTTTTAAAGTAGATGGAGAGTACTCTAGAATAGAAAAAAACTTTTTACCATTTTTAAAAAAAATGATAGAATCTGACTTTACCGGTATTTAATTAAGCAGCAGTTTAAATATTTTCAAAGTAAAAACTCATATATGAATCTTGGTCTGAAAAAAAAATTATTTGTAGTCACTGGAGCTACAAGTGGTATAGGTAAAAGTATTGCAAAGGCACTTGTTTCAGAAGGTGCATCAGTGATTGTAAACGCACGTGGGCAAGAAAAACTTGAAGAATTCAAAAAGCATTTTCCAGAACAAATCGAAATCCATCAAGGTGATATAACTACAGATGCAACCATCAGTGGTCTTATCAATAAAATTGGAAATAGATCTCTTGATGGCATTGTTGTCAATGCCGGTGGACCACCGCCAAAATCATTTTTAAACACTAATCTCAGCGACTGGGACAATGCGTACAAAAGTGTACTGCGCTGGAAAATAAAACTTACACAAGAATTTATTCCCTTATTTAGAAAAAACAATTATGGACGTTTTCTTTTTATCGAAAGCGCTTCTGTAAAACAACCAATCGACAACTTAATCCTCTCAACATCACTAAGACTTGCTGTGGTTGGTTTTGTCAAAACACTCTCTTCCGAAATCGCCCAAAACGGCATTACTTTAAACATCATTGCACCTGGCTATCATGCCACTCCAAGAATGGAGCAACTTTTTAAAAACAGAGCATTACTTCTGGGGATAACACCATTAGAAGCCAAAGATGATTTTGAAAAAGAAATACTAACGGGTAATATGGGTGATACTGATGATTTAGCTTCTTTAGCAGCTTGGTTGCTGTCACCACAATCACGTTATATCACCGGTCAGACAATTAGTGTGGACGGCGGATTGGTTAAGGGAACGTTGTAATTCAATTAATGATTAAAAAGTAATAATTATGAATTATGCAAAAAACCTTAGGCCCGGCTAGTTACCAAAAATATAATTAAGAATATTGAGACATTATAGCATTGTTGTCATCGAAGCATTGTTGCCATTGGGATCATTGCTCACCCTCCAAATACTCAATCAACTTCAAATAAGACATTTCATTTCCCTGTACAAAAAACTTCATTAATCCCTTGAATTTTTCATTATTTTTATAACCAATACCGTAGGAGATTACATTTGTTTTACTTTCTGATATTTCTTCAAACTGTACCACATTGTATAAGTCTTCGGCTTCTTCATCTGTGAATACTTTAAAGTTATCTGATATATTGGCCTGCAATGTAATCAGTCTTTTGGGTACATAATTAACTATTGTCAAATATATCGTTGTGCTATCCCCTATTGTTGCGTTAGGGTCATATGTTGTTTTGATCAATCCACCAACTTTCCAATCAACTTCTGCCTTCGCTACAAAAGCACCTTCCCAACCTTCCTTAGTTGTATATGCCGACCATACATCGTCTAACGGTACATTAACATCGAACTCTTGAATCAAGACCAATTCTTCATTATAAGACGAGTCAATGTGAGAATGCACTCTACTTTCTGATTGTGCCAGAAGCCCAGTATTTATGCAAGCGAGAAAAATAAATAATATAAGTAATAAATTTTTCATTTTTATATTCTTTTAACCACAGGGTTTGTTTTATAAAGAAGCATTAAAGTGAAATTATAAATTCATAATTATTTTTCTTCTTCCGTCTTTTCAATCAACTCCAAGCTTGGTCTTACTACCAACTGAATTGTATATTTCATACGTTCCTCAAAAAGGACTACCTTGTTTTTTGTTAAGCTTTCGATTAAATTTTTATTAAAATAGCGAACAGTCATCAATTGTAAATTATGATAAACATCCAATGTGAAAATTTCCCCAAGATCCTCAATTAATTTGTTGAGTTTTTCCTTACCCGGATCTTTAACACATATAGTGAAACTTATTGCAGAATTTCTCATTGTTCCCAATTTGATGCGATTCTCATTTAGAACTTTAAAAATCTGACTTAAGTGATTCTCCGCAATAAAAGAAAAGTCCTTGCTAGATATATGCATTAAGAGCATGTTATCTTGAATAACAACCAATGGAGGGTAATTCAACAAACCGTCATGAGCAATAACAGTCCCTTCACCATCTGGATCTATAAATGATTTTACGTGTAATTTAATGCCCTTATTTTGTAATGGCCTGATTGTCTTTGGATGTATGACTTGTGCTCCATAATATGTCATTTCGATCGCTTCATTGTATGACATTCGATCAAGTTTCTCAACATTCTCAAACCTTCTAGGATCTGCTGTCAAAACACCTGGAACATCTTTCCAAATTGTAAGTGCTTCCACGTTTAAACAAAAAGCAAGAATAGCCGCAGAATAATCAGACCCTTCCCTACCTAAAGTAGTTGTCAAACCATCTGGTTCAGCTCCGATAAATCCTTGAGTAACCAGCACATCAGTCTCTTCAAATAAAGGACTTACTTTATCGTTTACATTTTCTTGAGTTACTAAAAAATCAACTCTTGCTTCTTGATATCTTTTATCTGTAACAATAACATTTCTCACATCTAGCCAATGTGCTCGTTTACCTTTTTGTTGCAAGTAAACGGTTAATAACTTCGAAGACATCAATTCACCTAAAGATACTATTTGATCATAAATAGCTCCCTTATTTGCTTTGTCAATAGGTTCGATAGTTTTTATACATTGATTCACCAAGGCATCATAATCTACATGCAACATATCTAGTGGGATATGTAACTTTTCTGCTTCCGCCAAATGAAAATCAATAATATCAAGCATCATTTCCTTAAAAACATCCAATCCTTCCTTTATATAAGCATAAAATACCTGTTCTAGTGCATTCGTAGATTTGCCCATAGCAGATACCACAATACAGATTTTATCATTTTTATAATTCTTGAGAATACCTGCTACATTGTAAATGTGTGCTGCATCTTTTACAGAAGCACCTCCAAATTTGAATACTTTTACCTCCACAACTAAATGTTTTGGCGCAAGATAAAACGAAATGGTTGGGATTAATAATTATTGATTAATAATGAATGATTGGTCGAGTATTTAGGATTATGATTTTGGATTAAAGATGAGAAGTAGATAACCATTGTTGACATTCAAACAATCAAACATTGTTGACACTGAAGCATCAAGAGCCTCCAAAACATGAATAGTTTTAGATATATCTTCTAAATAAGTGTTCAATTGACACTTAAAACCTTCTTTTCATCCTTCTGTGGTCATATATTTTTATATTTTTGATGTCTTTTAAAAACAAACTCATGAGTGAAAATTACCAATTGGCCTTACAATTACTGATAGTTGGTATGTTATCTGTGTTTTTTATCTTAGGCATTGTAGTGACGCTAGGAAAAACATTGATATTTGCCGTAAATAAGTTCTCTCCTGAAGTTAAACCATCTTTTATTCCTAGAGTTAGGTCTTTGGAAAACAAGAAAATTGCAGTGATTACTTCTGTAGTAGACTTGATAACAAATGGTCAGGGCGTAATAAGCTCTATCAAAAAAATATAGCAGCATAAATATGGGCAAAGAAATAAAACTTGCGTTGGTATATCGCGATATGTGGCAGGCTTCCGGTAAATATATGCCAAGTAAAGATGAATTGGTGGCAGTAGCAGAACCAATAATAGAAATGGGGTGTTTTGATCGTGTAGAAACAAATGGAGGTGGATTTGAACAAATCAACCTTTTAAAAGGCGAGAATCCTAATGATAGCGTTAGAGCATGGACCACACCATTCAATAAAGCTGGAATCAAAACACATATGCTTGAGCGAGGCCTGAATGGCATTCGAATGAGTCCTGTATCTAAGGATGTGCGTAAACTTATGTTTGCCTTAAAAAAGAAGCAAGGAACTGATATTTCAAGAACTTTTGATGGTCTTAACAACCCGCAAAACCTAGAATTGTCATTTCAATATGCTAAGGAAGGAGGGATGATTGCTCAAGGAGCTCTTTCAATCACTCACTCTCCTATTCATACCGTAGATTATTACATTAATCTTGCGGATCAATACATCGACAAAGGTGCCGAAGAAATTTGTATTAAAGATATGGCTGGAATTGGGCGTCCTGTTTCTATCGGTAGAATTGTAAAAGGAATTAGAGAGAGGCATCCTAATATTATTATTACATATCATGGACACTCTACTCCTGGTTTTGCTATCGTTTCATCTTTAGAAGCAGCAAGAAATGGAGCTGATATAATTGATGTTGGAATGGAACCACTTTCTTGGGGCACTGGACATTGTGATTTACTTTCGGTACATGCTATGCTTAAGGATGCAGGCTTTTCAGTTAAGGATGTCAACATGGATGCCTATATGGAAGTGCGTCGACAAACTCAAGTAATTATTGATGATTCTTTAGGCTATTATATCAATAAACAAAACAGATATTTAAATTCATTGCTTATTGGACCAGGATTGCCTGGAGGAATGATGGGCAGCTTGATGGCAGATCTTGAAAACAATTTGAAGTCTGTAAATAAATGGTTGATTAAAAACAACAAGTCAGAAATGACACAAGATGAATTGTTAATCAAACTATTCAATGAAGTAGAACAAACATGGCCAATGGTTGGGTACCCACCTTTGGTGACGCCATATAGTCAATATGTAAAGAATCTTTCTCTTATGAACGCTATCCAGGTTATCAAAGGTCGAGAGCGTTTTTCTATGATCGACGAAAATACTTGGGGTATGATGCTTGGAAAATCAGGTAGTTTACCTGGAAAATTAGATCCATCATTAATTGAAATGGCAAAACAACAAAACAGAGAATTTTTTACTGGAAATCCTCAAGATTTATATCCAGATGTATTGCCAGAGTTTGCTCAAAAAATGAAAGAGAAAGGTTGGGATGAAGGTAAGGATCAAGAAGAGTTATTTGAATATGCTATGCACCCAGAGCAATACGAAGATTATAAATCAGGGAAAGCCAGAGAAAACTATTTGGCTGATCTTCAAAAACGCAAGAATGCGGCAAATACTCCATCAGGTTCAACTTTAGCCGCTGTTCCTACTTCTATTGGCTCAATGCATCCTAAATCACTGGTAATAGAAGTAAATGGTGAGAAATTTAATGTCAATATTGAATATCCTACTGATGGAGACTCTGCCAGTTCGCAAAGTTCTGATTCTACAAAAAATACCTCTACTGCCCCAGTTAGCACCCACGGAAAATATATCACTTCTCCGTTAGAAGGCAAGTTCTTTTTGACTAAAAACAGCAGTGAGAAAGCTATTGCAGTTGGTGATACAATTAACGTTGGAGATACTGTAGCCTATGTTGAATCGATGAAAGTTATAAATGCAATTACATCATCAATAGGCGGAACTGTACAAGAAATTCTTGCAGGTCATGGTGACGATGTTGAGGAAGATGCTCCATTGATTAAAATAGCTTAACTATAGCCATTGGAAATATTAAATAAAATATGGGAAATGACAGCCTTTGGTGACTTAGCCAATGAGCCTATGTCATTATTTATGCTTGCCTTGGCATCTTTTCTTCTATACCTAGGTATATTTAAAAAGTATGAACCCCTATTGTTAGTGCCAATTGGGTTTGGTGTGCTTTTGGCCAACTTCCCAGGTGGACATATGGATGTTGTATCTGCTGTAGAATTTCCAGAGATTAAAAAGATGACACTTGTTCAAATCTCAGAGAATTTTGGGATTATGAATATGCTCTATTACGCTTTGATCAAAACAGGACTTTTACCACCACTTATTTTTATGGGTGTTGGTGCTATGACCGATTTTGGACCTTTATTAAGAAACTTAAGACTAGCATTTTTTGGAGCTGCAGCTCAGCTAGGAATCTTCAGTGTATTGATTGCTGCTATTGCTTTTGGATTCACACCACAAGAAGCAGGAGCCCTCGGTATTATTGGAGGTGCAGATGGACCAACAGCAATTTATACAGCAATTATTTTAGCACCACACTTATTAGGTCCTATCGCTATTGCTGCTTATTCATATATGGCATTGGTACCAGTTATTATTCCTCTGGTTGTTAAGTATACGGTCTCTAAAAAAGAGATTCAAATCAACATGAAAGAACAGGATCGCTTGTACCCAAACAAGGTCCAAATCAAAAATTTAAAGTTGGTTAAAATCTTGTTTCCAATTTGTTTGGTCTTAGTGGTTTCAGTTCTTGTCCCTTCTTCTACCCCGTTATTGGGTATGCTTTTATTTGGGAACTTAATAAAGGAGATCGGAAGTGATACAAGTAGATTATTTGATGCAGCTTCCAATACAATTATGAATGCTGCGACTATCTTCTTAGGATTAACAGTTGGCGCAACTATGACGGCACATACCTTTCTAAACAAGCAAACATTGATGATTATTTTGGGTGGGTTTATTGCATTCGCCTTATCCATTCTAGGTGGAATTATGGCTGTAAAAATCTACAACCTTTTCAGTAAAAAGAAGATCAATCCACTGATTGGAGCTACTGGTTTGAGTGCTGTTCCAATGGCCTCACGTGTTGCTAATGAAATTGCTTTGAAAGAAGATTCGTCGAATCATATTTTACAGTACGCGATGTCCAGTAATATCAGTGGTGTGATCGGTTCAGCTGTTGCGGCAGGGATACTTATTAGCTTCTTGAGCTGACCCTTATCAATGTCAACAATGATTCAATGTCTTTATGATCTAATCTAGTTAATGTCACTAAGAAAATACAGAATTAATTCTAAGAATTAATCAATGTTTAAAATAAAATGTTGAAGTTTTTAGAAGCTCTCTTCTAAGAACAATACTCTTGATTTTCTTTGTAGAAGCCAAACCTAATTATCATGTAATATTCACTAGATATCCAATACCGTTGGAAAGAAAATATTTTTCAACTTTCTTAATTTGGTTATATATTTTACTTTAACAATGAAGTATTAGAGCATTGTTGGCATTGCCACTAATTACAACCCAAATCAATCTGAGAGACAACATCATTATTTGGATAACACAATCCGGAACCTACAAAATCTGGCTTGTATCTTTCAAGGCTAGGATCTCTTAATGCGTTTTCTAGGAAAGAAATCAATTGGTCCTTTTCAGTATCGGTAAGAGTAGTTTTTACCAATTTATAAGACATTTTATTTTTACTTACTCTGATATTTTCTGGCTCAGCATTAAGCTTATATTCAATAACATCTTTTAGAGAAGTCTTACTTGACCCATGAAAATAAAATGGGGTGTCTTTCATGTTATAAATACCAGGTACTTTGAATTTATACATATCTTCCTCTTTCATAGTAAACCCACCTCTTCCATAATTTCTTCTATCATTGGGGTTTTTATCTAATGCATCGATATGTTGGTCCATATCATTTACACCAAGTGCATGAAATTCATTGGATCCTAAATTCTGATTGTAATGACAGCTAGCACATTTGGCTTTACCAAAAAACAATAAAGCTCCTTTCTTCTCATCATTGGTCATCGCATCATCATTTCCTTTCAACCAATGTTGAAAAGGTGCATCATACGATATAATTGATCTTAGATAAGCTGACATTGCCAAAGAAGCGGTAAAGTTTGAATATCTAAATTGCTCTCCATACTCTGAAAATGATTCATCAAAAAGCTGAGTATAACCAAACTCATCTGTTATTTCTTTGTTAACCAATAGTCTGTGCGCATTTATTCCTTCAATGTTTTGAGTTTCTAAGGCTTCATAACCTAAATGATTTCTCTTGGTATCATCTCTTAAGCTCCAAAGGTGCTCAGTGCCTTCGTTTGCTCCTCCTCCTCCAAACTGACCATTCCAGAATGTGTTTTTCACATAAGCAACATTAACCAAACTCAATGGTCTAGCAGATTGTACATCCAAATCACTTTCTGTATAATCATCATTCATAATCCTGTGATCTCCTATTTCTCCAAACCCCATTCCCCCGTCTGCGATACCTTGCATTCTTCCAGGTCTAAATCCTGCTTCAGGAACATGACATGAAGAACAAGAATAAGTACCCATTCCTGATGGCTTTTGAGCATCCAATGCTATTCCAGTTTCAAAAAATAGAAATTTACCCAACTTAACTTTAGCCGAAGTCATTGGATTCTTTACATCTTGAGGAATCAAATCATATTGGTTCGTATTTGGCAAAGAGTAATAGTTTGCTTCACCGTTTGGAGAAACGGAAGCTATTTTATCATACAGTTCATTATCTAATGCAGCATCAATATCCAACTTGTCATCCGAACAACTCATCGTCGCCAACAGAAATATCAAGATAGAAATTTTAGTAAATTCAATTCTCATAGGGCCTTTCATACACTTCAAAAAATAGAAAATTAAGTACTTTTCTATCGCCAATTTTAATGCCAAGGTACAGACTTAAAGCGCACGATTTTCGACAACTACTTGTCAATTATTATAATATGAGAGTTTTTTAGCAAATATCTTTTGATTTTAATCTAGTGTGGAGTTAGAGTACAACCTCTAGAATGGCAGGTCTCTTTTCAAAAAAAAGAGCCGCGTAGGCAGCTCTTGTATATTTAATAAGTATGAAATTACATTCTCTTTACACTTTTTAGACAAAAAAAGTTTAAACAGTCACCTATTTTCAGTTAAACAGACTTCTTTCATAAAAAATTATTCCCATAATTTTTCTGGATAAGCACCATCATCAATAAGTTTTTGAATTTTAGCTTGAACAATTGGCTTGTCTTCCTTGTAAGTTACACCAAACCATGATGCAGGAGATGTTAAAACCTTAACCTTGATTTGATCAGCTTTAATCATAGTATCTAAAGCTGCAGGTATAAAAAACTCAGATTTCAATTTATCACCTTCATTTTCAAGAAACCTCTTAAAGTTTTCTTTTCCATAATCAAAAAAGCTTGGATGGAACCCAAACATATTCATAGAAACCAAGGTATCAGCATCTAAATGTTTGTCACCTTCTTCAGTAGGGAACGATCCAGAACCATCATCATTTTTAATGATCTTAAGAGTCTCAACAATTTTTGTCAAATTGTTATTTTCATCACTGTTACAAATACCGCGATTTACTGAACCATGATCTGATAAAGTGTTTTTCAAAAGATAAGAAACCACTGAGTATGTATTGGCATTCAGATCTTCGCCAGTTAGAAACTCGTGAACAGTTTTATAAGACTCCTTACCATAATAATCATCGGCATTGATAATTGCAAAAGGTTCATTGATAACATGTGAAGCTACTAAAACAGCATGTGCAGTTCCCCAAGGTTTTTCACGTTCAGGATTTAATTCATAACCGCTTGGCAGGTTACTTAATTCTTGATCTACAAAAACTAGTTCTATTTTATCACCAATTCTCTCCCTAAACAGAGTTTCAATTTGATTATGGAAATGCTCTCTCACAATAAATACAATTTTTGTAAAACCAGCATCCACTGCATCAAAAATAGAATAATCAATGATTGTTTCCCCATTTGGACCGAAAGCATCCATTTGTTTTAAAGACCCATATCTGCTTCCCATCCCCGCTGCCAGCACTAATAATGTCGTATCCATACTATCTATTTAAATTTTATACCAATAATAAACATTTTTGCACTAAAATGTAAAACGACCGGTTTAATTAATTTGATAAAAGTGAAATTAAAAGTAAACATCATATTTTCAACACTTTATATATTATAAATTACAATAATATAAAATATGCAATATTCATTAATTTTTATTAATTTTGCGTTTCGTTTAAAGCTAATTTTAATGAGTAAGACTTACATTATTGTTTTTATTGGATTTTGCCTAATGACTTCTTGTGCAAAAGATAAAATGCCAGAACTTATAGAATTAGATCAAGAATTAGAAGGCTTGATAAAAAGAGCTTCACCAACTGGTGATAAAGATTTCTACATCTTACCTAGTGAAACAGATTTAACACAAATTCCTCAAGATCAAAAAAACCTGCTAACTGAAGATAGAGTGGAATTGGGAAAACTTTTATTTTTTGAAACTGGTTTTGGTATGGGTGCCGTAAAAGAAGCAGGTATGGGAACTTACTCATGTGCTACTTGTCATATTCCAGATGCTGGATTCAGACCTGGAAGCTTTCAAGGCATTGCAGATGGAGGTGAAGGTTTTGGACTTAATGGAGAAGATAGAAGACGTCATTCTGATTATATTGAATCTGAATTAGACGTTCAAAGTGCAAGACCACTGAGTCTGGCAAATGTAGCTTTCGTAAAAAACACATTCTGGAATGGTCAGTTTGGATCAAGAGGTGTTAATGAAGGCACTGAAGGTGTTTGGGATTTAAGAGAAGATACCCAAAGAAATCGTTTGGGATTTGAAGCTATTGAAACTCAGAATTTTGATGGCATTGAGTCACACAGATATACTATTACTCCAGAATTGATTGAGACTTACGGATATAAAGATTTATTTGATAAGGCATATCCTGAAATGGAAGAGTCTCTAAGATATAGCAACCATGCTGGAAGTCTGGCGTTATCAACATATATCAGGACTATCTTAACAAATAGGGCACCATTCCAGAATTGGTTGAAAGGTGAAAATGCTGCTCTTAACGCTGCTCAGAAAAGAGGAGGAATTTTGTTTTTCGGAAAAGCCAATTGCAGCAATTGTCACTACGAAGAAAACCTTGGTTCGTTAGAATTTCATGCCTTAGGTGTCAAAGATATGGATCAGAGCCCATCATTTAATACGAGACCAACTGATAGAAGAAATTTGGGGCGTGGTGGATTCACAATGAAGGAAGAAGACAATTACAAATTTAAAGTACCCGGAATCTATAATGCCGGTGATGCTCCGTTTTACTTTCATGGCGCAAGCAAAAGAAGCTTAGAACAGTTGATAGATTATAAAAATGAAGCACTTACAGAAAATAACAGAGTAGACCAATCAAGATTGTCTTCAAAGTTTTTACCACTTGGTCTAACTGATGATGAAAAAGCCCAGCTTATTGCATTTATAGAAGGTGGTCTTAAAGATCCAGATATGAGTCGTCATGCCCCAAGTTCTTTATTGTCGGGATTTTGTTTTCCAAACAATGATGCACAATCACGTATTGACTTAGGTTGTAATTAGTTGCAATGATTAAATGTTAACGACTTTGTTTACCGAAATTTGAACGTAGATAAATGGCCTAATGTTATCAATAATATGGAAGAAAACTTTCATCAAAAATCTATTGAATTCCTAGAACCAAAGTTCATTCCCTTCTTCTTTATGACCTTTGTAATCCAAAGTAATTTCTTCTCCAGCTTTTATATTCCTTTGAGCAATTATTCTTATCACCTTTTCTATTAAATCCAATTCGAACTCTGCATTATTATTGTCATCATGGTTATACAATGAACCAAATCCAAGTGCGAGAGCTGAAGTTCCATTTACAATATCCCAAACAAAATAATAATCATGAAGGTGTGTCTCATGAATAGCCCTTGTATCTTTTTTATTTAAAATGATAACATGGCAAATCTCTACAATACTACCCTCCTCAATTTCTTCAGATGTGAATACACTTCTTCCTCTAACATCATCATGAGCTACGTATAAAAAAGGTAATTGAGTACTAAGTGGCATTTCAAATTGATTAAATTAACTAAGTGATTAAAAACTGTGTTAAAGATAATTTATAAATTTAATTAAACGTGAATGCGTAATATTGCAAAACGAAGCACTAAAAAATGACTTCTATGAATCATGACAAATTAATTATTAGACCTGCAAACACAAATGATGCTCCAAGAATTCTCAAGCATTTAAAAACTGTTGGGGATGAAAGTGACTTCTTGACATTTAATTCAGCATACATAAAAATTACTGTTGAAGAAGAGGAGGAAATAATAACGGCTCATAATTCTACAGACAACCAATTGCTTTTTATCGCAGAATATGAAGCAGAAATCATTGGCGTATCAAATTTAATGGCAAGCCAAAAACCAAGACTTAGACACATAGGAGACATTGGAATTTCAGTTATTCAAAAATATTGGGGTAATGGAGTAGGTGGAAAAATGATTGAATATCTTATTAACTGGGCAAAAAAGGGAGAAATAATAACCAAAATAAATTTAATAGTTCAGCAAGACAATATCGGTGCTTATAAACTCTATGAAAAATTAGGCTTTGAAAAAGAAGGTGAATTGAGACGTGCTCTTTTTATTGATGGTGTCTATTACGACGCTTACTATATGGGCCTGGTTTTGTAAAACCAATAGTGTGGGTCTAAAGACTTATTTTCTTTTTAAATAAGACAGTATGCATACACTCAAATACAAGGTTATAATTTGAGCGCTTGTCTAAAGATGGCTCATGGAGTATTCAATTCATTTGATTAAAAAGACTCAATCAACTGATGACTTAATTACCTGTCAATAAACTGATAATTATAACTCAATCTATTTCTATATCTTAAAAGATAAACAGAGGTTTTTCAAACTCTACTATATCTTGGAATCACCTAAGTTTTATAAGCAGTTGTTCTTGAAGTTGAATAAAGTTATCTTTGCCCACGAAGAAAGTAAAAATGGGTAAAAAAGTAGAAGATTCAATAAGTCTAAACAAATTCATTAGCAGCCAAGGTGTTTGCTCTAGGCGTGAAGCAGATGAATTGATCGAAGCAGGTCGAGTGACTATTAATGGTAGACCCGCTTCTAAAGGCAATAGGGTTTTTGCTGAAGATAAAGTTAAAGTGGATGACGAACCCATTTATTCAAAACCAAGACCCCTATACATTGCTTTTCATAAACCAAAAGGATTGGTCTCAACTACAGATCCCAAAGAAAAAAGCAACATCGTCAATTATATAAATCATAAGGATCGTTTGTTCCCAATTGGTAGGCTAGATAAAGATTCAGAAGGACTAATATTTTTGACAAATGATGGCGACATAGTCAACAAGATACTGCGTGCGGGGAACAACCACGATAAAGAATATATTGTAACAGTAAAGCAAGAAATTACAGGTGAGTTTCTGTCCAAGATGCGTAACGGCGTTAGAATCATGGGAACAGTTACAAAAAAATGTAAGGTAACACATATCAACAAATACGCCTTCAAAATTGTCTTAACTCAAGGACTAAACCGTCAAATCAGAAAGATGTGTAAAGTACTTAGATATGACGTTACTAAACTTAAGCGTGTCCGTATCATGAATGTCTCACTTAAAAATCTAAAGTTAGGCATGTGGCGTAATTTAACTACCCTTGAAATGGATGAAATTCAAAACATGCTAAGAGGTTCATCAAATACACAAGAAGCCTCAAAAGATCACAATAAATATAGTGTTCGTAACAAATTAAGGCCAAAACAAAAAACGTCTAAATACAATAGAGGAAAGAAACAACAATAAGGTGTTTTTTCTATTACAATTCTGATTTCATTGGCTTTATTAATTCATTGTTTCGAGTATACCTTGGCTTCATTGTATAATCGAAATAGTGATAAATGAAAAATAATTCATAATTTCATTTTACCAAACTATCAATTATGACTTTAAAAGAAGTAATGACGGAACTTAAAGGATATGGTAATGAATCAACCAAAAAAATATTCCTTAAACACGGAGCATCTGAACCAATTTTCGGTGTAAAAGTTCAAGATTTAAAGAAAATACAAAAGAAGGTTAAAAAGAACCACGAGCTTTCCTTGGAGTTATATGACACAAATAATGGTGATGCTATGTATTTGGCAGGATTAATTGCAGATGAAAAAAAAATTACCAAGACTCAGTTGAAAAAATGGGCTAAAAATGCTAAATGGTATTACAACAGTGAGTATACCGTGCCTTGGGTAGCCGCGGATTCAGACCATGGATTTGACTTGGCACTGGAATGGATAGAGTCCAAAAAAGAAACAATTGCTTCTTGTGGTTGGGCAACTTTAGCGAATCATGTTATAGTAAAAGCAGATGAAGATATTGATTTAAAGCAAATCAAAAAATTATTAACGCGGGCTCAAAAGGAAGTTCACTCTGCCCCAAATCGTGTACGCTATACAATGAACAATTATATAATTGCAGTAGGATCGTTTATTGAATCACTTTCTATAGATGCTTTAAAAATTGCAGAGAAGGTAGGGAAAGTAGAAGTTGAAATGGGAGGTACTTCATGCAAAGTTCCATTAGCAGCTGACTACATCAGAAAAACGACTGACAAAGGCGGTGTGCGTAAAAAAAAGAAAACAGCTCGTTGTTAATCAACATGATTTTTTTGACTATTAAAATCTTTCTTTTCATTTATTTAATTTTTATTTCCTGCATTTTCTTTACCACAGTGAGCACAAAGAAGATACAGAATTTCACAGAGAGACCTCACGATTAATAAAAAAAGCTTCAGCTCATACTTATGTATTTGCCGAAGCTTAATTGATATCTTAAAGAAGATGTATTTATTTTACAATATTGATTTTGATACTCCTCGTTATTTCATCAACATTGAGTACAAGGTTATATAATCCATTAACAATTCTATTATCTACAAGTGAAATCTGATCTGTTTGGTCTCCAGAAACGCTTTTGCCACCAGCCGCTGTAAAATCCATCACCTTCTCTCCCAACATCGAATATAATGCTAGAGAAACATTACTGGCATCTCCAACATAATATTGTACAGTCAACATATCGACGGCAGGATTTGGATAAGCCGCTAGTAAAAATCTATCGTCAAAATCCAAAGTTGAAGTCGTTCCATTTTCTTTAAAAACAGCTGTCAAAGTATCATTACCAGTTAAAGTTATTGAAGCCTTTCTTGAATTTACGTCAGGAAAAATTACATTTCCTGAAGCAGATCTCCAATGGCTAAACTCATAATCATCTTCAAACTCTTTGAAAACTTTTGCTTTTATATCATTGGATACATTTCCAAAATAATCTCCAGACCATGGGAATGATTCAATATCCAATGTATTAAAATCTATTTCCCCAATTCCAGTTGGTGTTGCCATTAATGTGATGTTGTAAGGTCCATCCAAATCGTCATAGCATCCTATTGCGCCATCATCCAAAAGTTGACATCTTTCACTTATAAACATTTTCAAAGTATCAACATTTAGCTTCCATTCCTCAACTGTTCCGCCCCACCTTTCAACTTGCCTTGGCATCTCAGGCTCAATAACGGCAACCATACTGTCCAAGGTAGTAATCATATTTTCGCAACTAAAAGTTGTATTCATTAGGTCAGCATATCGTTGGTAGTAAAGTTGTTTAAATTTCGGACTCTCATCCAATAACTTCAAAAATATCTTTTCATGTTTTCCCACATTACCAGAAATTTGAATCTCACCCCCTTGGCCTCCGCCATAATTAAGATAAAACTGGTAAAACAGTTCACACTGTTGTGACCATTCTGTATCACAACATTGAGGCAGATCATTAATAGTTAATACATATGCCGGATCAGTAGCAGGATAGGGTGATGTACCATTTAATATTGTAGTACAATTTGCTGGATCACCATTTGAAATACCTCCATTATTATCTAGTTGGTCATAGATACCTTGACATGTTGCATCCCAATTGTTTTCGCAACAATAACCATCTTGATTAATTACTAATAAAAATATGGAATCAGTAACCGGATAAGGAGATGATCCATTGACAATAGTTGCACATTCTTCAGGGTTTTCAATCGGGTCACCTCCTTCGTAACCTGCCCAGAAGTAATCCACTGCATCAGAGATTGCATTCAGATCACATGGTTTTGCTGTTGGACTAATATTAGGAACTCCTGTATAGTTTATATAGTAATCAAACGTAGCATCTAAATCCCACATGATATATCCCCACTTCTTATGGTCCCCATCTTTATTCAATCCCCTCCACCATCCAGTGTTATAATTTAACCAATCGGATGCTACTACGTTCAAATTTAGCAACATATAATCCATCAATGAAACCATATTTAAACTGTCGGAAGCCTTTAGATAGTTTGAGTCAATTCTCATGTCTTCATTTAATATAAAATCTCTAAGATTCTCCCAATCATATAATGCTTGCACACCGCCATATTGAAGCTCAGTTGTTCCCCAAGTTGTCAAGTATTGCAAATCATATTTTCCTTGATCATAGTACTCATCTGTATAATCATGATCAACAGCTTTCTCTCTCATTCCATATACGCCCCAATACCGCCCATTCAAATAGACAATCACTCTTTCTACAGCACGTTGATCCATTTTAAGACCGCCTTCCATACCCAAAGTTTGAACGTATTCATCACGAATATGCGTTGCGCCATCATGGTTGCCATCATTAATCGCCGGGTAATTATCGTCACCAGAGTTTCTAAACATAAATTTCTGATATTCATCTCTATCTGAATAACCAAAAAGCTTTGCATCTACTGCTTTGGCATATCCCATTTCGTCTCTTGTGATCCAATCCAAACTTCTGTGATTAAGCACCCATGAATCTTGCCCATGTCTATTTAAACTGCCAAATGCAGTTGCTTCTCTTTCCTTGTCTATGTTAAAATACTCTAACGAACCTACTGGCAATAAATCACCATTTCCATTTGCCAAATCAACTACTTCATCTGCTGCTACAGAAAAAACTGCCAATGAAAAATCTTCATTAATGAAAAAGGTAGCGAAATCCATTTTTCCAGGACGTATCTCACTGTTTAGGCTAAACGCTTGCACTTTTATAACAGTAGTTTCTGTAATAGAAATTGCATTGTTATAAATTGGAGAAGAAGCAGTAGGGTTTGTGCCATCACTTGTATATCTCAAGATAGAATTTAATTCATTGTTGATTACACTCACAGATTGATTGCCTTGATAAAAACCAGCGTCCAATTCTATAGTAGGTGTCGCAGTATATCCGATAAACTGAGCTGAGCCATTATTTGATATGCCAAAAGTTGGTTTATCAGATATACGCCATTCACTACTTCCGTCTGTCAGTCTACACACAGAATGCTCTACCAGGGTAAGCGGAATTGCATGTGACTCAATAACATTTCCATCAGCATCTGACAGTTGTATAACTTCATCCCCTTTGGTTTGTGCCAGTTTATAATTAGTATGGTATTCTTCGCTAAAGACACCGTCTCGCCCTGAACATAAAAAGACCTGATATCCGTTAGCAGGAATAATAAGTCCAGCAGGAATTTTCCATTTTTTTTCTTTCGTTGCCTTATCTGATAAATGCCATCCACTGATGTCAACTGGAGAACTGCTTGAATTGTATAGCTCAATCCAGTCTTCAGTTTTACCAAAGCTATCTGCAAAACTTTCAAGATTGGAAACAGAAAACTCATTTACTGTAATCTGTGTGTTAGCATATTGCACATATCCCAAAAAAATCAAGGTGAGGATAAAATGTTTACTCATAATTTATTTTTCATTCACTTAAAAAATATAAATTCCTGTTGCGCGTGTAAGGACATATTGCTTTGAAATTATCTATTGATTCCTCTAGTCTAATTTGAAATTATCCGATAAAAAATTAACATCGGGATAATAAAGAAACCAGCCCTTAATCATAAGAAGTTCTAAATAATCCTCAACCAATTGGTTTTCAATATTTAATATGTCCTTATGCAGTTTTAAATTATTGAGCTTATATTCTAAACCTGAATTAGGATCACTGTATAAATCAAATGACATGGATGTTTTTGAAGATTCTATTTCCCGTATATATTTATCGTATGAATTATATTCAAGATTTTTCATTTTAATTTTAAATATCAACTCTTCTATTTCTTGATAAACATTGGCTTTTATTTGTTTCAACTCTAACTCATCTTCCAATTTGTCAACCAAAGCTTCACTTCTTTTTCGGATATTACTGGACTTAGTAGGAATATTGATTCCAAAACCAACTGAAAACTCATTCAATGCTGTCAGTTGATTTCTGCCAGCATATTTTAATTGTGCAAAATCCAAAATACGTTTGGCTTCACTATTCTGTCTTTCTAGTTCTAGATTCCGATACTTTAATTTTTGAGATTTCAGATTGATTTCCGAATTCAAATTGACATCATTAATTGCCAAAACATCAATAATTGTAATATTTCTGATCCACGCTGTCGTGTCAATTAGAAATTGATTTGCATCAGAATTGACGCCTAATTGTTGCAAAAGCAATTTCTTTTTAAATTCATACGTATTTTGGTCAATACCAATTTCACGAATAGCAAAATCAATATTAACGAGCTCATTAATATTAGATGAAGACCCATTGGCTATTTCAAAGTCAACAATTGCTTTCTTGTCCTTCAAGATGATCAGCAATGAATCTGCCAACATGTTTTTTTGTTGCAGGTAATATAATTCAACTATGCTTTTATATTTTTGAAAAATAGCATTTTCATGATATTGCTTTTCAAATAGAAGAAAGGTTTCTCTATTTACATTGTTAATCTCATTGTAAATATTCTTACTGCTGAATCCATTAAAACTAGCTCTTAATGTGTATTCCTGTCTGCTAAAATCCCATTCATCCGTTTCTGTTCGAAACTCCCATTTATCAACGATTGATAGCGCACCAAATTGTGGCAACTCTAAAACAGCTTCTGAATTTTCTGTACTTATAACGTTGAGATTTCCAAACAATAAATCATCAGTAGAAACACTTTTTTGAGCATCTAAAAAGATTGTCAAATGACATAATATGATAGAAAGAAAATACCTCATCATTTTGATTTTTCAGCAAATGGATTATCTGACTTTTTCTTCGTTTGACTTAATCTAGAAACTGTTGTATCATTATAATTCTGAAATGAAGTACCATCTTCTGCGATGGCATTCAAAAAAACTTTCTCCTTCTGTAAAAAAGGATTATTAGGTGAAATTTGGATTAATATTTCACGTCCATAAGTTTTAATATCTGGCATTTTTCGCATGCGTTCAGGTATCTCAACAATTCTATTACCGAGACCGATAACAATCCCGTATACTTTTAAGTCAGGATGTAAACTAGATGTAATCTGAAGACTATCCATGCGTTGGACAGAAAGTATCAAACTTTCATGGACAAATCCCTTTACAATAGTTGGTCTTGGCTCATAAAAATTAAGCAATGATGTAAATGCAGAAATATTTTCTCCTTCCTTACAAGTAATGTTTCCAATCAATCCATCAGTAGGCGCCGTAATTTTTAACTTCTCTTGCTCCCCTTTTAGAAAATTTTCTTCTTTCTCAAATTGACTCTGAGCATTTACCAGAGGCGTATCTATAATTTTCAACTTTTGTTGTAATTGCTCGATTTCAACTTCATAAGGCTTTACCTCAATAGCCATCATTTTCTTTAAAGACTCAATATTTTTAAAATGTGCAGATGATGTTCTCTCAAATTTAGAAGCATCAATTGTAGATAAGTTATCTAACAGTTTTTTTTGCTGATCTAATATTTCTTCTTCCCCAGAGATTTGAATTTTATAGGATTCAATCTTCGCTTGTTTTTTAGAATCTAATTGTGAAATCTCATCTAGAATATCTTTCCGCTGTTTTTTGACATCAAAAGCAACATCGTTTAACTTGTTTTTGACCTGACTCAATTTAAAGTCGATTTCATCCTGAGTTACTTCCATCAACAAGTCCCCTTTTTTAACTTCCTGACCTGGTGTCACATGAATTTTATAAATAAGTACATCCTCATCATGACTTAATTCCGTTTCTTTATTTTCAGCAAAGCCATAAAAAAATACAGACTGTTGACCAATACTGGTATGCATTTTATACCAAATGAAAGCAAGAGGTATAACAATGAAATATAACAGATTAAAACGTTTCATATAATGTATTTAAATATTGTCGAACTCACGTTCTTTAAGTTCCAGACCAGTAATTGTTACATCAGTAAAGCCTTTTAATTCAATTAAGAGTTTTTCCCAATTTTCAAATTGTTTGAGCTTAATTTTGTAATCATGTTTCTTTAAGCCCTCTTTGTTCACGCCAGTATATAATTTAAATTCAGCCAATTTATAACGCAAAGAGAACTTCTTAATTACAGCCTCTAGTTCTTTCAACCTATCATATGAAGCCGGTAAATCAAGACTAAGCATTCCTGACATCGTTTCAGACTTGTGAAAAGAAGAAAATCTCAATATAAAAGCTGTCAAACAAAATGTTATTGTACCACAAATGGCGATTGCAAAACCAAAAACACCGCAAGCTATTCCCGCTGCGATAGCACCAAACATAAAAACAATGTTTCTTGGATCTCGTACAGTTGTACGGAATCTTATGATTGACAAGGCAGCTAGCATTCCCAACCCTCGAGCTACACTATCCCCAATCGCTTGGATAATTGTGGCAGCCACTATGGTTACAAGGACCATGGCTTGCAAAAAATGATCGGGACGATCTACTCTACTACTTGTTTTTTCATAGGTAAATGCAATTAAGGTCCCAAGCATTAGTGCGCATATAACAGTAAAACCAACGGCCATTATGGTTGGATTTTCTGAATTATACTGTAATGAAGTAATATCAAACATCTACGATTCTTTAATTTATGGTTAAATTTATATAAAGTCGTTAACAAATCAGGTATCCCTTAATCAATTTAGACTTTTCATAGCAAATTACTGTTTTATATGTCTTTATATATATAAATCATATTACCTTTAAACGATATTACTGTAAGAATCATTCTGTGTATTGAAATCTAATTACTACGTTCAAGCAAATTCACATTTCTTGTCTTGAACAAGTGTTTTAAGAAAACTTTTTTAACACATTTAGGACTCTGGAAGGACTTCGATGTGGGATTTGACTAGAGTTAGGGTAATGTCTCCGTCTGTCGCGAACACACTACTATCTAAAGTATAATAGTCACAATTAATTATAATACTGGACTTTGATTTTAGGTAATGTCATTTTCTTAGAACACTTTATTCTGAAATTACAGATATCCAGTGACTTTGACTCATCCCAAATTCATCTTGAATGGTCAGTTTATAATTGCCAGATTTTAAATCAACAGCCATATGGTGGATATCTTCAGTACTCCCCAGATAATCATTGTTGATATGCCAAAAAACCTTAGCATCTTCCATTTGGTGCTTTGCCTTGAATACGCACTTTTCCTTCACACCAGATAAATCATTTGGCAAATATACAGTTACATCTTCTCTAGGATATTCAAAAGCCAATATTTCAAATTCTGTAGACAACGACTGACAAGAAAAGTCTAACATTGGTATATCCGAATATGTTGGATTATTTTGCTTGTAGTAATATGATGCCAACGGAGGTAAGACAAAATAACTCGTATCTACAATATCAGAACTTTCAGTACAATCCTGATAAACCATTCTTCCATTCTTTGCATTTAAGAAAGTTCTTTGGCAAAAATTACAAAATTGATTGGCTAAGGTTGTAACAGGAATCCAATCCAAAGATGTAGACTTGCAATTCCTAGAGGCCACTTGCCCTGAGTGTTTACATATTATTTTCTCTTGTAAATCATCATATGGTATTTCAAAAGGCTGGCTTATTTCAAGGAAATTAAAACAATCAAATAAAACAGCACCAGCAGCTGAAACACCAACAATATCTGGCTGAGGATCACCATTAGAATTACCAACCCATACACCAATAGTATAATCGGATGTAACACCCACCGCCCAAGCATCTCTATTGCCATAAGAAGTACCTGTTTTCCAATGAATAGCTTGTGAGCTGTTA
This sequence comes from uncultured Saprospiraceae bacterium, assembly GCA_905480605.1. Taxonomy (GTDB): domain Bacteria; phylum Bacteroidota; class Bacteroidia; order Chitinophagales; family Saprospiraceae; genus RFSX01. Next base: position 31,304 of record CAJQRD010000056.1, on the reverse strand, counting down.
TACTTCTGCCATTGTCCCTGTTCGTTTGGTCTTTCAACATTTAGCATTGCATTGAATGTTGACCATATTGCCCCAGCTGAAATAAAACGCGGATCATATTGAAATTTATCATTTTTCTTCTTTTTTTCAGAATCATAAGTGATTTTATTAAACCCATTAGTCAAGTATTTTGAATTGTTACTTAAAAACAGATTCAGCGTTTCTGCCATTCCTGAATAGACATGAACCAAGTCAATCAAATTAACCTCGCCACCACCTAAAATCAAAGGCAAACCATAATGATCTGAATCATATTTAAACGTTGAAAAGCCCAAAGACTTTAAGTCATTTAAAAAGCGTCCAATACCATAATCTTTAAGCAAATTTACAGCAGGCACATTTAGTGACTTTGCTATCATAGTAGAATATGGAACAACACCAAAATGATTCCGATTGTAATTCTTTGGACTGAATCCACCAATACTCAATGGTACATCATTGGCCAGGCCATCAGGTGTTATCATCCCGTTATGCATTGCCATTGCATACAATATCGGCTTCAATATACTACCAGATGACCGAGGGCGCTCAATCATATTGTTGTAATTCTGATGTTTTCTGCCAGAAGTATTTCCAACATATGCTTCAATCTCTTTTGTATGGTTATTGACAATTAGAACACCCAAATTATTAATGCCCTTTTGCTTATTGATCAAGTCCTGACTGGCAACTACTTCATTAAGAAGAGTTTGCTTATCTAGCTGTAAAGTAGAAACATAACGAAGGTCAGAATTTTCTGCTTTCACCTTCTCAAGAAAGTGTGGTGCCAAATTAGGAAGTGGCTCAGGCCTTGGTGCAATTTTCTCCAACAGAGCCAACTTATATTCTGTTTCATCAATAATAGAAAGCTCAAATAATCTCTTTAAAAGACTGTTGCGCTTAACAAGGAGTCTATCTCTATTTTTCCCAAGGTGTATCAATGAAGGCCCATTTGGCAAAACCGCAAGCATACACGTTTCTGCCCAACTCAGATTAAAAGGCGACTTACCCAAATACCTCCACGAAGCGGCCTCCAAGCCAACTATATTACCACCAAATGGAGCATGAGTCACATACTTTTGTAGTATATCCTTTTTAGAATATTGCGCCTCAAATTTTATAGCTTTCAAGATTTCACAGATCTTTTGAACCACTGTGCGTTTAGATCCAGGATCATGCAATCGCATCAACTGCATACTTAATGTGCTGGCACCACTTACTACGCGTTTCTTCTTAATATTTAAATACAATGCCCTTATAATTGCCTTAACATCAAGCCCAAAATGCTTATAGAAATTCTTGTCTTCAAAGGTTATAATTGCCTTTTCAAATTTATAAGGAACATCATTCATTTCTGGAAATCGCCACTGCTCATCGACAGCGATTCTCGCTCCTAATAAGGATTCATTTTGATCAAAAAGAACGAAGCTAACAGGCATACGATCAAGGTGACTCGCCGTTGGTATTATCAACCAACAGCAAAATATAAATACTATTCCATATGTCAACTTCAACAATCTCATTAATCCTGAATTACTTTAATCCATGCACCAGTTTGACTTGCAACCACTGCCGCATCATACATGGCTTCACAAGAAATATTGGGCATAAAAAAATCACCTGCATACGTTGCTGTCAATGGAGTTTCGAATTTCTTTGATTCCTTAAAGTTAAGGTCGAAGAAAGTATAGATACTGGCATCCCTAACATCCTGAAAGTCATATAAATGCTTGCTTCTGCCTCTATTTGTATCCGTAGTATTGGAAGCTCCCATATCACCCAAACGCAGGTTTTGTATTTCCCAGCCGGATGGCAAAGCATGATTCAATGCCAAATTGGAAAATTTCTTTCCTGATTTAGAAGCATTTGTTATAGTAATCTCAGCTATAAAGTCGGTTCCTTGACTTAACACATTAGGATTTATAGATTTTCCGTCTGTGTCTTTATACACAACCTGCATCTCAAGTTCATTGCTAAAAGAAGGTGTAGGTTGTGGCAATGGCTTTCCAGAATTTACAATTTGCACGTATATATCACCTTTTGATTTGTTGGTGAAATTAAATTTATGATTTTGCTTTTTAGACAAATCCAAGTTATACAAATCCAAAGCTTCAGCAGATGAATGGGAAACCGTCATGTCTTTGTCTAAATCAAAATCATATACAAGGTCATCTTTACTTTGTTGACCAAGAAATTTTGATAATGCCATGAGTCCAAAAGCTGTCGTCTGAGTACTATACCAATTATGGGATCCCATTTTTTCAGCCAAGTCAACTGCCAATTTAAAAGCATCTTTTGACTTTCCAATTTGCATCAAAGTCATAAGTATAATTGAACGGTCCCTAACAGAAGATCCATAAGTCCAATACCAATCATCATACTCTTGTATCGCATAATCCAAATTATGAATCAAATCAAGGGCAACCTGATCTTGACCTATCAAACCATATGCACCCGCTAGTAGGAACCTAGCAACTTTCGGCATCTTTACATCAACTCTTAATTGATTCATAGCGCTTAAATTAGCTTTTCCAGCCAAAGCCAAAGTGTACAATCTATAGGCTTGTGTCCTTTGATGATACAAGCCGTTATTTTTTACATAGTTATCACTTTTTGACTTTTGAAATACTATCCATTCATTCAAAAATGACTCATTAATAAAGTATCCTCTATTTTTGGCTTCAAGCATAAAGTGACCTGCATAGTTAGTCCCCCACTCATTGTCATTTGTAGATCCTGGCCAATATGCCAAACCACCCCTAGCTGTTTGAAAACTCTGAAGTCTTCGTATAGCAGCTTTTACATTGCGTTTAATACTCAGTTTTTTATTATCATCCATTTTAGAAATCTCATCAAGAAACAACTGTGGAAAAACTGACGATGTAGTTTGTTCAACGCAACCATAAGGATATTTCACCAAATATCTTAACCGGTTATCAACATTGAAGGAAGGAAATTTACTTATTTCAATACTTGCTGAATTACTACCTTGCATACCTACATTTTCAAATGACTTATTCCAGGATTCTCCACTTTTTACCAGTTCAGAATACACAACATTTTGTTCAGGATTTGGATTTCGAATTTCGATTTCAATTCTTTCTTTGGCGCTGTATTTACCTGAAGAAACATCTACATCAAAATGAGCAATGCCTACTTGATCTCCAGCCATAAAATCAAAATATGCCAATTTATCACCTTGTGTATCAAATGACAATGTTTTATTCTTGCTACCAATTGATTTTACATAGCTGTCACTATCTACCTTGACTTGTACATTTCTTATATCATTTTGATAAGCAAATACATTTACTGGCATAGATAATTTTTCGCCCGGAGCCAACACCCTCGGCAATGTAGACAAGACCATTAATGGTTTCTTTACAGGTATGTTTTTATCAATACGACCAAATGCTTTTCGGGTTTTTCCAACAACCATCACACGAACAGAACCAATGTAGTTGGGAATTTCAATTGAATGATTAATAGACTTACCACCTTTTAAAGTAAATGGTCCTAAGAATTTTACGACTGACTTAAATCTATTTGCAGATGGGTTTTTGGATTCTTGATTATTGCTGTCATCACCGCCAATACTAAATATCTTTTCTATTTCACTGCCGTTTTTATTGAGGACCAAGTCATACACATCCCAAGATTTGACTCCCAATGATTGCTTTGCAAAGAAATATTTGGAAGGATTTGGTGTTATAAAATTTGTAATATCTAACAGACCTTCATCTATGACAGCTAAGGTATAAGACATTTCTTTACCTTCTTTTTCTCCTACTGTAATATTAACTTTCGAATTGGGTTCAAAAACTTCTTCACAACTGATTGTTGGCGTTAAAATAGTATTAGGATCTTCAACCTTTATTGACTTGACTCCATACAACCTCATGGGCAGGTCATTGTTGTTACTTGCAGGTTGAACTAAGGTTGCATGCACATATACATTAGGCAACATTTCTGGCCGAACCTTAAATGGTACAGTTGTCATTTCGCCAGTAGATTCAACCCAAAATGCGTCGATCACTTCTTCATTATTTTCTAATGATACCAGAACTTTAGAATTAGGACTTGTTGGAATATTCAACACTATTTCATCATTAGTTTGATAAACATCTTTATCTGTATTAAAATTAAGTTGTGCAATTTTCCCATCGTCTTTATTATTACTCGAATAGTAACTGGTATAAAACAACTGCCCAGAACAATGACCTGATTCGGTATCACAAACACGCACCAAGTAATTGCCATGACCATTCAACTCGGGAACAAATGACAAGTGCCCATTCGCATTTGTTTTTAAAGTTTTTTTCTCCTCTGCATTATAATGTTCAGATGAATTGTATTGGTAAATATTACTATTGTTTCGAGAATACCACCATCTCCACTTTGCGTTGTAAATCCCAATCGACAAATTCCTATTCTTTAACAATTTACCATTCTTATCTACCGCCACAATTTCTATAGCCTCATTTTTTTCAACATTCAATGCTCTGCCACCCCATCTGTTTTCAGGTACTTTCACTCCAACATAAGTTTCAAAAGGATTTATTTTAACATTGGTATAATCTTCACTGAAATTTCCTGATTTCTCAAAAACTCGTGTTCTTAAGTTTGCATTCAGTTTCCCTGGTGGTCTAAAGTCTTTACCAAATTTTATCTTCAATTCCCTTTGCCCATTATCATCCAAATTACCTTCAAAGACATTGGTCAAAATTCCTTTGATTTTTCTTGCAGGATCTGTAAATTCAAAATCCTTATAGTTTTCAAACTCAGATGAGGCTTTTGAATATTTAACATCCACCTGAGCTTTCAACAGACTTGCAGGAGCACCATGCAACCATTTGCCATCAAGTGTAAAAGACTCATTTCCACTTACGTCAAGTTCATCATTCTTAAAAGTCAAGTCTACTTTCAACCTATTAGGTTTTATGGTTTCGATCTTCAACTTCTTTGACACCTTCATATTACCCAATGAAGCCGTTGCTGTCCACATTCCTGTAGGATCGGAGGAAGAAGTTGGAACATGAAAAACATAATACCCGTTTTCATTATTATTCTTACTGAAAGAGTACTTTGTTTTACCTTTGCTGTCCTTAACTTCTAATTTAATTGGATGACCAGATGTGATTGTGTTTTTCTTATCATACAACATGTAACTTAAGTGAAGTGTATCTCCAGGTCTCCATACACCTCTCTCTCCAAACAAGTATCCATTGATATCTCCTTTTTGAGATACACCACTAACATCAAAAGCTGACATTTCATTACTGTGTTGATCTTCGAGAGAAACATAGCCATAATTATTGCCTTGCTTGCCAATTAGATATCTAGCATACCTCTCACTAATCATATCCACCATCCCTTGATCGTCAGTTACTTTATCAGTCATTACTTGTTGTTGGTTATCATATAGTTTAATATTCACACCTGACAACGGCTTACCAGTTAAAAGGTCTGTAGCTATTACTTTGAAATTATTATTCTTACCCCTTTTGACAATAAGACCTAAATTACTTGCTAAAAGGTTTCTAAATATAAATTTGCTGTTATTGTAATAAGCTGGATAGCAAGGATCTTCTTCATGCTCATATCTGTAGCCATCATAATATCTAAATGACTTGAATGCAGAATGATTATCACCGCGTCCATTGAAATTATTGGCATCAACAGAACAAGACAAGTTGGCAAACGACTTTTTAAATCCGATCCGCACTTGATAAACAGCACCTGGATCAATAGACGTTAAGTTTTGAAGGACTAAAGCATATCTTACATAATTCATCAAATTACTAACTCCATTTATACTCTTTAATGCTATTTTTTGCGAATGAATAACACGTCCAAAGAATTGATTCATATAGGTACTAGACAATTGATTATATCGTAGGAAATCAAGAATATTATTTTCAAATATTTTATATACTTCTACCTCAACAGTATCTAGAGCAATCGCTTCGAAAGGGAAAATTACTTTATCTGTGTAGGGTACAATTGTTCCGTTATTGGCAGCTCTTATTCCAGGCTTACTAGATTTAAATAAAAGAGAAAAATCAACATTTTTCTTCAATGACAATTTATCTACATCTTTAATATTAGCATCAAATACAATCTTTTGTTCTCCTACGACATCGTTATTGATAAATATATCCAATTGGTTTCCTAAATTTGAAAACTTAATAGGGCCTTTGTAATTTTCAATTCTGACCAAACCATTAAAATTCTGTTTAGCCAATTGATTGGAAAAGATTGCTCTTAAGTGACCATCCTTTGTATTTATTACATCAACTGACATCAAGTTAAACTCATAAAGTGCAGGAATGTTAAAAGTACTACTGCCTTTGATACTGTGTTCTGAAATATTCCACTCCAATGCCACATCTTGAGCTTTAGATTTCATAGTGAACGGTTTTATATCTACTTGATATTCTAAATCTGATTTCTTAATGAAATTCGTGAACTGAATACTACTATTCTCTGGACTAATAGAAAATATCTCCGATAAATCTTCACTCCTCAATTCTGCATTTGTTTCAAATGAAGCAGACACCAACCAATCATTTTTGTCTCCATCAACATCAGGCTTAAGATTTCTGCTCGAAACATTGAAAAAGTACTGATCAGTATTTATTTCAAATTGATAATTTTTAATTTCAGTTTCATCATATATATTACCCAAACCAACATTTACAATATATTTTCTATTATAGCCTAAGGACTCTTCGCTTTCGAATCTTAATGTGTAATTATTTTCCCATACAAACTTCCCTTTAACACTTGGAGAAATACTTATTATAGCCTTATTAGCCTCTTTATTAATTTTAGAATCATCATATGGTAAGTCATTAAATCGAACATAAATTGGAGCATTTGGAGCTATATGCTTAACAGTGTGACTTACTATATAATTAGATAATATCTCGGGAGAATGTTGCTCTATCACTTTAGGTTTGCAAGCAAATAAACTACACAATATGATTGCCAAATATGCTCTTTTAAGGTTAAATCTGCTTGATGTTTCCATTTGTATTCGTTTTAAGAGTTCTGAATGTAATTTAAAGAAAAGCGATATCAATTAAATGTAAAACGATATAGATAAAGTATTCTTTTTATAATTTATTTAAAACTACTATCTTTCAAACAATTAATTTTTAAGAAATATTATTCGTCAGGTTTAAAATAGTAAGCGTGATATAATATTTACAATTGGTATATGATAAAAAGTTTAGAAAGTACGGACCCAAATGACATTGTCGATTGCCTTAATGAAGCATTTTTGGACTATATCATTCCTATGAAGATGCCTTATGAATATTGGATCAGTAGATGGGATGCTGCTCGAATAGACTACAACTTATCCTTTGGATATTTTGACAATGGAAAGTTGGTAGGATTCGTCCTTCACGGAATTGACCAAAAAGAAGATAAGACAAGTTTTTTCAATATGGGAACTGGCGTTCTACCTTCCCATAGAGGTCAAAGGATAGTCAAACAAATTTATGATATATGTTATCATGAACTGCTTAGAAGTGGCTGTGAGCAAGGCTTATTAGAAGTGATACAAAGCAACAACAAAGCCATCAAGGCATATCAAAGTGTCGGGTTTGCCTTAGATTTAGAACTTATTAGTTTTAAGGGCCGATCAATAAACTATACTCATAACTTTATCTTTTCAGAAGTCATACCTGAAAGATTGGACAGGTATCTGGACTATATCGAGCATAGATTAGCTTGGGAACATACACCTCAGACAATCATGTATGACAAAAGTCAATTTACTTTTTATGAAATGCATAAAGAAAATTCTTTACTTGGTTTTGCTATTATAAAAAACTTAAATTTAGATGTAACTATTTTTGGAGTCAAAGATGGAAACTGGAAAAAATACGGAGCTGCCCTATTTTCAGAAATTCAAAAAAGACATTCAGAGTATAAGATTATAAACATTGATTCCAGAGACACAGAACTTATCAACTTTTTTGAAGAAAACAAATTTAAAGTGCTTATTAAGCAATTTGAAATGAAACTAGAAATGTGATAAATGTAAGTTATATAGAGTAAAATGTAAGAACCAAAAAACAAAAGCAATATGCCAAAATTCTATATCGCATGAATTTGATATCAAGTAAACTATTTAAAAAAAAGAATGAATACCATAACGCAATCAAGGAGTTTCTAAAAGCAAATGAAATTACTACAGACTTAAAATTAAAAACTCTATCTATATCAACTGCAAATTTCTTAGCAGATACATACAAATTGAACAAAAACTGGAAAGAGTCTAATAAAATTTTACGAAAAAGCATTTAACTTAAGAGAGGATTTATTCAATGAAGATATTATTAACTCAACTAAAAAACTAGATGCTGTCTATCAAAAGACTGAGCAAGAAAAAGAGATATTTAAACTAAATGCAGAGATGCAAGCTAAAACAGCAGTTTTGCAGCAAAAAAACAAAACATTGGGAATTGGTGGGATTGCACTTTTCTTCATTTCAGTACTTTCTTTTATCGCGCTTGCACTGTATCGCAGCGTGAAATTAAAAAATGAAATTATCGCCTCCGCCTTAAATGAAAAAGATATCCTTCTGCGAGAAATACGCCACAGGGTAAAAAACAACTTTCAAGTTATATCTAGTTTACTGTCACTACAATCTAGACAAATTGAAGATGAGAGTATCAAGCAGGCCATCAATGAAGGGCGAAATCGTGTAAGATCAATGGCCCTGATTCATCAAAACCTATATCAAAATGAAAACATAACAGGCGTTAGTGTCGTAGAATATCTCAATAAGCTCACCTCTGAATTGTTTTACACTTATAACATTTCAGAGGATCGTATTAAACTGAATTTAGATCTTGAAGATTTAGATCAATAAAACTAATAAGGAATAATGAATGATTAGAGCATTGAGGCATTATTAAAGAATACCAACAAATTTTATACAGTAGCCAAAGACGTAAAGTTGCAATTTGAGTTTAACAAGGTACTTGTTCATATATATAGAATGATTGGTTACGAAAATAGATTATTGGAAAATGATGAATTCTTAGATGATAAAAAAGATGCAGGCGAAAAAGGAGCGGAACTATCTATAACTGCACTACACGAAATAGTACCAACCTTAAATGTTGATAAATCACCTCCTGCTTTCACTATTGACTTTAGATGCAAAGATCCAAAGTCATCTGCTAGCGAGGGTCTTAGTCTCGACATAAAAGACAACAATACAACTTTTAAAAAATCCTTTGAGAACCACAGGTTTGCTTCTGCAGTAGCATCCTATGGCCTGATTTTGTGACTTTTTAAGTATAAAGAAACTTCATTCAAAAGCATCCAATCATGGGCAAAATATTCTAAGTCTTATGACTTTATATAGTTACAAACGAGAATTTATTGAATTAACTAATTTGGCTTAGGATCTCTATTAATTAATGATAAATAGTTAATAACAAATAATGGTAGATTAATTGAATCAATGTTGACATATATTCATTAACCTAAGTTATAAACTTCGGTAAAAAGAGTTGTTGACGTTGATTCACTTTCCAAATTGTTGAAGGTGATGATCTAAGTGCTTGGTAAACATCATATCCCATTCTTTACTTGTTAAGGTTCCAAACGAATGGTAATCTTTCCCTTCGAAGTGATCTGCCCCAAGCGAATACGTCTTGGTTAAATAATCAATCAACCGGGCCTGTTCTTTTTTAAAATCCTTAGTTGATGTAATTTTAAATTGTGAAGCAGTTGGGCTATTTTTCGGATATGGTTTTGGGCCAACAACAGCTTTTTTAACAAACATTTTTAACAATACCTTTTTGAAAGCTCCAGGTTTAGGATGAATATCTTCATAGGCCATTTCAAATGTAACATTGCAATGTGCCAACATTTGAGCTACATCCATTTTACCCCATATCGCTTTTGTCTCTGGAGATAACCCTTTGACTCTTTGTATAGTTTTTTCTAAATCAGAATTATTAAATATACTTGTCATCATAATAAGTTACTAGTAGTTAAATATCAATCATTAAATAGTAAATATAAAAATTTACTTCTGAACTAAGATTGCAAATTCAAATGTATCATCATTTTGATCGTTTTGATATTGAATCACAGAGTTCATAATCAGCTTAAACCCAATGTTTCTCAATATTTTAACTATCTCCTGCTCATCATAATAATGCATGAAAATCTTATACGAAGGATTAGAAATAGAATGTGTATAAGCAGAATTTTCATAATCGCCTTTGATACCACTCAGGTAAAAAACTCCATCATCTTTCAAAAGCGAATACACATCATGGAAGTTTGCTTTTACTTCTTTTTCATTAAGATATGGCAAACAAAATGCAGAAACTGCCCCATTGTAAGATTCATGAAGAGAAGATAGATCTCGGCAATCGAGAATTTGTGTACTTATCCCTTCATTATTTTTAGCTGCCAAATCAATCATATTGGTCGACATGTCTGTCGCCGTATAGATCAAATCATTTCTTTGATTCAAAATATATTTAGTTACGTTACCAGGACCACATGCCAATTCCAGAACACTCCCTTTAGATGGGATACTATCACAAAATAAATTTAACTCCTTGGTATATCTTTCCACAGACATATACTTATCTTCATACCTCTGAGCTAAGTCGTTAAAAACACTAACAGCCTCTTTTGAATAATCCATATTTTATTTTGTTGCCATCAAGATTAATTCGTATACAACAATATCTATATTATGTAAAAAAGATTTCGATTGCATCATGATATAAAATTACAAATTATGAAACAAACTTTACCAATGCTCCTACTCGCTTCTTTTAGATTTTAAATGCGGCAATACTTCATGGGACAATAATGGACAAAGACCTGATGAAGCTGTACTCTTCGCCACTATCGCGGTATATGAAAATGATGTATTATTTAGAAGAGAAGAATCAAGTATGGAAGGAACTTTTATTTTAGAAGACTTACCTAATAAAAAATTAATATTTGAGATATCATTCTTGGGATACAAAACATATACTAAGGAAATAGATTTCACACAAAAAAACGTATATGACGAATTCTTCTTTTTACACCAGAAAAGTATGATGATTGATGTTGTGCAAATAAAGGGCTATCGCTGTAAAAATATTAGATGCTGCTGTTGTTGTACCGGTTCCATAGTTTCAGATTCTAATATCGGTGATGGAAAGCATTCTTTATTCGAGAAAACACCTTTATCAAGTTTCGAAAATAAAATCACAGACGTTACGGTCTACCCTAAACCAACAATTGACTATCTTATAATAAAAAATGAGGATGAGTATGACAGAGTTGTAATCTTAGATATCCAAGGTTAAGTAAAAGAATCTGCTAGTCTATGTCATTCTTCTCAGCACAAAATTGATCTTAACAACTATATAGCGAGCAGTTATATTTTACAGTTATTTAAAAATGAAAAATTGATTCAAACGGTGAAAGTCGAGGTGGTTAAATTTTAAGACTGAAGTGATTTAAAATGTAGGTTGAAATGATTTACATGTGTTTGATTTTCAAATTGATACAATTTTTGAGAAGCATAATATTTCTAAGTGACGATAAAATTGTGAAGAGGATGTTATCCCGATAAAGATTAGGACACAAATTAATTAATATTTAATTTGTGAAAGATGAGTAAACATAGAAAAAGATGGACAATAGAAGAGAAAGAAGAAATTCTATTGTATTATAAAGATCATGGTATAGGAAAGGCCAGTACCGAATTTAATGTATCCACAGTATCTATATATAAGTGGGACAAAGAATTCAATGGTAATCAAATTAATCCAAAGAGTTCAAGGTCAGATAAACAATTAATCAACCAGCTAGAGCGAAAGATATTAGCATTACAAAAGATAGTGGCTGACAATGCTTTAGAATTAAGAATCAAAGAAGAGCTTCTTAAAAAAAAGAAATCGCCAAAGAGTTGAGAATGGAAGTTGCACAAGATTTTATAGAAAAAGGTAATCCAGTACGAAGAGTATTACGATATTGTAGTTTATCAAAAAGTAGTTATTATTATAAATCTAGGGGTACTAAAGCTGGTCGTAAGCCTTATGCATTAATGTTGGATAATGAAGGAAGACCACTGAGCGAACCCAAGGTTGTTAAACAAATAGAAAAGTTGTTTAGCAATCCATTCGTTGACTATGGATCCTATAAAACCTACATATATTTAAGGGATGAATTAAAATACACAATTTCTAAACACAAGGTATATAACATAATGAGAGGCAATGGATTAACTCGCAAAAGATATCAGGAGTCAAGTAAGAAATCAAGGAAGAATTGGGTTAAGGATTTAATACCTCAAGTCAATTGTGCATTTAATTTCTTTGAATTTGATATTAAGTTTGTGTGGATAGAAGGATTAAGAAGGAATATCCAAGTTCTAACAGTATTAGATGTCTATTCAAGATATAATATGGGACAATTTATAGGGTTCAATATCAGTAGTAAAAATGTAAAAACACTATTTGATCAGATAATTACAAAGTATGGATTACCAGAAAAATTTACTGTCAGATGTGATAATGGTTCACAATTTATTGCAAATGAAGTACAGTTTTTTTTAAGTAGAAAAGGTGTTACACAAGAGTTTACAAAACCAAATACGCCACAGCAAAATGCGCATATAGAGTCATATCATTCGATTATGGAAAGAGCTATTTGTCAAAGGTTTTCATTCGATTCAAAAACTGAATTTATAGATACAATGGACGAGTTTAGAAAATTCTATAACTTTGATAGAATACATAGTGGAGTTAGTTTTACAAGTCCATATAAATATCTAATGACTCTGATGAAAAATATAGAAAATAAAGAATATCAAAAACCGTTTTCGTTTGTAAAAAGTAATTATAATCAGTTTAAAAAAGTGTCCTAATTTTATCGTCTAGCACAAGAGTTGGAATTCAATGACTTATAAAGGAATTAACATTAAGTTTTTAAATCACCTCACTATTTACTAAATTAATAATGATATCTACAAGCAACAATTATAAGTTCATTATTCGAATAAGAATATACCAATCGATGTTCTTTGTCAATTCTCCTTGACCAAAACCCTTTTAGCTCATGTTTTAATGGTTCTAGGTTACCTATACCAGAAAATGCATTGCGAAGACCATCCTTAATCAGCTCATTTATTCTCTTTAACTTTTGTTTATCCGTTTTCTGCCAATACAAATAATCACTCCAAGCTTTTATTGACCAAGCCAGTTTCATTCTTCAATTAAATCTTTGAACTCTTTTCTACCATCTTTAGCCTGAGCAATGGATTCCAATAGGACATCACGATTCTTTCCAGTCAAAAGATAATTAGTCTCCACTAAAGAATTGTATTCTTCCAAAGAAATAAGAACTAAGTCTTTTTGATCTTTTCGTTTGATGATTACCTCTTCAACATCATCAATCACAGAGTTTAACCAATGTTTTAAGTTCAATCGTAATTCAGTATAATTTACAATTTTCATACAATAAAGTTATTAATTAAGTACGTAAATAGCAGCTTATTGTAGATTAATTTACTAATAAAAATAGGATGTATAGAAATTGAATTATAAATAATTTTACATAAACTACCTTGATTTCTTTAAAAGTTAAAGTGAATAAGATGAGTTTAGACGATCATTTTTTCTGGACTGCTTCTCCATTAATTATATTCGCCTAAGTTTTTAATAAAAAACGAAATTAAATATTAATGGAATTATTAAACTAAGCTGATTAAATTTATAATAAATTATAGCAAGTTTGAAAATACAGATAGAAAAATCAAACTTAGTAGTGTTTGAAAGTGCTCTTTTTAAGACGACTACTACACTATTAATAGGCAACGATTACTTAGTACTTTTTGATCCCAATTGGCTTCCACTTGAAATTGAATTTATTACAAATTATATTGCCAAAATAAAGAAAGACAGAAAAGAATATTTGCTTTTTACCCATTCTGATTATGATCACATAATTGGTTATGGCGCATTTAAAGAATATGAAACCATTGCATCTCAAAATTTTGTTAATAACCCTAAGCAGAATAAAATTGTAAATCAAATTAATGTATTTGACGATTCACATTATATCAATAGAAATTATAAAATTGAATATCCGCTCATCAATCATATTATAGACTGTGATGAACAGGTGTTAAGATTAGGTGAAAGTAAATTTTTATTTTGGCAAGCGGTAGGTCATAATCCTGATAGTCTATTAATTCTAGATACAATGAACAATACTCTTGTAGTTGGTGACTATTTGAGCAACGTTGAATTTCCTTATATCTATACCAGTGTAAAGGAATATAAATTAACTCTGGACAAAATCGAAAATATCATTTCAAATTATAATGTAGAGTACCTTATCTCAGGTCATGGAGATTTCACTTCAGATAGGATCGAAATGTTGAAGCGTTTAAAAGATTCAAGGGATTATATTAATCTACTTGAAGACTCTGTGATAAATAACAAAACATTTAATTTTAAAAAAGTGATGGAACGCTACCATTTTCCAATAATTATGAAAGAATTTCATGATGGAAATATTAGGCTAGCAAAAAAAGAAATTAATACCTAATCTAGAAAGGAATTCGATCGTTGTTATAATAATCAATCCTACGTCGGCAACCTCTTTGCAATGTACTTGATAATGCCATTATGGTTGGACTCATGTTCACAAACATGAAACCACTTACAATAATTATTTGTAGGGCCCCATCCCCAATTCTGGTCAACTTCCATCAACCAATCATCATCTCTTTTTGCAAACTCTTCAAGTGTATATTTTCTAACATCTCTAAGTTTTTCTAAATAATACTCAAGAGGTTGTCCTTTTAATTTTGCACGACCATCATCTCCAAGCCCCATTGCTGTGCTCCATGCTTTGTCATCTTCATCAGACCAATCACCCCAGTTTTTTCCTTCAAAAGTATGTATTTGGTAAAATCGTTCGGTAGCCGCAAGATGCAACAACATCGCTCCAATTGTATTAGAGTCATCGTCTAGTAAAAAATCAAGTTCTTTGACATTTAAACCGCGCACAGGATGTAAAATTGTATTTCGCATCCAATTCATCATAGAAACCAAAGTTCCAATTTGAGGGGTAAACCCCATTTTGGGACCAACAATATTTATATTATCATCATCTTGAAATGTTGGTGTGTTTGCCTTCATTGATCCTGGAACAGTCAGACCCAATCCTGCAGCGACAGAGAGGCATGAAGTGTTTTTTATAAAACCTCTTCTGTTGAAATTCTTAGATAGCATATTAATTAATTTTCGATACTTGAATATCAATCAAAAAAAACAATACAAGGCATTTAGAACAACAAATAACATTTTATTAAAACTATGTCAAATAAGTTTGACTATGGATGATAATAAAGAGACTTAATCTACCCAACTGTATATTTTAGTGTTAGAACAGCTATTTGCATTTCTCAATGCCCCAATACGCATGACCCCTACCTTCCCAACATTTCCAATTTTTCTTCAGAGAAACTATCATCCACCTTGCCCCAACACGTTTAACGCGTAAAATATGCTTAACTCCATTTAATGAGTCATCCATTAAGTTTTCATGGATCAATTTAACTTCAACACCTTTTTCAGAAATCACATTCCTAGTGACTGAAATTTTTTCTTTACCCTCCCCTTCTTCTACTTGATTCGGATAATACATCTTCATAATGCTTTCTGGAGATGGATCATCTTTCCGCTTAATCAATTCCATGTTCAACATTGAAAAATCTATAGTCTCAAATTTCTCTTCGCTATCTAAAAGATTCTTAGGCTTCTCACTAGTTTGAAATCCAGTTTTAGACTCAAGATTTTCCTTACAAGCTAATAATGAGACAAGCAAAAGGAGTAACAAAGCTATATACGTATTATGAAATTTCATTTTTTTTCTCAAAAATACAACTAAACAATTGATTCCTATATTCAATGTCAACAACTTAGTTTGCCAGAGTCTAGAACCTAGGTAAATGCTCTAATCATTGAATGACTTAATTTACTAAAGTTCTAAATAAAACTAATTCATGAACTCACGACTGCCGTCTCAGTGAAACTCTGCACTTTTTTTGTGAACTCTGTGAGTAAAACAGAATAGCATACAAAGTCAAAGCATCTGCAGCGCCTTTAACCCATTTCAATATGTATTCCGCTGTCTTTTTTGCCACGCCCAATCTTATAGTTTAAACCAATTAAAAAGTACTGGCTCAAATTATTATAAAACGTTTGATTTAATGAATTGGCACTTCCAAATCTTCTATATCCTATATTTTGATTTAAAATATCAAATACAGATGCCCTTACTTCCAATTTATTATCAAACAATAATTTACTTATAGAAGCAGACCATAATTTATAATCTGGACTATCAGCAAATCCATCACTTGAGTACTTTCTAAATATAAATTCCGAACTCAAGGTCCATGTTTTAGACAAGTAAATATCAAAATCCAAAAAATAATCTGTATTGAAGAAGTCTTGATTGAAATCCGGACTTACTCCATATTTCCTTGTGTTATAGTTAAATGAAACTCCAGTTTCTAAGTTTACAACATCTGTCTTTCTGTTATTAATTGATAACTTAATATCATAATTATTATCTTGTACAGCACTTTTTAAGTCATTAATAAAACTATCATAATTGGCCAACAAAACGTTACCTCTTATCTTATATGTTATTCCCAGTTTTTTAAATGGTCTAGAAAAACTTACATAACCATTTACATTGGAATACCTGTCTGTATTTATAGGCTCAATATTTTGAAATAGATTTTCATCTATGAATGTCTTATTTACTATACGATTCTGTGTCTTGGTATAACTTAGGCTGGTCCAAAGATTTGTGAAATTAAAATTATCGTACAAACTAAAACTCAGACTTAAGTTGTGTCTATATTCAGGAATCAAATTGGGATTGCCTATATATTTTGAATTTGCAGAAGTATTATCAGGTAAAGGCAACAACTGCTCTAATCTTGGTGCATTAATATTTGTCCGATATTTAAACCTCAAATTCTTACCACCTTTTATTTTATAATCTAGGTTAAACATAGGCAACAAGTGTTTATAGCTTCCATCAACTACATCAATCTCCCCATTTAGATCACCCTTCAAGGTAGTGTGCTGACCATTTAATCCTGCCTCCATTTTAATCCTCTTATGGTTGCGTCGGAAACTTATCCCTCCCAAATGATGGTTGTACTTCTTCTTATAGTTAGAACTCAAATCTTCATTGAATATTAGTTCACCATCCTGAGAATCATAAAAATTCCTAATAGGACTTTCCGTATTTGCATTTACAGCATATTTCAAATTCATAAATATCTTAACACCCAAAGGTTCAGTATAATTAGTGCTAAATTCAATTCCTTTTTTATCACTTGCATACTCTTGCTCTTGATTAAGATCAATGACATTATTTGAAACAGAGTTAATATTACGTACTGTTTCATCTGTGCGAATTTTGCCCTTCAAATATTTAAAATTGGAGATTAAGTTCCTTCCCTTAGTTCCAAATTTATTTTTCAAAATAGCTTGTGACATAAAGTTCATATTATCTGAAACTGAATTTAAATCAGAAGTACTTTGACCTTCGCTCAACTCGTCTCGAAAAAATGAGCTGGCACTCATACGCAAACGATCAGAATCATCCCAGTCAAAATTATTTATCAGAATCAAATTGAAAAACGGACTGAGTTTATAAGTCAATTTTGTATTTACTTGATGACCTACATTTGACTTTTGGCTATTCAGTGTGTCTAACGTATTGTAAGCAAAGGCATTGTTAAATATTTCATTATCACTTGTTTGTTCTAAGTCATTTTTTACTCTTGTTTGTAAATAATGACTTACTACTTTAAACTTAGAATTGAAATCATAATTAAAATTTGCTCCCATTGAAGTTGAAGTATTTATTCCATCAGACAATCGATCATATCCGGTCATAGAAAAATTACCTCCCGACATAAGATTGCCAAATCCACCCATAAAGTCAATTCTGTCATTGATAGAAAAAGTTTCTTTGTTAACATTGTTTGTAGCACCGATAACGGAAGCTTGCAACGTTGGCGTAAATCGAAAATAATTTAGTTTTCCAATATATCGATCTTCAGTACCCTTAGCAACATCCACATTTCCAAATCCTCCTTTTTTAAACTCCTCTTTCAATTTTAAATTGATAGTCTTTTCTTCATTACCATCATCGACACCAGTAAACTCGGCTATCTCTGACTGCTTGTCATAAACCTCCACTTTATCTACAGCTTCTGCCTCTAAGTTTTTTGTCGCCATCTGAGGATCGCTACCAAAAAACTCCTTACCATCTACCAAGACGTTTTCCACATCTTCGCCTTGTGCTTTTATACTTCCATCTCTTCCAACTTCAATACCAGGCAATTTTTTCAATAAATCCTCGACAGTAGCGTTGGGCCTAGTTTTAAATGCAGCTGCATTATAGCTCAAAGTATCTCCCCTCAGTCCCAAAGGAATGTGTTCAGCTTCAATCGTTATTTCTTGAAGCATTTCTGTTGATTCTCGCAATTCGACAAGTGGTAATTTAACATTATTCCCGATCCAAGAGCATTCCAAAGGTTGGCTATAATTGTCATGAGCTACATAACTAACCTGTAAAATATATTCACCTTTCTCAACATCTTCCAGAGTATATTTACCATCATCATTGGTCAACGCAAAAGCATACATTGTACTGTCAGCACGTTCCAATATGACTACAGTTGCTCCGATCAAGGGCTCGTTAGATGCATTAGTAACCACTCCCTTAAGATCAAATTGTGCCTGAAGGAATATTGAGATAAATACCAGTATTGTTGTAAGTAGGAATTTCATTTTTTCAGTTGTAAATGTGAAGGATAAATAAGTAATGATTAATAAGTAATGATTAATTATTAAAACCAGGATAAAGAATTATGGATTATGGATTAATACGAACTCAAACTATTTTACATTGAAACATTGGGTCGTTAGGCCATTGTTGATATTGAATGACTACTGCCCAATCGACCTAGTTTCAGTTCTTGTGTGCATTTTCATCATTTCTGCATCCTTTTCTTTTTGGATTTTTTCGTACTCTTCCGCGCTTACTTTTTTACCCTTTGTTGGTTTTAAAATTGCGTCTTCCTCTAGTTTTTCAAATTCTACTTTATTGGCTTTGAATTCTATTTTACCGTCATCAACTGATACCATCAAAATAGCACCTGGCAATCCATGGTAAGATGACGGACCTACTTGAACTGGAATTTGAGAAGTAAACCAAGCTACAACGAATTCATCTTCATTTTCCAATACCGCTTTTTGACATTCATAGTCCAAGTACTTAACTTTTTCATTTGTGATTTTCCATTTTATTTTTTCCAATTTCTCATTTACTACAAAAGACTTTCCCATAATTCCCTTTTGATGTACTATCTCCTTTGACTTCTGATTCTTATATAGAATATCTTCAACATCATCATCCATCTTTATCATTATTTGAAAGCTTCCATCATCTGATGACATATCCAAATCTTCTGCTACTTCCCCCTTTACATTCTGAAATACTGATTCTTTCTTTTTAAAAAGCAATTCTTTCTGCAGGCTTTGCGACTTTGGAATCATGCTTAACATCTCTTCACTCATCCCTTCAATTTGGATATCCAACTTAAATACTTCTGTGTAGGTAATGCGGCCTTCTTGTTGTGCGAATACAATTTGACCAATTAAAATATTTAGAGCGATTAACAATAGTTTAGCTTTCATAGCTTATGATTTTTATTTATTTAAATGAAATAGAATTATTATACTTTATAAATACAAGTCAAAATTAAGCAGTAAACAATCATTTAAAGTTAATCAAGGTATATCTTAGGTTAATTAAGGTTAATAGGCATGCATTCTTAATTAAGATGATTTACTTTTGGAGCATGATTCAGCAAAAAGCTAAGCGTATTTTTTCAATTCCCATGTGGGCAAGTATTTTGTTACTGCCTTGTTTTCTAGCTTACTTTTTAAATTCTGAATATAAAAACGAGAAAGAATCCATCACCTCACTAAAGCGGGAAAAAGCATTTGAAAGCATATTCGCAAAGATAGATACTGTATCCGCTGATCATGCAACCAGTCCCGGAAGTGGCACAAACATTAGATGGGTCAAAGATACAACAGGTACACAGCTCTCATTCAAGCTGAGGTATGTTGACGATTCATCACCCGTTGCTTTCGATGATTCTAATTTAATAAACAAAAACATACATCTCAATACAAAATTGAATACTGATAATCTTAATATCACATTAGATAATTTTTCAATAGACAGCTTTAAATTCAAAGAAGATTTTTATTCTGAAGATGCAACTATATTAATTAGTAACGGTGTAAAATCAGTGGATGAATTTCTTATTAACGATTGGGAGACAGAAATAGTAACTGAAGACTATTCTCTTAATCAAAATAAAAATTTTACTGTCGTTCAAATTTTAGACGAGGATAACAAGGCATCTTTCGTTGTTGAAAATATGGAAATTAATCCTAAAGAAGTTATCATTAAAATTTTACCACAAATCTTTCTTTCATTGTTATTGCTTATTAGCGTTTGGCTTTCCTTTTACCTAAGTGCTAAAAGTATAAAAAGAGAAAGGCAGTTGACCGAATTGCGCAATGACTTCATGTCAAATATGTCTCATGAATTAAAGACACCCGTCAGTACAATCAGCGTTGCTCTTGAAGCTCTTAAAAATTTCAATGCTGCAAACGATGAAACACTAAGAAAAGAATACATAGAAATATCAAAATCAGAAGTAGATAGACTTGGCTTACTTGTTGACAAAGCACTTAATATCAGTTTATATGAACAAGGTAAGTTCGTATATGAAAAACAAGTCATCAATTTAGATTCTGAAATTCAGCGTATTATAAAGACATTAAAAATTCAACTTACGAATCAAAATGTCAAATTGGATTATACAAAATCTGGTCAGTACTTTTTTGTGAATGCTGACAAAACTCATATTACAAATGTCATTCACAATTTAATTGAAAATGGCATCAAGTACTCTGAAGGTGCCACTCATATCACGATAAAAATACTTGAGCTACCTCAACAAATTTCAATTTCAATTTCAGATAAAGGAATAGGGATTCCAAAAGAATATTTATCTAAGATATTTGATAAATTTTTCAGAGTCCCTAAAGGCAATACCCATAATGTAAAAGGCCATGGACTCGGATTGAGTTATGTCAAAGAAGTGATTGATAGTCAAGGTGGAACTATAAGTGTCGAAAGTAAACTGGGTAAAGGCAGCACTTTCAAAATATTATTACCAAAAATTGAAGCAACAGATCAAGCATAAGATATGACCAAGATATTATATCTCGAAGACGAAAATTATCTAGGCAAAATTGTAAACGAAAGCCTTAATAGCAGAGGCTATGAAATGAAATTGGTAACCGATGGCGCACATGTCATGACGGCCTTTAATGATTTCAAACCTGATATTTGCCTTCTTGATGTTATGGTGCCTAACATTGATGGATTCACTCTAGGGCAAAAAATTAAGTCCATTAATCCTGATATCCCAATCATTTTTTTAACGGCCAAAAATCAAACAGAAGACATTTTACAAGGATTTAAATCTGGGGGAAATGACTATATCAAAAAACCTTTTAGTCTTGAGGAACTGATCGTCAGAATTGAAAACTTATTAAATCTAAGCCATTCATCATCAAGTTCACAGCAAAACATAGCCCGTAAAATAGGAGAATACACATTTTTTCATGATAAATTTGAGCTTTTACACGAAACTGGTAATGTAACCTTGTCACACCGAGAAAATGAATTGGTACATCTATTTACAAACAATATCAACAAACAAGTAGACAGACGTTTTATCCTTAACAAACTTTGGGGCGACGACAGCTTGTACAATTCAAGAAACCTCGACGTTTATATAAGAAAACTGAGGATTTTCTTCGAAAAAGACCCAAAAATCAAGATTACAACCTTAAGAGGTGTTGGTTATTTTTTTAGTGTGGAGTCCTGATTATCAACTATAATTGGTTAAATCAAAGATAATCAAAGGCTTAACCCGAAAAAAAAATGTGACAAACATCCTATTAATTCATATTTTTTAAGCTAAATTATCTTAGTTTTGCACTTTTTAAAATGGTACTTGGGGTGAATTTTATTGCATGTTAAAAGAATGGAAACAGTTAACAAAAAATAAAGCTTATTTGATAAGCTTTGTATGTCTGTTTGTGTTGACATTGATCTTCCTTAAACTGTGCAGCATATTTCTTCTTTTCAACGAAACCAGAACAGGTGGATACCTATTAGATGATTACCTCTTAAGAATACTACCTGCAAGAGATATAAGTCAACCTCTTTTTATTATTAATTGGATTGGGATTACCACAGGAATGATTATGTGTGTCAGAACCCCAAAACGTGCAATGGCTCTTTTTGTTGCTGTTATCGCAATGATAGCTTTAAGAAGTGCAACAATGTATCTTGTTCCTTTAATGCCACCAGAAGGCATTATACCACTAAGAGATTGTTTTATTGAATCATCTTTTTATGGCGATCAAGTCTTGTTGAGAGATTTGTTTTTTTCTGGCCACACAGCTTCAATGGCGATACTATTCTTCCTCGTTGATATCAAGCCCATTAAATATTTGCTTGGGTTAATTACATTCATCATCGGCTATCTTCTATTGGTTCAACACGTTCATTATACCGTTGATATTATTGCTGCTCCATTTTTTGCTTACATTGCCGCCTATTTAGGAACTAAAGGAGCCGATTATATTCACAAAAAAGTAAATTCTGATCAAAAATTAGAAGCAGTTCTTACTTAGGTTAAAAGCTTTTTCATTTGAATATGTGTTTTAGCAATAGTACTCTTTTTTCTTTTCAATCAATACTTGATTAGCATATTTTCCTCAATTTTGAATTAAGCATTAAGTCATTTACAAAATCATACTATCTTAATCCTTTAAAGTGATAGCAAATTAAACCTTTATAAAATCAAGTGGTCTAATACTTATGACAAACAAACACCAACTGGTCTTAACTCCACTCTTCCTCATTTTCCTTCTTTTGAATATTGCTACTGCACAGACAGATCCCAATCAACCCAATATCTTATTGGTCATAGCCGATGACTTAGGAGTGGACTATTTAAATGGTTATCACAACAGTACTTTATTACCAACTACTCCAACTTTAGACAGTTTAAGATCAGTTGGAATAACATTTGAAAATGTATTTGCAACACCAAAATGTGCAACATCTCGTGCAACAATGATGAGTGGAAAATTTGGTATCAACAATGGCGTTGAAACAGGTCCAGGTAATCTCGACTTGAGTCATGAATCTATTTTCAAAGCTCTAAAGAAGACAACAAACAATGATTATACGACAGCGGCAATTGGCAAGTGGCACATTTCCCAACCTATAGATGCTAACCATGCGCTTGATCATGGTGCAGATTATTTTTTAGGCGTCATGGGATCTGGAGTTGATGACTATTATAAATGGCAAAAAACTACTAACGGTACGACAACAACTGATTCTAACTATGTGACAAGTGTCTTTACCGACACTTCAATTGATTGGATAAATGACCAAGTCAAACCATGGTTTTTGTGGATGGCTCATGTCGCACCACATAGCCCTTTTCACGTACCACCGCAACATATGTACAGTATAACCAACACTCAGAATAACGCTAGGAAATATGTTGCAATGATAGAATCTGTTGATTTTGAACTGAATCGATTATTGAAAAGCATTCCTAAAGCCGTTAGGGAAAATACACTTATCATATTTGTAGGTGATAATGGTACACCATCAAACTTGATACAAGATTACCCAGCTGGACATGGCAAAGGAACACTATACCAAGGAGGAGTACGGGTACCACTCATTGTCACTGGGCCAAATGTAGAAAGAAAAGGAGAACGTGAATCTGAAATGATTCAAATAGCTGACATTTATGCAACCATTTTGGAGTACACCAAAACCGATCTTCCAGGGGGTATCTACAACAGTTTAAGTTTCAATAATCTATTGAGCAAAGATTTAGTCGATACAAGAAATTACAATTATACCGAGTACAGAGACATGGGTGTTTATGGTTGGGCCATAAGAAACAAACAATATAAATTAATAAGCTACGACAATGGAGAGCAAGAATTTTATGATCTTTTAATTGATTCATTGGAGACAACAGACTTACTCCTATCAACTCTGACTTCTGACCAATTAGAATTGATTGCAGAGTTTGAGTCTGAGTCAAATCAGATCAGAACGGCATGGTCATGTCAAGATAGTATTCAAAATGGCACTGAAGAAGACATTGACTGCGGCGGCCTACTATGCAATGTGTGTACCACTGCTACGAAGAACATAGCTCATGTCAATACCACAATCTATCCCAATCCCAACGCATCAATAATAAACATCACTTCTGATGCTATAATCCAAAAGATCATTATCTATAATACCCGCGGAGTTATTATATTATCAGAAAAACACCCTAACGCATCAACAACATCTATTAATATTGAGTCACTAGCTAATGGTATTTACTATATAAATGTTGTGACACATCAGGGAATTTCAACGGATAGTTTTATTAAAATCTAATCAGAATTAGACTTTAATTAATTAAATCCCAAGATATGTCATTGTCCTGATCTAGGATTCTTACAACACCACTTTTTTTAGATGCAAATAATTTGAAATGCGCTTGATCTCTAACAACACTTAATTCCATAAGATCATCATAAACTTTGTTGCCGATCTCTTTACTCTCATGCATAATAGTTCCAAACCTCTTGTCATTAATATTGGTTTTAATATTGACTGTTTTATACCTTAATAGTGTAGTCCAGCATGGAGCGCTATAACGAATTTGAAACTGTTCATTCAACTTATTCTATGATTTAGTTCTTGTAGAGGGGTAAGAATTATTGATCAATTTAAATTCTAATATATTTTCATCAGCATCTTTATACTTAATTATGCGCTTCTCAACATTTCCTCCAACAGTATCGTTATAACCATTAGAGTCAAAATTATATTCAATCACAGTACCTCCTACTTTATTGAATATCCAATAATCTGTATCAATATTAGATTCAATTGCTTTTGTTAAACTAGATGCATCATAAATATCTATTTTATTTACATCCAAACCAAGTGACTTTCCTTCCTTTTTAAATACCATTTGATCTGTTTTTTCATAATATTCAAAAAACTCAAGAGTCTCTGGACTCAAGTCCGAACTTTCTAATCTTAGAACTTCATATTCTTTAGAACAACTTACCAAAGAAATGAGCAAACATAGTAAAACAAGTTTGATAGCTTTCATGATTTATTTTTTTGTGATTTAATAATCATAAGGTAATGCAAAATCATTTTTCCAATGTCTTAATAGAGGGAATGCGGATAAGATGATACTCTTTTGGGGAGTTTAGACTTACTATTTTGATTGTTGATACTTCTTTAGGTTTAACGGGCGGGCGCTGCGCTTTCTTTACGGTCGCTCGCTTTGCGATCTATACGGGCGGGCGCTGCGCTTCCTTTACTGTCGTTCGCTTTGCTCTCTTTACGGTCGGGTGCTTTGCTTCCTAATTATAATTGGAGCAGTGCAAAGATTTTTAACCCAATGTCGTTTAGTTAAGATGAATTAGTTTTTTTTAAGAGTGTTAATATTTAAATATTCACTCACCCCACTTTTTCTTACGAAAAACCACCCCTCTCTTTTTGAAAAGAAGGGAAGCGAGTAATGACTAGATAGAGCAATAAAACAAAACGTAAGAACTGACTTTTCCCCTCTTTAGAATAGAGAGGGGTGAATTTCGGGAAACGAAATTCGAGGTGAGTGAACAATGAATAATATGTCACCATTTTAGGTTAAGGCAATTCTTGTTTCTTTGTCTAAACGACATTGGGATTTCAACCTCTTGTATTTATACAAAAAGCCTTCAACCTCTTGCATAAATTCATCTAGCTTAAAACTCTAATTAAACCTTCTTGTGCCATTGATGCAACCAATATCCCATCTTCATTAAAGATACTGCCTCTACTTAAGGCTCTTGCGTTAGATGCACTTGGACTGTCCATCGCTACCAACAACCAATCTTTAATATTAAAATCTCGATGAAACCACATGGCATGATCTAGACTGGCTATAAAATACTTGGCATGAGAAATAGTTTCACCATGAGGTAGTAGTGCTGTACCCAAAAGGTTATAATCTGAAGCAAATGCCAACAATTGGTGATGCATTTGTAATGGAAGATCTTCAGCTTTTTCAGATCTCATCCAAACGTGTCTGTAAGGCGCAATGTTTTTTAGTTTGGCTTTTAGGATTTGCTCGACTGGTCTAAATTCAAATGCACTTGTCAATGAAGAAGAGAGCCGCTTATATAATTGAGGATAAACTTCTTTTATTTCTTCCAATTGTTGTGCGTCTGTAAGCAAAACATCAGGAGAGACAACATTTGGCATATTCACTTGATGGTCTAAGCCCTCTTGTTTTAATTGAAAAGACACGGCGCAAATAAAAATAGCCTTTCCTTTTTGCTTAGCCACTACCCTTCTTGTAGTGAAACTTCCACCATCTCGAATTTCATCGACTTCATATATTATAGGGATATCACAATCACCAGGCAAAATAAAGTAGCCATGAAAAGAATGTGCAAATCTATCTTTTGGTACGGTTTGATAAGCTGCATGCAATGCTTGGCCCAATACTTGGCCACCAAATACACGCTTCCAAGGTGTCATAAAATTTGACCCTTCAAAAACATGATCTCCAATTGGTTTTAGTACCAAAAGGTCTAACAACTGATCTAAAGACTGCATTTAATTACGGAGAGTTATAATAAATTGAGATAGCGCAACAATTTCTGCCTCTTTCAAAATACCTTTATAAGGAGTCATTAAGCCTTTACCAAAATACATCTGTGCAACAGCTTCTTCCTGTGGCAGTTTTGATTTTGTCAAATCTTTTGCACCATTTATTTTCATATTACCTTTAAAACCATGACAAATAGCACAGTGCGTTCTAAAAAGTTTCTTACCATCTAGACCTTGAACATCAGATTTAGAAACATTATCCAAAATTTCCCTGGCCTTTTTTATTTGTTCTGGAGTCATTGACTTCTCAGTCTTTTCTTCAGTTTTAACTTTTTCCTTTTTAATATCATCATTAGATTTTTTTCCAACAACAACTTCCTTTTTCATTACTTTTTTAGCCTTTCCCTTTGGTTTTTTAGCTTCTCCACAGCCCGAAACGAATACAACAAAGACAATTAAGCAAATAACATTTAGTATTTTAACCATTTCATATAGATTGAAGGCCAAATGTAGGCTATAAAAAGGAAAATTCAAACTACATTTGCTTTGCAATAAGACGTTTACAACCAATTTGGAATTATGAGTTACCGATTAAAAGAGGGGGGAAATATTTTAGAAATTACCCCGCAGACAGCACAGAACCTGGACATATCACGTTCACAGGATGGTTCAATACATATAATTCACAACAATTCTTCTTATCGTGCAGAAAATATTTCTGTGGATAGTCTTCATAAAACGGTTTCAATCACCTTAAATGGAAGAGAGTATTCATTTACAATTGAAGACAACCTGGATCAACTAATTGATAAAATGGGTCTTTCAACTGTAGACAATGAAGTTAGTAAAGAGGTAAAAGCACCTATGCCTGGTCTTATTCTTGATATTATGGTAAAACCAGGACAAGCAGTGTCGCAAGGAGATTCATTGCTTATTCTGGAAGCCATGAAAATGGAAAATGTCATTAAGGCTGAAGCCGATACAATCGTTGCTGAAGTCAAGCTCAGTAAAGGTGACACCGTTGAAAAAAATCAAGTGATTTTAGTTTTTGAATAAATCCCAAGACATGAAAAAAATACTAATAGCCAATAGAGGAGAAATAGCATTGCGAGTTATGCGAACAGCTAAGCAAATGGGTATAAAAACTGTTGCTGTTTATTCTGATGTAGATAGAAATGCGCCCCACGTAAAATTCGCAGACGAAGCTGTACATCTTGGAGGGAATGCCTCATCAGAATCATATTTGGTCATTGACAAAATATTAGCTGCTGCCAAGTCAACTGGGGCGGATGGTATTCATCCAGGATATGGATTTTTAAGTGAAAACTCAGAATTTGCAAATCGCGTTACTGATGCTGGCATTACATTCATTGGCCCTGGAACACGAGCAATTGAAATTATGGGAAGTAAGCTTGCCGCCAAAGATGCTGTAAAGTCTTATGACATTCCAATGGTTCCTGGAATTGACAAAGCCATTGAAGATGTAGAACTGGCAAAGAAAATAGCAATCGAAATTGGATTTCCTATTCTCATTAAAGCTTCAGCTGGTGGTGGTGGAAAAGGTATGCGTGTCGTTAATAATTCGGCGGAATTGCCAGAGCAAATGGAACGTGCAATCAGTGAAGCCAAATCTGCATTTGGGGATGGCTCTGTATTTATAGAAAAATACATTGGTTCTCCAAGGCATATTGAAATTCAAGTATTGGCTGACACACATGGTAATACTGTTCATTTATTTGAAAGAGATTGTAGTATTCAAAGAAGACATCAAAAGGTTGTTGAAGAAGCTCCTTCTGCAGTTCTTGATGATGACTTAAGACAACGTATGGGAGATGCTGCTGTCAAGGTCGCTAAATCATGTGACTATGTTGGTGCAGGAACCGTTGAGTTTTTATTAGATGAAAATAAAAATTTCTACTTTTTAGAAATGAATACACGTTTACAAGTTGAACACCCTGTCACTGAACTCATAACTGGAATTGACTTGGTTGAACAACAAATAAATGTAGCAAGAGGATTTAAATTACCATTCAAACAGGAAGACTTAAAGATTACTGGCCATGCTTTAGAGTTGAGAATATATGCTGAAGATCCCATGAATAATTTCCTTCCAAACATTGGATCACTTGATACTTATATACGTCCCAAAGGAGAAGGTATAAGGTTAGATGATGGTTATGAACAAGGTATGGAAATTCCAATTTACTATGATCCAATGATTGCCAAATTAATAACATATGGTAAAGATAGAAATGCTGCTATTCAAAAAATGAAGGAAGCCATTTCACAATATAAAATAGATGGTCTCGTCACAACTTTAAGTTTTGGAGAGTTCGTCTGTGAACATCCAAAATTTATTTCTGGCGATATAAATACACATTTCGTAAAAGAGTATTTCACGCCTGAAGCACTTCATGAAAAATACGATGAAGAGAGAAGCATTGCTGCACAATTGGCTTTAAGATTGTATTTAGATCAATCAGACCAATTAAAAGTACCGGAGCACAATTCAAGTGAGTGGTACCAATCAAGAATTTCCTAAAGACTGATATAAATGGAAGATAAAAAGAAGACATTACTAGAAAAAATAGCACTCGCCAAATTGGGTGGAGGGCAAGCAAGAATAGATAAGCAACACGCCAAAGGAAAGCTAACAGCTCGCGAACGAGTGAATTTACTTTTGGATGAAGGATCATTTGAAGAAATTGGTATTTTGGTGACCCACAGAACCAAAGATTTCGGCATGGAAAATCAAATCTTTTATGGAGATGGCGTAGTCACTGGATATGGAACAATACAAAAAAGGTTGGTCTATGTCTTTGCTCAAGATTTCACTGTTTTTGGAGGTTCTCTTTCAGAAACACATGCAGAAAAAATATGCAAAGTCATGGACCTCGCTATGAAAACTGGAGCACCTCTGATTGGACTAAATGACAGTGGAGGAGCTAGGATTCAGGAAGGGGTAAGATCTCTGGGTGGATATGCTGATATTTTTTATAAAAACGTTATGGCATCTGGTGTAATTCCTCAGATTTCTGCGATTATGGGACCCTGCGCTGGAGGTGCTGTTTATTCTCCAGCCATGACTGATTTTACTATAATGGTTGAGAACACAAGCTATATGTTTGTGACGGGACCTAATGTTGTAAAAACAGTAACCAATGAAGAAGTTACATCAGAAGAATTGGGAGGAGCAAGCACACATTCAACTAAATCAGGCGTCACTCATTTGACAGCGGCACATGATGTGGACTGTATTAAGAAAGTAAGACAACTATTAAGTTACATGCCACAAAATTGTGAGGAAAAGCCAATGGCGATCCCTTATAAGTTAGGTGACGAACATCGAGATAAACTAGAAGGAATTGTTCCCGACAGCGCTAATAAACCCTACGACATGAAGGATGTCATCAAAGGTCTTGTAGATGAGTCTTCATTTTTTGAAATTCATGAGAATTATGCAGATAATATCATAGTTGGGTTTGCAAGATTAGGAGGTAAAAGCATCGGTATTGTTGCCAATCAACCTATGAGTCTTGCTGGCTGTCTAGATGTCAACAGTTCTAAAAAAGCAGCCAGATTTACGAGAACCTGTGACTGCTTTAATATTCCTCTTTTGATATTGGAAGATGTACCTGGATTCTTACCTGGTACTGACCAAGAATGGAACGCTATTATTACCAACGGCGCTAAATTATTATATGCTTTAAGTGAAGCAACAGTACCTAGGATAACTGTTATTACTAGAAAGGCCTACGGTGGTGCATACGACGTTATGAACTCCAAACACATTGGTTCAGATTTTAACTTTGCGTGGCCAAGTGCTGAGATTGCAGTTATGGGTGCAAAAGGAGCGAGTGAAATAATCTTCAGAAGAGAAATCATGGCTGCCGATAATCCGGAAGAAAAACTGAAAGAAAAAGAGCAAGAGTATGCCGATTTATTTGCGAATCCATACAGCGCCGCTCAAAGAGGTTTTATTGATGAAGTTATTATGCCACGCGATACAAGACGTAAATTAATCAAGGCTTTTTCAGCATTGGAAAATAAGGTGGCAAGCATTCCTAAGAAGAAACATGGGAATATACCTTTGTAGAATTCTGCGACTTAATATCTTAATTAAATGGTGAGGTTACGTTACTGAAATTATCAATGAAAGAATCACAAAATTTTCACTCACCCCGATTTTTCCTTCGAAAAAACAACCCTCTCTTTTTGAAAAGAGGGGAAGTGGGCAGAGGCTAGATTGAAAGATTCAATGCAATGAAAAACAATACGTA
Organism: uncultured Saprospiraceae bacterium; assembly: GCA_905480605.1. Lineage (GTDB taxonomy): Bacteria > Bacteroidota > Bacteroidia > Chitinophagales > Saprospiraceae > RFSX01. The sequence goes on along the minus strand of CAJQRD010000056.1, from coordinate 114 downwards.
TGAACTGACTATCCCCCTCTTTAGAATAGAGAGGGGAAGTGAGCAGAGTCTAGATTGAAAGATTCAATGCAATGAAAAACAATACGTATGAACTGACTATCCCCCTCTTTAGAA
>CAJQRD010000055.1 GCA_905480605.1 uncultured Saprospiraceae bacterium | reverse complement strand
CTGTCCATTTTGCTTGATTTATTAATTGATCACTTCAAAATGAAGTGATCAATTATATTAGAAATATCTACATTAATCATTAATGATTATGTCCTTCATGATTATCTCCATCGTGGCTATGTCCATCATGTGAATGATCTTTGGCAGTTGCACTATTTGCTTTGTAATCTTCATTTTTTTTATAGTCCATTCCACATACGGGACATGTTCCGGGCTTTTCACTTCCACTTTCTTTACAATGCATTGGACATATATATAGTGATGTGAATTCTTTTCCTTTTACATCACTAGAGTCACTTTTTTCAGTCTTAGCAGTTGCATCTTTTTTGACTTCATTACATGAAGTGATCGTAAAAGTTGCTAATGAAATGGCGATAAAGGCCATTAAGAATTTAATAGATTTCATTGTTTGATATTTTGTTATTTGATTAATAATTTAGTCATAATTTAGTCATAATTTAGTCATAATTCTCGAATTGATTTTCTGTCACTTGGATTGCTTTGAAAATCTTTAGGTGTTTTACCAACTATCTTTTTAAATTGTCTGGAAAAATGAGCTGTACTTGTATAGCCTAAACTATAGGCCACTTCTCCTATGTTTTTATCTTTGTAGGAAAGTAATTCTTTCGCTTTCTCTATCCTTAAGTTGATGAAATATTGTTCAATAGTATCCTTTTCGTGTGACGAAAAAACCCTACTGAGATGTGAATAATCATAAGGAAATTTTTCAGTGAGAAAAGTTGATAACTTAAATTTTTTAGGGAATTCATTCTTGCCAAACAAAGAGATTAATGATGCTTTTATCTTTAAAATTAATACAGGTGAAGTACTGTCAATTATCTCAAAACCTTCCTCCTTCAATACGCTAGAGAAGTTTATATATTGACTTTCGTCCAATGGTCTCTCCAAAATGACTTCTCCCAATGTTACAGACATGTAATCAATGGAGTTCATGTCGAGAATTCTCACAATCGATGATATACATCTGTCGCAAACCATATTCTTGATAAATAGCTTTTCCATATTATTTCAATTCTAACTTTACGCTACCACATTTCATCATTTTATCTCCGAAATATGGATTTCTAATTTCATTTTCTGTGGAGATCCAATCTGCGCCTTGATTGTTATTTACCATAGGACAGTATTGAACAAAGTATGTTTTATTGTTTGTCCCAAAAGCTTTTACACTTTTGATCATTGCTTGAGAAAGATAATCGAACTGGTTGCGCTGATCTTCAATATCTCCACTGTTTTTAATTTTATCATCGTGTGATTTTAATATATTTAATTGTTCCATCCAGAACATATGTGCATCACCTTTTAGCAATGACATATCCATTTTATCTAAAGCGTTTAAAAAGCCATTTGCTGATGAACTCGCTGCACCTTGGTCTGTATCAACAAGAGCATCTTTTAGTTTAATATATTCTGCTAGAGTTGTCTCAAGTTGAGATTTGAATTTCTGTGGGGTCTCATCAACATAGGAGGGGACAAGGTCAGATACTTCATCTTTTTTAATTTTCACATTCCTGTTCATCATACTCATATTATTGTTAAGTTGAGCTGCGGCATCGATAGCAAATGCTCCATGAACTACAACTTGATCTCCATTGTTGAGACCTTCCCCAATTGTCGTATATTTTGTTGATCTGTCTAGTATTGTAACTTCCCTGAATTCAAAAGAAGGTACATCGTAGTCTGTTAACTGTACATAGACAACAGATTTATCTCCTGTCCAAAGTATTGCTGAGTTGGGTACAGAAAAATAGTTAGGTGTTTTTTTATTTTGCTTCTGGTTTGATGATTGAATCACTCCATTCAAAAGCATACCTGGTTTTAATAGATTCCCTTTGTTGTTTATTTCTGCTCTTACTGTTGCTGTGCGTGATTGCTTATTGAGTAAAGGGTCAATAAATGATATTTTAGCTTTAAATTCTTTATTTGAAATTGATGGTGTTGTAAATGTTATTTCGTTTCCATTGGCAATATTTTTCATACCAGATTCGAATACATTAAAAATAAGCCATACCCTTGATGTAGAACCTACAGTAAATAGTGATTGACCTTGTTTGACATAGTCGCCCTGGGATAATTTTTTGGATAGTACATATCCACTGTGATCTGCATATATATTGATGGTTTCAATTGGTTTTTCTGTCTTGAGTATTTTCTCAATTAATTCGTCATTGATTTTCCAATTTTTTAGCTTCTGTATTGAGGCATCTTTTAGACCTTGTACTTTGTCATTGTATTTTGCTGCTGTTATCAACTCTTGACTTGCTGCTAACAATTCGGTAGAGTAGAGTCTTCCAATTTTTTGACCTTTGGTTACATATTGACCTTCAAATGTAATAGACATTGTTTCTAATCTGCCTGCTAGGTGGACAGTCTGAGATTTTAAAGTTCTTTCATCCATTTCCACAGTACCATCTGCCTTTATAGATTGGTTCTTTGATTGGGTATTAAGTTTTTCTCCAACGGTAAATGTTTCTACTTGTGCAAGTTTGGCTGCTGCATTGCTCATTTTTAAAACAGCAGGATCATCGTTTGACATTGAATTGTCGAGAATGATAAGATCCATTTCACATATAGGACAAATGCCTGGTTCATTTTGTCTGATTTGTGGGTGCATTGAACATGTCCAGGTTTCTTCCTTGCTTGCTTGAGGATTGCTTTCTTCTTGCTCATGGTTATGTTCTGAATTTGTGACAGCCGGAGGTGTTGGTTTAATCATCCATCCGATTACCAATCCAGTAATTAAAAGAATAAAACCTATTATATATAATTTATAGTTTTTCATGTCTAATTATTTGAATTTATACAATGTTGCTATGGCAGTTTTCTTTTCGAAATCTGCATTTAAAATTTCCAAATCATAATCAATCAACTCCATTTCGAGTCTGAGCAATTCTTCAAACCGTGTACCTTCTGAAGCATACTCTGCTCTCATTAATTCTAATGTTTCTTTCGTAATTTTCTTAAGTGATATGAATTTCTGCTCAATTTGATCTGAATATTCAATCATTGAGTATGCCATTTCTAACTCTGCGAAATACATATCTTTAATTTCTTGACGTTGTGCATCTATGGCTTCTTGTTTTATAGTTTCCTCTTGTTTGACTGCTTCAAACCTGCCAGTATGAATTGGAATTGATATGCTACCCATAGGCATTAATATATCTCTTCCATTTCCTGGTATAACAACATCAGAGCGTGAAGAAACATAGGCATAGTCTAGACCAACTCCAATCTTAGGTTTTATATCAAATTCTGTCAATTTAATCTTTGCTTTTGAAGCGGATACTTTATTGTTTAATACTTGATATAATGGATGTTCTGATTCTGCAAAACTTATTAAATTTTCCTTATCAAGAAGTAATGTTGAATTATTTGATATATCAATTTTCGTATTTAATGGATTGCCTGTCCATCGATTTAATCTTATAGTAGGTTGCTCAATTTTCTTGTTGAGTAGTTCTAGGTCAGTGAGCAGTTGTTCCCTTTTCCTTACTGTAAAAAGGACATTGCTCAGTTTCCCTTTTCCAGACCTCACTGCCGATTTCGCAAGTTCTTCAAGGGCATCAAGAATCTCTATTTTCTTATAAAGTATATCTTTTTTATTTTCTATAAATGCAATCTTAGTATATTCAATTCTGATCGCGTATTCTATGTCAATTTCTTTTACTTTATCTAAATTTGATTTCACCTCTGCCATCGATTTCGCCACATTGCTTTTTGCATCTAAACTGCCTTTCCATGGGATCATTTGAGATACGCCCAACTTAAACCTTTGTGCTCCGAGTCTAGTCTCAACTGGCAATACACCAATGCCTAGATTTACTTTAGGATCTGGCCAGTCATTTACTTGATCTGCCTTTTGCTGCGCTGCTTTATATTCAAGACGGAGTGACTTAAGCCCAGGATTATATTCCTTAGCTTTTTGAATGAGGCTTTCGACACTTTGACTGTATGCAAAAATCGAAACCAGCAATAGGCAAATAGTTGTTATTATCCTGCTATTCATCAATTTGTATTTTATATGTTTTGACAAGTGTTGAAGTATCGCCAACTTCAGTCCATGCCATTATTATGTTGTTGTTTTGAGTTTTCAATTGCGGAAATCCACTTGCACGTGAAGAACTATTGCTTGCAACCTTAAAGACTTGAGATGTTTTAAAATCAGGTTGGATAATCCGGAGTTTGATTTCTGCATCTTGTTTATTGTCTTTATTATCCTCCATCCATGAAACAATAATTCTGTTATCATCTATTTTTATATCGACTCGGCCAATTGCATTACCTTCATCAATTCTTAAGTGGTTTGAAAATGTCTCCCCATAATCTCTGGATAATGCAGCATAAACACTTGGCTCTTCATCTGCAGAGGTAAACCATGATACAACCACTAACGAATCATGGCTATCTATTGATGGACCATTAACTGGACATCCTGATATCTTCCAATTGTCTTTAACTATAGATTTTGGCTTACTCCAAACGCCATTTGTTTTTTTAACATAGCTGATATCTCTTATCTCATCTTCAGTTCGATCTCTGTAAACAACCAATGGACCTTTTGATGTCCAAGTAGCTCCTGTCTGACAACAATCACAAACTCTGCTGTCAAGTTCACTTTCATCGGATAGGTTTCCATCATGATCTATTGTAGCCGTGCGCAGTGTCATAGCATTATTTACTTCGTTTTTTGTATTGCGCCCATCTAGCCAAACTGCAAGTGTTTTTCCCTCCGGACAGGGCAATAGACTCACAAACCCATGTTCTGCATTAATACCATCGCGATGAGGAATTATAGATGGTTTCCAAGTGTTGCCACCATCTCTTGACTGAGAAATTCTTACGTCATAATCATAAGTACCTGATGCGCTGGTTTGCAACCAATGTGCCGTCATTGTACTGTCATTAATTGAGATTATTGATGGGAAGTCTGCCCAGTTTACAAACCAATTTTGACCTCTCGATATTTCTTTGCCTTCGGTCCAAGTACCGTTTTTCAGTTGACTAAATTTCAATACATCAACACTATCATTTTCATATTCAACCCAAGAGATAAATAAATCTCCAGAATTACTTGAGTGTAAATTTGGTTCCCCAGAATGTTTTGTTTTCAGTTTGATCTCTGTTTTATTTGCAACTGCGGTGCTTGCTTTTTTTGTATCTGTATTACAAGCTATGAACAGAATGCAACAGAATATTACAATTAGCTGTTTATTCATTTCCTTGCATTTTTGTTTTTGTAAATAACCTCCACTCTTGCCACATTGAAAAGAGAATTGGAACAGTAAACATTGTGATCACTTGAAGCATCATTCCTCCAAACGAAGGTATGGCCATTGGTAACATAATATCTGATCCCCGGCCTGTACTGGTAAGAATTGGCAATAAGGCAAGTATGGTTGTAGCCGTGGTCATCATTGCTGGTCTGACACGTCTTAGCCCACCTTGTACAACAGCATCCCTTATGTCCTTTGTTGACTGAGGGTTATTCTTTTTAAAACTGTCCTTTAAGAATGTGGCAACCAATACACCATCATCAGTTGCAATGCCAAACAAGGCTAAGAAGCCAACCCATACCGCAACACTGAGATTGATGTTTTGTATTTGAAATAAATTTCGCATATCAGCTCCCATAAATGAGAAATTTAGAAACCACTCTGTATTGTACCATCCTATCATTATAAATCCTCCTGCAAAAGCTACAAATACTCCAGAGAAAACCATAAGTGATATTGCAACTGACTTGAACTGTAAGTACAAGATTAAAAATATGAGTGCCAATGCAATTGGAACCACCAATGATAATTTTTTATTGGCTCTCAATTGTTGTTCATAGTTACCTGCAAAATTATAATTGATGCCAGCAGGTATTTCAAGTTTTTTGCTTTCAATAAGATTGTTAAAATGATTTTGAGCATTATTTACAACATCTATTTCCGCGAAGCCTTTTTCTTTATCGAATAAAACATAGCCGACTAAAAAACCATCTTCACTTTTTATAGCTTGTGGACCTTGTTCATATTTTATATCAACAAATTCTCCTAGTGGTACTTGACCATTGTGAGGCGTGTCTACGAAAATATTCTCTATGCTTGCAATGTTATTTCTATAATCCTGAGGGTACCTAATTCTTACAGGATAACGCTCACGACCTTCAACTGTGGTTGTCATTGTCATGCCTCCAATTGTAATTTGAATTTGTGTTTGTATATCCTCTACTGTCAAACCATATCTTGTGATGGCCTCCCTATCAATATCTAAAAGCAGATATGGTTTTCCTACTATGCGTTCTGCAAATACAGCAGCGTCCTTGACACCATCTACGTCTTTTAAATGTTTTTCGAGTTCCAATCCAACTGATTCGATTGTTTTTAAATCTTGACCTTTTACTTTTATGCCCATGGGTGCTCGCATTCCTGTTTGCAGCATGACCAATCTTGTTTCAATAGGTTGTAGCTTAGGAGCAGAAGTCACACCTGGAAGTTTTGCCACTTTTACAATCTCGTTCCAGATGTCATCTGGAGTTTGAATGTGATCTCTCCATTGTCGATAGTATCGGCCACGTTTATCTGGAATAAGTTCTCCGCTTTTATCACGAACATATTCTCCTTGTTCAAACTTAAACCTTATTCTATGGCCATTAATATCTGTTCGATATTCTGGTTTGTAATTTATTACATTTTCATACATTGATAATGGTGCAGGATCCAATGGACTATCAACTCTTCCAGCTTTTCCTACGACAGTTTCTACTTCAGGAATTGCTGTGACAGCCATGTCAAGCAGTTTTAAATTTTTACTGTTTTCCTCAACTCCAGAATGTGGCATTGATGTAGGCATGAGCAAGAATGATCCTTCATCCAAGGAAGGCATAAATTCTTGACCTGTCTCTAGAAATACCTGAAATCCAGAGTATACAATAAATCCGACCAACAGAAGAAACAACAATTTTATGCGCAACAAAAGCCTGAGAATATTTTCATAATAATATATGATCAACCAGAAAAAAGAAAGTAATATTCCAATAATAAGAATAACGAAAACACTATTTTTCATGAGTGATTTGTTGACACCTAAAGGCATCCAAAAATTGGTCAAGTAAATAGCAATAAAGGTGGCATATACAATATTGATAAATATCATAAATGCTTTACTTCTCTTAGGATAGTAGCTGTCAATAAGAGCCTGCAATAATGATACGCCACTAATTGTTGTTACCAGTAATATTATTTGATGGTCATAAAATATAAATGCCAATATAGAGGCTAAAAATGAAAAGGCGCTTAATGCAAACTTTGCTCTCTTTTTATTCAGTTTTAAACTGAATAATGAATGGGCCAATGGCGGAATAAATACAAGTGCTACAATTACAGCTGAAATAAGTGCAAACGTTTTTGTAAAAGCCAAAGGTCTGAATAGTTTTCCTTCAGCAGCTTCCATGGCAAAAACAGGAAGGAAACTGACTACAGTTGTTGCCACGGCGGTAAGAACTGCTGAGCCTACTTCCATTGTGGCTTCATAAACGGAAGTGAGTAAGGACTCTTTTCCGATCATTTTGTTTTTTCTATCTATGATGCTTTCTGTTAAGACAATTCCCATGTCTACCATCGTACCAATGGCTATGGCGATTCCTGAAAGTGCCACAATATTGGCGTCTATACCAAAGTGCTTCATGGCAATAAAGCACATCAATACAGCAATAGGTAATGAACCTGCCACAAGAATCGAGGATTTTAAATTAAACAATAGTAATATGACAACTATGATCGTTATCAATATTTCTAATGTCAATGCTTCTCGCAGTGTTCCAATCGTTTCATTGATCAATTGGGTACGGTCATAAAAAGGTACTATTGTAACTTGAGAGATGGTACCATCAGCAAGTGTCTTACTTGGAAGTCCTGGACCAATTTCATTAATTTTCTTCTTGACATTATTGATCACTTCCAATGGGTTGGACCCATAGCGTGCAACCACAACTCCTCCAACGGCATCGGCTCCTGACTTGTCTAATAGGCCTCTGCGTGTTGCAGGACCAATGTATACTTTTGCGACATCACCAATTGTAATTGCTGTGCCATTGATACTTTTTATAACACTGCTTTCTATATCAGATATTGACTTCACGTAACCCAAGCCTCTGACGAAATATTCTGCTTGATTGATCTCTATTGTTTGTGCTCCAATGTCAAGATTACTGCCCTTAATCGCTTTCATTACCTGTGCAAGGGATATGCCTTTAGATTTCATTTGCAATGGATCGACATCAACGCGGTACTCTTTGACAAATCCTCCAATTGATGCAACTTCTGATACACCAGTCGATGCAACCAAACCATATTTTACATAAAAGTCTTGAATAGATCTTAAGTCCTGTGGATCCCAGCCTTCTGTTGCATTTCCGTCGGGGTCTCTGCCTTCTAACGTGTACCAAAATATTTGGCCTAATGCTGTTGCGTCAGGACCTAGGGTAGGAGATACATCTTTTGGGAGTAGATTTGATGGCAAGGAATTTAGCTTTTCTAGAATTCTACTTCTGCTCCAGTAGAAGTCTACTTTCTCATCAAAAATCAGATAAATGCTTGAAAATCCAAACATGCTATTACTCCGAACACTTTTAACCCCTGGGATGCCTAGCAATGATGAAGTAAGTGGATACGTTATTTGATCTTCTACATCTTGAGGTGATCTTCCCATCCATTTTGTGAAAACGATTTGTTGGTTTTCTCCAATGTCAGGAATGGCATCGACTGAAACGGAATCCCGCGGCAGCCATGAAATACCAAAATCAAAAGGTGCTGTGATTATACCCCAACCTAATAACAGTATAAGGAGCAACCATGTGATCAATTTATTCTCTAGAAAGAATCTGACTATATGTTTCAATGCTAAATGTTTTATCAATTAATAAGTCAAACTGCCAATTGGTACTAGCAATTCAGAAAGATTGAGATTCAACTTAATGCTGATTCCCTTCTTTAATTAATTGCTAAATTTATAGGAGGTACCTTTCCAACAGGACATAGATATCTATTGGAGGCTTGTTGTTATTACTTTCTAAAAAAGTATGACTTGATACAATTGGAAATGTAACGCCACTAAATGAATAGATGAATGATGCTAAAAACTCGATGTTTAATTCAGAGAATTCTATTCCTGCAGAAAGAGTAAAATCTTCATCCAAGTCATCAAACTCTGCAGTCTCATTATTGCAACAATCTTTCTTTTCAGAATCATCTTCTGCTTGCAAGCTCTCGTGATGTGGGCATGATTTTTTTGAGGTGTGACATGAAGGAGCTTCTCCAAAAAATGAGAAAGACTTCAAGTCTCCTTTGCAGTAATGTAAGTCAACAGAGAAACCTACCGATGTACAAAACATCAGTATCGCCAAAGTCAGGGCTGTGAGTCTATGTATACTTTTACTATTCATTAAAGAATAAAGGTACGCATAAATTAAATAGTAATTTTTGTTCTATTTTGACAAGTGATTGACTGATTTTGTGATTTAAGCTGACTTGCGTGTACTGTGAGTAAATCCACCTTCAGCTTAATTTTTTAAACAAAAGACGTCCCGCTTCTTTGTGAATTAACTTTTTGACTTAAATACGAAAAGTAATAATCTAATTCATTTCCCACTTATAATTACTTACTTTCGACCAATTACTGAAATTATTTTATTTTGTATTACCCAAAAACATTTTCTTGATGAACAATCCAAAAAAAATAAAAAATTCACTCTTTACGTTAATTGGTTTCTTGTGTTTTAGTATTCAATTATATTCTCAGAATCCAAGCGCTATTGTTGATTTTGAAAGTACCAACAAAGGTATACTTATACCTAGAATGACAGAAGTAGAAAAAGATGCTATTATAATGCCAGCAATTGGTTTGATGATTTATCAAAATAACGAAGTAAGTGGTTTCTATTATTACAATGGAACAGATTGGACACCTGTTAGTGTGCTTGACAATCAAACTCTGTCAGAAATTTTATTGGCGGATTAAGATGCGGGAAATAATAAAATCACTAACTTGAAGGACCCTGCTTTGGCTCAAGATGCGGCAACAAAAGCATATGTAGATGACAATGATGCTGTAGATGATGCAGATAATAATCCTAGCAATGAGCTTCAAAATTTAAATTCAGTCCTTTCACTAAATGATGATGCAGGAAATAATAAAATAATGAATTTGATGGATCCTGCTTTGCCTCAAGATGCGGCAACAAAAGCATATGTGGATGCCAATAATGGAGGAACTGTACAAGGAACTGATGGATATACATTTAACATAAGAACAAGAAATGAAGGTGCAGTACCAGGACAGGCACGAGGTGAAAACTCAGTAGATTTACAGACAATGCGAGAAGTGGATTCTGAAGTAGCTTTTGGAAATTTTTCAGCAATAGGTGGTGGTTTTGCAAATGCTGCATCTGGAGATATCTCAACGATTGCGGGAGGTAGAAGGAATTATGCAATGGGTAACCTTTCTACGATTGGGGGTGGTTTTCAGAATGTTGCCTCTGGTGATACTACTACTATAGCTGGTGGTTTTTTTAATAGTACATCTGGTGTTGCCTCTTTTATCGGTGGAGGAATAGAGAATAGAACAGAAGGTTTAGCAAGCGTAATATCTGGAGGGCAAGCTAACATTATCGATACCATGTCTATTTACAGCATCATATCAGGGGGGAAAAGTAACATCATGTCTGGATCATACTCAATAATAGGGGGTGGTATTTCCAATCAGGCTGTTGGTGATACTTCAGTCATACTTGGAGGATATTTCAACTCTTCTTTTGGGAATTACTCTAGTATTGGTGGAGGAAGAACCAATGACACTAAGGGAATGTTTTCTACAATTGCAGGTGGAGATTCTAACATTGCTAATGGGGATACTTCTGTAGTCGCTGGTGGAGGATTTAATAATGCTGAAGGAAATGCATCTTTCTATAGGCGGAGGGATGTTGAACAGATCACGAGCTACTTACTCAAGAATATCGGGGGGTAAATCGAATTATATAGATACAACCGCTTTTGCGGGCACGATATCAGGAGGGCAATTCAATACGATTGATACTTTGGCTAGCTATGGAACCATATCGGGAGGATTTTCGAATAGGATTGATTCATTGGCTTTTTATTCTACAATATCTGGTGGTAATTCAAATTTGATAGACTCTGTTGCTGGTTATTCAACAATAT
>CAJQRD010000054.1 GCA_905480605.1 uncultured Saprospiraceae bacterium | reverse complement strand
ACACCTGGTGAACATTAGTAACAAATTGAATAATAATTATAATATAAATTGAGTAAAGCAATTACAAAGAAATTAGAAGCTGGGCTTCAAATAACCAAGATGGATGACATCTTATCGTTGACTAAGTTTCGACTATCGTTGACGGTGGTTATATCTTCTGTATTGGCTTATTTGGTCTCTTCAAAAATTGGATTTTCTTTATCTAATTTATCTTTATTGTTTACGGGTGGTCTTGCTATTACTGGTGCAGCCAACGGAATCAATCAAGTATTGGAAAAAGAGTTTGACTCTATGATGGAAAGAACAAAAAACCGTCCACTACCTTCACAAAGAATGAAAAATTCTGAGGCAGTTTTGATAAGCGGTATTTTACTTGTTTTTGGAACAATTGTTTTAGGCATGATAAATCCTTTGACAGCATTTCTGGGAATGAGTTCTTTTATCTTATATGCATTTGTTTACACACCTTTAAAAAGGTACTCAACTCTATCTGTTGCAGTGGGAGCAATTCCTGGAGCATTGCCTGTTTTGATAGGTGTTGTAGCCAATGAAGGTTCTATTACAATATTGGGTATAACTTTGTTTATGGTTCAATTCTTATGGCAGTTTCCTCATTTCTGGGCGATATCTTACTTGTCATTTGATGATTATAACAAAGCAGGTTATAAGTTATTGCCAAAAAACGCTGATGGTACAATTGATAAAAACTTAGGAGCATATTCAGCTCTTTATAGTTTATTAATAATACCTACAGTTTTATGGTCATTCTATATGGGAGTTTCAACTGGAGTAATTTCAACGTCGTTGATTATTTTTGCGACATTGGTTTATACTTGGTTGGGCATTAAATTGCAAATGAAACCGAGTAGACAAACAGCTTTAACGTTGATGTTTAGCTCGTTTATTTATTTGCCTATTGTTTTAATATTATTCTTAATCGGTTAATCATGGAAGCAATGTCATATAATCCTCAATCATATAGAAATAGAATTCACCCGCATAAGTTTGCATTGTATTTATCTTTTGCGAGTATAGTAATGATGTTTGGTGCCTTGACAAGCGCCTACATCGTAAAGAGTGCTGCCGGGAATTGGTTGGAATACACAATGCCAGTTTATTTTTATTATTCGACAGCCGCTTTGATATTGAGTAGTGTTGCAATACATGCTTCTTATATCAACTTTAAAAATGAAAACGAAATTCCATATAAACTTTTGTTGTTAGCCAGTTTTGTGCTGGGAATAACATTTGTTGTATTCCAATATCATGGCTGGAATGCTTTGTTCAATGTCGGTGTAGATTTAAAAGCCAATGTTAGTGGCTCATTTCTATACTTGATAACTGGCTTGCATGCCGCGCACATATTGGGAGGTATCGCAGCTATAGTTGTTGCTCTTTTGCATGCTTTTACTTTGCCTTTTGTTGTCACAGATAAAAGAAAGTTGAGGTTTCAATTGGTGATCAACTATTGGCATTTTGTGGATGCTTTATGGATATATTTATTAATATTCTTATTAGTTTGTAAATAACAACATACAACAATGGCAGAGACTTTGACGCACACTGCACATGAGGGTGAAGAGAAATTATGGGATGGTGGTAAATCCCCATTTAAAGCTAGCTATGGCAAGCTTATGATGTGGTATTTTTTACTATCTGATGCTTTTACTTTCGCAGGGTTCTTAATTGCTTATGGTACATTAAGATCTAGTATGCCTACATGGCCAGTTCCTGATTTCGTCTTCAGTATATTTCCTGGAGGATTCCACAATACGCCGCTTTACTTTGTAACTGTAATGACGTTTATTCTTTTGTTTAGTTCTTTTACTATGGTAAGAGCAGTACAAGAAGGTCATAGAGAAAACAAAAATGGTGTGGTATTTTGGATGGTATTGACAATTTTAGGAGGCATAGCCTTCTTAGGGTCTCAGGCTTGGGAATGGACAACATTGATTAAAGGAGAACATGTATCTGTTACAACAAACCCATTCAGTGCTCATACAGAGTCTGGTGTGTATCTTGCGGGTGACGGTCACGATATAAAAGAAGGAGATACTTTTGAGGTTGGAACACCATACTTAATCCACAAGCATGATGGTGAGTGGGAATTTTTAAAATATAAAGTAACTGAAGGAGAAGATGCAGGTAAAATCAAACAACAAAGTTTTGGTCCTAAAGCCTTTGGTGCATTATTTTTCTTTATTACAGGATTTCATGGGTTTCACGTTTTGTCTGGAATTATCTTTTTGATAATTATTTGCGTAAATGTGGCAACTGGATTATATGTTAAACGAAAGAATGGATATGAAATGGTTGAAAAGATTGGTCTTTACTGGCACTTTGTCGACCTTGTTTGGGTATTTGTATTCTTGGTATTTTATTTAATTTAAAAAACAGCTAGTAATGGGTCATTCTTACGAAAAATCTAAAAAAGATGCAACTAAGTTTATTTTAATCTTAGCGGCTATTACTCTATTCGAGGTGTTTTTTGCACTACTAGGAAAGGGATATATTGTTGAAGGTTTGCACTTTCCATTGATTGCAATGGCAGGAGCTATGATTATAATGAGTCTTATAAAGGCATATTTGATTGTGTATGAATTTATGCACATGAAATATGAAGTTCCAGGCTTGGTTAAAACTGTTCTATTACCAACACTTCTTTTAGTATGGGCTGTTATTGCCTTTTTCTACGAAGGTCGTGATTGGCAAAAACGAAGAGATTTGATTACAGATAAGAACAATCAGAAAATTGAAAATCCTGTTGTGCCGCGTCAAACTGGAATGAAAACAACAAAGAAAATTAAATCAATAGGATAAATTAAAAAGGCCACAGCATAGTGGCTTTTTTTATATTAAAATGTCAAACATTTATTTAAAGTAAATGTTGTATAAGTAAATTATTGGGGTTATGAAAATATTCAAATCTATCATAGTAATTATCATCTTATTTGGAATGCCTCTTGCATCTTGGTACTTTCTTAAGGGTGGCTTAGATTGGCGAAAATCAAAAATAGTCGAGCTTGCTCCTAAGGGTAGGTTTATAAGTGCTTTCAATTTTGAAAATGCCGATAAGAATAGATTATTTGAATTGATGACTCATAAAACTTGTGTTGTAAAGTTCAAAGGTGAAATGTCTGATTTGGATCAATCTATGATCAGCCAGTTTAAAAATGCTCATACTTTTCAATACATTATTTTATCTCAGGATAGTGAGATACCAAGTGGTTGGTCATCTAAAAGTTTGGAAAGATACTATAGACCGCAGAATGTTACGCCAAGGGGAGGCAAGTACCCAAAATTGGATTATATGATAGTTGATACGTCTGGTTTTATAAGACAATCGTATGTTGGAAATTCTAATTCTACATTAACGGCTCTTGTTGAAGACTTAGCTGTCATATTGCCTAGAAAGCCCGAGAAAATTATTAAATTAAAAGAAATATCAGATCAACGATGACCGAAAATAAACCTTTACTTAAGAAGCTCGATATAGTGGCTTATATTTTATCTGTTTTGGTGATTGGACTAGTGATTGCCATGAGACCAGCAGATAGATTTGCCATTGATTTTGATACCAGTTGGATGCCTGGCTTTAATGCCTTAGTAAATACAATTGCCGGTGTTTTTTTAATTCTGGCATTGTACTTTATTAAAAAGAAAAATATTAAAGCACATAGAAATATGATCTTTGGGGCTATGCTTTTCTCAGCAATGTTTCTTTTAACCTATGTGGTATATCACTTTACAACGCCTGAGACTAAATTTTGTAAGGAAGGAACAATTAAAACTATCTATTTTATAATTTTGATTAGTCATATTATTCTGGCAGGGTTGTCTTTGCCGTTTATATTATTAACTTTTAATAGAGGAATAACAATGTCAGTTGAAAAGCATAGGAGAATGACAAGATGGGTTTATCCTGTTTGGCTGTATGTTGTTTTTTCTGGCCCCTTGGTTTATCTAATGTTAAAACCCTGTTATTGATTATAGTAACACATAAATTTGTATAATGAATTATAAGAAATTAATAGGTTTGGGATTATTAGTTTTACTTCTTTGTGTTTTTACAAATGCTGAATTGTTAAGTCAGTGTCCTATGTGTAGGATGTCAGCTGAAAGTAACCTTGCTAACGGAGGTTCTGAAGGAAAGGGTCTTAATCGAGGTATTTTATATATGCTATCCTTGCCATATTTACTTGTTGCGTCCCTTGGTTTTATTTGGTATAGAAACAGAAGGAAATATACGAGTGAGCTTATAGAAGAATCGTTTTCCCACAATTAGAAATAGAAAAGCCTTTCTACATTTAGAAAGGCTCCTTGCGCGAAATGGCGACTAAGATCATAAAAGCAATATTTATTTTGACTATGAACACTAAAGTTTGCCCTTCTCAAATTTTATGAAGTAGATATTACTGAAATTCATCATTGTTTTATTTTTAGAAGGTCCTTTAAAAATTTATAGCATACCCAAGTGTAAAACCTACACCTCGATTTCTTATCCCCGTATCAACGATGAAGCTATCACTTGTGAAGTTGTTCAATGCATGGCTGTAGTTTATCTCTGTCGTTATTTCCCCTTTACCATAAGGGAAACTTATTCCACCCGCAATCATACCTTCTATGCCTAATCTTTTGTAGTTATCACTATCTAAATTGATAGGTGTATTTGTTAATGTGAAATCTATAATTGCTGTAGCTTTAGTTTTAATAACACCTGAGATTGCATAACTAAAATTAGGACCAACTGCTACATATGGTGTAATATTCGATGAATTATCAAAGCCTAGTTTAAGCAATAAAGGAATATCAATAGTATTTAATTCTGAAGTTACTTTAACGCCTACAGGTAAAGCAATATCAAATACTTTAACATTGGTAGTCTCATTTAATTTGAAACCTTTTTGCTTGTAGATTACTCCAGTTTTTAAAGTCAAAAACTTGTCTATTTTTCTTTCAAATGTTAAACCTAATGTAAACCTATTTATGGTTTGAATATCTAAAAAGTCAACATTAATACCTGAAGCTGAGATATCTGCTGAATGAATGCCACCTACAATAGATATTTTATTCTGAGCAAAACTTTCGAAACTTATCATTAAGAATGTGATTGCTGCCATAGTAATTTTTGTTATCCTTTTCATGGTATTCATTTTTAGTGCATTTTTAATGCTGTTACCTAATTTTTATTTCCATGATGACGGATGGGAAGATGTTAATGAAAGTTATAGCCTGGTTAAGAAGAGTTAAAGCTGGAACTCTTGCTTACAGAGTTAAACAAAGATGAAAGGGAAGTTTTAAAGAGTAAGAAATGAGATGATCCTTGTTAAGATATTAAACATATTTACGATAAGGACATTGTAATACCAGAGAGCATTTAACCAGATGTAAAATTTTGGTAAACACATAAAAAAACCCGATGCTGAGTTACATCGGGCCTACTGTTTTCGAGTTCGAATAGTACTAGAAAATACTGATTTCTCGAAAAAACATTTTGGTTTATGACCTAAAAAAGTATACATCCAGAAACAGTTAAAATGTTTCATCGTTGAATACGAATTTAGGTTCTATATAAATATGATAACTATTATCGGGTACAAAATCTATAAAAGCACCTAGATTAAGTCCAATATTAGTTTCACCGTTTTCACTTAGAATGTTAATTCCGCCAATTTGTGTCAGATTAAGATTATTGCTAACTTCTAGCAATTTGTGTTGAGCGTCTCTACCAATGCAATAATCTGGAATGTTGCTCAAATAAACAGAAAATACACCTGCTACTCTCTACGTATCATCAATTTTATAGATTGCCTTAAATTGAACACCTATTACATCTAAATCTATCAATGTTAATTCTGCTCTCAAATTATACAGGACTTTACCTGTAATTATAAACGAAAAAAGTTAAAATATGAAAAGTGTTTCAGAAATCAACTAAATAATAGCTAATATATATATGATATTTAACAATAAGAATTATTCAACTGTTTTTATTTTAATTACAGTAAAAAAAATGGCTGCCCAAGAGCCAACTAAGGCCAATCCTCCTATTGGAGTTAAAGGGCCTAATAATTTTGTAGATGTGATACCTATAATGTCTTTTAATGCTAATAAATAGAGACTTCCTGAAAAAAGAAAGATTCCACCTAAAAAAAACATTGCTACATAAAACAAACCTTTGATTCTATATATTCTATAAAGTAGGGCAGTGCAAAAAATAGACAATGTATGTATGAAGTGGTATAGAACGCCAGTTTTAAAGGCGGCAAGAGACTTAGGTTCGAGTTTGTCAGCTAATATATGTGCTCCAAAGGCACCCATTATAACAGCAGTGGCACCCATGATTGCTGTTATTAGTATTAGTATTTTGAATTTCTTATGCATCTTACAAAGTTATTAAGCTAAACCCCAGTTTATAGGAATTTGCTGATTTGTTAGTAAAATTTCGTTTGTTTTTGAAAAGTGACGACATCCTGAAAAAGCATTCATTGCCATTGGGGAAGGATGGGCTGCATCTAAAACAACATGTTTCGTTTCATCAATCAATTCTCTCTTCCCCTTTGCAAAATTTCCCCACAATAAAAAAATCAATTTTTCCTTGCGATCTGACAACAATTTAATAACAGCATTGGTAAAGTTTTGCCAACCTATTTTTCTATGTGATCCTGGTTTGTTATGTTCTACAGTAAGCATCGCATTTAGTAAGAGAACGCCTTGTGTTGCCCAGGTTATTAAGTCTCCATGTGCAGGCCTTTCTATCTCTAGGTCAGATTCAATTTCTTTATAAACATTTCTCAATGAAGGGGGAATCTTCATATCTTTTGAAACAGAAAAAGATAGTCCTACTGCTTGTCCCGGATTGTGATATGGATCTTGTCCAATGATAATGACTTTTACTTTATCAAATGGGGTAAGGTTGAAAGCATTGAATATTAAAGATTCACTAGGATAGATTATTTTATTTTCAGCCCTTGATTGATTTAAAAATTGAGTAATCTTGTCGAAGTATGGTTTTTTAAACTCATTTTCGAGTATTTTCCTCCAGCTCTCTTCAATTTTGATGTTACCTCCTTGCACGAAATATTAGTTAATAGGTTGAATATCAAAGATACCCATATCTTTTATAGGAGTATATATATACCAATTTAAAATTTGTCTTTCAGTTGATTCCTAGTTGGTTAAGGTGTGATTTTAATCTTAGAAAGAACCTCAGGTCTACAAAAAAAAACTATTTTCACCTTTGAAAATAGCACTATGAAAAATATACTAATATTATGTATAATTGCAATTCTTCCAATATTTCTGAAGGGGCAGGCACAAGATTCATTTGCATTAATTTATGATGAAATTGTCATAGCAGAGAACAGAATTGATTTGCCTTTTAATGATAATTCTAGAAATATAGAAATTGTAACCAAAGATCAAATACAGATACTGAAAGCTTCTAGTATTAATGAACTGCTTCAAGTGGTTAGTGGTGTTGATATTCGACAAAGAGGAATTCAAGGTGTACAAGGTGACATCAGTATTCGAGGAGGTACTTTTGAGCAAACATTAATTTTGATCAATGGAATCAAAATGATAGACCCTCAAACTGGGCATCATATGCTTAATATTCCTTTAAGTGTAAATGATATAGAACGTATCGAAGTTCTAAAAGGACCTTCTTCAAGAATTTATGGTGTAAATGCATTTGCAGGAGCTGTGAATATTGTAACCAAAACAAGAGATGAAATTGGAGCTGATTTAGCAATTGAATTTGGTGAAAACGCACTGATTAATGCCAATGCAAGTATATCATTGCCTGTGGGTGATTATAAACAAACATTATCATTGAGTCGTCAATCTTCAGATGGTTACAGATTCAATTCTGATTATACAATTCAGAATGCTTTTTATCAATCTAGTTTGACTATTGGTAATGGTGATCTTAAATTATTTGGTGGTTATGTTGATCGTAAATTTGGTGCCAATGGATTTTATGGTAATGAATCATTTATTGATCAATACGAAGAGGTTAAAACAGGCTTTGTAAGTTTGCAATTGACTCAGAAAGCAGGTGCTTGGAAAATAACACCGAGGTTAAGTTGGAGGAACAATAAAGATAATTGGCAGTTCAGAAGACTTGATCCTGAGTTCTTTCAAAATTTCCATACAAGTAATGTTTATAATGCAGAAATTAATTCTTCAATGACTCACAACTTAGGGGTATTGGGTGTCGGCATTGAATATGCCGTTTTTGATTTGAAGAGTTCTAATTTACAAGATCATGACCGTACACAGTCTAGTGTACATATAGAAAATAGATTTCTTTTTTTAGATGAGAAATTAGATGTAACACCTGGTCTTTTACTTATGAATATTTCGGATTTTGGAACTGAAGTATTTCCAGGATTAGATATAGGATATCAAATAAACAATCAAGTTAAATTGTTTGCCAATATGGGATGGACAACAAGAATTCCAACTTATACTGACTTGTATTATATCGATAGCGGAAATATAGGAAATCCAAACCTACAAGAAGAAAAAGCATTTAGTTCTGAATTGGGATTGAAATACAAGACTCAAAATATCTATATCCAATCAAGTATATTTTCGAGGAATGCTACGGATCAAATTGATTGGTTTCGTTTGACTGATATGGATAAATGGATGCCTGATAATTTTAGCAAAGCAACATATGCAGGGTTTGAAGTTAGTGGACAAATTGATTATTCTAAAACAATGAACTTATTAAATGCATTGCGTCTTTCTTATACCTATTTGAACGCAAGATTTGAAGATAATGAATTTGCATTTTCAAGAAATCAGTTGGAAAATTTAAGACATCAAATTGTTTTTAATCCAAGTTTTAACTTAGGACCTGTTGTTTTAAGTACTGTATTAAAATACAATGATCGTGTTTCATTGGATGACTATATGACTATTGACGCAAATTTTAGTTATAAAATATTGAAGCATGAAGTTTATGTAAGGGCTTCGAATATAACTGATGAAATATACAAAGAAACGAACCTGGTAGAGATGCCTGGTAGATGGATATCAGGAGGGGTTAAAGTAAGGTTATAGAATGTTTGTTGAAATAAATAATTATAAAAAAAGCTGATTGCATACAATCAGCTTTTTTTATGCTTTAAACGAAGGGAATTTATTGAGATCTTCTTCGTTATCTAAGTCACTCATTTTTTGAAGAATAGCATAGGTCTTACCTTCTTTTTTTATACGAGCGACAGTTTCCTCAAATACAGATTCTACACTCCATTTCATGTCTTTGAATAAAAATGGTGAAGGTGATTTCATGCCTAATAAATAGTAACCACCATCGTGAGTAGGACCAATTACAAAATCGAAACCTTCAAGACTCTCAATTGCAAGTTTAATAATTTTTGGATTTATCTCAGGACAATCACTTCCAATTATTATTGCTTTAGATTCCGATTTTAGCACATTCAAAAAAGCTTCATGCATACGACTACCCAAGTCACCTGAATGTTGTAAGTGCTTTATGAATTGAGTATTATCCCAACTATCAGATGTATCTATATTTTGTGCATAAAAAAGATACCTGTTGATAGGAAGATCAAGTGAAACTTGTCTTGTATGTGCTAGTAATTTTTTATAAACAAGAAGTGCGTTGTCATTTCCAATTGTTACAGCCAATCGAGTTTTACATTTACCCAATTCAGGGTTTTTAATAAAAATTATAAGTCCTACCAAATTAAGTACACTTGAGTTTTCTTATCTTTTTTCTTCAACTAAAGCCACTAGTTTTTTTACGAAGTTATTCTTCTTCCTTCGAATCTTTTTTCTTCTCCTTGTCTACTTTTAAATACACAGCTTTACCGTCGTCAAGTTTTTCAGAAATTGCAGAATATGGTCCAGAGACAATTTCCATGTCATCATCGATGCCGTTCAATATTTGTATGTACTCATCATCTTGAATTCCAGTGGTAACTTCGACCATTGAAACCGAATCTTGAGAGAAAACAAATACTACTTCTTTGTATTCTTTTTCCTCATTCGCATCTTGATCATTTTTATTGGTTGTTTTTTTCTTCTTTTCGTCCTTGATTTCTCTTGCCGTTACAGATTGAATAGGAACAGTAACTACATCTTTTTCTTCATTGGTGAAAATGTCCACAGAAGCCGACATGCCTGGTCTAAAAGGATACTGCATGCCTGGTTTAACCAAACCGATATATGACTCTGGATTTAATCTAATTTTAACAATGAAATTTGTTACTTGATCTGTATTTAGAGATCCACCTATACCTCCGATATTGGAAGCTGAATTTGCAATTTCAGTTACATTTCCTTCTACCACTTTATCTAAGTATGCATCTACTTCAACTTCTACGCGATCTCCTACAGCGACTTTAATAATGTCGTTTTCAGAAACGTCTACTTGGACTTCCATTGAGTTTAAATTGGCAACACGCATCATTTCAGTACCTGTCATCTGAATTGTACCAACAACTCTTTCTCCTTGTTCAACGCTTAGTGAAGATACTATACCATTAGCTGGAGATTTGATGGTTGTTCTTGCCAAACTGGTTTTTAATTCTTTCAGTGAAGCTTCAGCGCTTTCGATGCTGAATTCATTGCTTTTAATACTTTGCTCAGATGACCTTATGTTTGCTTGAGCTGATCTTAAGTTGGCTTCAAGATTCTCTACATTTGAGGTTGCCAAGTCATAATCTGCTTGAGAAATAATACCATCTTTTTTAAGTTGTTTATTTCTGTCTAAGATCTTTTTAGCATTATTTAATTGTGATTGGATTTGCTCCATTTGTGCCAAGCTTCCTTCTTTTTGAGAACGTGCCATTGCTAATTGAGCTTTGGCCCCGCTAACTGAAGCCTTTCCTCTTTCAACATTAGATATATATGAGTCAGGATCAATTTTAGCAAGCACCTGTCCTATTTTGACAGAGTCGCCTTCTTGTACAAATAGTTCAACTATCTCACCAGAAACATCTGAGCTGATTTTTACTTCTTTCTCTGGAAATATTCTTCCAGATGCAGAGACAGTTTCCTTGATTGTTCTCTTCTCTGATTTTTCAACTGTTATCTCAATTCCTTTTGGTTTTGCTTTAGCCTTGAAGTAAGCTGCCGTTGCAAGAAGACCAATTAATAATATAATAATAAATGTTATTAATTTACCTTTTCCTTTTTTCTTAGTTGTCATGTTGGTTTATAGTTTGAGTTTTTTGCCTAAATAGAATTCAAGTATTTTTACTTTGAATAAGTAGTCATACTTGTCAATTAATTTTTGCACTTCAGCATTTTCCATTTGAGTTTTTTGGGACTCCCATTCAAATGTATTTGCAGCTCCAATTTCTAATCTTTTTGTAGTGTTTTCAAATGCTAATTTTTGAGCTTCTAAGCTCTTTTCTGAAGCTTCTAGTTTTTTCTTACCTGCTCTGGCATCGGCTATAGCTTGTTGAACTGTAATTTTCAGTGTTTCTAAATTTTGGTCATAATTGTATTGAGCATTAATGGCGTTCAATTTTGCACGTTGAATATTACTTTTGGTATTGCCATTATTGTAAATAGGAATATTGACACCTAAGCCAAAGCCATAAGATATATTTTGATCTACCTGGTCACCATAAGATTGGTCAATTATGTTGGGCACATCTTGAAATGAACCTAATGTTACAGGTAGCTGATTGACTTGACCAATACCTGGAATATCAGCAGAAATATCTAGTTCAGTTTCTGATCTGATTTGCGTAAATCCATCAATTGTTCGTCCTCGGTTTGAATATGCACTTCCTAAACTTCCTCCAACATTTATACTAGGATAGAGACCGCCTTTGGCGATTTTTTCTCCCACCAATGCACTTTGGATTCTCAATTCATTGGCATACAGGTCAGGCCTGCTTTTTTGTGCTTCTATAAATGCTTCTTCAAAATCTACCAAATCAGGATCTGTTGTAATTTCAACATTTTCAGGTGCTTCAATACCCATTTCATAACTAGGATCTAATCTCAAGACTTGCTTAAGCTGTAGAATGGCAATATCTAGGGTGTTCTTAGCTGTTATTTGAACTTGTTCACTTTGTGCTATTTGCGCTTCAAGATTTAATCTTTCTGATTCTGGTCTTGCGCCGGCTCTTATCAGTTTGTTAACTTGATCAAGTTGCTGTTGACTTAGTATCAATTGTTTGTTAGATAGAATAATGTTTTCTTGAGCAAATAAGACATTTAAGTAATTAGATGCGACTTGGAGTGCTACTGTCCTTCTCATTTGATCTGTATCAGCTCTTGCAGCGTCAAGATCTAGTGCAGATTGTTTGATACTATTTTTAATTCTAAATCCATTGAATAAGGTAACGCCAGTATTTAATCCATAATTATTTGAAAAAAATGTTTCAGTATTAAACTCATTTGTTGTTGGATCGACAGTACGACCAAAGTTCCAATTGACATTTGTATTAGCATTCAAACTTGGATATCTAGCTTGTTTGGCTTGGTCCAAAGATATATCTGCTTGAGAAATGCCCAATTCAGACTGATTAATGGCAATACTGGCTTTTTGTGAGTGCAGTATGCATTTCTCAAGAGACCAAGTATCTTGAGCTATAGAAGGTACAGCCAATAAAATGCAGAAAAAAGCACCAATGGAATTTATAATTTTCATGGATTGTATTTAAAATAACTTTTAAAATTAATCTGAATATGGCAAAAACCAACAATATACATATTCTCATATTCGTATATATGATTTTGCTTTATACTTATTGCTATAAGATTATGAAAATCAGTGCTCTTAGGGGGTATAAATTCTATTAAGCTTGTGTTTATTTGGATTAATGAAAGTCTATAATGGCTTTCTTCTTTTTATTGGTTTTATTTAATCTTTTAAACATTGATGCTCTTGCAAAAATGTAGACTGTGATTTTATTTATAATTATAAAGCTGGTTGAGTTTTTAAACTGCATAGTATAGGTTGAAAATTCGAATATAAAGGGTACTAATTTAATTTCAGTAAGATACAATGACAAAGAAAAAATAAAAGTATTTCATCAAATACAATACTTTTGTAGCTCAGACTCCAAAAAATGAATTAGAGATGAAAGTAGAGAAGACACGTCGATTGGTTGCTATTATGTTTACAGATATCGTAGGATATACGTCTTTAATGCAGCAAAACGAAACCAGTGCTGTTGAAGTTAGATCACGTCATCGCAAGGTTTTTACAGAGGAGCATGGCGTTTTCAATGGAGAAATTTTGCAATATTTTGGGGATGGAACATTGAGTATTTTTAAAAGTGGGGTGGAAGCAGTGAGATGTGCTATTGCTATTCAAGTTGAGCTACAAAAAAATAAGAAGTTACCCTTGCGGATTGGAATTGATATTGGCGATATTGTTTTTGATGGCACTGAGATATATGGTGATAGAGTAAACCTGGCTTCTAGAATTGAAAGTAAAGGAATAGGTGGCTCAATTCTTTTATCGGCTAAATTAAACGAAGAGTTGCAAAACCATCCAGAAATTTCAACAGTATCACTAGGGCATTATGTTTTGAAAAACGTTGCAAATCCAATTGAGATTTTTGCTGTGGAAAATGAAGGTGTGATAATGCCAGTTCTTTCTCAAATGAAAGGGAAAAAATCTCCTCAGGATAAAACAATAGCTGTTCTTCCTTTTGTCAATATGAGCGGACAAGAAGATAATGAATATTTTAGTGATGGAATGACGGATGAGATTATAAATGCATTGGCTAAAATCAAGAACCTAAAAGTTACTTCTAGAACATCTTCTTTCTACTTTAAAAATAAAAATGTTCCCATTAAAAAAATTGGCCAAGAGTTAAATGTATCTACAATTCTGGAAGGAAGCATTTGACTGTCAGGAAATAAAATGCGGGTAACAGCACAGTTAATTGATGTGGCTGATGACTTTCATTTTTGGTCTGAAAATTTTGATAGATCAATTAGTGACATTTTTGCTGTGCAAGATGAAATCAGTCTATTGATAGCAGATAAGTTACGTGAGCATTTAGGACACTTTGAGATTGAAAACAAACTTGTAGATGTGCCAGATATTCCGGTTGATACTTATCGTCGCTATTTGAAAGGTAGATTTTATTTAATGAAACTGACCTTAGAAGGAACAGAGAAAGCTATTTCAATTTTTGAAGAAATTATAAGTGAACAGCCTGAATTTGTCATGCCTTACCTAGATATAAATCAAGGTTATGCATATCTTGGAACTATGGGACTTATTCCCGCAATGGATGCCTTTGTTAAAGCCAAACCTTTTTTAGACAAGGCTCTTGAATTGGATGAAAATTTACCTGAATTACAACGTAACCTTTCATGGAAAAGCAGCTATCAAAATTGGGATTTTGAAAGTGCCTACAATCATATTTTGAAATCAATTGACTTACGTCCAACCGATGAATCATACTTAACAATGTCTAACTTTCTCGCGGTTGAAGGAAAATTTGAGGCGGCATTGAATTATATTGAAAAAGCTCTTCAACTTGATCCTTTTTCTGCAATGAATATTCATTTTAAGGGATTTATTTATCATCTTCAAGAGAAGTATGAAATTGCCACCACGTATTTCAAAAAAAGTCTTTCTATAAAACCTGACATCCCTTTTCCTCCCTTATATATAGGGGAAGCTTATATATTAAGAGGCCTACCAGAAGAAGCGCTAAATTACTTTCAAAATCTTCCTGATAATAGAGTAGGTGATTTAACAAAATTAGGTGGGACAGCAATGGCCTATGCTGCTTTGGGTGATGTTGCTAATGTTAAAGAGTATGTTTCTAAATTGGAAGGATTACTGCAAACTGATTCTGTAGGAAGTGCAATGAATTTTTTAATTTTAGTCAAAACAATATTAGGCGATTATGAGGGAGCGATTCAGGTACTTGAGCAAGCATTTGAATATAAATTGCCTTTAATATTGCTATTATATACAGAGCCAATTGTTAAGCCGCTTAGGTCGATTCCTCGTTTTCAAGAAATGATGCAATCAATTTTTAGGCATAAAGAATTAAGTCATTTTTCGAAAAAAAAAATACAAGAAATCTTCACTAAACGAAGATTCCGAAGTAGAATATTATACAAAATTAGAAAACTTCATATCTGATCATAAACCATATCTGCAATCTACTTTGACCCTTCGTCAACTTGCTCAAATGATTGACATTCACCCAAATAGTTTGTCGGAGTTATTGAATGAAAAAATAGGGAAAAATTTTTCAGAATATATCAATCATTATCGGGTTGAAACTTTTAAGGAAATGGCCATAGAACCAAACAACACACATCTTTCCATCTTAGGATTAGCTTATGAAAGTGGTTTTAATTCGAAAACTGTTTTTAATACATTCTTTAAAAAGGAAACAGGAATGACACCAAAGCAATATCTTAAATCAGTGTCATAGTTGTAAAAATTACATGGCCGGTGTCAATATCTATATATATGCCAGTAGGGGAGAAGCTTAAAGTTTCTAACATTATGTAATGTCGAAGTATATTAATAAATCAACTTTAAATAAGTTCAGGTTTATAACCTCGAACGTATGGAAAAAGTAAATGCCGCATATTGTAGAATATGGCATGTAACGGATATGTATGCATACCTCTCTTATTATTATGTAAATATTTTTAGATGAATTTATTAGATATAAATATTGAAAATCCGATCACAATCAGTGATATTATTTATTTGAAATCTCGATTAATTTCTGTTGAAAAACATGATTTTTTAATTATTAATATTGAGGATGGAAATTTTAATTCTGAAGATGCCCTTAAAAATTATACTTATCATATTACTGATATTGAACCTTGTTTCATGAAATTTAAGAAAGTGGCTTTTATTCACCCTTATAAATTACATGGAATGAATTTTAGTATTGGAAATATTAAGTTTTTTCTTTCAAAAGAAGAGGCGTTGCATTGGTTTATAAATGGGAAATTGAATAAAAGGTAAATGTTTTTGTAGAAGTCCTGATTTATAAACAAGAACGATTTGATGTTTGTAGGTGCTTAATTTTGGATAATATAAAATGAATAACATTTATAAATTCTCTAAATATAGCAAGTATGAATTCACTTAAAATGAAAGCGATAGTATCCACAAAATATGGTTCTCCAGAGATCTTTCAACTTCAATCAGTTGAAAAACCAGTACCAAAAGAAAATGAAGTGTTGGTTAAAATATATGCAGCATCTGTAACCACAGCCGAAACGATGATGAGAACAGGATATCCATTAATTGGTAGATTATTTATGGGATTGACAAAACCTAAAAATGCCATTTCAGGTACTGGGTTTTCTGGTGTTATTGAATTTCTTGGAAAAGAGGTATCTCAATTTAAGATAGGTGATCAAGTATTTGGTGAATCTCTTGAATCTTTCGGTACGTATGCACAATATGTGTGTGTAGACGCTAAAGGTATTATTGCTTTAAAGCCAGAGAATATATCGCATGAAGAAGCGGCTACGGTTGGCGATGGACCGATTACTTCTTGGAATTTTCTTAAGAATCTAGCAGAAATTAAAACCGACCAAAGTATTCTTATTATTGGTGCTTCAGGAAGTTTAGGCACTGCTGCTGTTCAACTTGCTAAAAATTTTGGTGCAAATATTACAGGAGTGTGTAGCACTAAAAATATTGAACTGGTTACATCTCTAGGGGCTGATAAAGTGATTGATTATACCACAACAGATTTTAATGATCTGGGAAACCAGTATGATATTATTTATGATACTATAGGGATAAGTTCCTTCTCAAGTTCTAAAAAATCACTCACTGAAAAAGGTATTTATATGTCTCCTGTTCTTACTTTTCCGTTACTCATGCAAATGATTTGGAGTTCAATGTTTGGACAGAAAAAAGCAAAATTTTCAGCAACTGGAATGTTACCTGTAAATTCAATAAGGACTTATTTACAAGAAATAAAAAAGATGATTATAAATGGGAAATTAAAATCAATTATAGACAAGCGATATGCTTTGGGCGAAACAGCTGCTGCTCATAGTTATATAGATAAAGGACATAAGATAGGAAATGTGGTTCTAGTTTTAGTCAAATAAATATTAAAGTGAAATCAACAATAAAAATTTTGAATCTATATCATAATTTATATTATAATTATTTAAATAAATAGATTCTTTATCCCTTTTAAGAAACTGAAGTCTAGACTGGTCTATTCTTTTTAATCGTATAAATAAATAAATGAAAATATTTGAAAAGTTCAACTTAGGTGAAATTGAACTTCAAAACCGAGTTGTGATGGCTCCGTTGATAAGGTCAAGAGCAGGGAACCATATTCCGAGCCAGCTTATGAGTCAATATTATGGACAAAGAGCTTCAGCGAGGTTGATTATTACCCATCAGACAATGGACTAGGCTATCCTCGTATTCCAGGAATTTATAATTAGGAACAGATTAAGGGATGGCAAAATGTAACCAAAAATGTACATGAACAGGGAGGTAAAATCTTTATGCAGTTAATGCATACAGGTAGAATATCTCACCCAGCTAACATGGAGGAAGGGACTAAAGTTATTGATCCATCAGCTATTGGTCTTAGTGGTGAAATGTATACAGATGAATTGGGTATGCAATCTTATCCTGTCCCAGTGGAAATGACACATGAGGATATCATTCAAACTGAAGACGAATTTGTGCAAGCGGCAAAGAATGCTATAGAAGCTGGTTTTGACGGTATAGAAATTCATGCAGCGAATGGTTATCTACTAGATCAATTTATTAATACGGCCTCCAATAAAAGAAGTGATGAATATGGTGGTTCTATTGAAAATCGCTCTCGTTTTGTACTAGAGGTTGCTCAAAAAGTTATAGCTGCAATTGGTGAAGAAAAAACTGGAATTAGAATTTCTCCATACGGAGCTTTTAACGACATGGAAACTTTTGATGATATAGAAGCGATTTTTGAATATCTAGCAACTGAGCTAGGACAACTTAAGCTCGCTTACGTTCATATAGTTGAAATGTCTGGCTTGGGTGGTCCTGAAGTACCATTAGCTATGAAGTTGAAAATTCGTGCTGCTTTTGGAGGTCCTGTTATTTGAAGTGGAGGATTGGATAAAGAAAAGGCTGAAGCGGCACTAAATAAAGACGAAGCGGAATTGGTAGCTTTTGGAAGGTCATTGATTGCAAATCCAGATCTGGTATACCGTATGAAAAATGATCTGCCATTGCAAGATGCTGATCATGAGACTTTCTATACTCCTGGCAAAAAAGGATATACAGATTATTCATTTGCAAATTAGGTTTAAAGGAATATGGCTAAGCCATTAGTTACAGTTGGTAACGGCTTAAGTAATCTTTAACCTTGGTAAGTTATTCAGATGAGGGTGTCGACTTAATAGTTTACACCCTTGTTTTATTTCTAGCAATATGATGCTAAACAATATTACATAATACTTGGTAGTGAGAAGACAATCAAATTAGAATGAAAGTATCAGGTATTATAAATATATTTAGAAAGAAAAGCAGTTCCTCTATTAGAAATAGTGTGATAATAAACCATATGGTTAAATTTAATTTCTCTGGATAACTTTTTTTTAAGGCTCGATTTAACAATGATAAAAGAATATTTAACAATTGCTATTTTATTGAGTGCATTGATATATGCATGGTGGCGGCTATTTTTTAAAAAAGATAAAAAAGAGAGACTGCTTTTTCCTGAAGAATGGCGCTCATATTTACTTACTAACGTATTGTATTACACTGAACTATCTATTGATGATAGAGATCTATTTGAACAACGTGTGCTACATTTTTTAAAGGAAATACGCATAATTGGTGTAGATGTAGAACTTGAAGAAAAAGATAAATTACTGGTTGGTGTCAGTGGGATTATCCCTATTTTTCGATTTCCAAACTGGCAATACAGAAATTTAAGTGAAGTACTTTTATACAAAGACAAATTTAATGTTGATTATCAAACGGAAGGTGATCAACGAAATATTTTAGGCATGGTAGGTTCAGGACATATGAATCGTATTATGATTTTATCTAAACCTGCTTTGCATAATGGATTTGAAAATCACGAGAGCCCCAACAATGTTGGAATACATGAATTTGTGCATTTGTTGGATAAGTCAGATGGCTCCACTGATGGTGTCCCAGAAGTGTTTTTACAAAACCCTTATATTATCCCATGGGTAAAACGGATGCAACTAGAAATAAACGAAATGCAAGAAAATATTTCAGATCTAAATCCCTATGGCGCAACAAATGAGGCAGAGTTTTTTAGTGTGGCAAGCGAATACTTTTTTAAACGTCCTGATTTATTTGAAAACACACATCCTGAATTGTATAGGATGATGAAGAAGATATATAATTGATTTGAAAAGCCTCCCTCTTATAACAAGCACGAATTAGACGTAAAAGGACTAGAAATAGAGTTAAAGGCTGTATATCCCTAAATAATTGGGGACATAAAAAAAGGGGGCTGAATTAATTCAGCCCCCTTAGTATTTTATTAATTAGTTCAATCTATAAACTCAAGATTCTCTTGGCCAAGACTGAATTTTCGCTATTAATCTTAATGATGATAACTCCTTTATAATTAGCTATATCAGATTTCGAAATGATTTTAGTATACATTCCATTTACAATTTCTTTGTTAGATCTGTAAAGTAATTTACCAGATACATCAAAAACGTCAATGCTGTATGCTGTTTCATATGAAGAATTCATTTCGATCTTAAACGATTCAGCGAATGGATTGGGATTAACAGAAATAAAGTCTTCAAGTTGTTGTGTGTTAAACTCTAAATTTAATTTCTGATCTAAAATTTCAGATCCTGTATAAGCTGTAGGAATCATAACTGATTCATTAAGCGTAATCATTTCAGATGCCCAACCAGCATTATTTGCCAATACATTTAATTTGAATTCAACTAAGTCTTTATCAACTGCAGTATTAATCCAAGAGACTTTAAGTGTATTGGTGTTAGAATCAAAGTGGTAAGCACTTTCATCTAATCCTTCTAAGCTAACAAAGTCAGCAGAATTAAATTGTAATGCAAATTGCATTCCTTCTAAACCGGCATTTGTTGTTAAGCTCAAATCAAGTTGAACTACTTCGTTTTGATTTGCATATACATTTTCAGATATCATTGAGATACCTCCATTTCTATTTCTAGAATCAACAATATCTTTACTATCAAGGTTAAGGAAAGTTGAAACATCTCCTACTTTAATTGCACTAAAGTTAGTATTCATGTCATTTGAAGCGTTAAGAACTAGATTTGCTTCTTCAATTGCCCATGGATTACTTAATGCTAATTCTTGATTTGAATTTGCGAATCGGTAACTTGTATTGTTAGGCAATTCATTCTGTATTCCTAGAATTAACTTTCTTAATTGCAATAGATCAATTGCTGATATAGACTGAGAGTTATCAGCATCTGCAGCAATCATCTGGTAGGGAGAATCAAATTTAACCAATCCCAAAATGTGTCTTTGGATATGGATTAAATCAACAGTTGTAACTCCTTTTAAGAAGTCTTCATTTAATTCTGGCTTAATTTGATAGTCAAAACCTTTCTTAAGTTCAGTGAAAGCATATTCACCATTGTTATCCGTATAGTTATAATTCGTAGCATTTAAATTAGGATTGTCTGTCTTTAAAGAAACTCTAACTTGACTAAGAGGCTCTCCTTTGATGTCCTTAATGTTTCCAGTAATCGCAACTTGATTTGCAGCAGCAGATGTACATGTTGCATTGATTTTGATTTCATCAAGATCCCAAGCTGTTACATCAGAATCATTTCCAATTGTACAATATCCTAACAATTCAAATCTGATTACAGATGGGGCATCGATAATAAAGTCAGAATTATCACTAAAGCTATATCTTTCAAATGTCCAATCAAAACTTGTTGGTTGATCAATACTCTGATAGATTTCTTGATTATTCTTCAAGACTCTAACACCATACAAAGTAGGGTAGTTATTGATACCTTCGTGTCCCGCAATCCATTGGAATTCCTCGGGTGCTCTTTCAAAGAAATTCATACTTGTAATACGAACATTTTGTCCGTTAACTGGATTGATTGTAACTTCAATAACTGCTGATCTTTCACTTCCTGCTTCAAATGAGCAACTTTCTACAGAGCTGATACACATTGCATTTGTTCCATTGATACCTTCAGTACATGAATGACCATTAGTAGAAGGATTTTCCCTAAATACAGTTGATGCATAAATTTCTGCGCAATCAAAACCATCAGCTACTTTTGGTGTAAATCGTGAATAGTCTGTAGACTTGCAATTGTCAAGATCATAACATAATAAAGTTGATTCTTCAACAATTCTAATAATTACAGTACTGTCACAACCATTAGATGTTGATCCTGCTTGTTCATAATTACCAGAAGTAAAGTAATCGGTTCCATTAATATTTAATGTTTGACCTGTTTCAATTATCGTATCTATTTCAACCAGATATTCAGGATAAGAATCAACAAAAATATCACAAGTTGTTGTTTTTGTTTCCCCCGCAACATTGGTATAAGAAATTTCAACTGAGTATGTATATCCTCCCTCAACAGTAGCACCGTTATCATCAGAAGAAACGATTCCACCTCCTGTCCATGTTGTAGAATTAATTACTGGTGCTGGAGCATTTGCTGGTGTATGAGTTGATGTAAGTACAAGACTTCCTGTTTCACTTAAACATAAACCTTCTGGTCCTGAAAGATTACAAGTCAATACTACATCTGGGGTTTCAACTACAACACAATAAGTAACAATACTATCACAACCGTTTACAGTTGTTAAGTTTTGAATTTAATTACCAGTGGCATCGTATACCATGCCATTAGCTTCAAACACTTCACCAAAACCGACAAGCGTATCTACTTTAGTTTCAGCAATAGGATATTCATCGATACTTACAGAGCATTCAGTTGATAAAGTATCACCAGTTAGATTTACATATGTAATTGTAGCTGTATAAGTGCCACCGTTTTGAACAGTTGTACCAGTTGAATCAGACACAACGGTTCCTGTTCCTGACCAAATCGTTTCTATGATTGTTGGTTCTGGAGCGGAAGCTGGTGTATAAGATGTAGTAAGTGTCAATACTCCTGTAGATCCAGGACATAATCCATCAACGTCACTGCTTACATCACAACTTAATACTACATCTGGTGTCTCAACAACTAGACAGATTGTAACAATACTGTCACATCCAGTAGAGCTGGTCAATGTTTGTATATAAGTTCCAGAAGTATCAAATACTTCACTATTCATTTCTAAAACTGTATCATAAGCTATAGTTGTATCTATTTTTACTGAATCAACAGCAATTACACTAACTTCAAAAGAACATTCGCTATTACACAAGTCACCTGTTGATGTTATCCATTCTACATTTGCACTATAAGTTCCACCAGCATTTACAGTTGGCGTATCAGTATCTGCCCCACTTACAATTCCAGGACCACTCCAAGTAATACTTGAAACACCAGGCTGAGCACTTGATGAAGGTGTGTGTTCAAACCCTAATGATAAAGTAGTAGATCCTCCTTCACAGATTTGATTCTCTCCACTTACATTACAAAATAAAACAGCTGGGAACTCGATAGTTTCTTCCAAAACAATTCTATTTGAAAACCATCAAGAATTTATAGTATTTAAATTTCCAAAACCTACAGTTTCTCCATCTGTATAATTATCCCAATTATGACATGGTGTTGTACAACCATTTAAATCGGTGTCACCTGTCGTACCACCCATAGTTGGTGGTGATGTTATATTACTATCATCGTAAAATAATTTTGGTACATTTGATGATGCTGGTCTTACTCTTTCTATCATAAAACCTTCGCTTAAAAATTCCGCATCATATATTGGAAAATGATAAACTCCTTGTTCGTATGATAATAATACTCTAATATCATCAACTACATTGCCGAGACCATCTAAACCATTCCAATCAAAACATTGATCCGCGCCAATTTGAGACATATCAATAATTGTTGTATCGCTTATATCAGCTGTACCTGGTGTATATATTCCATCGTTACCATCAAAATCTAAAAGTAGAACAATAGTACCTGGCTTATCTGTCACATATTCAATGCAATAACTTGGAGCACCTTCACAAGTTGTAACACCATTAAGCTCAATCGTTCCTGCTTCTGCAGTTTCACAAATATCAATTGGATCATTAAGATAAATCTGATATTCTGGAATGGATATGTTCCCTTCAGAAGTTCCTGTAGCGCCTTGAACAGATTTTCTTGCATCTATTCCAAGAGAAGGGTCAGTTCCATAACTGTTAAACATTACATTAAAACCTCCTGGTCTAAAACCACTATCGTTAAAATCAATTTTTGTTATTTAAGAAGCATCTAAATTAGCCGGATCGGGTGCACAAACATAAAATGCACCGTTAAAAGGTCTATTAGGAAAATCATAATCATTAATCGCAAACAATCCCCAATTCTTTGACCATACTCGTCCAGTTTTAGGAAGTGAATTATTGACCACTGTGATATCCCAATAATCAATTAATAAAAATTTATTTGATTCTGGTTCGTTCAATAATTCAAACTCAATGTAATAATCGCCAGCAGCCAAATTACCAGTTTGAGTTAAAGAGTCTGAAGGAACTAGGACTGGATCATAACCATCAGTAACTCCAGCCATATTAGGACCATTAACAGCTTGTTGCCAAGTACTAATATTTGCACTAGAGCCATTAATTATAGGAGATGTAAAAACAATGTTGCCAGACGGATCTTTAACATAATATCTGTAGGTAATTTCATTTATTGGAACTCTTGGAAAACCAGTTTGAGTACTAGTGTTTGAAGAATAAAGATTTCCATGACCAGCACTAAACCCTAAATAAATAGATTCAGTTGTTGGATCAGATATATGAATGAATAATCTTGCATTATCATCTGAAACATTGTACTCAGCAAAATTTTTGTATTGTGAGTTACCAATATTCAAATCAGCTATATCATTTGGAGTATCAGTTGATCCACTAATTGTAGTCTGAGAATTAGGGGCCAATTCTTTACTTCCTTCAGCAAACATTGACACTACAGTAAATGTGCTTAGTAATATGAACAAAAGAATGTTCTTTATTTTTTCTAAATCAAAGCTTTGGTAAAATTGGTTTAAATTTTGAATCGTTATAACTGTTACATGCGACTCATTGTTATGCATAGGGCTATTCATGTGAAACTTATTTATATATATGTAAATTCCTAATGGCTTGAAATTAGTGAGATTTAATGAAATAACAACATGGATAAAATCGATATTTTTTACGTCTATTTTGGATAGGTCACCAATACCTATATCTATTAAATCTATTTAAATATATAATAACTTGATTTTCATAGCATTAATCAATCTTAAAATCTAGGCATTTTAAAAAGCAAAAAAACGGTTTTATGAGAAAAATAACTTATTTTTTCTTACTTGATATTAATTGTATTTAATTTGGTATTAAGAGGCATTTAGTTTTAGTCGAATGACTATGCGAAATCAAAGTTTTATGAGTATTGTTTCGTTAACTTTTATAGTTGCAATAATTCCCATGGTCATTTGCTTATTCTAAGATTTTAGTGATGAAATCTTATTCCTTTTGTGATTCTCGAAAAATCCGAGTATTGCTGATATTAGCTTTTGAAATCATGATAAATAAATTACATTGACGAATAATTATTAGATTGGTTATCAATCAATTGAGCAAGCTATTTCAGCTTTAAGTTTGATTGCAAATAAGACTTTTCCCTAGAAGAAATAAACTGTACTAACCTCAAATAAAATTCCGTATTTTCTTTCAAGAAAAAAGGAATAAAGAAATTCAGGTAGCTATTCATATTTTCTTACATTTTCAAAAAAAATTATCCCAACTCTTTTTCAAAAAATAGGCATATATAACTTTTAAGTACCACTTCGGTGGAACCTGCCGTACTCTTATCAGCAAGCAGGTTCAGAGGTTATTCCAATAAGTTTAAATGATAAAGAACCTTAGGAATCGTTTGCCTATAAGCAGAGTTAAGGAATTTTCTATAATCTCTAGCTCCAGATTTAGATTGAAAAGATTAAATAAAGTGAAGAATAAGGCTTAGTAATTTTATAGTAACTACGTTTGTGTTTAGTGATTCTTCTTTCAATATTATTTAGTCAAACCAACATAGATATAATTTCTATGATTTGATTTAAGGGTAAATACATAGTGCATTGTTAGCTTTTAGGGCTAAAACAAAAAGCTCAACGAAAATCGTCGAGCTTTTATTAAGTACCCCCGGGGGGAATCGAACCCCCACATCCGAAGATACTGGATTTTGAATCCAGCGCGTCTACCAGTTCCGCCACAGGGGCAAATTTGTGTGATGCAAAAGTATTTAATTTTTAGACAATTGGAAACTTACATTGCATATTATTTTACGAATGAAGTCGATATTTCTTAAAGGGCACTGAAAGTGACTTTATTATGACTGCTTTGTGAAATTTCAAGCAATGATAACTTGCTAAATCACAGTTTAAACTTTAGCCCTAGCATAAAATTACTCTCAGGTGCTGGTTCATAGTATCTTCCACCAAAGGCATTAATTCGAATATTATCGCTGTAAATAGAATTCGTAATATTATTTATGGCTACAAATGGAATAACCGTTAGTTTGCCAATATTGACTTCTGAGTTGATTTTAGCATTAAGAATAAATACGGATTTTTCATTTATTGAATTATCATTATTTATAAACAACTCACCTCTATATACACTTTCTATTGAAACGTCAATTCTCTTTTTAATATGACCTTTTGCTATTATACCTCCATAATTATTGGGTACACCTGGGATTGTTTTACCATTAAAGTTGACACCGTTAGATTCAAAATCATCAAATTTTAATCTAGTCGAGGTGAAATAACCTTTAATAGAAAGAAAAGAATTTATTGTATAATCTATTGACAATTCTAATCCCGATCTTTTGGTTTTACCTGCGTTTTCAAAATAGGTAAGATCATCCATCGGAAGCTCATATGATACCAAATCGTCCTTTGTAGAAATATAAAAATAAGTCAGATCTATATTGAATTTATTGAAAAGACTTGACCTTATTCCCAGTTCTACATTCTGTGCTTTTTGCGGTTTTAAATTGCTGTTAAACCCTCCTTGTCCATTTGGATTGGCCGATAGTTCACTCAAAACAGGTGTTTCAAAACTTGTCCGGTAATTTGTATATACATTTAAATTTTGTGCGATCTGGTAATTTAAACCAATGCTAGGATTGAATGCATTCAGTTTAATTTCATCTGATTGATCTCCATTGGAAATAAAGTTATCAGCAACTGAAATACGGTTAATATCATATCGCAATCCAGCATTAAAAGACAGTTTGTCTATGTCAAATTTGTCCAAAACATAAAATGAAATATTATTGAAAGATTCAACT
The DNA here is from genome assembly GCA_905480605.1 of uncultured Saprospiraceae bacterium. Classification (GTDB taxonomy): domain Bacteria; phylum Bacteroidota; class Bacteroidia; order Chitinophagales; family Saprospiraceae; genus RFSX01. The sequence goes on along the minus strand of CAJQRD010000054.1, from coordinate 42,516 downwards.
TGGTCAAGAGTGAGATCACCATTTGTACCTTCTACGTTTTTATATCTTAATCTAGTATCATTTTGAAAACCGATCTCATAGCCAAGCTTGATTGTGTTGATACTATTGTCGTAAATGCTTTTAATCGAATAGTTGGATCCATGTCCCCAGTAGATTCTATCCAAATCAATGGAGCCTCCAAATTCAAATGGTAGCCTTCCATCAAAATTTCTACCTGATATATATGCAAATGAATTGATATTTTGATTTCTCTTGATTTTGTAATTAGCAGAAGTACTCAACTTATATTGTCTTATAGCTTCTCCACTGTTATAAATAACATTTCGGTCCCTTGCAGATTTTCTGTCTTCTCTGGCTATGTCAATATTGATTCCGCCAGGATCATTTGCAAGTGGACTGTTAGTATAAGAAGCATTTGCTTTTAGATTGAATTTTGATGAAAAATCATGACTTAATTTAAATTGAACATTTGAGCTTTTATATTCAGAATGTTCCCTATAGCCATTGGATTTTATATGATTGCCATTTAAAAGAAATTGGGTTTTATTAATGCGTTTGGAAAATGTCAAATTGTATTTTTGCAATCCAAATGAGCCCATTAAAATTTCACCATACAAGGTATTACTTAATGAGTTCAATGTATTTATATTTATTACGCCCCCTGATGCATTTCCATAAAAGACAGAAGCTGGACCTTTTATCACTTCAATGTCTTTTATTAGAGAAAGGTTTAGATTATCTATTTGGCCCTGCCCGTCTGGAGTAGTTTCGGGAATACCATCAACTATAATTTTTACACCTCTGATTCCAAAAGGAGATCGCGCACCAAATCCACGAATAGATATTCTGAGGTCCTGAGCATAGTTATTGGCATTTAAACTAAATAATCCTGGGACTTCTGTTATATGTTCTTGTAGGCTTACATTTTGAGACAATTCCTGATTGACTGATATTATTGAAACGCTAGATGTGACTTTGCTGAGTTTTTCTTCAATTTTAAAGGCCTTAAAATATATAGTATCTATGGAGTTTAGTAAGGTGTCAGTTTGACAATAAGATGTAGATATTATATTTATTAAAAAATAGAAAACCAAACAAATCCTTAACATCATATCAATTTTTTCATCAAATGTATCTAATAAAGATTGCTTTTTAGAATGAATGTTTTTAATGGAATGTAATTGTTTTTGAGAAACAATTGAATAATTCAAACTTTTAAGGCGATCAGACATTATTTATTTATTTAAATTTGTCAAAATTTTCATAGTGATGGAGTTTACATTAACAGAAGAGCAATTAATGATTCAGGAGGCTGCAAGGGATTTTGCACAAAATGTGTTGAAGCCTGGTGTAATTGAAAGAGACAATAAGCAAGAGCACCCAACTGAGTTCGTTAAGCAAATGGGAGAATTAGGGCTTATGGGATTAATGACTTCAGAAAAATATGGAGGTTCAGGAATGGATACGATTGCATATACATTGGGTATTGAGGAATTGTCAAAAATCGATAATTCATGTTCTGTAATAATGTCAGCACATAACTCATTGGCACTATGGGGTATTGAGAAATATGGGGAAGAAGAATTAAAGCAAGAATATCTTCCAAAGATGACCTCTGGAGAAATGATAGGTGCGTTTTGTTTATCCGAACCTGAAGCAGGAAGTGATGCCACTAGTCAACGTACTTCTGCCGAAGACAAAGGCGATCATTACCTAGTAAATGGAACTAAGAATTGGATAACTAACGGTAAGAAAGCAGGTGCCTATGTTGTAATTGCTCAGACAGAACCTGAAATCAGACACAGAGGAATCAATGCAATGTTGATAGATGCTTCTTGGGAGGGTGTAACAACTGGAGTCAAGGAAGATAAATTAGGAATTCGATCTTCTGATACATGCTCTGTGATGTTTCAAGATGTAAAGGTACCTAAAACTCACCGGTTAGGTCCAGAAGGATTTGGTTTTAAATATGCTATGCAAACTCTAGATGGTGGTCGTATTGGAATTGCGGCTCAAGCTTTGGGTATGGCTGCTGGTTCTTATGAATTGGCGTTGGCATATTCACATGAAAGAAAAGCCTTTGGCAAACCAATTAATAATCATCAAGCAATAGCTTTCAAGTTGGCGGATATGGCGATGAAAATCGAAGCAGCTAGAATGATGGTTTACAGAGCAGCTTGGATGAAAGATACGGGTCGAGAATTTGCTCAAGCCGCAGCTATGGCAAAACTATTTGCTTCTGAAGTTGCAATGGAAACAACTATTGAGGCCGTTCAAGTGCATGGTGGATATGGCTATGTCAAAGAATACCATGTTGAAAGGTTAATGAGAGATGCCAAAATAACCCAAATTTATGAAGGTACATCTGAAATCCAGCGAATGGTAATTTCTAGAAACCTGATAAAAGGACTGAAACACTTACCAATGCAGTAATATACTTAATTGAGATTAAAATGTTAGCTATAAATAATCCAGAACAATAAAAAATCTGCAGTATTTCCTTCCTAAAGATCATTACACTATTAGATTTTTTTAGTTAAAAAAATCATAACAATGTCTATAACATTTAAATAGTAATTACATTTAGGCTCATATTTTGATATATACGTAATTATGAAAGTTTGTGACCATATAAATGAAGCCAAAGACACTTTAATATCTTATGAAGTTTTACCACCTTTAAAAGGTGGTAGAATGAAGGATATATTCAATATGCTTGACCCACTTATGGAGTTCAAGCCACCTTTTATAGATGTTACATATCATAGGCAAGAAATAGTGTTTAATCAACGTGAAAGTGGATATTACGAAAAAGTTTCAATTCGTAAAAGGCCTGGGACTGTAGGTATTTGCGCTTCAATAATGCACAAATACGGTGTTGATGCTGTCCCTCATTTAATTTGTGGAGGTTTTACAAAAGAAGAAACAGAAGATGCCTTAATTGATTTGGCATTTTTAGGTATCAATAATGTATTGGCATTACGTGGTGATGCAAGAAAAGCAGAAGATAGGTTTCTTCCAGAAAAAGGAGGGCACAAATATGCAGTGGATCTTGTTCAGCAAATGGAAAAAATGAATAGGGGAGAGTACTTAGATCCAAACCTTGCCAATGCCGCACCTACAGAGTTTTGTATTGGTGTTGCAGGTTACCCAGAAAAGCATTTTGAAGCACCTAATTTTGATACAGACCTAATGTATCTCAAGGAAAAAGTTGATGCTGGCGCAGATTACATAGTTACTCAAATGTTTTTTGATAACAACAAGTATTTTGAATTTGTTGATAAGTGCCGAGCCGTGGGAATTAATGTTCCTATTATTCCAGGCATCAAACCTGTGACAAGGAAATCCCAACTCAGTGGTATTCCAAGAAAATTCTTTATCAACTTCCCTCCTGACTTTGTAAAAGCCATGAGTACTGCAAAAACAAGAGAGGACATAAAGCAAGTAGGTATCGAATGGTGTATAGCACAATCTAAAGAACTCAAAGAAAGAGGTGCTCCTGTATTGCATTATTATACAATGGGAGATACAGATACAATTCTTAAGATTTTGAAGGATGTTTACTAGTTCATAATTTTAATCATTAATCATTAATCATTAATCATTAATCATTAATCATTAAGCATTAATCATTAATCATTTTAAAGCTTATACTTAACTTCCCCATCAACTATAGTATAAAGCACCTTGGTCCCAATAATTTCTTGATCATCGCAAGTCAAAAGATTGGTGTCCAAAATCGTAATATCTGCAAATTTACCAACTTCAAGTGAACCTTTTTGGTGGTCCTCAAAAGCACCATATGCTGCATCGATAGTATATGACTTTAAAGCCTGTTCTCTTGTCATACGTTGATCAACGAAAAATTCCATACCGTTATCAATTCTCTTTCTCGTAACTGAGGCATAAAAGTTAGCAAATGGGTCAATTTTTTCAACAGGCACATCTGTACCGTTTACAATCTTAACACCTTGTTCAAGTAACGCTCTCCACGCATACGCTCCAACTTTTGCCCTGACATCCCCAAGCCTTCTGACTACAAATGGAGCATCTGAGGTACAATGAATACCTTGCATTGAAGCAATTGCTCCAGTATCTTTAAATCTGTTGATATCATTAGGGTTTAAGTGTTGCGCATGTTCCACCCTCCACCTCAAAGTGTCTTCGCTTTTCTTAGAATAGTTTTCAATAATATCCAGTGTTTCCTTATTCGCTCTATCGCCTATAGCGTGAACACATAGTTGCATGTTGTTGTCATAAGCCATTTGAGCAATCGTTTCAACATCTGAAATTTCAGTAGTGTTTTGACCATAAAAATCTGGCTTGTCCTCATACGGTTTTAATAACCATGCGCCATGTGCTCCTAGGGCACCATCAATCTCAGTTTTTATAGCTCGACATGTATAAAAATTGTTACCCAATCCAATCTTACGGTATTGAGATATTGTTCCAGTAAGGTCCTCCACACGCTCACGCAACATCACCCAAAATCTAATATCTAGTTTGCCTTCTTCGGCAAGTTTTTCCATGCGTTCCAACTCAAAGAACTTTAATCCAGCATCTTGAAAACTGGTGATGCCATTTCTTAAACATTCATTTTGTGCCAAGTCGACTGCTTCCAACCAAACTTTCATTTGTTGCTCTTGATCTAAATTGTCAATATGTTCCCTAATCGCATCTCTAAAGGGTTTCATGGCACGTTCCTCAAAAACACCTATCAGTTGACCATCGTTTTGCTTTATGACCTTTCCACCTTTAGGGTCTGGTGATTCTATAGAGTAACCCACTTGATCCATGGCTTTTTTGTTAGCAAATAAAGAATGACCACTCGCATGAAATAATATTACTGGATTGTCTGGCGTCAACTCACTTATGCTGTTATGTGTAGGGTAGGCTCCAAAATTTTCTTCTGGTGCAGAAAACCATTTTTCCTGGTGCCAACCTCGCCCCATTATCCAGTCACCTTTTTCCGAAGCCTCGATTTTGGTTTTCACCTTTTTAACTATATCAGCCCAAGAAGTATCTTGAAGGAAGTTAAGGTTTTGCAATGATTCTCCCATTCCACAAAAGTGCCCGTGGCCTTCTATTATTCCTGGCATAACGAATTTGCCTTTTGCATCTATAATATCTGTGTTTTCGTTACGTAAGGTCATTATGTCAGTAGAAGTTCCCATTTTGATTATGAGACCGTCCTTGATTGCAATTGATTCAATATTGTTGTTGCCTGTTGCCGTATAGAATGATGCATTGTTAATTATCATATCTGCAGATTCTTTTTGGCAAGAGATCAAACTAGCTATAAATAAAAATAATACTAGATACTTCATGTGAAAAGTTTAATTGTGGAATTAAGAAAGCAAATTACAATAAATTTTACGGCAATTAGACCACCTAAGTCTGTATCTATTTATATTTTTCTCAGTAATTATTGATTTTCAACACAGCTTATTTATTATTAGAATTCAGAAATAATAATAATTAGTTACTTATTGATATCAGTATAGAAATAAATCCTGATTAGATTTGAGGGCTTAACAATTTGCAATTTGTCTTGTTAGGTGCTTTTAATTTGTGAATTATACTCTTTTAATATGTTGACTTTCGAAGCTTTATCAAAAACTTTCTCTGAATTTATAGGAACCTATTCTTTTCCATCAGAACCTAAGCAATTGTACGATCCTGTTAGGTATATCATGTCATTGGGTGGGAAAAGGATTAGACCACTTTTGGCACTGGCAGCATATAATATCTATCATGATAATGTGGAAAAGGCCAACCATGCAGCAATGACAGTTGAAGTCTTCCATAATTTCTCTTTGCTTCATGACGACATCATGGACAACGCATTTAAACGTAGAGGAAAAGATGCTGTTCATATTAAATATGATGAAAACTCTGCCATACTTTCTGGAGATGTCATGATGATTTGGTCGTATAAATTGCTAGAAGATTACACAGCCAACATTGTAGATATTTATAAAGTTTTCACAAAGACCTCTATTGAAGTTTGTGAAGGTCAGCGTATGGATATGGATTTTGAGACTAGAGAAGAGGTTTCTATTTTAGAATATATAGAGATGATAACGCTTAAAACTTCTGTACTATTAGGAGCAGCTCTAAAAATGGGTGCATTGGTGGCTGACGCAAGTAAACAAGATCAATCTCACCTTTATGAGTTTGGTAAAAATGTAGGTATAGCTTTCCAAATTCAAGATGATGTACTGGACACTTATGGGGATGAAGCTACTTTTGGTAAGCGTATAGGTGGCGATATTCTCCAAAAGAAAAAGACCTTTTTGTATCTCAAATCCCTAGAATTGCTTTCTGAATCTCAAGTAGAAAGACTAAAATCTCTATTTGCTCTAGATTATACTATTGTAAATGAAGCAACCCATATAGAAGAGGTAAGGAACCTTTATAATAAAGCATTCGTAAATGTTCACGCCGATGAAACAAAGTTGGTGTATCAACAATTGGCGTTTTCACACCTCGATGCTATATCTGTAAATAAAGAAAAAACAGAAATTCTAAGATCATTCGCCGAAAAATTACTGAATCGTAAAGTCTAGAAAAGCAAGATAATAATAAAAAGTGTGAAGCACCAGTAAGCTGTCAAGAGTAAGAATTGGGCGACAGTAATGCCAAGCACACGGAAAAACGTCAAGCGCGTAAAGCGAATGCTCGTCAAACGTCTAAAAAATAATCTTTCCATTATACCATTCACGCTCAATAGTAGCTCCTTTATCTTCATAGAAGTCAATAGCTCCTTTATTCCAATCCAAGACCTGCCATTTCATCATTTTGCAGTCTGTAGCTTGGGCCTCGTTTATAACTGCTTTAAAAAGTGCAGACCCAACACCTTTACTGCGATAATCAGATTTGACGTAAAAATCTTCGAGATACAGCATTTTGCCACGCCATGTTGAGAAAGTATCATAAAAAAGTGTCATGCCTATTGTCACGGATTCATCTTCGGCAATGATACTCTTTATTAGATTTGAATCAAATGCATTTTGGTAATTTTCGAGAGTTGCAACAACGGCATTCGGCTCCTTTTCAAAGACGGCCAATTCTACGACCAACTGCCTAATATTGTATAGATCTGAACGGTTGGCTTTTCTAAGAGTGATGTTTTCCATAAAATGCTGATTTTTAGCTAAAATACGATGAATATTATTTATTGTTATCTGTAAAATTGTGATTCTCAATAATTTATTTCTAAATATTTTTTGTATTTCTTTAAATGTTAAGACTTATATTAATAATATTTAAGATGTAATAATTTGATTTACAGTTAGTTATAAATTTAAAATTATCTACTTTTGTGATAATATTTTTCTTCGAATAACAGCTTTGCAAAACTCAAAAATAATCATACCTTTGCACCTCATTTTTAAAAGCTGAAATAAATAGATTTTATGCCAACAATAAACCAGCTGGTTAGGAAGGGAAGAAAGAAAATTGTAGTAGCTAGTAAGTCAAGAGCGCTAGAAGGTTCCCCCCAAAAAAGAGGAGTATGTACAAGAGTATATACGACCACACCAAAGAAACCAAACTCTGCTTTGCGTAAAGTTGCGAAAGTAAGGTTGACTAACGGAATTGAAGTAATTGCATATATCCCAGGAGAGGGACACAATTTGCAAGAACACTCAATTGTATTAATTAGAGGTGGTAGAGTAAAAGATTTACCAGGTGTAAGATATACAATCGTTAGGGGAGCACTAGATACTGCCGGTGTTGACAAGAGATTACAGTCTAGATCTAAATACGGTACTAAAAGACCTAAATAATAAAGTAGCATGAGGAAAAGAAAACCGAAAAAAAGGATAATCCAACCAGATCCACGATTTGGAGATCCAATGGTTACACAATTTGTAAACAATGTGATGCTTTCTGGTAAAAAATCAACTGCATACCAAGTTGTATATGATTCATTGGACATAGTTGCCGAAAAGTCAGGAGAAGACCCACACGAGGTTTTCAAAAAAGCTCTTCAGAACATAACACCAAATGTTGAGGTAAGAAGTAAGCGTATTGGTGGTGCTACATTTCAGATTCCTTCTGAAATTAGACCAGCAAGAAGACTTTCTATCGGAATGAAATGGTTGATTAAGTATTCAAGAGCTAGAAATGGTAAGGGTTACAGCGATAAGTTATCTGCTGAAATTTTGGCCGCTTCAAAAGGCGAAGGTGCTGCAGTTAAGAAAAAAGAAGATACGCACAAAATGGCTGAATCTAACAGAGCATTTGCGCACTTCAGATAACAAGACAGATATATTTATACATTATAATTAATTATTAAGGAATAAGAAATGGCTAAAGATCTTTCATATTTAAGAAATATTGGTATTGCTGCACACATTGATGCGGGTAAAACGACTACAACAGAGAGAGTCCTTTACTATACTGGTATGAGTCACAAAATAGGTGAAGTACATGATGGTGCCGCAACTATGGACTGGATGGAGCAAGAGCAAGAAAGAGGTATTACTATTACTTCTGCAGCGACTAAAACCAATTGGAACTGGAAAGGGAAAGATTATCCAATGAACATCATTGATACTCCAGGTCACGTTGATTTTACTGTTGAAGTAAACAGATCTTTGAGAGTATTGGATGGCTTAGTATTCTTATTTTGTGCAGTTTCTGGTGTTGAACCTCAATCTGAAACAAACTGGAGATTAGCAGATAACTATAATGTACCAAGAATCGGTTTTGTTAACAAAATGGATAGATCTGGTGCTGACTTCTTTTCTGTTGTAAAAGATGTTAAAGAAAAATTAGGTTCTGACGCTATTCCTTTACAAGTCCCAATCGGTGCTGAAGAGAATTTTAGAGGAGTGGTTGATCTTATTACAAATAAAGCTATTGTTTGGAATGAGGACGATATGGGAATGACTTATGAAGAAATTCCAATTCCTGAAGATTTGGTTGATACGGTAATGGAGTGGAGAGAAAAACTTCTCGAAGCTATTGCTGAGTATGACGAAACTTTGATGGAAAAATTCTTCGATGATCCAGACTCTATCACAGAACAAGAAATGATCAATGCTGTACGTGGTGCAGTTATAGATAATAAGTTTGTGCCAATGATGGCAGGTTCTGCCTTTAAAAATAAAGGAGTACAAGCAGTACTAGATGCAGTTTGTGCTTTCTTACCTTCTCCAATGGATGTAGGTGGAATTAAAGGAACAGATCCTAAGACTGAAAAAGAAATAGAAAGAAAACCTTCTAATGATGAACCATTCACGGCGTTAGCATTTAAAATTGCTACTGATCCATATGTAGGTCGTTTGGCATTCTTTAGAGTTTACTCTGGTGTTCTAGATGCAGGTTCTTATATCTTCAATTCTAGAAGTGGTAATAAAGAAAGAATTTCTCGTCTTTACCAAATGCACTCTAACAAGCAAAATGCAATTGATAGGGTAGAAGCTGGAGACATTGCTGCTGGTGTTGGTTTTAAAGATATCAGAACTGGTGATACACTATGTGCTGAAGGTCATCCGATGGTTTTGGAAAGTATGGTTTTCCCAGATCCAGTTATCGGTGTGGCTATTGAACCTAAAACTCAAAAGGATATTGATAAATTGGGAATGGCATTGTCTAAGTTATCTGAAGAGGATCCTACTTTTAAAGTAAACTACGACGAAGACACGAATCAAACAATTATTAGTGGTATGGGTGAATTACACCTGGAGATTATCATCGATAGATTGAAAAGAGAATTCAAAGTTGATTGTAATCAAGGAGCACCTCAAGTAACTTATAAAGAAGCATTGACCAAAATGGTTGATCATACTGAACGATTGAAAAAGCAATCAGGTGGATCAGGTTTATTTGCTCAAATGCAGTTTGAGTTAGGTCCAGCAGATGAAGAATTTTTGGAGTCTGATGATTTCAAATCAGGAAAGACTGCTTTACAATTCGAAAATAATATTTTTGGGGGATCAATACCAAAAGAATTTTTCCCTTCAATTATAAAAGGGTTTAAATCAATGATGACCAACGGTATTCTTGCTGGTTATGGAATTGATAGCATGAAAGTTAGATTGTATGATGGTGGAACTCACGCAGTGGATTCAAAGCCAATAGCATTCGAACTATGTGCAAAGGAAGGTTTTAAAGCTGCTGCTGCTAAATGTGGTCCAGTTTTACTTGAACCAATTATGGCTTTAGAAGTAGTTACTCCTGAAGAGTATGTAGGTTCAGTAATTGGTGACCTTAACAGAAGAAGAGGTTTGCCTAAAGGTCAAGATACGAGAGCAGGTGGTGCTGTGGTTATCTCTGGTGATGTACCATTATCTGAAATGTTTGGATATGTAACATCATTGAGAACTATCACGTCAGGTAGAGCTAGCAGTACAATGACATTCGCAAGATTTTCGCCAGCTCCACAGGGAGTTGCAAAAGCAATTATTGAAAAAGCAAAAGGAATTACCGCAGAGTAAAATATTTCGCTTATTTACTTGGAAGTCTAAGTAAATAAGCGTAATTTTGCACTCCGGTTTAATAATAAAAGAGGTTATGAATCAAAAAATTAGAATTAAACTCCGTTCTTACGACTATAATTTAGTAGATAAGTCAACGGAGAAGATCGTGAAAACAGTACGAAATAGTGGTGCTGTGATCTCTGGTCCGATTCCTCTGCCCACGGATAAAGAAATACATACGGTACTTAGGTCCCCGCATGTAAACAAAAAATCTCGTGAGCAGTTTTCACTTCGGACACACAAGAGACTCATAGAGATATTTACGCCCACTCAAAAGACAGTGGATGCTCTTTCTAAATTAGAGCTACCAAGCGGTGTAGATATACAGGTTAAGCTTACTTAATCGTCGTTTCACATATAATACTTTAAGCTATATATTAGACACTAGTTGTCTATGAGCATTTATTTGCTAAATAAACAAAGATGAACGGTTTAATTGGAAAAAAAATAGGGATGACCAGCATTTTCAACGAGACAGGGAAAAACATTCCTTGTACTGTTGTTGAGCTAGGACCCAACGTTGTTTCTCAGGTAAAGACTGAGGGTAACGATGGATATAATGCTATGCAGTTGGCTTATGGCGAGCGTAAGGCAAGCAGAGTAACTAGTCCATTAAAAGGTCACCTAAACAGAGCAGGGATCGATTCTGCTACTAAAATTGCAGAATTCAGAAATTGTTCTTTAGACAAAGCATTGGGCGATAAAGTTATCGTGGAAGATGTTTTTGCTGAGGGTGATATTGTAAATGCAATTGGAATTTCAAAAGGTAAAGGTTTTCAGGGAGTTGTAAAACGTCACGGATTTGGTGGTGTTGGACAAGCAACTCACGGTCAGCACAACAGATTGAGAGCACCAGGTGCGATTGGAGCATGTGCTACACCATCTAAAGTCTATAAAGGAATGAAGATGGGTGGAAGAACAGGTGGAGATCGTGTTAAAACAATGAACCTAAAAGTGGTGAAAATTCTACCAGAAAAGAATCTTTTATTAATAAAAGGATCTGTGCCTGGTCACAAAGGATCTTTTGTAATCATTGAAAAGTAAGTAGTCATGAAAGTAGATGTTTACGGAATAAATGGAAAAAGTACAGGTAGATCTATTGATTTGCCAGACGATATATTTGGCATTGAACCAAATGAACATGCTGTTTACCTTGATGTTAAGTCTATACAGGCAAACGCCAGACAAGGTACACACAAGTCAAAGGAGAGAGGTGAGATTAAGGGTTCAACTCGAAAAATTAAAAAGCAGAAAGGTACTGGTACCGCAAGAGCTGGTTCTATAAAATCAGGTGTATTTAGAGGTGGAGGTCGTATCTTTGGGCCAAGACCACATAAGTACAACGTTGGATTAAATAAAAAAGTTAAGAGAATTGCTAGGATGTCTGCATTATCTGCTAAAATTCAAGAAGGTTCGGTGAAAGTTGTTGAGAACTTTTCGTTCGAAGCACCTAGAACAAAAGCATTTCTTGACGTACTAAATAATCTTGAAGTAAACAACGGGAAGCCTTTAGTAGTTTTAGCGGATTACGATAACAACGTATTTCTTTCAGGAAGAAATCTTCAGAAAACAAATGTAATGGCAGCAGGTGATATCAGTACACTTGATATTATGAAAGCAAGTTCAGTTGTTCTGTGTGAAGGTTCTATTGATAAAATAAAAGAAACATTTTCAACTAAATAGTGATGGCAGCGAAGCAAGTACTTATTAAACCTATCATTTCTGAAAAATCTGAGCAATTGTCAGATAATTTCAATCAATACAGTTTTGTAGTTAACAAAAAATCTAACAAAATTGAAATTGGGAAAGCTATAGAGGAAATGTATCAAGTGAAAGTAGCATCAGTAAATACTATGATTATGCCAAGTAGGGCAAAATCAAGAAATACTAAATCTGGTGTTTTGAAGGGAAGTATTAGTTCATACAAGAAGGCAATTGTAAAATTGGCCTCTGGTGAAGAAATCGATTTTTTCGGAGATATTTAAGCTAAGATAATGGCAGTTAAAAAACATAATCCAATAAGTCCAGGTCGTAGACATTTGGTATCAAATGTACACGAAGCGGTAACTAGTAAGGCTAGTAATCCGGAAAAGAGTCTGACAAAAGGAAAGACAGTTACAGGTGGTCGTAACCACTCTGGTAAAATGACTGTGCGTAACATAGGTGGTGGTCATAAAAGAAAGTACCGTGTTATTGATTTTAAAAGAGATAAAGAAGGTGTACCTGGTAATGTAAAATCTATCGAGTACGATCCAAATAGATCAGCATACATCGCATTAATCTTTTATGTTGATGGAGCTAAGAGATATATAATAGCACCTGATAAATTAAAAGTTGGTGATAAGATTGTATCTGGTAAAGATGCTACTCCTGATATAGGAAATGCATTGTACTTATCAACTATTCCTTTGGGATCTGCAATTCATGCAATTGAAATGGCACCTGGTAAAGGGGCACAGTTGGCAAGAAGTGCTGGTACTTATGGTACTTTGATGGGTAGAGAAGGCAAGTATGCTATTGTTAAGTTACCAAGTGGAGAAGTAAGAAGAATACTTTTAACTTGTAAAGCAACAATTGGAACTACTTCAAATCCAGATCATGGTTTACAAGTTTTAGGTAAAGCAGGTAGAAATAGGTGGAAAGGTAACAGACCTAGAGTAAGAGGGGTAGCGATGAATCCAGTAGATCACCCGATGGGTGGTGGTGAAGGTAGAGCTTCTGGTGGACACCCTAGATCAAGAACAGGAGTATTTGCGAAGGGACAGAAAACTAGAAAGTTAACTAAACCTTCAAGCAGATTGATAATAACTAAGAGAAAGTCTAAAAACAAAAAGTAAATAAAGGATGGCTAGATCACTAAAAAAAGGTCCATACGTTTTCCATAAACTTTTGGAGAAGATTGTTAAAGCTCAAGCTTCAACAAAGAAATCTGTAATAAAGACATGGTCACGTTCATCAATGGTTATACCGACTATGGTAGGTTTAACAATTGCTGTTCACAATGGAAAAACATTTGTTCCAGTATATGTTACTGAGAATATGGTAGGACACAAGTTGGGTGAATTTTCTCCAACGCGTACTTACAAAGGTCATTCAGGAAATAGAAAATAATTAGCTTAAACGTTGATGCAATGGAAGCAATAGCAAAAATGAAAAATGTACCTCTATCTGAACGAAAAATGAGATTCGTTATTGATAGCATCAGAGGAAAATCTGTTGATCAGGCACTAAATATATTAAAGTTCTCAAAAAGAGAGGCTTCAGAATGGGCTGAGAAGTTGTTGTTGTCTGCAGTTGCTAACTGGGAGAACAAATTAAACAACGTACACAGCGCTGATGATTACGATCTGTATTTAAAAACAGCTTTTTCAGATGGTGCAGGTTCTCTTAAGAGATTCAGACCTGTGCCACATGGTAGAGCTCACAGAATTCGTAAGCGTTCTAATCATTTAACTTTTATAGTAGCAAATAAAACTGCTGTTGAAGGAGATGAGTCTGTTGCAATTGATAACGAAAACACTGAAGATTAATATAATATGGGTCAAAAGACGAATCCAATAGGTAATAGATTAGGTATCATCCGAGGATGGGAATCTAATTGGTACGGTGGTAAAGATTTTGCTAAAAAAGTTGTGGGTGATGAGAGAATCAGGACCTACATGAGAGCAAGAATTCAAAAAGGTGGTATCGCTAGAATTATTATAGAGAGAACGCTTAAGAGAATAACTGTAACTGTACATACTTCTAGACCAGGTATAATCATTGGTAAAGGTGGTAGTGAAGTTGACAGAATTAGAGAGGAGCTGAAGAAATTAACAGAGCAGGAGGTTCAAATCAACATTGTTGAAATTAGAAAGCCTGAGTTAGATGCTAGTATAGTTGCTGAATCTGTTGGGAAACAGTTAGAATCTAGAGTTAATTTTAGAAGAGCTTCAAAAATGGCTATTCAGTCATCTATGAGAGCTGGGGCAGAAGGAATTAAGGTTAGAGTAAGTGGAAGGTTGAATGGTGCAGAGATGGCTCGTTCTGAAGAATTCAAAGACGGAAGAACACCATTGCATACATTTAGAGCTGATATCGATTACGCATTGTATGAAGCGTTGACTGTATACGGTAAGATAGGTGTGAAGGTGTGGATTTGTAAAGGTGAAGTTCTAGGAAAGAGAGATTTATCGCCAAACGTTGGAGATGCTAACTCTAAGCCAGGAAGAGGCGGAAATAGAGGAAGAAATGATAGAAGAGGTGGTGGAAATGATAGAAGAGGCGGTGGAAGAGGAAATGACCGAAATAAAAGAAGATAATATTTAATATAAGGTGTGAATAGTTAATATATATCACATCATATTGCAACAAAGTATTTAAAATATATTAAGAAATGTTACAACCGAAACGTACCAAGTATAGAAAGCAGCAGAAAGGCAGGAACAAGGGATTGGCTTATAAGGGAAGTACTGTTGATTTTGGATCATTTGGTTTAAAAACGCTTGAGAACGCGAGAATTACTAACCGTCAGATTGAGTCAGCAAGGATAGCAATGACTAGATACATGAAGAGGGAAGGTAAGGTTTGGATCAGAATTTTTCCAGACAAGCCAATTACATCAAAGCCTCTAGAGGTAAGGATGGGTAAGGGTAAGGGAAACTTGGACCATTACGTTGCTAGAATAAAAGCAGGGAGAATAATGTTTGAACTGGATGGTGTGCCAAGAGAAGTAGCGGTAGAAGCATTAAGATTGGCGGCCCAAAAGCTTCCAGTATTAACTAAAACGGTTGTGAGACCTGATTACACAGAATAATCTTAGAAGTAATATAAAGATGGCAAGTAATAAATTTATACAGTTACAAGACTACACAGATGAAAAGTTAGCTAATGAGCTGGCTGAAGTAGTAAGTGCAGTGAGCAAAAAGAAATTTGATCACGCATTAAAAGGTCTTGAAGATCCATTAAGTCTTAGAGAAGCGAAAAGAGATGTTGCAAGACTTAAAACAGAGGTTAGAAGAAGAGAGATTTCAAAAATGTCTCCTGAACAATTGTCTTTGAGAACAAAGAAAGTTGTAAGAAGAAGAAATAACAGATAATATGTCTACCGTAGAAACAAAAGAAACAAATAAAAAACAAAGAGTCGGTGTTGTTAGCAGTAACAAAATGGAAAAAACCATTACTGTATCTGTTGAGAGAAAGTTAAGACACCCGATTTATGGAAAATTCGTAAAGAAATCCAAAAAATTCGTTGCTCATGATGAAAAGAATGAGTGTAACGAAGGAGACATTGTAAAAATTATAGAGTCTAGACCTTTGAGTAGGAGAAAAAGATGGAGACTCGTCGAAATTATCGAAAGAGCTAAATAATTAATCATGATTCAGCAGGAAAGTAGATTAAACGTTGCAGATAATTCAGGTGCAAAGCAAGTCCTTTGTATTAGAGTTTTGGGAGGATCTAAAAGAAGGTATGCTTCTGTAGGTGACACAATTGTTGTTACTGTAAAAGATTCTGCACCGGGTGGCGTAAAAAAAGGAACAGTTTCTCAAGCTGTTATCGTGAGAACGAAAAAAGAAATTAGAAGAAAAGACGGATCTTATATAAGGTTTGACGACAATGCTGTTGTTCTTTTAAATGCAGGTGGAGAACCTAGAGGTACGCGTATCTTTGGACCTGTTGCAAGAGAATTAAGAGACAAAGATTATATGAGAATTGTTTCATTAGCACCAGAAGTACTATAATATATTATTATGAAAAGTGTTACATCACATAAAACTAACAAACTCCATATCAAAAAGGGAGATAAGGTATTGGTTATTGCTGGATCAAGTAAAGGAGATACAGTAAGAGAGGTGAAGGAAGTATTTCCTAAGAAATACAGAGCGATCGTTGAAGGTGCAAATATTGCTAAAAAGCATACAAAGCCTACAGCTGACAATCCAGGTGCAATTAATGAAATTGAAATGCCAATCCACATATCTAACCTAATGCTAGTTGATCCTAAATCAGGAAAAGGAACTAGGATAGGTAAGAAGATTGAAAATGGTAAGAATGTTAGATATTCAAAGAAATCAGGAGAAATAATTAAGTAATGAGTTACGTACCACAACTTAGAAAGAAGTATATCGAAGAGGTTGTTCCTAAATTAATGGAACAGTTTCAATACAAGTCTTCAATGGAAGTTCCAAAATTGATTAAAATATCTTTGAATCAAGGTGTTGGACTTGCTACCCAAGATAAGAAGTTAGTTGATATTGCTGATCAGGAAATGACTTTGATTACAGGTCAAAAGGTTATTCAAACCAAAGCAAAAAAGTCAGTATCAAACTTTAAGTTAAGAGAGTTTATGCCTATTGGTGTAAAGGTAACTTTAAGAAGAGATAATATGTGGGACTTTTTGGATAGATTGATTTCTATTGCTTTACCAAGGGTAAGGGATTTTAGAGGAATCAATGATAAGAGTTTCGACGGAAGAGGTAACTATTCTCTGGGTATTAAAGAACAGATTATTTTTCCAGAAATTGATATTGATAAAGTGAATAAAATCACTGGAATGGATATCAGTTTTGTGACAACAGCAAAAACAGATGCAGAGGCTTTAGCTTTGTTAAAGCATCTGGGAATGCCATTTAAAAACCAAAGAAACTAATAGATCTTATGGCTAGAAAAGCACTAATAGCAAGAGAAGTAAAAAGACAGAGGTTGGTTAACAAGTATGCTGATCTTCGAAAGCAGTTAAAAGCTGAAGGAAGATGGGAGGAACTTGATAAGTTACCTAAGAACTCTTGTCCAGTAAGATTACACAATAGGTGTCAATTAACTGGAAGACCTAAGGGATATATGAGAAAATTTGGAGTCAACAGAGTAACATTCAGGAAAATGGCTCTTGAAGGGAAGATTCCTGGATTAACCAAAGCAAGCTGGTAGTTTAAAATAGAGATAAAATGGCAGTAACTGATCCAATAGCGGACTATTTAACAAGAATTCGTAATGCTCAACAGGCAAGACATAGAGTTGTAGAGATTCCAATGTCTAAAATGAAAAAAAGCATCACTGAAATTCTTTACGATCAAGGTTATATATTGAAATATAAGTTTGACGAAAATGAAGGAAAAAATGGTATTATTAGTATCGCATTAAAATATGATACTAAAACTAAAGAGCCAGTAATTAAAAAACTCGGAAGATTGAGTACACCAGGTCTTAGACAATATGTACCTGCTGATAAGATTCCGAGAGCAATTAATGGTTTGGGAATTAATATTATCTCCACTTCAAAAGGTATAATGACCGGAAAGAAGGCAACACGTGAATACGTAGGTGGAGAATTAATTTGTTACGTATATTAAATTTTAGTAAAGATGTCTAGAATTGGTAAAGCACCTATAAGTATTCCAAGTGGCGTAACTTTCTCTGTGTCAGATGTAAATTTGGTGACAGTAAAAGGTCCAAAAGGAGAATTGACTCAGCAAGTTAATCCAGACTTGACAGTAGAGTTAAAGGATAATGAAGTAACTCTGAGCAGGCCCACTGACCAACAACGTCATAAAGCCATGCACGGATTATATAGATCTCTTATCAACAATATGGTTATTGGTGTATCTGAAGGATACAATAAAGCTATGGAGTTGATCGGTGTTGGTTACAGAGTTAGTAGTACAGGGAATTTGGTAGAGTTTTCTTTAGGATATTCTCACCCAATCTTTTTCAGTGTGCCTGATGAAGTTAAAGTGACTACTACTATGGAAAAAGGTTCACCTCCAACTATAATTTTGGAATCTCACGATAACCAATTATTAGGTCAAGTTTGTGCTAAAATAAGAGCGCTTAGAAAACCTGAACCGTATAAAGGGAAGGGTATCAGATTCAAAGGTGAGCAAATTAGAAGAAAAGCAGGTAAAACTGCAGGTAAATAAATAATATCATGGGAATTAGTATTAAGCCTAAACAAAAAATCAAGTACAGAATCAGAAAAAAGATTTCTGGTACTCCTGATAGACCAAGATTATCTGTCTTTAGAAGTAATAAGAATATTTACGCTCAATTGATAGATGATGTTAATGGTGTAACTCTTGCAAGTGCAAGCTCTTCAACTTTGGGTCTTGGATCTGATATAGAATCTGCAAAAACTGTTGGAAAACTTCTTGCCGAGAGAGCAACTGGCAAAAACATCAGTACTGTAGTTTTTGATAGAAGCGGTAATTTATATCACGGTCGTGTAAAAGCATTAGGTGATGCTGCACGTGAAGGAGGTTTAAATTTTTAATATTCTTTATAAGATAATAATCTGATGGCAGATAAAAGAAATAATTCAAGAGCAGTCGATAGTCCGGAGTTAAAAGAAAAATTAGTAAGTCTTAACAGAGTTGCTAAAGTAACAAAGGGTGGACGTACATTTAGTTTTTCAGCACTTATAGTATTAGGTGATGGTCAAGGCAAAGTTGGACATGGTCTAGGTAAGGCGAGAGATGTGCAGGAATGTATTGCAAAAGCAGTTGATGATGCTCGAAAAAATCTTGTTGAAGTGCCAATTATAAACGGTACAATTCCTCATGAGCAAAAAGGAAAGTATGGTGCAGGTAAAGTCCTTATTAAGCCTGCAGCTGATGGTACAGGTGTAATCGCTGGGGGAGCAATGAGAGCTGTACTTGAGATGGCCGGTGTACATAATGTATTGGCAAAATCTCAAGGATCTTCAAATCCTCATAACGTTGTAAAAGCTACGATTGATGCTTTAAGTAAACTTAGAAGCCCAGTTCAAATTGCTAAACAAAGAGGTATTACATTACAAAAATTGTTTGAAGGATAGTCGATATGGAAAAAATTAAAATCACGCAATTGAGAAGTATCATTGACAGACCACGTCGTCAAAAAGATACGATGAAAGCTCTTGGTTTAAAAAGAATAAACCATTCAGTAGAGCAAGAAGCTTCTCCTCAAATTTTGGGGATGGTGAATAAAATAAAGCATTTAGTTAAAGTAGAAGAAGCTTAATAGCAACAAATAATTAATTATGAAACTGCATAATTTAACTCCTGCTAAAGGATCTGTTAAGAGTAAAAAACGAATCGCAAGAGGTCAAGGTTCTGGACACGGTGGTACTTCGACAAGAGGTCACAAAGGTGCAAAATCTAGATCTGGGTATAGCAGAAAGCGTGCGTTCGAAGGTGGTCAAATGCCACTTCAAATGAGACTTCCTAAAAGAGGTTTTAAAAATCCTAATCGTGTTGAATACGTTGTTATTAACTTAAGTCGACTTCAAGAAATGTTAGATAATTATAGCATGACTGATGTTTCTGTTGATGGTCTTTACGAAAAACGCTTTATCCAGAAAAATGATAGAGTAAAAGTTTTAGGTAACGGCGAATTGACTGGGAAAGTTAATGTAACTGTTCATGCTATATCAAAAACCGCTCAAGAGAAAATTGAATCTAACGGCGGTACTGTAACAATCTTATAATAAATTATAATGGGAAAGTTTATAGAAACCTTAAAGAATATTTGGGCAATTAAAGAACTAAAGGATAGAATTCTTTTTACCCTTTTATTGCTTTTAATATATAGAATAGGATCTTTTATTGTTTTACCGGGTGTTAACAGTGAAGCTTTAGAGCTTGCAATGGCACAAAATGCTGGTAACAATGATCTATTATCAATTATAAATACTTTTACTGGAGGTGCATTTAATCAAGCATCAATATTTGCTCTTGGTATTATGCCTTACATAACAGCATCTATTATTATCCAGTTATTAGGTTTCGCTGTCCCTTATTTTCAAAAATTACAACAAAAAGAAGGGGAGTCTGGTCGTAAAAAAATTACACAGATTACTAGAATGTTGACTGTATTAATCACTTTAGTTCAAGGTGGTGGATATTTGACATGGATAAAATCCCAACAAGGTGCAATTCACGCAAGTGTTAGTGATTCTGTTTTTTGGTTTAGTAATATCATAATTTTAACTACAGGTACTGTATTTGCAATGTGGTTGGGTGAAAAAATTACTGACAAGGGAATTGGAAATGGTGTATCATTGCTGATTACAATAGGAATTATAGCAGCTTTACCTAGATCATTCGCTACTGAAGTTATTACTCAAGTTAATGACGGTGGATTGTTTATTCTGGTATTGGAATTAGCTGGTTTCTTCTTAGTAGTATTAGCAGTAGTATTAATTGTACAAGGTGTTAGAAGAATACCTATTCAATTCGCTAAGAAAATGGTTGGTAGAAGTGCAGGTAATATTCCAGCAGCTGGAGCAAGAGATTACATTCCTTTGAAAGTTAATGCATCTGGTGTAATGCCAATTATCTTTGCACAGGCTATTATGTTCTTGCCTATGACGATAATTACATTTTTGTCTAAAGAAGGTGAGCCAGCAAGTGAGTTCGTAAGATCTTTAGGAGATTGGCAATCATTGCCTTATAATATTATATTTTTCTTACTAGTAGTTGTGTTTACATATGTTTATACAGCATTGTTAGTAAATCCTCAGCAATATGCTGAATACTTAAAGAGACAAAATGCTTTTATTCCAGGGATTAAGCCAGGAAAAAGTACTCAAGATTATATTGATACATTGACAACAAGAGTAACATTACCAGGATCTATATTTTTAGGTCTAATTTCTGTCCTTCCTGCAATCGTTGCAGTATTTGGTGTGAATCAAGGTTTTGCTTTATTCTTTGGTGGTACTTCATTATTGATATTGGTAGCTGTTGTTTTAGATACATTACAACAAATAGAAAGTTACCTATTGATGAGAAAGTATGACGGTTTGGTAAAGTCAGGTAGAATTAAGGGTAGATCTGGAATGCAGACTATCGGAGCTGGTATGTAATTGAATTATGATTCATTACAAAACAGACGCACAAATTGAGTTAATTAGAGAAAGTTGCCTACTTGTGTCTAGAACGTTAGCGCATGTGGCAAGTATATTAAAACCTGGAACGACAGGTTTACATATTGACAAGGAGGCAGAGGCATTTATAAGAGATCACAAGGCTGTACCAGGGTTCAAAGGTTATAATGGTTTTCCAGGTACACTATGTATTTCACCAAATTCAGGTGTAGTTCATGGTATTCCTACTGAAAGGGAATTTCTAGAAGATGATATAGTAAGTATTGATTGTGGATCTTATTTAAACGAATATTTCGGTGATTCAGCGTTTACGTTTGCAATGCCAGGAGTTTCAGATGAAGTAATGGAGTTGTTGGTAACAACCAACGAGTCTTTGTATAAAGGAATTGAAGCCGCGAGAGTGGGGGGACGAATAGGGGATATTGGATACGCGATTCAAACTTATACACAAGCAAAGAACTACAGTGTAGTTAGGGAGTTGGTGGGACACGGCATCGGAAAAAACCTGCATGAAAAACCAGAAGTTCCAAATTATGGAATGAGAGGAAGAGGCCCAAAGATTAAAGAAGGATTAGTGATTGCAATTGAGCCCATGATAAATATGGGAGTCAAAGGAGTCAGACAGTCTAAAGATGGATGGACCATCGAGACTAAGGATGACAAACCTTCTGCACACTATGAGCATACTATAGCATTGAAGAAGGATGGACCTGATATATTGTCAGATCACAGTTTTGTAGTTGAGGCTATAAAAAATAATCCGGAAATCAAGAATATTTCGTTAAAAAAATAGATATTTGCACTCCAAAATCTTTAGATGGCAAAAAAGGACTTAATACAGCAGGATGGAATCATTGAAGAAGCCTTATCAAACGCAATGTTTAGGGTAAGACTTGAAAATGATCACTTGATTGTTGCGACAATTTCGGGAAAGATGAGAATGCATTACATTCGTATTCTGCCTGGCGATAAAGTGGCAATTGAAATGTCACCTTATGATTTAACTAGAGGAAGAATTACTTATAGATATAAATAACATGAAAGTAAAAGCATCAATAAAAAAGAGGTCTACTGATTGTAAGATTGTGAGAAGGAACGGGAAGCTCTATATTATTAATAAAAAGAATCCAAGATTCAAGCAAAGACAAGGTTAATATGGCTAGAATAGCAGGTGTAGATTTACCAAAGAACAAAAGAGGTGTAATATCATTGACTTACATCTACGGAATCGGTCCAACGAGATCAAAAGAAATTTTGGCCAAAGCTGGTGTTGATGAGAATACTAAAGTTAATGAATGGAATGATGATAACATCAAGACATTAACTAAGATGATTCAAGAAGAATATACCGTAGAAGGTGAGTTAAGATCTGAGGTTCAAATGAACATCAAGAGATTAATGGACATCGCTTCTTACAGAGGTCTTAGGCACAGAAGAGGTCTTCCAGTACGTGGACAACGAACTCAAACCAATGCCCGTACAAGAAAAGGAAAGAAGAAAACTGTTGCTAACAAGAAAAAAGCTACTAAATAATAAATAGTATGTCAAAAGTAAAAAAAGGCAAGAAAAGAAAAGTTAATGTAGAACCTGAAGGTATTGCATATATTAAAGCAAGCTTTAATAATATCATTATCTCATTAACGAACAAGCAAGGACAGGTTATTTCATGGGCTTCAGCTGGTAAAGCTGGTTTTAGAGGCTCTAAGAAAAACACACCTTTTGCTGCTCAGGTTGCTGCTAAAGATGCTGCTCAAAAAGCATATGATGCTGGAATGAGATACGCTGAAGTTCTTGTTAAAGGTCCTGGTTCAGGTAGAGAATCTGCTATCAGAGCTATTGATGAAATTGGTATTAAGGTTACCAAAATTAAGGATGTTACTCCATTACCACATAATGGTTGTAGACCTCCGAAAAGAAGAAGAGTTTAATAAACTAATAATAATTTAAAAGAAGTAATTCGATGGCGAGATATACTGGACCTAGAACGAAGATGGCAAGGAAATTTGGAGATCCCATCTTTGGCCCTGATAAAAGCTTTGAAAAAAGAAAGTATCCACCTGGACAACATGGCCCTTCAAAGAGAAGAAAGCAGAGTTCAAACTATGCTATTCAGTTGTTAGAAAAGCAAAAAGCTAAATATACTTATGGTGTTTTAGAACGCCAGTTTAGAAACCTTTTCGAATCAGCATCTAGAAAGAAAGGTGTTACAGGTGAAGTTTTGTTTCAATTCTTAGAAGCAAGACTTGACAATACTGTTTTCAGACTAGGTATTGCTCCTACAAGAAGAGGTGCAAGACAATTGGTTTCTCATAAACATATTTTAGTGAATGGTATTTTAACGAATATCCCTTCATTCAAATTGAAGCCAGGTGATGTTGTTTCCGTTAGAAATAAATCAAGACACTTAGATGTTGTCCACAATTCAATTTCAGGTAATTCAAGTGCTAGAAAGTTTAGTTGGTTAGAGTGGAATTCTGAAAGAATGGAAGGTAAGTTTATGGAGTATCCTGAAAGAGCGAGTATTCCAGAAAACATCAACGAACAATTGATTGTTGAACTTTACTCTAAGTAATCTAATAAACTGTTAGCAATTTATTGCGAGGAAATCTTTTGATATTAACTAGCTTAAAATAACACATGAGTATTTTAAATTTTCAGAGACCTAACAAAATTTTATTAACCAAAGCTGATGAATTTGATGGTACATTCGAATTCAAGCCTTTAGAGCCGGGTTTTGGTCAAACTATTGGAAACTCTTTGAGAAGAGTATTGCTTTCTTCTTTAGAAGGTTTTTCAATCTCTGGCATAAGAATTGCAGGTGTAGATCATGAATTTTCTACGATCAAGGGTGTTGTTGAAGATGTAGTTGATATTATTTTGAATATCAAGCAAGTAAGATTGATGCCAGAAATCGATCTATCTGAGTCTGATGGTGAGAAAATATATTTGACAATTAGTGGTAAAGATCAATTAACTGCTGCTGATATTGAAGCTCACACAAACGTATTTAAAGTAACTAATCCAGAGTTGGTTATCTGTAGAATGGATTCTTCTGTGAATCTTGAAATGGAATTAACTGTTACAAAGGGTAGAGGTTACGTACCAGCTTCAGAAAGTTTGTCAAAAGACGCACCAATTGGTGTGATACCTGTTGATGCTATTTATACGCCAATTAAGAATGTGGCTTATAAAGTAGAAAGCACAAGGGTAGGACAAAGAACCGATTATGAAAAGTTAACTATCGATGTTAAAACTGATGGTACTATTCATCCTGAAGAAGCTGTTAAAGAAGCATCAAGAATTCTTATCCAACACTTAATGTTGGTTACAGATGAAAATATAACTTTCGATACTGATAAAGGTAGAGAAGACGATATCGTAGATGAGCACATCTTACACATGAGAAAGCTTTTAAAGACTCCTCTAGAAGATTTGGATCTTTCTGTGAGAGCTTACAATTGTTTGAAAGCTGCGAAAATCAACTCTTTAGGTGAGATGGTGAAGTATGATACTAATGAGTTATTGAAATTTAGAAACTTTGGTAAAAAGTCTTTGGTTGAAATCGAAGAATTGTTACAAAACAGAGGTCTTACTTTTGGTATGGATCTTTCTAAGTATAAATTAGACGAGGAATAATTAAATAAGAATCGCATTGACTCGAATCATATTGATTCGGATTCTTTACAACATAACAGTGTTTACTAATTGCTAGAATATAACAAGTCAATTATTCTAAAGCAAAAAGTGATACAAAATTATTTAAAATGAGACACGGTAAGAAATTTAACCACCTAGGTAGAAAGAAAGGGCACAGAAGAGCCTTGTTGGCGAATCTTTCAATTGCATTGGTTGAACACAAAGCCATTAGAACTACATTAGCAAAGGCTAAAGCTTTGAGAGTATATATTGAGCCTTTGGTAACAAAAGCAAAGACAAATACTGTTCATAATCAAAGAACTGTATTCTCGTACTTACAAAATAAAGAAGCTATAAAATCTTTGTTTGGCGAAATAGCTGAGAAAATTGGAGATAGACCAGGTGGATATACAAGAGTTATCAAAACTGGTTTTAGAAAAGGTGATGGTGCTGAAATGGCTTTAATAGAATTCGTTGATTTCAATGAGGTTTATTCAAATGCTAAAGAAGGTAAAAAAGCTGGTAGAAGAAGAAGTAAGAAAAAGAAGGGTGGAGAGGCAGCAGCAGCTGAAGTAGTTGCTAATTCAGAGGAAGAATAGATGAATATTCTATAAATAATATTTTAAAGGGCGATAATGTGATCATTATTGCCCTTTTTATTTTTAATCATAGTCTTCTACGATTATATTTGTGCGAATTTTGATTGATATTATGACAGAGAAACCACAATTTGATGCCGTTTTATTATTAGAAGACGGAACAATCTTTAAAGGAAAGGCCGCAGGTAAAAAAGGAATTGGAATTGGTGAAATTTGCTTTAACACTGGAATGACAGGTTATCAAGAAATTTTTACTGACCCTTCATACAATGGACAGATTTTAGTCGCCACCAATGCTCACATTGGAAACTATGGTGTTCGTGAAACAGAAGTGGAATCTGACAAAGTCCAAATATCCGGTCTGGTCTGTAAAAACTTTACAGATGATTTTTCGAGACCCATGGCAGATCAAAACATCCAAGCTTATTTTGAAGCAAATAACATTGTTTGTATACATCAAGTAGACTCAAGAGCTATTGTCCGTTATATTAGAGACAAAGGTGCTATGAACTGTTTGATTTCTACGGATGAGTTAGATATCGAAGTTTTAAAGGCAAAATGTAAAGAAATTCCTTCTATGTCTGGTTTGGAATTGGCTTCTAAGGTTAGTACAATCGAACCGTATTTCGTAGGTGACGAGAGTGCTGACATCAAGATTGCCGTAATGGATTATGGTGTCAAGAAAAATATTTTAAAATGTTTTGCTGACAGAGGTGCTTATTTAAAAGTATTTCCAGCAAAGTCTTCGTTGGCTGATGTTGATGCTTTTGGAGCTGATGGATATTTTTTGTCTAATGGGCCAGGAGATCCTGCTTCAATGGATTACGCTATAGGGTTGATCAAGCAATTGATGGCAAAAGGCAAACCTATGTTTGGTATTTGCTTAGGACACCAATTGCTGGCTTTGGCTAATGGAATTCCAACATACAAGATGCATAATGGACATAGAGGAATAAATCACCCAGTTAAAAATTTAATGACAGGTAAATGCGAAATTACAAGTCAAAATCATGGCTTTGGTGTAAGTCCAGAAGCCATAGAAGCTAGTGATATCGTAGAAGTTACACATAGGAACCTAAATGATGATACTGTAGAAGGTATTCGTGTTATTGGCACAAATTCTTATTCTGTTCAGTATCACCCAGAATCTTCTCCAGGACCACATGATTCCAGATATTTATTTGATGATTTTATTGAAACAGTTAAAAAAAGTAAGTAAGCATGAGTAGAATTGTAGATGTTAAAGCAAGACAAGTCTTGGATTCAAGAGGTAACCCAACGGTTGAAGTTGATATCGTTACTGAGAATGGTTTTTTAGGAAGAGCAATGGTGCCTTCTGGTGCATCTACTGGAAAGTATGAAGCAGTTGAGTTGAGAGATGGTGATAAGAATCATTGGATGGGAAAAGGTGTTTCAAAAGCTGTTAATAATGTCAATTCTAAAATCCTTGAGTCAATCCTTGGCGAAAGTGTTTTTGATCAGAGGTTAATTGATGACAGAATGATTTCATTGGACGGTACAGAAAACAAATCTGTTTTAGGTGCTAATGCAATTCTTGGGGTTTCATTGGCGGTAGCTAAAGCTGCAGCTATGGAATCAAATCAAGCAATTTATAGATACGTAGGTGGGGTAAATGCTTATACTTTACCAGTACCAATGATGAATATATTAAATGGTGGTTCGCATGCTGACAACAGTATCGATTTTCAGGAATTTATGATAATGCCTTTAGGTGCGGAATCATTTTCTCAAGGTTTGAAAATGGGTGTTGAAGTATTTCATCATTTAAAGAAGGTATTAAAATCTAAGAACTACTCTACGAATGTAGGTGATGAAGGCGGATTCGCACCTAATATCAAATCAAATAAAGAAGCGATTGAAATCGTATTACAATCTATAGAATCAGCAGGTTTTAGACCGGGTGAAGATATATTTATAGCAATGGATGCTGCAGCTTCTGAATTTTATAATGCTGAAGAAAAGGTCTACCACTTCCATAAGTCAACTGGAGACAAATTGACATCAGATGAAATGGTTTCTTATTGGGCGGATTGGGTTAACAATTACCCTATCGTATCTATTGAAGATGGCCTAGACGAAGATGATTGGAGCGCATGGTCAAAATTGGTGGCACAATGTGGTGACAAAGTGCAACTGGTAGGAGATGATCTATTTGTAACTAATACGAAGAAGTTGCAAAGAGGAATAGAAGAGAAATCTGCCAATTCTATTTTAATAAAAGTGAATCAAATTGGAACATTGTCAGAAACGATTGATGCAGTAAGTTTGGCAAAGGCCAATAGCTTTACGTCTGTTATGAGCCATAGATCTGGTGAGACTGAAGATACAACGATTGCGGATTTGGCTGTTGCTTTAAATACAGGGCAAATAAAAACAGGTTCTGCTTCAAGAAGTGATAGAGTTGCAAAATATAATCAATTGTTAAGGATTGAGGAGGAATTGGGCTCAACGGCTTATTATCCTGGAAAATCTTTATTTAAAAAGTAATTTGATTTGAATCAATATCTCGTTGCGACATAGATTCAATAATCATTGAAAAAACGTATATTTGTGGTGCTTTTTAGATTCTTAACAAGCATCAACCAACCTGATTAGAGATAATAAAGTGATTTTGTAGTAAAATTTATCACTTGTTATTTATTAATTCACTAATCAGTTTACTTATGGATTTTAGAAAAGAACTGGAATCACGATTGAAATCAATCACAATTGGCTCGTTTTTAAACAAATATGCACTTACAGTGATTGTATTTGTAATCTGGGTTAGCTTTTTTGACAGATATAATTTAATTAATCAGGTTAAGCTTTCCAATAGTGTAAGCACACTCCAGGAAGCAAAAGCAGACTACGAGAGGCAATTGGAAGAGGCCCAAAAAGAAAGGGATATTATTAATCAAGACATTGAAAAATATGCCCGGGAGAAATATCTTTTTCACAAAGACAATGAGAAAGTAATTTTGATCAAATAAGGCAAAATTTATAAGACAATAAAAAAAATAAATGAGCGTATTAGTAAATAAGGACTCGAAAATCATTGTACAAGGTTTTACTGGAAAAGAAGGTACTTTTCATGCAACACAGATGATCGAATATGGGACAAATGTTATTGGTGGTGTGACACCTGGTAAAGGTGGTCAAACTCATCTAGATAAGCCAGTTTGGAACACAGTTGATGAAGCTGTTAGTAAAGGTGGAGCTGATACGTCTATTATTTTTGTACCGCCAGCTTTTGCAGGTGATGCAATTATGGAATCTGCAGCAGCAGGAATCAAAGTAATCATTTGTATTACTGAGGGAATTCCAATTCAAGATATGGTTAAAGTAAAATCTTATATCAAGGATTATGATTGTCGTTTGATCGGACCTAACTGTCCGGGTGTGATGACTCCAGGTGAAGCTAAAGTTGGTATAATGCCAGGATTTATCCACAACCCAGGAAAAATTGGAATCGTTTCTAGATCAGGTACTTTGACTTACGAAGCTGTTGATCAAGTGACCAAAGCTGGTATGGGACAATCTACTTGCATCGGAATCGGTGGTGACCCAATACCGGGAACAACTACCAAAGAAGCTGTTGAACTATTGATGAATGATCCTGATACAGAAGGAATCGTAATGATTGGTGAAATTGGTGGAAATATGGAGGCAGATGCAGCAAGATGGATCAAAGAACATGGGACTAAACCAGTTGTTGGATTTATTGCTGGACAAACAGCTCCAGCAGGAAGAACAATGGGGCACGCAGGTGCTATCGTTGGTGGTAAAGATGATACTGCAGCAGCAAAAATGGAAATTATGGCTGAGTGTGGAATTACAGTTGTCAATTCACCAGCTGATATCGGAGAAACAATGGCGAAGTTATTGAACAAATAATTTAAGCTTAAGTGGCTAGATAAAATATATAAAAAGCGTTCTGTTTACAGGACGCTTTTTTTATTTTAGATATTAGCATTGAAGTATTAGGACATTAATACATAGCCTCTTTAAATAATTGTTGACATTGAAGCATTAAATAAAGAAGCATTGAAAAATGAATAATGAAAAAAAGATACTTTGCAGAAATAGCCTATAACGGTACCGAGTATTCTGGTTGGCAAATACAACCCAACGTGTTGACCGTTCAAGAGGTAGTAGAAAAAAGTCTTACCCAGCTCTTGGGTTATGACATTTCTGTAATGGGATGTGGACGAACGGATACAGGTGTTCATGCCTCTCAATTCTTTTTGCATTTTGATCTCAAGGATAATCACAGTGATTTGGAAAAACTAACGTATCAGTTAAATGCGATTATGCCTGATTCAATTGCGGTGTTTAGAATATTTGAAGTAGGGGAGGAAGCGCATAGTAGATTTGATGCTACTTTAAGATCATATGTTTATAAAATACATTTTGGAAAAAATCCTTTTGAAAAGCATTCATCGTTTTGCGTTTTTAGACCAGAATTATTTGATTTGGACTTGATGAATGACGCAGCGAAATTGATAATGTCATATGAAGATTTTTTTCCATTTTGCAAAACGAAGGTGGAAGTCTTTACTTTTAAATGTTCAGTAACCAGATCAGAATGGATTCAAAAGTCAGAAAAGAATTTGGAGTACCATATAAGTGCCAATAGGTTCTTGCGTGGCATGGTAAGGTTAATTGTTGGCATGTGTTTGAATGTTGGAAGCGGTAAGGTTTCTCTAGCCGAGCTTAAGAACTGTATGGACGAACAAAAGCGGTTGCCACATGCTTGGTCTGTGCCAGCTGAAGGGTTGTATTTATGCGAGGTTAAATATCCTTTTGTTTAGAATTTTAAATATATATGCTAATATTAAACTTTTCAGGCAATTTTCATTTTTCCACTCTAATTATAGGTAAATTGCTTTATGGATAATCTTAAATTCAAGTTTTAACAGATGTTTTACAGCAATGAGTTTTCTTAAATTTATTGATTCAATATTAATTAAGTTCTTTTTCTACAGAAAAGGCTTATATGGTCTATCTTTAAAATGGACCCGACAGTATTAGAATGACTGGTGTGGCTGCTCCGCAGTTTACTTCATTCTTAATGAACGGAACAAATTGGATAGGCTTTCCATCTCAAGGCAACCAGGTTGTTGAAGATGCTATTGGCGTAAACGATCTCACCGATGTTACTCAAGTTAAAAATAAGGATATTTCGCGCTTAAGTGATGGAAGTAATTGGACAAGTGGGCAACTCTTGGAATTACAACCTACCAATGGATATAAGTTGTTTTTATCAAATTTAAAGGCTGTTACGATACCTGGAATATTATTAAATCCCCTTCATGACCCCGCAGTTCCAGTATTAAGATCTTTAGATATGCTTGCTGATCCAAATGATGCTTCATCATGGAGCATTGATCTTGGTGATTTTGCATTTACGGACGTTATTCCAGTTGTTGGCAGAATGGTAGATTCTGGTGTAACTATTCTGGCAGACGGTCAGAAAAAGGTAGCGGCATTTATAAATGGTGAATTAAGAGGTGTTGGTAATCTTGAAAATTTTGCAATGCTAAGTGATGATTTATTTACATTATTTATTGGAAAGGATGATGTAGATAATAATGCAATGGTGCAAATGTACTACTATGATGGATCGACGGTAAGTGATAGTATGATGCTCAATGTATCTGATCTAACGGTACAAGGACATGGTGTTTATAAGTATAATGATCCATTGATATGGGAAATATATTGTCCTCAGAACCTGATTTTGACTATTGCAGATAGTCCATTG
This sequence comes from uncultured Saprospiraceae bacterium, assembly GCA_905480605.1. Lineage (GTDB taxonomy): Bacteria > Bacteroidota > Bacteroidia > Chitinophagales > Saprospiraceae > RFSX01. The sequence continues at coordinate 11,186 of CAJQRD010000054.1, read as the reverse complement.
GATGGTGTGTATGAAGCGAGTCAAGTCATAACAATTAACGGAGATGTACAAGTGCTTAATGGAGCCAATGTAATTTTGAATGCACCAGATGTAATTTTGAACCAAGTAAATACAGATCAAGGAGCTGTATTGGAAATACAACAAACGGGTTGTAATTAGTCCTACAGTCCTGTCTGCTTTTATTAAGCCGACAGGACTTTTTTTATCATTATTAAGAAATATACTAAAATGGAATTTAGGAATAATAATAGAATTGATAGTCTTACAATACGACAACAAGAAGTACTGAAAAGAGTAGTGGACGGACTTAGTTATACTGAAATAGCTGAGGATTTATTTATTTCTCCTGAAACGGTTCGAACGCATAAGAAAAATATTTATAAAAAATTAGATGTCAAGAATCAGATCGGTGCAATGAAAATGTATCTTATAAATGAGATTATGATGAAAATGAATAGCTAACTTTTTTTACTAAAGCGTCGCAATAATTCATATTTGTGATAATTAGAATTAATTTGGTGATGTGAATTGATTAAAGAATTTCAATATACTTTTCAGGCTCTTCAATATTGGAGAGCCTTTTTAATTTGTTAGATGGAATTGTATTTTTTTATAGCTTGACATAACTGTTCTAACCCGAAATTTTATATTCTCGAATTTCCAGAATAGGCTAAGATATCTTTGCTTTGCAAAGCCGAATGTTGAATTTACAAAAAACGCGTTTTAGCCATTCGCCAAGTTCGAAAACAATAATGGTGAACTCATTCAAAGAAGATTGAAAATCAAAGGTAAACCTTGAGCTCTAATTCAAACCTTGGACTCTAACCTCATAATCCATAATTCTTAATTCTTAATCGATAATCCTTATATTTACGTTCTTCTTAACCCTAATTTTTAAAAATGAAAATCAGATTATTTCTTATAACGCTTTTGATAAGCAGTTTCGCTCTTTTAGCTGATGCCCAACATAAGTTCACGGCCAAGATTTCTTTTGCTGAGGAAATAAAGTCAGAGTGTAAGACATCAGGTAGACTTTATATTTTTTTTGCAGCATCACCTTATGGCGAACCTTACAAGCGTCAATTTCCAAATCCTGGAGGGGAAACACACATCTTTGCTAGGAATTATGAAAACGTCGATCTGACTAAAGGTATTGATGTCGCTGAGGATCTAAGCACATGGAGTGGAACTCCAAGTTGGGGGCTGAATGAAGTAAAGCCTGGGGAATATATTATGCAAGTTTTATGGGATCAAGATACTTCAGAGTCACGTATTGAGGCACCAGGAAATTTACACAGTGAGAAAAAAACGATTACAATAAAGGAAGATATTAATCTAGAGTTTAACATTTCAAATGTTATCAAACCACGCAAAATTATTGAGCATCCATTATCTAACTTTGTAAAAATGAAGAGTAAAGTATTGTCTAAATGGTGGTCAAAAGATATGTACCTTAAAGCTTCTGTTTTGTTACCTCACAATTATGATGTATCTAAATCTTATGCTATTAGATATAATGTTGCAGGCTATGGTGGGCGTTATACAAGGATCAATAGGATATTAGGAAATGAAGACTTTATGTCTTGGTGGAATTCTAGCGAATCGCCTCAAATTATCACGGTATACTTGGATGGTGAAGGACCTTTTGGGGATTCATATCAAATGGATTCTGACAACAGTGGTCCTTATGGTCAGGCTTTGATTGAAGAATTTATACCATACATCGAAAAAAAATATAGGGGAACAAACTCAATGGAAGGACGATTTGTAGATGGTTGTTCAACTGGCGGATGGGTATCATTAGGATTACAATTGTATTACCCGGATACTTTCAATGGTGTTTTTTCTTACAGCCCAGATGCTGTGGAATTTGAAAACTATCAATTGATAAATATTTATAAAGATAAAAATGCCTACGTTAACGAATTTGGTATTCCTAGAATGGTTATGAGAAATAATGATGGAGAACCAATGCTGACACTTAAACAGTTTATACAATATGAGAATGTTTTGGGTGCTTCCAATACTTATTTAAATTCTGGAGGGCAATTCAGTGCGCATACAGCGCTGTACAGTACGAAAGGCGAAAATGGTTTGCCAACACCAATGTTTGATCCTGTTACAGGTGATATCGATTCTGAAGTAGCAAAAACTTGGGAGAAGTATGATTTTAAAAAGTATGCTCAAGCAAATTGGGAAACACTTGGTCCAAAACTTCAAGGCAAAGTATTTGTTTGGATGGGTGATATGGATAATTTCTATCTGAATCAAGCTACAAGAGAGTTACACAAGTTTCTTGAATCAACGTCAAATCCTAAATCAGATGCTGATATTCAGTTTACAGCGACAGAAGGTCATTGTAGTATTTATAATGATAAAGATGTTTTGTTGCAAATACAAAAAAAGATTAATAGTAGGAATGGGAGGTAGTTTGTTTCCTGTGTTATATAACTGAATTGTTTTTGAAACCAGGTAATTTTTATATGATAATAACAAAGATTAATTTTTGAATACACTCATAGTATATACACTATCAGATTCGCCCAAACTGGAATATGTTCTAGGTTTCCTATGTTATAAATTTCTCTATTGTAATTATGAGATTACCAATGATAGAAATTACTTCCTTGAAGCTAAAGAAGTACTAAAACTTAATTACTCCCAAGATCTAATGGGAGATGTTATTACTATTCCGCAATCTGAATATTTTAAGAATTTTGAGATAAAGCAAATTCCTGGAATAGAAGAAGAATTAAATTTTAACAATGATCAAGGCAGCTTCGATATTTTCGCCGCTGCATTTTATTTATTGGCTAGGGTAGAAGAGTATGGTTCTTTTGAAAAAGATGCTCATGGACGATTCAGTTCTAATAAGAGTATTTTGTTTAAGAAAGATTTACTTGAAAAACCTGTAGTTGATTATTGGTTTTGTAAACTTCAAAAAGAACTTGAAAGTAAATACAAGCTAGAGCTTATCACTGATTCAAAATTTGAGTTCAAATCTACAGTTGATATTGATCATATTTATGCATATGCGGAGAAGCCATTGTTTGTACGCGCAGGGTCATTTTTTAGAGACTTGATTTCACTTAACTTGCAAAGACTTAAGGATCGATTTTTAAAGACTGATCCATATGATAGCTTTGAGTTTATAATAGCATTGCATAAAAAACTGAATTTACCTTTACAAAGCTTTATATTAACTGCAAAGCGAGGTCATTTTGATAAGTCATTTGATTGTTCCCATCCTTCATTTATAAATAAGATTTCTACATTGGCAAAATTTGGAAATGTAGGTATTCATCCTTCATATGCTTCAAATTATATACCTGCTAAAATTGAAAATGAGAAAAGTGATTTGGAGAAGGTTATAAATTTAAAAGTGACTTCTTCAAGGCAGCATTTTGTAAGGCTTGAGTTTCCAAAGACTTATAAGTCACTTTTGAAAGTTGGGATTAAGGATGATTTCTCAATGGGTTATCCCGATCGTTCAGGTTTTAGAGCAGGTACATCTAAAGCTTTTCGATGGTATGATCTTGATGAAGATAAAACAACATCACTAAAAGTGCATTCTTTTCAATTGATGGATGTTACACTTAAAAACTATGAGAAATTAAGTAAACAAGCTGCTCTTGATAAATCAGAAGTTATTATAGAAAACACAAAGAAGGTCGGAGGTACGGTCTGTCTTATTTGGCATAATTCATCATTTTACAATACTGAAGGATGGTCAGGGTGGCAAGAAGTCTATGAAAAAATACTATCTATGGCTAATCTAAAAAATAATAATACCTTAGATTCAAAATAAGGCCAAAAAATGGGTGTTACTCCTACAGTTCTGATTATTACCATTGCACTTTACTTCTTAGTGTTATACACAGTATCATATTTTACAAGCAAAGGTGCCAATACGCATACTTTCTTCAATGCGGATAAAAAATCTCCTTGGCTTTTGGTTGCTATTGGGATGATTGGTGCTTCGTTGTCTGGCGCAACATTTTTATCTGTTCCAGGTAAGGTAGGAGCTGATGGACTAAATATGGCTTATTCATACATGCAAGTTGTATTTGGTTACTTATTGGGATATGTTTTTATAGCGAAAGTACTCCTTCCCTTGTATTATAAATTAAACCTGCTTTCAATTTATGAGTATCTTGAACAAAGGTTTGGTATCGTTTCATATAAGATGGGGGCGTTATTTTTTCTTTTGTCCCGTATTATTGGTGCCTCATTCAGACTATTTTTGATGACAATGGTTTTGCATCCTTTTGTTCTTGAACCACTTGGGGTATCATTTGAAATTACAGTAATCATCACTTTACTTTTAATTTGGGTATATACGTTTAAAGGTGGAATAAAGACGATTGTTTGGACTGATACATTGCAAACTATTACAATGTTAGCAGCTGTGGCAATGACTGTTTATTATATCGCTAACAGTTTAGATATTTCGCTTTTGGATGTACGTTCCGAAATTCAAAAAGCAGGTATGTCTAAGATGTTTTTCTTTGAAAACGGATGGGCAGATAATAATAATTTTTTCAAGCAATTCCTTTCTGGAGCTTTAATAACTATTGTGATGACGGGATTGGATCAAGATATGATGCAAAAAAATCTAACATGTAGATCTTTAAAAGATGCTCAGAAAAACATGTTGGTGTTTAGTATAATTTTGGTTTTTGCAAATCTTCTGTTTTTAACTTTAGGCGCGATGTTATATGTTTTTGCAAATGCAAAAGGGATTGAAATACCTACCAGTACAGATCAACTGTTTCCATTGATAGCATTGAATAACCTACCTTCTTTTGTAGGAGTAATTTTTATATTAGGATTGGTAGCTGCCGCATATTCAAGTGCGGATTCTGCATTAACCTCATTAACTACTTCGTTTTGTGTGGACTTTCTAAATTTTGAGAAAAGTGAAAGAACAGAAAAGCAAAAATTTGCTACCAGATTAAAAGTACATGTTGCCTTTACCGTCGTATTGTTTCTGGGAATAATGGTTCTCAAAGTAGTAAATAATGATGCTGTAATAAATGGATTGTTAAAAGCAGCAGGTTATACTTATGGACCATTGCTGGGATTGTTTGCATTTGGTTTATTTACAAAACGAATTATTCATGACAAGTGGGTCTGGATAGTTGTTCTACTGTCTCCAATACTCTCAGCATTATTGGATAATTACTCTGAATCACTGTTTGGAGGATTAAAATTTGGATTTACAATATTAGCAGTTAATGGTTTGATAACATTTGTAGGATTAATGTTTCTAACTAAAAAGGGTGGAGCAAGCACGAGACCACATAATTAACTACTTTTGCACAAATTTTTAATAATGTTATCACCTCATGAATTGGTAAAGGAAGTTTCGAAGTTTCTTGCTAAAGATTACATTTGCTACGTTCACCGCGCAAGTCGTGAGCTTACCGAAATTGAAATTTCGAAAATCGATACGCCTGAGAATCAAGTGCTAGTTAGCCAATTAGAAGGCAAAATTAGCAGGTATATCAAATGTAAGCCTATGCCTACACAAGATATGATTTGGGTAATGAAGAATTTTTTGTTGGAGATGACTGATGATGAATTAGGAAAAGAATTGAGTAGCGGCCTTAATCGTAAAAAACCGACCCGAAATTTTTTGCAAATTCTAGAAAGTCGTCCTGATATAAAGCAACATTGGAGCTTATTCAAAGCCGAACAGTATGAGGATTATGTTGCAGAATTATTTATCAAAGATTACAATTATTAACCACAAAAACTTATGCTTTAACGCTCACCACAGAAGTTAAGCTATAGTAAATTCCCAGGTACAAAACATTCGAGACAAGCAGACATTCCTCTAGGAAAACAATACAGGTCATGCACTTCAATTCCATTTTTTATTTTTTTGTTAATCTAACGCTTATTATTTGTTTTTATTTTCAAAACTAGATTGTGGTTATGTTATTATAAACCGAAAGTAATAATGACAGCTAGTATTTTAAATGATAATTTTTAAATAATAAAACAAGAACTGCGTTAAGTATGGTGGAAAAATATTCGTTGGAAATAAAGAACATAAAAGACGCAGTTAGACTTAATTAGTATTACAACAATTTGGATTTTAATTTTTTGATTTGAATAGAACATTTAGAAAACTACCAAAACTTACCAATTATACTCAGAAATCAAGTGTTGCTTGGAGATGAGACAATAAAGATGAGATGATTTTTAGTAATAAAGATTATACCTCTAATGTAATTGGTTTTGATAAATTATTCTTTTGGGTGGTTTGTATCATTACTTGTGTGGCATATTATACACTTCATACATACTATAATATTTATTATGAAGATGATAGTTGGACAATATCCAATGCATGGAATATGGTAAACCTGGGAGTTGACCAAGATCTTACTTTCCTAGATCAGGAAGGCGTATTTACGGGTCAGTTATTCGGAAAGATCTATTTCTTTATAAGCGGTAGTTTTTTTTTAATATTGTTGGTTGGACAGAGGCGAATATTTTCCTTTTCAATTAGGCAATGATTTTTTTACAGCGTTTATTTGGTATGAAATATTGAAGATTTTACCTGTGTCATTTAATAAGATGTCTAAGCTACTTCCTTTATTATTGCCTCTATTCCCACCATATTTTTTTGCAGCGCATACGGGTAGAACTGATGTATTTACTTTGTTTTTAATGTCTGTTGGTTTTCTTTTTTTATAAGGAAACATTATTTTCTTGCTGGGATAATCAGTGTATTGGCGATTGAGTCACATATTATGGGGTGCATTACCTTATTCTATTATTTGTCCTATTTCATATACATGCAAAAGCATTGCTTAGGGAAATCTTCAGTTAGCAAACCTTATTTGAAGTTGTTTGTTAACCCAGCTTTGATGTCATTCATTGGCTTTTTTACTGGTGCACTTATCTATTTTGCATTACATCATGAATTTTTTAGTTTGGGTATTTTGCATAAGATAGTGAGCAGTAAGACGGATATGGTTTCGCCAGTCAATAACTATATTTTAGCCTATTTTACAGATTATAATTGGTATTATCATTTGCCAGAATTTACCTTGTTTGCTACTACTGTTTATATTTATTTTAAGAACAAACTTTATAGGGATAACCCGTTATTATTTATATTATTGGTTGTTTTATTAATCTCTACATTTATTACACGTAGAAATCAGGAACTACTTTATTTATCTTGCGCCAGTAGTTCTGATGCTATATTTTTACACTTATTCTGCCATTGGTAAATTACGCCCGTTTTTAGTTTCATTTGTTTTGATTTGTACAACTTACTATGCAGCTGTTTATTCAAAGCATAAAGATTTTGAATTTTCAAACTTTATATCATTTATACAAAACAATGCAAGTAATGAAGAGTTGCCAATTGTTGGAATGCCTGATGTTTGGTTTGCATCAATGGAGAGACCTTTTTATCCAATACATAACGAGCGTGATTTTAACAAGGTGAATTTTGAAGAATTTTACTTTGTTGAAACGGATTATTTATCAAGTAGAAGTAGAGTGTATGAGCAGGTCAAATCAAATATTTATGCTAATTATAATTGTACAGTAATTTCAGATTGGCAAGCTTACGGAGATAATAAATCTGTTCTTTGTAGCTGTAAAGCCAATGGAAAAAATAAGATAGCTTTAGAGTATAAACCTTATCCAGGTTGGCAACATATGATGAGTAAATTTATGCCTGCCTTGTAGTATTTATAGTGAATAGAAACTCCTTTATTAGATTATCAAGAATGTCTTAATTGACAACATCAGCGTTATCAAAATAATTACCCCGCCCAATATATTACTGGTATTTGTATTTACATTTTTACCTAACAACTGCTTGTCATTGCACAAGAAAATTAAGAAAGTAGCAATAAGAGGTAGCAATAATGCATTTGCAATTTGGGCAAACTTGATAATTGTAATTGATTTAAATCCTAGTAAAGAAAAGGTAACTCCAATACCCAAAATGGCCATCCAGACACTTTTAAATTGAATTGACTTTTCACTCCAGCCGAATAGACCTTTTGCAGCATACGCCGCAGCTAGAGGAGCTGTCAATGCAGAACTTAAACCTGCTGCCATTAATCCTATACCCATTAATATTTTTGCACTATCACCAACCAATGGCTGAAGTTGTAATGCTAAGTCCTTGGCTGAATTGACATCTGTAAGAGCAGCCTTATTTGCGCCAGCAGTAATTATGATTAACATAGAAATTAGACCACCTAATAGAATTGAAACGTTATTTTCTGTTCGAATATCCTTTAAATTGGCAGTGTTTTTCCACTTCTTGGAAATGGTAGATGCGTGCAAGAAAAGATTGTAGGGAACAACAGTGGTTCCGATTATACCCATGATCAATAACAAGTTTTCTTTATTTAGATTGGAAGGAATGAATCCTCTAAAAACATCTCCCAAGTCAGGTTTAACAATTATTGCCGTTAATAAAAAGCTTATACTCATTGCAATGACTAACGTGATAAGTATCTTTTCTATCCATTTGTACTTTCCAATATACAGTAAAGCAAAACTAATAGCTCCAAGAATTAAAACCCAATATTTAAACTCACCAAAGATGAGGTCCATACCCAGTGTTCCTCCTGATAAATTACCAGCTTCATAGGCTGCATTTCCAATAAGAATTGCAGAAATAACCAAGGTGAAAGTTAAATATCTTTTAATTCCAGAATCAAATTTAGAGTTTATGGCTTCGCCTAACCCTTTTTGAGTGGTGTATCCTAACCTGGCTGACATCTCCTGTAGAATCATAGTAGCAAGTGTAGAAAATACCATAGCCCAAATAAGTGTATAGCCAGATTTTACACCAGCAATTGTACAAGTTGTAATTGTTCCAGGACCTATAAAGGCAGCTGCAATTAATGTGCTCGGTCCAAAATATTTTTTCAAATTCATATTATTGGGACTTGGCTTTGAAGGCGTACAATGCAAAAGAGGCTAACCAATGTTGCCCTGCATAATCATCATCTGTAATATTGTCTAGTGAAAATTTGAGATGTTCGTCTGCGATGGTTTTTACAAAAGGGGATGACTTGACACTGTAAAGACACCATGCTCTTGAGAAATTTAGGCCATCAAGATGAACCAGTTTTCCGTCAGATCTATCATTAATTCTGCCAGGCTCTAACTTTAAAGTTTGATCAAATAACCCAGGTAAAAATGCGTTAGCCCAATGGGTAAAATCATCCTCTGATAGTACCTTGCGCATAATATCCATTTCTTGTAAACACGGTGATAGAAAATCATATCCACTTGGCTCGTAATTAATGGGGCAATCTAAATCATTGAGATAGAAACGCTTTGCACTTGTTTCAATAATTTCTTTTAATTTATTATCTCCAACAGTTTGGGCATAATCATAAGCAAAACTTAACCCAAAGCCAGTATTGCTATGTTCACCAACTCTAATAGGGTAGACCAATTTGGGTAAGTAACTTTGATAAGCATCTGATATGTAATCAGCTAACGGTTTAAGGTTATTGTACCATAGTTTTGCATCTTCATCATCCCATGTATACAACTCTTCTTGTAATTTCAAAACCCACGCCCATCCATATGTACGTTCAAATGATTTGGTATTAGAATTTAGTGAAAAGTAAGCTACTTCTTTTTCAATGTTTTCTTTTGTCAAATTTTCATGTAGCATTTTTCTAGCTTGATCTCTGCCTTCTAAATCTTTGAAAGTCTTCATAAGATAGGCCAATGACCAATGACCATGAACCGCTGAATGCCAATCAAAACAACCATAGAAAGCTGGATGGTGAACTTGTGGCATTTGCAGGTCAGACTCTTTTTCAATGACCAGCCCCGCTTTGTAAGGCAGTGGAGTCTGGATGCACGCTAGAGGTAATAAGGCCAAGCGGTTGGCTTGTGCCAAATCCAAATCTATTTTTAACTGTGCAGGTGTTGTCTTTTCCTGAGTATTGACGGTGGTGTTTTCAGTACCCACCTTTGATTCATTTTGGCATGAACAGATATAGAAAGATATTATAATTAGTAAGAATAGCCTTATTTGCATGGTGTCTTTGTTTATACAACATTAAATTACTAAAAAAATGAATTTAAAAGATCTTATTTTCAAGAGTATAGTATTATACTTATATTGTACCATAAATCGTTTTTAATATATAGATGAAGAACTTCATAGTCATATTGTTATCAGTTTGCTCCTTTACAACTATAATTTCACAAGAGATTTGTAATGATGCATTAGATAATGACGGTGATGGTTTAATAGATTTGAATGATGACGACTGTACTTGTGAGGATTTATTACCACAATCGTTAATTCCAAATCCATCATTTGAGGAAATGAGCTGTTGTCCTCAAGATGGATCTCGTTTAGACTGTGCTGACAGTTGGATTCAGGCTTCATTAGCCACAACAGATTATATGCATACATGTGGAATTACATCTCCTTGGTGGTTAGGTTATACGACACCAATGCCTTTTCCTGACGGAGAGGGTGCGATTGGTTTTAGAGATGGGAGACGTGATCAACCTAATTTTAAAGAATATACTGGTAGTCGATTGATACGGCCTTTAGAGGCTGATGTAGAATATCGATTAGATTTGTTCGTTGGATTTCATTCAGACCCTTCAAGTGAAACATTTACTTTCTCAATCTTTGGTGGACGTGAAAATAATAGTATTCCTTTTGGTCAAGGCAATGAAAACTTTGGATGTCCAACTAATGGCTCTGATTTTGTTGAATTAGGGTCTTTGGAAATTTCAGGAAGGGATGAATGGATAAATGTGATTTTCGAATTTACGCCAACAGAGGACTTTCCCGTATTGGTGATTGGTCCTGGATGTGCAGGTAATCCAAACTATATGCAAGAGCCATATTTTTATTTTGACAGGATTACAATAGCAGAAAAGTCAGAGTTTGAAGTGCCATTTACAGATATTATAGGTGATATCTGTGATGAAGAAATAATATTATTTTTAGAAGATGAAGCTACCAGTATTTACCAATGGTATCTTGATGGGATAGCTTTGGTTGGACAAGTGGCTTCTAGCTTAGAATTGACACCCAATGATGCTCAAGGAAATTATAGTGTGTTAGTTACTACAGCATCAGGTTGCTTTCTTAGTGAGTCTTTTGATTTGAAAGGTGGTGATGTTACAACTACCGCGTTGGTTGAAATTTGTGA
>CAJQRD010000053.1 GCA_905480605.1 uncultured Saprospiraceae bacterium | reverse complement strand
TTGCGTTTATTATACAGAATTATGGTTCATAAGACTTTTTTATATATAACTTTAATTGCTTTAGCCTCAAGTTTGCAAGCACAAATAGGGCCAGTAGCATATTATAATTTTGACGATTGTACACCGACTGATCAAGCAGGTACCTTTGGTACTGGAACTATAATAGGGAATATAGATTGTGAGTGTGGTGTTGGTGAGAATTCAAATGCCTTCTATTTTGATGGAGATCCTGATACTTTGGTATTGGATTCTAATATGAAATCAATATTTGCAGATGATTTTTCTATTGGTTTCTACCTTTGGGTGGAAGATGCATCACTTAATTATCCAATAATGTCGATACAAGGTGATTGTGCATCTGCAAGAGATTCTGCTTTTTTTGTAAGATACTTACCTGATTCAGAAGATATCATATTCGAGTTTGCAAAGAATTTTGGAGAAGGTGTGGCGTTAAGAACCTCACTTAATACAAATTTTTGCTGGAATCACCTTTTATTTACCAAGGAAGGCACAAAGTATTCGTTGTATTTGAATGGAGTTTTTATTGAAAGTATACTCTTGCAAAGTGTAGTCACTTTAGGTCAAGACTTTCCTTTTGTTTTAGGATCTTCACCTTGTGTAGGAATTTCTGATCAATTTCTTAATGGAAGAATTGATGAGTTGCGTCTTTATAATTTTGCTTTGATTGAGTCTATTGATATAAATGCAATATTAAGGGATGAAGATATGATTGTAACACGTGATACTACAATTTTTGAAGGAAGCACCTTCATTATTGATGCAGGTACATCCTGTTCAAATATAATAAATTGGAGCCCAGCTCAAGGGTTAAGTTCAACTACGATTTTTGATCCTGAGGCAAGTCCTTTTGAAACAACAACTTATACAGCTGTATTTGACCATGGTACGTGTAGAAGTACTGATGATATAACGGTCAGTGTATTAAGCGAAAATCAAATTGATTGTGCCAATATTTTAATTCCGAATGCATTCACACCAAACAATGATGGACTTAATGATGACATTGGAATCAGCAATGTATTTATAATAGAGGATATTACCCGTTTTGAAATATACAATAGATGGGGTCTTAAGCTTTGGGAGGCAAAAAATAAAGCCGACCGCTGGGATGGTACATATCTGAATGAAAAAATGCCGTCTGGAACCTATGTTTACAAAATCGAGTACACTTGTTTGGGTGACACTTATCGAAATTCTGCAAGTATAAATATTTTGAAATAACTTGAATTAAATATATTTGAGTTGCAATGGAAAACCGATACTCTAATAATAAAATATTAATAGAAGTCGGTTTTGTCTTTTTTTTTGGCTTGTAATGAGGCTGAAAGAAAGGAATCACAACCATCACAATGCGATATCAAAAAGGCCGAAGCTAGCAACAATATACAAAACAAACAGGCTGAAGTAAATAGAGTTATACTTCCAGATGTAAATGATGACAGTTTGATTTCAGATAACAACAAAACAAAAAGAAACTAAGACTCAGGATTTTTTAAAAAAACTCAAACCAATTAAGAAGAAAGAGGTTTATCGTAGTATGCAGTTTGAAAAAAAGGTATAAGACTTTGGAGAAATAACTTATGGAGATATAATCAACTTTAAAATACTGGAAAAAAGACATTGGATATAAAGTCAGCTTATGCTAAATGTGGGTGTACTCAACCTAATTATCCATTTTTAGGAGTTTCTCCAGGTCAAGAGATAAATATTAGAGTAAGATATATAAGCGTTGGTAAAACTGGTCCTCATGTGGCGCTATTACTGTAAATTCAAATGCAGATGGACCAACCCAGAAATTGATAACAAAAGGTAATGTAAACGCAAAGAAAATAGAAAAGACCCTAAATAAGAGTTTTAAGCAGAGATAGTTTAAAACTAATTACAAATGTTTTCTATTTCTTTACCTACTACTTTTTCTCTTCTTTCTCAGGTTTATGAAGCATTTCTGTCATTTCCTTTGAAATAGCTCCTTTTACAACTCTAATAAAAGTTTTTTGATCAATTTGAAGCTGTACTATTCCATCCTCAATTTTTGTAATCTTACCGATAATTCCGGCTCCAGTAACAATTTCATCTCCTTTTTTAAGGTCATCCGAAAATGTATTTTGGGCCTTTTGCTTTTTTACTTGGGGTCTTAGGAAGAAAAAATACATGATTATAAAAATCGCCCCAAAAAACAAAAGACTTGGTATTGGTGAAGATTGTGAGGCAGCTTGTAAATTGAACATAGTTATCTTTTAAATTAAATTATACCGCAAATTTAACTTAAAAATGTAATTGTTCATAAGAATATAGATCTATGCTCAAATGATTAATATATCATTAAATGATAATTGATTACTTTTGACATGCGATCAAAGACAAATAATTATGAGAATATTTTTGATTGGATACATGGGGTCAGGTAAATCTAAGCTTGCTAAAGCTCTATCTGAAGAGCTGTCATATGAGTTGATTGATACGGATAATCAAATCGAAGCACATATTGGACAGACAGTTTCGCAGATATTTGACTCAAAAGGTGAAGACCATTTTCGAAATTTAGAAACTAAAATATTATCAGGGCTTTCAGAAAAAGATAATATAGTGGTTGCAACTGGAGGAGGACTGCCTTGTTTTAACAATAATATAGAAACCATCAATAAAGGGGGGACAAGTTTTTACTTGTGTCACAAAACTCAAAATTTAACAGATCGTCTTTTTCTGGGAAACGAAGATCGACCTCTAATCATAAAATATAAGGATCGTACTTCACTACATCCATTTATAAAAATCAATTTAAAACGAAGGGAGAAGTATTATTTCCAAGCTAATTTTATTTTAAATGGAGATCAAACTATTGACTCACTTGTTGCAGATGTTTTATGGTTTAAAAACCAAATAGGTCAGTAGAAAGGTGCCAATAACCTATTCCAGCATTTTTTCAATTGCTAAATAAGGACTGACAATATTTAAATTATTGCTTTTTGAAGAAGTGCTATTTAAAATATGAAAAGCTTCTTTTGTATCTAATCCTGGATCTATAGATTTCATCAAACCCACAAGTCCCGAAATGAACGGTGCGGCCATAGACGTTCCACTCTGATAGGTGTAACTATTGCTTTTAAATGTAGAATATATTTCTTGACCAGGGGCGGCAATGCCCATTTGTATGTTGTCAATTGTATTGGAAAAACTGGCTTTTTTAAGATCTTGATTGATGGCTGCTACAGCGATAACTCCTGGAGTATTTGCTGGACTATATTGTGCAGCATCTGCATTTGAATTTCCAGCAGCTACTACAACTATAGCTCCTTGCCCATTTGCATATTTTACAGCTTCATTGTATGTTTTTTCTCTATCTGGATTTGATGGGGCACCCAATGACATTGAGATAACGTCGGCACCTTTGTCTGACGCTTCAATCATTCCAGCTATAATTTGATGTTGCGCACCAAATCCAAAATTGCTTAAAACCTTGATGCTGGTTACTTTTATATTAGACTTAGAGGGTAGTAACGACGCAATTCCAATATTGTTGCCAGTGACAGCTGCAGCTATACCTGCACAATGTGTACCATGTCCACGAACGTCCCTGTCATAAGAAGTATTGATTGAAACATAGTTATCTCTTAAGTCTTCATGGTTGGACTCAACACCAGTATCGAGTATAGCAATTAATGTAGTTCCATTGTTATGAGCACTTGACTTGCTATCAATAAGTTGGTGCAATTTATCCATTTTCATTTTATCAACAGCCCATTGTTTTTTTGTTTCTGGATCATTGAAATTTATAATATTCTCATTTATTATAGGAGATGAAACTTGAGGTAATTTCAATTCTAATAATTCATTCAATTCTGCATAATCAATGCATTCTTCTTGTTCAAGCTGATTTATTATCGTTTTGGCATTTTGATCTTTTGTAATATTGATTCCCAAATATTCATCTAGTAAACCTGATCTGTCTTTTGGATTGAATAGCGGATAGGTAATATCAAATTTGTTAGAATTCTTATTTATCCAATTGGGAATATCTGTACTGTTTTTAAACTGAACCAATATTTCCATATCCTTATAAATCTTATTTTCTATTGTTAGATATGATTTTGAAACAGGTACCTTGTTTATAGGATGTAAAGTAAAAAGAAGACCAACAGCAACTGGAATAAATAAAATCTTGAAGACATCTTTATTGATGTGCTGAACCACAGCAGATAAAACTGAAATGATCAAAAGGTCTATACTAAAATGGAAAATACCAGTTATATCACTAATGCTGAAATGGAGTGTGAAGTCATAAACCAAAGCGGCAATCGCCAAAAATGAAACTGGTCTGTATTTTGGTAAATTCCCTAAAAGGAGCGCAATCAATGCAATTAATAAGATAATATTATGGTCCATAGTTCTAAATGTAAGGTCTATATACCATTCAACGTTTATAAATGGGTTATTCGTTCATAAATAATCGACAAAAAGGTATTACTCGATTTATTTTTAGATTTTGAACTTTGTTTTGTAAAATAGCTTTGATTAAGAATAATATTTAGACTGGTTTGTTTTTGTGATAGAATTTATTCTGTTTTTGGGGGGAAATTGAAATTATTAATTCTTATTCAATTTTAGAGATTTTTAAAACTATGACTTTACAAAGTCGTTACTTAATGAAAGAATTCTATTTTTGTATATAAATAAAAATCATGTCAGAAGATATTAAACTTTGCACAATCATTGGATCAGGACCTGCAGGTTACACAGCAGCAATTTATGCGGCAAGAGCAGGAATGAAACCATTGCTATTTACTGGAAAAGAACCAGGTGGACAATTGATGATAACAAACGAAGTTGAAAATTATCCTGGATACCCAGATGGTGTTGTCGGCCCTCAAATGATGGAGGACTTTAAAAAGCAAGCAGAAAGGTTTGATACCGAAATAAGATCTGAAATGATCACAAAGGTTGATTTCTCTGGACCAGTTCACGAAATTACTTCAGAAACGGGTGATGTAATTAAATCTCACTCAATTATAATTTCAACTGGAGCATCAGCAATGTGGTTGGGTCTTGAATCTGAAACTGCATTAATGAATAAAGGTGTTTCGGCATGTGCGGTATGTGATGGATTTTTCTACAGAGGACAAGATGTAATTGTTGTAGGTGGTGGTGATACTGCTGCAGAAGAGGCAACATACCTGGCCAAGCTTTGTCCAAAGGTTCACATGTTGGTTAGACGTGATGAGTTACGTGCTTCTAAAATCATGGCAAAGAGGGTTATGAATACCGAAAATTTAACTGTGCACTGGAATACTGAAACACTTGAGGTTTTAGGAACTGATGAAGTGATCGGAGCAAAAGTGAAAAACAATAAGACAGGCGTTGAGTCTGTCATAAATGCAAGTGGATTTTTTGTAGCTATTGGTCACAAGCCCAATACAGGAATTTTTAAGGATTATTTGGAAATGAATGAGGCTGGTTACTTGATAACTGGTGCTGACAATACATCAACTAAAGTTCCAGGTGTTTTTGCAAGTGGGGACGCACAAGATCATATTTACCGTCAAGCTGTTACAGCTGCAGGAACAGGATGTATGGCTGCTTTGGATGCTGAAAGATACTTGGCCGCTAAAGAAATTATATAATATCAGAATAAGAAAAGCCTAAACCATATTTATTATTTAAAAACAAAACGATGGCAACAAAATTTAGAAGTGGTGTATTATTCGGAGACGAAGTAACTGAAATATTAGACTTCGCAAATCAAAAGAATTTTGCAATCCCAGCTGTGAATGTTGTGGGTACAAATTCAGTGAATGCATGTTTGGAAACTGCAAGAGATATCAACTCTCCAATAATCATACAATTCTCAAATGGAGGTGCTTCATTTTTTGCAGGAAAAGGGTTAAGCAATGAAAATCAAAATGCAGCCATTTTAGGTGGTATTTCAGGAGCGATGCATGTTCATAATATGGCAGAAGCTTATGGTGTTCCTGTTATCCTTCACACTGATCATTGTGCTAAAAAACTATTACCCTGGATCTCTGGTTTATTGGATGCGAGTGAAAAACATTATGACCAGTACAAAAGACCTTTGTATTCTTCACATATGTTAGATTTATCTGAAGAACCAATTGAGGAGAATCTAGATATTTCGTGTGAATATTTCAAGAGAATGAATTCACTTGGAATTACAATTGAGATCGAGTTAGGTGTTACAGGAGGAGAAGAAGATGGTGTGGATAACACAGATATCGATAACTCTAAATTATACACACAACCTGAAGAAGTGGCTTATTCATATAAGCGATTAATGGAGATTAGCGATAGATTTACAATTGCTGCTGCATTTGGGAATGTGCATGGTGTATACAAGCCCGGGAATGTAGAGTTAACACCAAAGATTCTTAAGAACTCTCAAGAGTACCTAAAGAAAGAATTGGGATTGTCATCTGATCAAACTATCAAGTTTGTATTTCATGGCGGGTCTGGTTCTAGCCAAGAAGATATCAGAGAAGCGATTGGTTATGGTGTTGTAAAAATGAATATTGATACTGATTTACAATGGGCATTTTGGGACGGTGTGAAAAATTACTACGAAGGTAAGAGAGATTATATGCAAGGCCAAATTGGGAGTCCGGACGGAGACGATTCGCCAAATAAGAAATACTACGATCCTCGTAAATGGCTGAGAGAAGCGGAGGGTAGTTTTAAGAAAAGATTACATCAAGCTTTTGAAGATTTGAATGCATTGAATGCATTGGGATAATTTTTGATTGAATTGATAAGAAATAATAAGGCTGCTCTTTTGAGTGGCCTTTTTTGGTTGTTAAATTAAAAACAATGCTCCTTAGATCTTTTAATCATTATTGTATTGACAGTCCATAACCTTTCTTAAAAATTCAATCTAGCCCCAAACCAAATAATTCATAATCCATAATCCATAATCCATAATTCATAATCCATAATTCATAATCTTTAATCATTATTGTATTCACAGTCCATAACCTTTCTTAAAAATTCAATCTAGCCCCAAACCCAATAATCCATAATTCATAATCCATAATCCATAATCCATAATCTATTACTCCTCAACGATAACCCACTTCACACGACCTACTTCTCCAGTGTCCAATTTGACTTTTATACCATGTGGGTGATTGGATGCATTTGTCAATATTCTTCTGACTAGCCCTTCTGTGAGCTCACCTGACCGTTGATGATGCTTTTGCACGACTTGTACAAAGTCACCTAACTTAACGTTTTGTCTTTTTGTACCTGATAATTTTTCTGAATCCATTGGTATTAGTTTATCAGTTTGATTTTTTTGATTGTTTATCGAAGTACAACTGTTCCAGTAATTTCGGCTAATTCTTTTCTTTGATCTTGTAAGGTTTGTAATGCTTTTAAAATTATTATTGTTGTATCCTGAGTGATGCCTTTCTCCATCATTTTTGCTTGAAGTGCCTTTATAACAGATGTGAATTTTTTAATTTTAAATCTGTTGATGGCTTCAATACTGTCCCTATAAAAGTTTTCTTCTGGCATATTTTGGGTTTGTAAAAACACGTCTAATTTCCCCCAGTTGGCATATGTATATTTAGAAGAGTTAGAATCCAAGGCAAACTTTTTAATTTTCTCGTTTGAATGATTAATAAAATAATTGCTAAGACTAAATGAAGATTCTTCTTCTGAAGTTGTAAACTTAATAGCTTCTTCAATAATTTCTTTGTACAAGTCATTTTCAAAGTACTGCATGACCTCTATAATGTTCGAGTGTATTAAATTTACAATTAATACATTTTCGCCTGTTTCCGTTTTGACAACCTTATCGCCACCACATACAATAATACGGGCCAAATCCATTTCTTGAAATTCATGTTTGGATTTAGAATATTTTCTTGTTTCTGCTTGTTCATATTGCGTTTCGAAATATGCTTCTTCCTCAACAGACTCTGGTGGCAGGTCCTGCCTTTCTTCACGTTCCTTTTCAAGACGCCTTTGACGGATGTCTTCTCGTATTATTTTATTGACCTCCTTAACAAGTGTTTTTTCATCTAGTTCTAGTGACTGACTGCATTGACGTAAATAAAGAGATCTTTTTATGGGCTCACGAACTTTAGCGACACTTGTAATAATGTCTTTTATTACCTTGGATTTCTTTATAGGATCATCACCCGCTTCTTCTAGTAATAGATCCATTTTGAAGTGGATGAAGTCTTTTGCAGTTTCATCAATAAATTCCTCAAACTTTGTTGTACCAACATTTCGAATATATGAATCTGGATCTTCACCATCAGGCAGGAGTACCAACTTTACATTCATGTCATTTTCAAGAACGATGTCCATTCCTCTTAAAGCGGCTTTTATTCCAGCTGCATCTCCGTCATATAGGAAGGTAATGTTATCTGTATACCGTTTTACCAATCGCACTTGATCAGAGGTAAGACTGGTGCCTGATGAAGCTACTACGTTCTCAACACCATTTTGGAACAATGAAATCACATCCGTATATCCTTCAACAATGTAGCAATTGTCTTTTTTACGTACCATGTTCTTTGCCAAATGCAAGGCATACAAAACTTTACGTTTGTTGTAGATTGGTGTTTCAGGAGAATTGATATACTTGGGTTGCTTTTTATCAGTACTAAGTGTTCTACCTGCAAACGCAATAATTTTTCCTGAAACATTGTGGATGGTAAACATCACTCTATTTCTAAAGAAATCGTAGCCTTTCTTAGAAACCAAACCTAAGGCTTGTAAAAACTCCTCATTGAACTGATTCTTTGCTGCCTTATCAGCAAATTTTTTATAACCATCAGGTGCAAATCCAAGTTCAAATTTTTTGATTGTCGATTCTAAAAATCCACGTTCCTTGAAGTAGGGCAGTGCTATAGCTTTACCGTCGTTTGTATCTAAAAGATTGGTTTTGAAAAAGTCGGCCGCGTAATTATTTATAATATAATAACTCTCTTCTAACTTCTTTTGCTCTTTGAATTCATCATCATCATGATTGTTGTCCTCCTCAAGCTCTAAATTATACCGTTTAGCTAATGTTCTGATAGCTTCTGGAAAAGACAAGTGATCATGTTCCATCAAAAAACTGACAGGGTTGCCACTTTGACCACATCCAAAGCATTTGTAGATATTTTTACTAGGTGACACCGTAAAAGAAGGCGTCTTTTCATCATGAAATGGACAAAGCCCCAACATATTGGCTCCTCTTCTCTTCAAAGTGATATAATCCTCTATAATATCTACGACTTGTGCCGTATTAATGACTTCTTGTATACTTCTTTGTGATATCAAATATGTGCTTTTGTATTTTTTTACAAGAAACGTAAATTTCAACAATCCTATTCATTAAATCAATACTTCTATACTTAAATACGTTATTTTTGGCGGTTAATAACTTTATATAATGTTAGAAATTCAAGGATTGTCCATATTAGATATGGTATCAAAGTATGGTGCCCCTCTTTACATTTATGATAGCAGTAAGATGGAATCAAACTATAAACAGTTTGTAAATGCATTTGATGTACCCAGCTTAAAGGTTCATTATGCTTGTAAAGCATTATCTAATATTTCAATCCTTAAGCTTTTTAAATCGTTTGGGGCAGGACTTGATTGTGTGTCATCACAGGAAATAAGATTGGGTCTGTTGGCAGGGTTTGATCCAAAAGATATCTTGTTTACGCCAAATAATATTTCTGAAGCAGAATACGATTTTGCTGTTAAATTGGGTGTAAATATAACCATCGATAATTTTGAAATGCTTGAGTACTTTGGTTCAACATATCCAGGCATTCCTGTTTGCATTAGAATCAATCCGCACATGATGGCAGGAGGGAATCGTAAGATTTCAGTAGGACATATAGGCTCTAAATTTGGTATTTCGATACATCAACTGCCTTTGATTGAGCGAATTGTGAATAGTTTTAAAATGAATGTCAAAGGAATTCATGTGCATACTGGTTCTGATATATTAGATTCTGAAATTTTTATCAGGGCGGCTCAATTAATTTTGTCTGTGGTGGATAAGTTTGAAACTGTAGATTTCATAGATTTTGGGTCAGGATTTAAAGTTGCTTACAAAGAAAATGATCTGAGTACTGATATCAATGAATTTGGAAAAGAGTTCAGTGAAATGTTTAATAAATATTGCGTGGCGAGAGACAAGCAATATGACTTGCATTTTGAACCAGGTAAATATATGGTGAGTGATGCAGGATATTTTCTTGTAAAATCGAATGTTGTAAAACAAACCACTGCTACAACTTTCGTAGGTGTCGATTCAGGGATGAACCACTTGATACGCCCTATGTTTTATGATGCATATCATGAGATTAAAAACATTTCTAATCCAGATGGAAAGAAGAAAATTTATTCTGTTGTTGGATATATTTGTGAGTCTGATACTTTTGGAGTTGATAGACAATTGACTGAAGTGAGAAAAGATGATATTCTTTGTTTTTCAAATGCTGGGGCATATTGTTATTCTATGTCTTCAAATTACAATTCACGTTACCGTCCTGCAGAAGTTTTAATTCATGATGGTAAAGATTATTTAATTAGAGAAAGAGAGAAATTTGAAGACTTAACAAGGAATCAACCAAGCATAGAAATTTGATAAATTATTGGCAGGAAAAAAAACATATAGTGTTTACGTTATTGAATTGTCGAAGAAAATTTGGACGGACAGTGAAAAGTTTCGTAGTGCCAATATTCATTTTCGTGGTCTGAAAGATTGTCTGTATGTCGGTATGACCAGCTTAGATCCTAAAAAAAGATATCAGCAACATAAGAAGGGAATTCGGTCAAAAAAAGGCCACAAGTTGTCTTCTTATTTTGTTGAGAGATACGGCTTGTTTTTAAGACCAAGCATGTATAGTGAATTTAACCCTATGACAAAAGGTGATGCGATTAAAATGGAAGAAGAATTGTCACTGAAATTAAGAAGAGAGGGTTTTGCTGTTTGGTGGAATTGATTATTTCTTGGTTAAGCTAATCCATTAGAAAACTCAATACAATTTATATTATATATTTTATAAGCGCCTCGCCGGCTGGGCTATCATTTTTGTCTTGAAACAAAATCGAAACAACCTTGTCCACCGTACTTAGGTACTAAGGAAGGCGCGGAAAAGTCCAGGCTGTATGTATTTTTTAACGTCTCCAATGATATAAAATTCTAAACAAGCGTAAACTCGCTTTTAGCTTAAACATGCCATTGTTTTTTAACGGATATTAGACCCTTTGATCCTAAAAGTCATAATGCCGATTCTCCTTTTAAATCGCTGAAAACTTTATATAATCAAATATGCTATTCTGTTTTATTAGTGTAATTAGCGCTAAAGAGATGACCATTCTTGGAAAAACTTCATTTTTTTCAATCTGTCCATGTCAATATCTGATTTAATATTAAAAAAAACAGATCCTTCCTCTGGACCATTAACAGAAACAATCATACGTTCAATTGTATTGCCATCGAACAGCGCCCAAAGGTTGATTTTATTACCTTCTTCTCGTACAGAGATTAGCTGTTCGTAATTATTACTTGACATATAATTCGCAAGTGCTTTGAAATTTGTTTCAAAATTTGGTGATAAAGTTTCACTTACAACAAATCTTATTTTTTTGATATGTGCGGTTAATTCTTTTATCATTTGTCTTTCTTTATAATCAATTTCCTCATCGTTTATAGCAATCTGACCACCTACTTTTATCAACCATCCTGGTAACGTAAAAGCATAAGCACTGTCTTCTTTTTTTATCTCATTTATAAACTTATCGGGAGATAATTCTTGTGCTTGTAAAAGTGAAATTGTAAAAACAAAAGCAAATAAACAAAGTATGATCTTTTTCATGGTGGGAGATTTGGTTAAAAGATTGTATTTAGTCGGTTAAGTGGTTAATCTTTGTCCAACTTTTCTAAATGTTCTAAACCATCTATATCTAAACTTTTTGCCATTTTAGCAATCTTGTTCAAATGGATTTTACCAATGAAACTCAACATAACAAATTCATCTTTACCTCCAACAAGTAATAGAAGTTCATTAACAATATTACCACCTTGTTCGTCCTTGACCAAGAATTTTATGTTTTGTCCTTCATCTCTTACGGTCAGAAATTCTTCATACTCAGAAGTGTTTATTTTATTTAATGCCTCCTTATAAAAATTCAATGGTTCATGTTCTGTTTGTAATATTTTTAAGCCTTTCATTTTGCTTATCATTTCCAAAACATCCTTGTCTTTTACTTCTTCAGAAGCGACATTGGCAATCATGCTGAAGAGTTTGGGGCTGACTTCAACCATAGTGAAACGTGAATCGTCTTTGTATTGATCAAAGTATTTAGTAATAGCGTCTTGTGAGAATGCAGCTTGTGTAGCGAACATTAATACAACAGCGAATAATATATTTTTCATTTTATGTGTATTTTAAAATTATTTGAATGTTTAATAAGTACGTGCTGCAGCGTGTACTAGGTTTATTTATTTTTTTTAGAAATATCTGTTCTTTCAAAATCCTTAATGTGAACCAAGGGTTTGGTGCCTTTGTCAAACTTTTTACTGAGAAATCCAAGGGCATCTAACGTAATGGCCAAAGCTTCTTCTTGATCTGCCTTATCTTCCAATAGCGTGTATTTTTGTTTGTACATCGTATCCGAGTTGTTAAACCAACTGAATGCTACTGCAATAAGGATAACAAAAGATGCTGCAATGCTTATCAATTTGGGCCAGATGTTTCTAACCTTCGTTTTACGTTTACTTGTAAAACTTAAATCAGGTTCAAATTCGATGGACATATTTCGTTCTGATTCAAAGTGCTTGAAAAGAGGACGCATATATGCATGATCTGCAGAGACTTGTCCAGAAAAGAGATACGTTCTCAATTTTTTTTCTTCTTCTTGATTTGTTTCTCCAGCGTAATATTTTTCAATTATTTTATCAATGCTATTTGTCATGCGGCATGTGTTTTAAAATGTTCCTTAATTCTCATTCTTGCTCGATGCAAGTAAACTTTTACCTTATCAATTGAATGACCTGTTATACTACTAATTTCCTTGTAGCTGTATCCTTCAATATCTCTTAATTCCAATACCTCTTTATGGTTGTCAGGCATTTTAGCTATAAATGCTCTGATAATCTCGAATTCATCTTTGCCTACGGCTATTCTTTCAGGATCTGCAATATTGGCTTGCAAATCATACCGTTCTGAAATATCACTCGTTTGCATTTTCCTACCTCTTACTTTATCAATACCCATATTTCTGGTAATAGTCATACAATAAGCGGCTTTATTATCTACATTTTCAAGCAATTCACGTTTGTTCCATATTTTGACCAATGAATCTTGCACTACATCACGAGCTTCTTCGTGATCTCTCACAACTCTAAAGGCGATACGGTACATCTTATCCTTTAAATCGGTTACCAAAATATTGAACTCTTCAATTTGCATTTATATCTTAATAAGTCAGTTAAAAAAAGTATTTGAATTTAATGTAAAATACTTTGTTTTTTTGTGCGTTTATTTTGAAGTGGTTTTATTAATGTTTTAAATCACTTCGTTATCGGAATTTTATCGATAACATAAGAATGACGGCCGCTATTTGGAAATGTTACAGAAATGCCATTTATTTTTATAATTGATCTGTTTTAATGTCATTTTTGTGCATATTTCGCCTTTTTCATTGTTATAACTAGAATCGTTAGACATTTCAAATTATGATTAAGAATCATTTATAAAGTTAGATATCAAAATATCTATATTTGTCATTACAAATTTTGCATTGAAAAAGATAGATAAGCTTGTTTTATTTGATTTTCTTCCACCATACTTTATGGCATTCTTTGTCGTGGAGTTTGTTCTAATAATGCAATTTCTATGGAAATACATTGATGAAATCATAGGTAAAGGATTTTCATTGGGTGTATTGTTAGAAATGCTATTTTATTTTTCTGTCCGTATAATTCCTGAAGCTGTGCCTGTTACAATTTTAATTGCATCAGTTATGGTATTTGGTAACCTTGCAGAAAAATATGAAATATCAAGTATGAAATCTGCAGGTATCTCTTTAACGAGGATTATGTGGATGGGAATATTGATTTCTATTTTGACTGCATTATTTTCACTGCTTGCTTCCAATTATTTAAAACCACGAGCCAATTACAAGTTCTATTATAGATTTAATGCTATACGAAAGCAAAAGCCAGCGTTGAATCTAGCTGAAGGTGTTTTTAGTAAAGACTTTCGAAATTTTGTTATTCGGGTAGGAGAGAAGGATGACAATGGGCAAGATATAAAAGATGTATTGGTTTATGATCATTCTGGCAGCGATCGTAAATTGATCAATATGCTTATGGCAGATGAAGGAAGAATGTATTCAGGAGAAAATAACGAGTTCATTATGGATCTTGAAAATGGTGAGCAGTACAAAGAAATGAAACCGAAGAAAAAAGGTGCTAAAAAGAAGGAAACTGATCCATTTGTAAGAACGAAATTTGAAAAGTGGACAAAAATATTTGATATGTCTGAATTTGAAATGGAAGCTCAAAATCTAAATATTACCAGAAAGGAATTTGACTTGCTGAACTCATTTCAATTGATAGATGCGATTGATTCTATAGATATAAAACGAGAAGAAAATTTATTAAAGATGAATCAAAATTTTCGTAAAATCCTTTCCATTAAAGAATATGAAAAAGTAAATGAGAATACAAAGAATTTACCCAGAACAGTAAAAACGGCAATAGTCAAAAAAAATAAACAGGTTAAAGCAGCTCCAGTTGCAAATAATAAAATAGTTAGACTAAAATCTCAGTTCTTGGAAAAGCCATTGGATCAATACACTAGTATCTTGGAGACATTTCAAGCCAAAGATAGAAAGGAATTGATTGGTGCAGCAAAGGCTATGTCGGGTAAACAACAAGAAATAATGACAAGCCAAACCAAACAGGATGAGAGTTTTGCCTATTCTAGATCAAGGTATGTATTAAGGTTGCATCAACAATACAGTTGGGCATTGATTTGTATCGTTTTTCTGTTTATCGGTGCACCTTTGGGATCCATCGTTAAAAAGGGAGGATATGGATATCCTTTATTGATAGCCATTATATTTTTTATGCTTTTTATTATTTTAAATATCATTGGCGAAAAACTGAATAAGGGTTTGACAATAAGTCCAATACTCGCAGCTTGGTTACCAAACCTGGTTATTATCCCTGTGGCTGTATTGTTTACTTACCGAGCAGTAAATGATTTGGGTATTTCTGATATATCTGGATTTTTCCTGAGGATTGGAAAGAAACTTCGGATTGTTAAGGTTCAATGAGTTAATGCATTAATGTCAAGAATACTGCAATTTAACAATGTCTGTAAAATCTCTTTGAATTGATTTAAAATTAGTTTGAAGTATCAAATACAATTCCTTCTACCTCTGTCTTGTCTGTAATATCTTCAATTGATCGTTCAAGTAAGTATGCTTTCACTCTTTCAATTGTATTGTCAACTGCTGATTGGTTTACTTTGATATTTAAATTAGGGGCTGCTCCAAATTCCGTCGAATCAATATTTAAATCCAAATACTTGAGTGCTTTCATCAAGTTTCCCATTAAGCCGTAATCAAATGCAATATTGATAATTGCTTGTTGATATAACAATTCTATGGTAGCATTTTCTATGGCTTCTTTCGCACCTTTTTTGTACGCATTGATAAGACCAGAGGTGCCAAGCTTGGTACCTCCAAAATACCTTACAACAACGCAAGCAACATCTACCAAGTCAAAACTTAACAGTTGATTGAAAATTGGTTTGCCTGCAGTACCTGAAGGTTCGCCATCATCTGAATACCTAAACTTATCTGTATTCATTAATCGATAACCAAAACAATGGTGGCGTGCTTTAAAATGTTGCGCTTTAACTTCTTTTAAAAATGCTGCAAAATCATCTTCATCTTTGATGTGTTTGACATAGCCAAAAAATTTAGAGCCTCTGTCTTTAAATTCTCCTTCTGAAGGTTCTAGAATTGTTTTATATGCATCAATGTCTTTCATTATTGAGAAATTAGATAGACGGCTAAAATAGCAACAACCAAACCTAAATAATTGATTTTGGTCAGTTTTTCTTTAAATATTAAAATTCCAATTACCGCAGTGAAGAAGATTGTGCCTACATTATTTACAGGGAATAAAACAGAACCATCCCAACCTAATTCCAAACCTCTAATCAAAAGATAGATGGTGAAGAAATTGGGAACACCAATGCAGATTCCTGCTATGATTTCATTTCGTGTGAAGTTGACCTGTTTTATAACAATCAAAAAGATTAAACCCAAACAACCAGATAAGAAGAAAAGTACTGAAGTGAAATTTAGTCCTCCGTCTCCAACTTTACCTGATTTTTGAACATAAAAAAGTAAGACTTCAATCAAACCGCTTCCTGCAAATACCAAGATTGGTAGGTACCAATATTTTTTGATTGCAGCCATCGATTCTTTATCTTTTTTATTGGGAAGGTTTGACATTACAATTGCAACAACGGTCAGAGGAATGGCAATGTACTTGCCTTTAGAGCCAGCTTCATTGAAAAATAACAATCCTGTTAGCACTGGAAAAACCAGTGATAATTTTTGAAATATGCTGGTTATAATCATGCCCACCTTTTGGATGGTCATCGCATTTACATTGAAAAAAATAATGAAGGTTAGACTTAAAAAAAGTGCATACGGAAACCATGATTCAGTCAATAGGTCTTTATGAATTGGAATTTCACCAATCAATATCGACCCAAGCGTAAAGCAAGTGAAATAATTGACAATAATTGATTGAAGATTACGGGCATTAAATTTAGGGAGCAATCTAAATAGTATGGCTAAAATTACATTGCAGATTATTAAAA
This sequence comes from uncultured Saprospiraceae bacterium, assembly GCA_905480605.1. Taxonomy (GTDB): domain Bacteria; phylum Bacteroidota; class Bacteroidia; order Chitinophagales; family Saprospiraceae; genus RFSX01. Next base: position 11,154 of record CAJQRD010000053.1, on the reverse strand, counting down.
CAGCTATTAACAGAATATTAGGTTTTGATTAATTAAGGATTACAATTTGCCAAATGTAAAAGTCAGAAATTTGCATCGTTATTTTAAGAAAGCTGATGATTTATTTGATAATTTGTATTTTTTAATGCTGACTTTTATATCAACAATTAAAGAATATGTAATTGTACTGACTGTTAGTAAACTATATTGCTGGTTATCTATTAATAAAAGTATAAGTCAATGTATATTTGTCAAAAATTTGATTCTTGAAAAATACCAATGCACAATACGATGAAGTTATCAATCAATCTAGGGAAATATTTAGATTGAAAACTACTGATTATGGTACGGCTTGGCGTATTCTTCGACCTTCTTCTCTCACTGACCAAATATTTATCAAAGCATCCAGAATTAGAAGTATTCAGGAAAAGGGTAAAATGAAGGTTCAAGAAAGCATTGAGGGCGAATTTAAAGCTATGGTAAATTATAGCTTGATGGCTATGATTCAGTTGGAGATTCCAGTGGAAGATGCCAATTATGAAATGCCACAAGATGAGCTTTTCAAGGCTTATGACAACTATGCAACCTCAACTAAGGATCTTATGCTAAATAAGAATCATGATTATGGTGAGGCATGGCGAGATATGAGAATAAGCAGCATGACGGATTTGATATTGATGAAGTTATTGCGAATCAAGCAAATCGAAGAAAATGACGGACAAACATTGATTTCAGAGGGCCTTGTTGCCAATTATCAAGATATTTTAAATTATTCTGTTTTTGCATTAATCTTAATTTCTGAAGGTAAAAATTAAACTATGAATCTTTTATTTTTAACTATTACGTTACCTAGTATGCTCATGTGGATTGGTATTGCAGCTCTTGTCTTAACAGCTGGAGTAGGATTTCTATACAAAAGCCATAAGTCTTGGTTAATGACTTTTTTACAGAATTATTGTGGTGCTTTGTTCATCTTTTCTGGGTGGGTGAAAGCAGTTGATCCATTAGGAACCGCTTATAAAATGGAACAATATTTTGATGAATTTTATTCGACTTTTGAAGGCACATGGTTTGGTTTTATTGCTCCATTATTTCCAGTTTTTTCTAAATATGCAATCTGGTTCTCGCTTTTTATGATCATTCTGGAGATTGTTTTGGGTATTATGTTGATAATAGGAGCTAAACAGAAATTAACCAGTTGGATATTTTTATTATTGGTTGCATTCTTTTTAGTCTTAACGGGTTTTACTTATTTAACTGGATACGTACCAAACGGCGTTAATTTTTTCCAGTTTGGTTCTTGGGGTGAGTACAACGCCAACAATATGAAGGTTACAGATTGTGGTTGTTTTGGAGATTTTATAAAGTTGTTGCCAAAGACTTCTTTCTTTAAAGATGTGGCATTGATGATTCCAGCAATCTATTTTGTTATGAGACATAAAGACATGCATGAGTTATTTAACAACAAAGTTAAAAATGCCATCATTTCGATTTCTACAATTGCTCTCTTGTTTTACTGTTTCTCTAACTTCGTTTGGGATTTGCCAAAAAATGATTTCCGACCATTTAAAATTGGAACAGATGTAAGAGCAGTAAGAGAAGCAGAAGAAAATGCAATGGCTGCAGTTCAAATAACTGGCTGGTTGCTTGAACATAAGGAGACTGGTGAAAGTTTGACAGTACCAAATGCAGATTATATGAGAGACTATACAGCTAAATATAAAGGTGTCTATAAAGTAGTTGATCAAATAAAGGGAGAGCCAGCTATTGAATCAACAAAGATCAGCGAATTTGAGATCACAGATTTGCGTGGAAATGATATCACTGATGATATTTTATACAATGATCAACCTCATTTCTTAATTGTGAACTATATGTTGAAAGGTGATCCAAGCAGAGAAACGCGAATAGTGAAGGACTCAGTTTTCGTGATGGATACTGTTGTCGTTGCATCTAATGACAGTGATGTTCTTGATACTGTGGTCGTTAGGAATTTTGATCAAGAAGTAGAAAGAGAAGAACACTACATTAGTCAAAATTGGAAACAATCGTATATCAAGACGCATATTGAAAAATTGAAGCCATTTACTGATAAGGCTAAAAACTTAGGTATTCCTGTTTTAATGGCAATTGGTAAATCTGACCCAGAAGCTATTATGGATTTTGATAAAGCTACTGGTTTGGCAATAGATTATGGAATGGCGGATGATATATTGTTGAAGACGATTGTTAGGTCTAATCCTGGAGTAGTGTTATGGAAAGATGGGAAAATACTGGACAAGTGGCATATCAATAAGCTTCCGAAGTTTGAAGATGTTGTTGAAGAGCACTTAAGGTAAAAAAAGGATGGGGAAAATATATTGATTTGAAATAGTCTAAATCTAATTTTGGAGTTGGTTGAGGTTTTCATTATTCCACGGAGTTCACTGAGGATTCTAGAGGATAGAAGATTGTTAATGTTGGTAATTGTTAATTAATTACTTTGTGTCCAATTCTTTATCGGGATAGCAACGTAGCTATAATTGACATAGCTGGTATCCTTAAAGCTAAGAAGTTAGTAACTGCTGTAAAGGTTGATGTCTCTGATTTAATGTCAGGATTTTATGTTATGTCCTTTTGTTATCATGAAAAGAAATACATAGGGAAATTTGTAATTTTTTAATCAACTGTTACTTATAAACCCACCATTTGAAAAGAGGAAAACTTACAAAGACTCCAATGATAACAGCTATAATTATTTTGGAAATCATGTATTGAAAACCAATCATATCCGTAAAAACATAGATGCCTCCCATATTGAACAATAGAATCAATAAACTGACAACGATATATTTAAAAGCTTGGGGAGCAATAGGTTTATCTGCCTTTTCAAACGCCCAGTATCTTAGAACAGTAAAGCTGACAATAGCTCCAAGAGCGGATGCCAATCCTGCAGAAATGACATAATATACATGCAACCATTCAGTAAAAGCAAACAAGCTAGCCATATCTACTGCAGTAGCAACGATGGCACCAATTTGTGCTCGAAAGAATGATTTTATTAGCGAGATGTTTTTAATAACTTTTGATAATTGATAATTGATAATTAATAGATAATAGATAATAGATAATAATGAATAATTAAGCGAAGCGACCGTCAAGCGAAGCGCCCGTTAAGTAAAAAGCCCGTTAAGCAAAACAAGCGATAAGCGCAGCGACCATTAAGCAAAGCGACTGTCAAGCGCAGCGCCCATCAACCAAAGCGCCCCAAAACATAAATAATTAAATGTAAAACCCCACAAGCATAAACGCCTGCTAAAACATCATCTAACATTACACCCCAAGCATTTTTTAACTTTTGGTCAACAGTGCGAATACCTAACGGTTTGAGAATGTCAAAAAAGCGAAATAGTACAAATGCCAACCATAGGTTTGTATGGGTAACGGGAATAAACAACATAGTGACCAGGATGCCAACAAATTCATCAACGACAACCTTAGAAGGATCATCTCCCCATTCTGGAATTACTTTCTTCGTAGACCAAACACCCAAAAGAGTAGTGGTAACAATTAATGTAAGTAGTTGAACTGTAGTAAGGTCTATATGGAAATACATCAATATGTAGTAAAAAAGAATTGCTCCTAAAGCACCAAAAGTTCCTGGTGCAAAAGGAGCAAATCCTAAACCGAATACGGTAGTAATGGCTTTATGAAAAACCATCCTATTCGTAATCTTGTCCAAGGTGAGTTATTAAATCTTCATCACCAATATGACGTAATGTATTTTCTAATTTGTGTAATTGCTTAAATATATCATGCATAGGGTAAATTCCTTTTGGAGCCTGTGGTGACTTTAAGTAGAATGACAACCATTCTTGAATTCCAGACATACCTGATCTTTTAGCTAAATCTAGGAACAATGCCAAATCCAAAACTATCGGAGCAGCCAATATTGAATCTCTACATAAGAAATCAATTTTAATTTGCATAGGGTAGTTTAACCAACCTGCGATATCGATATTGTCCCATCCTTCTTTGTTATCACCTCTTGGTGGGTAATAATTGATTCTTACTTTATGGTAAAAATCTTTGTAAAGTTCAGGGTAAAGTTTTGGTTCTAATATTTGTTCTAATACTCCTAATTTAGAAACCTCCTTAGTCTTGAAGTTATCTGGATCATCCAAAACTTCACCATCTCTGTTTCCTAAAATATTTGTAGAGAACCAACCATCAATTTTAAGCGCTCTTGCTTTTAATCCTGGTGCTAAGATTGTTTTCATTAGCGTTTGTCCAGTCTTAAAATCTTTACCTGCTATTGGTGTCTGAGTTGTTTTAGCCAAGTCAACCAAAGCAGGAATATCACAAGATAAGTTAGGTGCACCATTTGCAAATGGTATACCCATTTTAATTGACGCATAAGCATAAATCATACTAGGCGCAATATCTTTAGCATTCTTCTCTAGTGCTTTTTCAAAAGCTTCTATAGTTTTATGATTTTTTGACTCTTCAATGTAAATCTCAGTAGACCCACACCAAACCATAACTAGTCTATCACACTTGTTGTCTTTTTTAAATTTACGGATATCAGCCATTAAAGCTTTTGCCATATCCATCTTGGTCTTACCTTTTTTTACATGTGGACCATCTAATTTTTTAACGTAGTTTTTATCAAAAACAGCTTTCATCGGCTTGATTTTCGATAAAGGCGCTTTTAATTTTTTTAACAAGTTAATATCCAATACGTTAGCATGAACTGCAGCTTTATACATGTTGTCTTCGAAGATATCCCAACCTCCAAACGCAATTTTCTTAAGATCTTGAATTGGTACAACATCCTTCATAAAAGGTTTGTTGTTTTTAGTTGTTCTTTTTCCAACTCTCATTCTTCCCATTTGAGTCAAAGACCCAATAGGTTCAGCCAAATTTTTATTAACTGCTAAAACCCCTGCCATGAATGTAGTTGCAACAGCACCCATACCTGGCATTAAAATCCCAAGTTTTCCTTTAGCCGGAGCTGCTAATACGTTTTTTACGCTTTTCTTAGCCATATTACTATAGTAGTTTTTGTTGTTTACACCATTCAATTGTTTCCTCAAGTCCTGACTCAAGATCATATTGCGGTGCGAAGTTAAAATCTTTTTTTAAGTCTTGTATATCTACAGCGAAAGATCTTGCAAAATATTCTTTCACTTTATTTCTATTTAATAGTGGAGTTTGACCTCTTAGTCTTCCAACACTTTCACTAATTGCAGCAATACCTTTCATTAAAGGCACTGGAATTGTGAGTTTAAAAGTCTTTTTATTCAAAATACGTTTAAGAATGTCATAAAGCATATGTCCAGGGTAAACGGCACCATCAGACACAAAATAACCTTTATTTTTGGCATTTGCAGATAGCGAATTGACAATTAAATTTGCCAAATCCTTCACATAAATGAAGCTCTGATCTTGAATTCCAAATCCTATCTTAGCCTCCAATCCACTTTGAATTGTTTTATATACACTCACCATGTCCATATCTCTCGGTCCAAAAACGGCAGTCGGTCTGAAAATAAGACTTGGTATTTGATGGTAAGACTCTATAAACTGTTCAGCTTGTAATTTTGACTCACCATACCAAGTTGCAGGGTGAGGTGTTGATTCGTTGTCGAGAATTTGTCTGATCTGATTTTCCGCTGGACCATATGAAGCAAGACTACTGATAAATATAAGTTTCTCAGGAATTACTTCTTCTTCAATTAGAATCTTACAAAACTTACGTGTATAACCAGAGTTAATTTTAAAATAAGTTTCGCGATCAAGAGTATTTGTGATACCTGCATTGAGAATGATATAATCAAAATTGTGAGATCTTAATTGCTCTCTCAGGTTTGATTCATTGTCAAGGTTATAGTACAAAAAGTTTATTCTAGGATCAGTCAGGTATTTAAGATTGCTTGTTTTACGCACAACGGCATAAACAGCAAAATTTTGTTTCAATGCTTCCTCGACAATATAACTGCCAACGAAACCATTGCTACCTGTGATTAAAACTTTTTTACTCATAAGAATCTAATTCGCCTTAACTGGATATTTATATAGTCTGTATGTCTTGTATTTTACGCCATTCAGCTTTTCAGCAGACAATACCATTTCGGTATTGCTTTCTAATATCCAGGAGGCTTCACCTCCGATCAATTTTCGTTTTCTAGCTTCAAGTATGTTTTTTGCAAAGAATATCGCTTCAATTCCTTTCTTTCGGTAAGCTTCTTGAATTCCTGTCGCCATAATCCTAACGGTTTTAAGTTTCTTCTTGTTTAAAAGAATCTTAAAAATATTAAGAGGAAGCAGTCTACCTTTTTTGAAATTGATTGTTATCTCGTTAAGGTTAGGTACTGAGATTGAAAAACCTATCATTTTGCCATCTTCTTCAGCAATGTAAGCAAACTTCTCATCTGCAAGCATTTTTAAACCATCAGCGATATGATCAAATTCTTCATCTGTAAAAGGTACAAAGCCCCAATTGTTTTCCCAGGCTTCATTATAAACCTTTTTTATTTCTTTAACCTCAGCTTTAAAGTTTTTCAAACTTAGGTTTCTAATTGTGATGCCTGATCTTTTAAGCCTTTCTTCAAGCATTTGGGAAAGCTTTATAGACTTGTCAGAAGCATCATCTGTATAGATCATGTAAGCAAACATGTCCATTTCCTTTTCTAAGCCTAGTGACTCTAATATACCGTTATAATATGATGGATTGTGAGCCATCATTATCATTGGTGGTGTATCAAAACCATCAATTAAAAATCCTGAAGTTTCGTTCGTAGTAAAGTTAGTTGGACCCATTAAATAGTCATAGTTCTCCTTTGCCAACCAATTCTTAGCGGTTTCAAGAAGAGCTTGACACACTTCCTTTGAGTTCACAAATTCTAAGAACCCAAAAAATCCAATATTTGAATTGTGATAGTCATTGTATCTCTCATTTTTAATAGCGGCTATGCGACCAACTATTTTCCCATCCTGGTAAGCCAAAAAGCATTGGGCATCGCCATATTTGTAAAAAGGATATTTTTTGCGGTCAAACATTTCTCTTTGAGCAACATATAGCTCGGGAACATAATTGTTATCATTGGCATGCAACTCGTGTGGAAAGTCGATAAATTGCTTTATCTCTTTATTAGAGTTAGCTTCTCGTATTTCGAGACTCATAGTTATATCTTTTATTGATTATTGAGATTACAATAATTCACTAAATCCAAGAAGTTAGAACTAAAAATTAGACGTTAGCTTTTTTTTGGTCTTCAAAAACGCCAAGTCTTTTAGCTATTTTATGGATTTTTTCTATTGATTCTTGAATTTGGTCATGTGTGTGTGTCGCCATTAATGAATATCTCAATAATGAAGAAGAACTTGGTACTGCTGGTGAAACAACTGGATTAACAAAAACACCATCTTCTAACAATTCTTTTGTCAGCTGAAAGGTTTTGTAATCATCTCGAATCATTATTGGGATGATAGGTGTTTCTGTATGACCTGTATCAAAACCATAATGATTTAAAAGCTTCATAGCAAATCTAGTGTTGTCCCAAAGTCTTTCTAGTCTTTCAGGTTCTTCTCTCATAATATCAAGAGCAGCAAGAACAGATGCAGCGTTTGCTGGTGCAATACTGGCACTAAATATAAGTGAACGTGCGTTGTGTTTAAGGTAATTGATAGTGTCTTTGTCAGAAGCGACAAATCCACCAATAGATGCTAAAGACTTACTGAAAGTACCCATGATCATGTCGACATCATCAGTGCAGTCAAAGTGATCAGCCGTTCCTCTTCCGTTTTTACCCATTACACCAAGACCGTGTGCATCATCAACAAATATATTCGCTTGGTATTTTTTTGCAAGGTCAACGATCTCAGGCAGTTTAGCCAAATCACCTTCCATACTAAAAACACCATCTACAGCAATTAATTTAATTTTATCAGGCTCACATTTAGACAATACTTTTTCTAAAGAAGCCATGTCGTTGTGTCTGTATTTCAACACTTTTGCATATGATAATCTTGATCCATCAATAATGCAAGCATGGTCTAAGTCATCAATAATAATGTAATCATGTCTTCCTGGAATAGAGGCAATCACTCCTAGATTTACTTGAAAACCTGTAGAGAAAACCAAAGCTTCTTCTTTGCCTACAAAATCCGCTAATTCTTTTTCTAATTGTAAATGGATGTCTAATGTTCCATTAAGGAATCTAGACCCAGCGCAACCTGAGCCATATTTATCAATAGCAGCTTTTGAAGCTTCCTTGAGTTTTGGGTGAATTGTCAATCCCAAATAGCTATTGGAGCCAAACATTAAGATATCTTCTCCATTTATTTTAACCACAGTGTCTTGTTCAGACTCAATTGCTCTGAAGTAAGGGTAAAATCCCATAGCTTGTACTTTGGCAGGGATATCATATGCTAACATTTTTTTCTTTAGCAACATAACTCAAGGTTTTATACTACGCTTTAATAAATTTCATAGCACTGTCGTACCATTTGAGGACAAATTTACGATTAATGAGGGATTCTGTGGTAATTAAAGCAATAATACCGCATACAATTCCTAAAATAATATCCAAAATATAGTGATGTGAGGTATAAACCGCACCATACCATATACCAATCATGCTAGTAAAGGCCAATAAAGTAAGCCATTTACGACCAAATTTTATTGAAAAATAGGTCAACATCATTGGAAAAGCGGCGTGCATTGAAGGTACCGCCCCAAATGTATATGTACCTTCACTATACATAACTCTGTATAACGAGATACCTAATAAATCATCAAATCTTTCCAATCCAGCGGCACTACCTTTTAAATCAACGATTAATTGGTTGCCATATTCTATGAAATACCAAGGTGGGGCTGCAGGATATGTGATATAACCAATAAATCCAAGAAGATTGGCAATTAGAAATGCAATCCAGTATTGGAAACCTATCTCAGGCCTTTGTTTATAAATGAAGTAAAACACAAATAAAACAGGAAAAGGAACCCAAGTGAAATAACTGGCTCCAGCAAATAGGTCAGAGAATACATTTATGTGATCTAGAAAGTATTCATTTGCTGTTATAACTTCTCCTTCATAAGTGAAGCCGAAAAAACTCTTCTCCAGGTCGTACAATTCTTGAATCCTAATCTTGAAAACATTGTATTTGTGGAGGACCTTAAGTGAACTGTAAAAGAGAAGGTAAATAAAAAAAGGACTAAAAACCACGAAGACTTTTCGACTTCCTAAAGTACTAAAGGCCAAAACTAAAAATAAAAAGTAAAAAACTAAATTTAGTTCGTCCACACCAACGACCAGTCCAAACCACATCCAATAGAGAAGTGATAAAACAGCAAAAATGGAGACCCAATTCTTATTGAATCTCTCGTAGTTAGCATTTTCGGTCATGACTTTAAATAGCTATTTTTTCATAACATGGAAAAGCATTGTGTAAGTATGCACCGTACATTTCTATGTATTCCATTTTTGGGAAAAGTCCAAATTCATTGGCATACACATAAATATTAGACAACTTAGCATCAATATCGTTTACTTTACTAATGATATTGTAATCATTTTGTTCATTTTTGACTATAAAAAACTTTAATTTTTTATGTGAATCCATGATGAATTCAAAAGTATTGTTGTCAATTTTCTTAGAAGTATAACCAAATGCTTTTGTTTGTAGGTAGTTGAGTTTTGCTACGATTCCTCCTTCTGTGTATTTTATCCAAAATACGTTCATAGGGAAATATTCGTTGAGAAAACCATCGGGATTAAAATTAAGCGTGTATACGATGGTATTTTTATTTAGATTTCTTTGAATGTAAAAGAGAAGATCTTTTATTCCCTGGGGTATAGGATAACCCTCTGGTAGTCCGTGTTCACCTTTTATTGTAAATTTCGACTTGTCTAAATCTGATAACATATTAAATAATAGTCAATTTAAGTCAAATATACTGAGATGTAATGATCTTGGAAGATATCTTTGCGTTAATTTATTTGAATCGTTGCTTTTGAGCTATGAATTGATTTAAATATTGGATAGAATATATTTTTAATGTTGATCACTAATTGAGAGAAGAGGTATTATGTAAAATATGTGCTAAGTGACATATAGTTCACCAGACCAGTATTTTAAATCAATACTCGTGAGTTTGAATGAAGATAAATTCCCTTAGAAAGTCATCTATTTATCTAGTACTTTTTTATTGAGTGTCTGTGAGATGATGAGCGAGGAAGGTTTTAAAATTTGTAATAGTAATATGTATAACAAAAAGAGCAAAATAATAAAGCGTAATTGGGGTGCCCTAGGTTAAAAAGTATAAATTGGTAACGACAGATTGAAAACCTTGCGTAGGTTACAGTTTTAGATAAGTATTGGATCTAATTGTAAAAATTATTAATCCTTTGCATACAGTTCTTTACGTGCAAAAAACAATCTTCTTAATGCCGTAATATTGGCTGAAATGGCAAGAAAAAATATTGGCCAACTGAATATTGAAATTGTCTCAAAAGCTGGTTGATCTAACCAATCAACTTCAACCGTGAAATCACCTCCAATTTGTCCTGAAATTACACTTGTTAGAATACTTGCTACTGATACCAAAATAATACGTTCAGGTCTTTGCATTAGGCCTACGCTTGCATTTACACCTAAACCTTCAGCACGCGCTCTTGTGTAACTGACCATAATTGATCCAATCATCGCAATAAAGCAAAATATTGAGGTTAAAAGATAGTCCTGTGTTACTGTGTAATAACAAAAACCAAAAAACATAATAAGTTCACTGTATCTGTCCACTACAGAATCATATAACGCACCGAAAGGATTTGCTTGATTGTTAAGTCTGGCCAATCTGCCATCTAGCATATCCATCGCACCAGCAATTAAGATAATAATTCCGGCATATCCGATAAACCTATGATTGTTACGATCACCTACCTCTGCTCCGTAAATCAAAACCACAGTTGACGCCACGGTAATTAAAAACCCAAAGAAGGTTATCATGTTGGGTGTAATACCTAGTTTGATTAATAACTTGACCAATGGATCAAGAAACTTGTAAATCAGGTCCTGTAATTTTGCTTTTGCGCTATTCATAGGGTTATCTGTAAATGAATAAAGTGAAATCGAGCTCGAATTTTAAACTTTAATTGATGAAATCTTAATTTGTTGTCGTTTTTTTTT
>CAJQRD010000052.1 GCA_905480605.1 uncultured Saprospiraceae bacterium | reverse complement strand
ATCAGGGGTCCAATTTCCCATCAACTTGTGAGCGATAACATTTTCTTCTTGATTGAGATGTTTGGCAAGAGCCTTAACGATTGTTTTTTGAGAGACACCCATTCTAAAACCACCAGTGATCAATTTGTTGTATAAAAACCTTTCTGATGGATTAAGGTTTTTCCAAACAGACTTTATGGCAATTTCTTTTTGAGTATCATCCATAGAAGAAAGCGCCTTGTTGTATTCTATCCATTCTGACAAGGTTTTTTCTGAGGATGTTATATTCTTTGACTTTGGAATTACTTTAGCAATAGTTTCAGCCAAATCACCAACAATATTATATGTCTCTTCAAAAAGCCAAAGGGGTATTTTTGCTTCTTGTGCTGCCCATTCTCTCAATTGACTTGTTTTGACTGTGCGCTTAGGTCTTTTATGAGAAAATAGAGCTATGACCCACAATGTATCAGAAGGAGGAGCATTGGTAAAGTAATCGATTAAGTAGCTAATTTTAGAATTTGAACTTGTGGTACTTTCGACTTTGAGAAATAATTCAACAAACTGTCTCATACCAAAACATTTTTGGGTTCTAGGCTTTCTCCTTCGAATAATGTTTTGAGAACAGATGATTCTATATTGTTTTCATTAAGCCACTTGGAGAATGTTTCAGTATATCCATGTGTGACATATACTTGACTGGCTTCAGTTAATTTGACAGCTTCATTCAATGCATTCCAATCGGCATGATCAGACAACACGAATCCCTTTTCTGTATTGCGACGACGTCTTGCACCACGCAGAGCCATCCATCCAGATGCAAAGGCAAATTTGTGATTTTTAATATTGCGTATCCACATAGAATCACTTGCGCCGGGTGGACAAACAATAAGTGATTTATTGACAATGTCCTTATCGTTTTTGTATAGTCGTTCTGTTTTTTTTAAGGGTATACCATTTGCTCTAAAGATCTTATTGACATTCTCTACAGCGCCATGAGTAAAAACCGGTCCAATGCTGTGATCAATATTCTGAATAACACGTTGAGCTTTGCCTAGAGAATATGCACTGATGATACTAGGTTGATTGTTGTTTTGATTTTGTTGCCACCATGTGTTGATATCACTTATAACCTCAGATGTTTCTGGCCATTGAAAAACAGGCAAACCAAATGTAGATTCTGTAACAAAGGTATCACACTTAACAGGTTCAAAAGCTTCAATCAGTTCATCTTCAGAAATGTTATAGTCTCCAGAAATGACCCAACACTCCTTGTTGTCTTTTAAGCGTATTTGCGCTGAACCAATTATATGTCCCGCAGGAAAAAATGTAATCTCGACACCATTTATAGTAATTGGTTTGTTATAGCCAACGCCTTGTATTTTTATACCAATTCCCAATCTATGCTTGAGTATGTCTACTGAATCATTATGACTGAGATAAGAACCCATTCCAGGTCTGGCATGATCAGAGTGCGCATGTGTAATAAGTGCTTTGTTAACCTTGCGCCAAGGATCGATAAAGACATTCGCTTTCTCGCAGAATAGACCTTTGGGCGTAAGTGTAATTAATGGCATTTATCTAAAACGGATTTTTTATAATTTGGTTTTTAAAGATAGGGATTAAATAGAATTCTGAATTAAAAAATACACAATTAAAAAATAGTGAAGTTAAAGCCTTCAAAAGACTTAAATAAGCTTCTTGTTCATTGCATTAAACCAATCGCAAAATAATATCTACGCTAATATCTCCCAAAAAAAATGCGCCACCACAAGTAAATGTGAAGGCGCATTTTATAAACCTCTCTTTATAGAAGTTTTAATATTTCCGAACAGAATTAAGTCATTTTAACATCAATGGCAATAGGCCCTTTTGGTCCATTTCCAATCTCAAAGGTAACTTTGTCATTTTCAGTAATAGGTTCATCCAAACTATCGATGTGTACAAAATAACTTTCGTTAGTCTCTATATCATTGATAAAACCGTATCCTTTTTCTGAATTGAAAAACTTTACTCTTCCCTGTCTGATTGGATTTATTTCCTCTCTATCTTCCTTTTTAGGTACACCTAAAACAATATCTTCAACCTTAAATACTTTCTTTTTTACTGGATCTGGAGGAGTAGCAACAAGATTACCATTTTCATCTTGGTACATAAATTCTATTTCTTGTTTACCTTCAGTTTTGCGTTGTTCCTTCCTTTCTGCTTTGTCTTTCTTACGTTTTTGTCTTTTCTTTTCTCTGTCTTTTTTGTTAAAACTGTCTGCCATGAATGCTATTTAAATTTAAAATGTGCTAGTTTTTCTCTAGCAATGTTCGGTTTATGATATATTAATTTGATATTAACTGTATTGCTAAAGATAATGAAGAACGCTCCGAATTGAAATAAAATGGAGCTACTTGGATTACAGAATGACAGTAATAAGAAGCCAATATATGTATTATAACACAAGGAGTGCTATAAAGATTCAAATGTACGTAATTAAATTGATGAGATTAATCATTTTTTTATGAATTCTAAATATTATCTAGAATCGATTGTTTTCTCTTGATTTATAAAAATCATATTCATAATCATTTTTAAAATTATCTTCGCGGATGATTTCGAATATAACTAACTCAGCCAAACTATATACACCAGTATTTATTTTACTTTGTCTGAGTCAAGCTCTGTTTTCTGCTAGTTTCAATATGATAATTCCTGAGCTGCCTCAGTACTTGAGATCAATGGGTGGTGAGGAATATATAGGATTAATAATTGCTCTGTTTACGGTCACCGCCGGATTATCACGACCATTTAGTGGCAAACTAACAGATACCATTGGCAGAATGCCAGTTCAGATAATTGGTGCCTTGGTTTGTGTTTTTGCGAGTTTATTATATCCATTTGCTTCATCTGTTTTCGTTTTTTTACTTTTAAGACTATTTCATGGATTCTCAACAGGATTCAAACCTACTGCGACTTCTGCATATTTGGCAGATATTGTTCCAGTCCATAGAAGAGGAGAAGCTATGGGTATATTGGGTGTAAGTATGAACCTGGGTGCATCTATTTCACCACCAATTGGAAGTTACATCGCCAATAGCTTTGGTTTAGACTCTATGTTTTTTGCTTCTTCAGGTGTTGCGCTTTTGTCAGTAATTATTTTATTGAATATGAAGGAGACCCTAAAGGGGAAGCAAAAATTTAAACTGGAATTACTGAAGATTAATAGACACAAGATAATTGACAAAAGTGCAATTCCACCAGCAATGCTAGCTTTTTTTATATATGCGGCCATTGGTGTATTGCTAACGATTTGTCCAGATCAGTGTGATTACTATGGTCTTTCTAATAAGGGTATTTTCTTTACAAGCTTTACACTTCTATCAATTGTGTCAAGATTAATAGCTGGCAAAGCTTCAGACAAATATGGAAGAACGTCGGTTTTGATGTGGTCAATGATACTTCTTATTCTTTCAATGATATCTTTTAATTTTATTAATTCAGCTACAACACTATTGATAGCTACTGGAGGATTGGGCTTTGCAATGGGGACAGCATCACCAGCTGTTTTTGCTTGGGCGATTGACAGATGTGAAGATAAAAACCGAGGTAAAGCGCTAGCAACTATTTTCATTGCGTTAGAAGTTAGTATTGGTTTAGGCGCTGTTATGGCTGGGTTGATTTACGATAATAATCCAGAAAACTTTGGGAAAGTATTTTTAATATTAGCTGCATTTACGTGTATTGGGTTGATGTACTTGATGAGATATAGAAAAATCGCAAATAAATAGATTTAGAATTATTAAAATGAAATTATTAATGACTATATTCATTTAATCAATTCTAAATCTATTTTGAACAAAGGTCTTTATACAACGTTTATTAGCATATTTTTTTGCTTTAGCGTCTTGTCACAAACGGGTGTGCAAAAAGATTCAATTGATCAACTTATTGAATCTGAAGTCAATGATACTTTTTTATACAATCATATATCTTTCGCCATTTCCAATATAGGGTTAAAGAACGTGCCCGAAATAGAATCTTACTTTCAGAAAGGTATTACTATATGCTCAAGATTTGAGGATAAAGAATACTTACTCAGACTATACATCATTACTTCACGATATTTATACTATGCTGGGCATGTTGAATCAGCGATGGAAAAGTATAATGAAACAAAGTCTTTAGCTAGAAAATATAATTATAAAGAATTTGAAGCGAGTGCAAATGTGGGAATTTCTGAGTTTCATATAGATGGAGGAAATAAAGATAAAGCCAAACAATTATTAAAGTCAACAATCGATGACTTGAAAGATAGCAATCTTCAACAAACTTTATCTGAATTAAATAACAGATTGGCTATCATATATAGAGATGAAGGACAGTATCGACTAGCTCTTAATTATATGAAAAAGGCTTTGAGCTATCATTCGCCAGATGATATAAGTAGATTGATGTTTTCAAATTATTCCACACTTGGACGCATATATAGATTCATGGGAAATAATGATTCTGCCAAGATAAGTTATAAGAAGGCTGAGGAAATTACCATAAAGGGTAATGACGAACAAGCACTCTCAACGGTTTTAAATAATCTTGGAAATATTGAGCATGTGAGCGGTAACTATGACAATGCAATTTCATATTACATGCGATCTCTTAAGATAAAAGAAAAATATGGTAATAGGCGTGGTACCTCTGTGGCTCTCCATAATATAGGTGCTATAAAATATGATATGAAATCTTATAA
Source organism: uncultured Saprospiraceae bacterium (assembly GCA_905480605.1). Lineage (GTDB taxonomy): Bacteria > Bacteroidota > Bacteroidia > Chitinophagales > Saprospiraceae > RFSX01. Next base: position 6,039 of record CAJQRD010000052.1, on the reverse strand, counting down.
AGATGCAATAATTGATTTCAACAAATCAAATAGGATATGATATTAACTACAAACCTATTATTGTTTATAATGAACAAAAAATTGGAAATTGTTACAGAGAGTTATCAGATATTAATATAGCGTTAGAGTACCATAAAAATGCTTTGAAAATTGCAAGAGAAATAAAATTTGACAACGGCATTATTGAAGCCTTACAGAATATTGGCCAGGATAACATTATTCTAAATAATTTTGAAGTTGCTGATAGGAATTTAGTTGAGGCATTGTCTATGGCAAAAAAATCAGGAAGCAAGCCTTTTGAAAGTTCTATTCTTGTTCATATTTCAAATAGCTATTTAAAAAATAAAAAACTGCGCGATTTAAAGGATGAAAGTATTGCTGATAATTCTGCATTAAGTAAAAATGTTGAATCTTACTTGTTGCGCGCTAAAGAACTTGCGGATGAAATGCAAAATGTCGATAACCAAAGGCTAGCACTGGAAGGCTTAAATCAATATTATAACACAACAAAACAGCATCGTAAAAATGTTAAGATAATGGCCTCTCTTTTGTCGTTAAAAGACACTCTCTTTTTGAAAGAGCGTACTGAAGCAATTGCTGATTGGGAAACAAAGTATGAAACTGCTGAAAAGGAAAAGGAAATCATTAAACTTGAAGTTGAACAGAAAGTATCAAAAGCAAGAGTAAAATTGTGGTCTATCATATCATTCTTGTTGCTAACAATAATTGCTATTGGAACCTATTTGTTTTTACAATTGAAGAAAGCAAGATTAGAACTGCAATCGAGAAATATAAAGTTGAAAGAATTGAATCAAACCAAGGACAAATTTTTCGGAATAATTGCTCATGATATCAGAAGTCCGATTGTTGCATTAGAAAGTGTTGATGAACAAATGAATTACTTTCTTGAAAAAAATAAAATAGAAAAATTAACCAATCTTGGCTCTTTGGTGGGCCGTACTGCTAGACACCTTAACAACCTGCTTGATAATTTATTAAACTGGGCACTTCTGCATACCAAGAACATTCCATTTAATCCAGAACCAATAATTGTCAATGACATTGTAAGTGAAGTCGCTCAGGTCATGCAGGTAAATCTTGAAATTAAACGTATTAATCTTGAAGTGAATATTCCTTCTGAGACAACAATTAACGCAGATTACCCTTCATTAAGCACCGTTTTTCGAAACTTAATAAGTAATGCAATTAAGTATTCGCAAAATGACAGTAAAATTTCAATTGGTTATTCGGTAAAGGGAAATAGAAACTACTTTGAAATCAAAGATCAAGGACTTGGAATTTCCGAAGAAAAAATCAAAGCCCTTTTTACCTTAGACAAGAAAAGTCAAAAAGGCACTATGGGAGAAAAGGGTACTGGACTTGGATTAATACTGTGCAAGGAATTGGTTGAACTGCACGGTGGTGAAATAAAAATCAATAGTTCAATTGGAAATGGAACAACAGTTACTTTTTATATTCCAAATGAATTGTCTTAATCCAGTTTTTACTTTTTTCTCATTGGTTGTTAACTGATTATTATCTTAAGAGAGTTACACTTCCAACGCTTACCTTAATCTGTCCATTCTCACTATATTTTATCATGTACGTATAAACACCCTGTACAGCAAACTCATTGTTGAATCGTCCATCCCAACCACTGGTTGGATCATTAACAGTAGGGTTTGTTTGCACAAACACCAAATTTCCCCATCTGTCAAAAATGGAAAATTCTTGAATATTCAAAGCTGAATCAGCTGAGGACTGTATGTAAAATACATTATTGTTGCCTTCGTTTAAAGAAAAAATATTACCCAAATAGAAATCATTTTTTTCTATTACATAGACTGTAATTGTTCGCGATTCAACACAATCACCAGAATAGATAGTTAAGGTATACTCAGTCGTTTGATTTGGAGAAACTTGTGCAATCAACTGATTTGGATCAAGTATTTCTTGCATTGGTGACCATTCAAAACTATCGATAGTAGATTCATTGATGAGTGGATTTAACGTTACCAAGTCACCTTGGTTTATAGGCTCGATTTGAGGTAGATCTAATTGCAAATTGTAATTTTCACTTACTGTTATATCTTTAGAGGCAACACATCCATAATTGTCTTCAATGATTACTTGATACTCATCCGCAGTAAGGTTAAAAAACACATTCTCGTCTTGAAAATTTATACCATCTAGTGAAAATTGAAATTGACCAGAACCACCTACAATATTTGAAACTTCAATAGATCCTCCTTCTTTACAGTTTGCATCAAATGCCAAGAGTGAAAAATCAATGGGATCATAACTGCCGATAAATACAGAATCTACCTGTGTACAATTTCTATCGTATTCAATTTGATAAGAATACCAGCCCGTTGTTAAGTTCTCAAGCAGAAGAGATTCAGAACCTGTGGACCAAAGTATTTTGAAATCTTCAGTAGTAAAAAAGCCATTTATACTCACTACTTCTATTTCTCCAGACATAGAATTAAAACAATTGGCATCCGTAATAACTATTTCTAAATCCAGATCATTGCAAGGACAATCAATATTTTCAATTTCAAACGGTAAGGTAGTTTGACATTCAGTAGAAGTTATATTTCTTATTATTACAACATAGTTTTGTGGGAGCAATCCAGAAAAGATACCGTTGCCTTGCCAGGTACTGCCATTGTCAATTGAAAACTCAACATCACTCGTACTTGTTACAATATCTATTGCGCCATCATTTGTAATACAATCAGACACTCCAGTAATATCAAAACTTATCAGCTCAGGTGTATTTGGAGTTTCCAAATTTACACTTTCTTCGTCATTGCAATTTATGGCATCTTTTTCTCTAACCTGAATAGTAAATAAGCCAGAATTAAGATTGGAGAAAATATTATTGTCTGTCCATGTAATGCCAGTGTCAATTGAAAATTCTAAATTATTGCCAGTAGCCGTCACAATAATTTGTCCATTTTCAATGCCACAGTCGGAAGGCTGAGTAACTTCTAGGTTTAGCAATTGAGGTGCAATTGGAGACGATATATTTACCAATTGAGTATCTGTACAATTGGGGCTGTTTGTTATCCTAATTAGCACGAGGTAATCCCCTTCACCTAAGCTGTTGAATAGGTTGCTTGTTTGCCATTCATTTGAACCTTCTATTGAATATTCATATTCAGGACCTAAGGGTAAAATTTCTAATGTCCCATCAATTTCTCCACAATTACTAATGTCAGTTACAATGACTTCTAGTATAACAACATCCTCTATGTTTTCTATTTCAAAAGCTTGTTCTGTTGAACAGTTGGTATCGCCATTGGCTCGCACAAGTAAATTATAATTACCAAAATCCAAGTCTTTAAAAGTACTGTCAATTTGCCAAGTGGCTCCACCATCAATTGAATATTCAAGATTGTCTCCTTCAGCCGTACATACTGCCATACCGTTAGATTCTCCACAGTCAGAAATCGGAGAAGTTTCTATCATTAATATTACTGGCGCAGAAGGGGCCGTAATAGTTGTTTCAAATTCCTGACTACATATAGTATGTATTAAATCACGAACAAGAACTGTATAATTTCCAGGGCCAAGATTTGAAAAAAGACTTAAGGTTTGCCAGTTCAGTCCATTGTCAATGGAGTATTCATGACTCGCAATTGCGACTATGTTTATTTCGCCATCATTGGCAGAGCATGAGGATGCGTCAGCGTTTATTAATTCTACATCGTCAAAATTTATAATTGGAATTACAACACCTATAACTTCGTTGCAATCAACATCTAATGGTATAAATTCATTTACGAATTCAGATTCTGAAAATGTTGATATATCAAATTCACTTATAGACCAATTGCCTTCTACATTATTTAAAGAAGTCGTTGGAAATGTAAAGATGTTATTGTCAAAACAGAATACTTCAGGAAGATCAAATATTGGTGTAATTATATTGTTAATTGTAAACGTTACTGATATTGGATTTATGCAAGCATCAACATCATCAGGAGTGAACTCAGAAACCACTTGACCATTTATCATATTGGGTTGTACCTCAGGAATTGACCATGTCCCAGAAATATTATTGTCAGAAACAGTAGGCAAAACTAAGTTCTCGTCAGAAGAACAAAATTCTGTATTAAAATCAAATTCTGGATCTATAAGATCAATTATTTCTAGTACAAGATTAATTGGAAGTGTACATTCTGAATTGGTTGGTGTAAATGTCAGATCAACTGAAGAAGACATAACACCAATTGGATCTACAGATGTTAAATTCCATTCTCCCGTAACACTTCCTGAAATATCTTGAGTTGGAAAAACCACTTCAGCATCATTTCTACAAACGGATGGGGGAATATCAAAAAGCAGCGACAATTCATCCTCAACTGTTATAGTCAAATTTGTGGATCCACCACAAGTCGTTGCTCCACTTAATGCAGTCCATTGAATGTTGAAATTATTTCCAATTATGGTATCTGGATTTATAGTCAAAGGTGACCAAATTCCAAGTACACCTTCGTTAGATAGACTGTCAAAAACTATGGCTCCTCCCATTCTACAAATTGTATCCGGAATACTAAACGTAGCAGTAAGTGATTCTAAAACACTGTAAGTATGCTCATAAACTTGATAACAGTCATTTATGTCTTCAGGGGTAAAAGATATTTCTTCATCTGAATCAGGAGTCGAAAGATCGATTTCAGAATATTCCCATGTTCCAACAATACCTTCTAGAGAGGATGTTGGCAATTCATAATTCTCACTTGAGATACAAAAAGTATCAGGTATTTCGAATGACAATATTGACTCTTCATATATCTCTATTTCAGCTTCAAAAGGAAATGCACAATATTCTTCATTAGGTTGAAAGACATAAGTAAACACACCAACCCCTAAATCGGACGGATTAAAATCATTTTCTGACCATTCTCCTTCTATGTTTTCTATTGATTCATCTGGAAGTGCATAATCATTATCATCTATGGCACAGTATAAATTGTTGTAATCAAAATCTAATTCTAGAGCAGCTAATATTGGAATTTCATATGTATACTCTTCTAGACAGTTATCTTGATCTGGATCAATAATAAAAGTGTATTCTTGCACAGTTCCTACTAAATCTTCAAAGTCAAAATCGCCTGTCCAAGATCCAGTATAACCATTTAATGATGTAAGAGGAAACACATCTCCAAATGCCAATTCACAAATTATAATATCAAACTCTGGAACTTCATTAGGAATTACATTTATAATGATTTCTTTAATTTTTATACATTCATCATCTTCTACTGTTACTGTAAATTCATATGTTCCACCTGGGTGATTTTCAGAAAAAGGAAATAAAAAGGTAGGATCTATGATGTAAGTTTCACTTAAAAAGTCGAGGCCATCAGGGGGATCACAAGTCCATTCTATATCAACTGACCCTTCCTCATTGTCAAAGGAGGCAGGAATAACATATGGCTCATCTGCACAAAGATCAATTTCTTCATCAAGAATTTCAACAATTAGGGGGCAACATGGAGTAAGGTCTTCACAGATTGCAGTATCAACAAGGATTACACCACCCATACTGGTTGTGGGTGAACCAGTTATTATAATTTCTATCGAAGTAGAACTTGGATCAATACATAAATCGATTAACTCCCATTCCTCTGATCCACTGAAAGTATAATCAGTCCCATCTATTGTTAAAAGAAGCTCTGTAGGTCCAAAAGTAAACAGGGATTCACAAGAAAGGGAATAATGCCACCAAAAGCCAAAGTTGTATGTCAATGAAGGATCCAAACCCGAGACCGTTGTTGAAATAGATTCAAAAAAAGCAGTGATGCCGCCCATCAATGCCATATTGCCTCCACCGGGTGACTCACCATCTACATCAAGAATGCACCCTACGCCCCAGTTGCCATCTGGATCAACGATTCCTGGAGATGGTACTTCCATTACCCATCCTGGAGGTACGCAGTTTTCACAAAAAGCGCCTTCAATATCAGGATACTCAATACAGTCTTGTGCATTCAGATTGAAAACAATCAGCATGAAAAAAATTATTAA
>CAJQRD010000051.1 GCA_905480605.1 uncultured Saprospiraceae bacterium | reverse complement strand
GGGTGTTGGACATCAGTTTGTTCATGGTGGAGGTAGTTTACAAGAATTGGTAGTGCCATTAATTGAAAGTTCTAGGAAATTGAAAGACGTTACCAAAAAAGTAACACCTGTAATCATAAACAAAGGCGCACTTAAAATTGTATCTAATATTTTAAAACTAAATATTTTACAAGAGCAAGAAGTCTCCAGAACAGAAAAAGAAAGAACGCTAAGTATTGGTTTGTACAAGGATTCTAAATTAGTAAGCAATGAAGAGCAATTAAAATTAAATTTCACATCCGAATCGCCTAGCGAACGTATGGCTAGAATAGAATTAACTTTAGCTTCTGAATTAGCCAGTGAACCCTTTTTAAAATTAAAAATATTTGACATCGATGATACATTAAACCCATTGATAGAAGAACGCATTCAAAATAATACATTAATTCAACCCGATTTTTAATGGAACTAAAAGAAAAAATAATAAAGCATTTCGAAGGAAAGGTTGTTCGAAAAGATCTCACCTCTATAGTTAAAGGGAGTAATCCAGTACCAGTTTATGTGTTGGAGTATTTGTTAGGTCAATATTGTGCTATTGATGATGAAGACATCATTAAAGATGGCATTGAAAAAGTAAAGAATGTAATCCTAGACAATTATGTCCACAGATCGGATTCTGAAATTGTAAAAGCGAAGATAAGAGATAGTGGAAGCCATAAGATCATTGATAAAATCACGGTATCTTTAAATGATAAAGCGAATATTTATGAAGCAGAGTTTGCAAGTCTGGGTTTAAAAGGTGTTCCTATTGCTGATAAAATGGTGATGGAGAACCAAAAGTTATTGAGTGGTGGTGGTGTCTGGTGTATTTTGAATATTGGTTATTCACATGCGGACGATATTTCCATGCGTTGGATCATTATTGATCTTAAGCCAATACAAGTTTCTAATGTGAATTTGCAGGAGTATGTGGATTTGCGTAAAGAATTTACAACAGATGAATGGTTGGATTTGATGATGCATAGTATTGGTTTAAATCCGGAATATTTTAATAGACGCGATAAGTTTATTCAGTTATCACGTTTGATTCCGCATACAGAAAACAATTATAATTTCATAGAGCTTGGACCAAAAGGCACAGGAAAATCACATATATTCTCAGAATTATCACCACATGGTGTTTTAGTATCTGGTGGAGATGTGTCTAAAGCGCGCTTGTTTGTAAATAATACGGGTAACAAAATTGGTTTGGTAGGGTATTGGGATGTAGTTGCCTTAGATGAATTTGAACAGGAAAAAGGAGGCAAACGCACTGATGGTGATTTGGTAAAGATCATGCAAAACTATATGGCCAACCAAAGTTTCAACAGAGGAAAAGAAACCTATCAAGCAACCGCATCAATGGCATTTATTGGGAATACAAAACACAATGTGCCTTACATGCTAAAGAACTCGCATTTGTTTGAATCGATTCCAGAAGGCTATCTAAAAGGTGCCTTTTTAGATAGAATGTGGATGTATATTCCTGGATGGGAAGTAAGTATTTTAAAAACATCCGTTTTCTCGTCGGAATATGGGTTTATTGTCGATTATTTGGCAGAGCTCCTGCGTGAAATGCGCAAGTATGATTACTCTTCTATATTAGACACTCATGTAACCTTGGATGGTTCTCTAACCACAAGAGACAAAACAGCGATTAGAAAGTCGTTTTCAGGTCTGGTAAAATTAATATATCCGCATCAAGAATTAACAGAGGCTGAAGTTTTAGAGTTGCTTAATTTTAGTGTTGAAGGTCGTAAGCGCGTAAAGGATCAGTTATATATTATTGATGAAACGTTTAGAAATGAACCTGTAGATTTTAAGTACACGATTTTATCAAATGGTGTTGATGTATTTCCAGAAACACTAGAAAATTTAAATTATAAGGCCGCTGTTGAGGTACAGGAAGAAACCGAAGCAGAAGATTCTGGAGAAGTCATTGTAAAGCCTAAATTAGAACTAAAACCACATCAAACAATCTTAAAAGATAATCAAACAGGAATATCGTATAAAAAACTCTTTGCTAATTATTTAAAGGGTGCTCAAAATATTACTATTCAAGATCCGTATATAAGAATGTACTATCAGTTTAAAAACCTGTTAGAGTTTTGCATTATGCTAGGGAATAATAAAGACCCTGAAGACCAAATTAATCTAGAAGTGGTCACTTGGAACGATGAAGAATATTTGGAAGAGTCAAGATTGTCTTTAGAAGAATTGGCTCAGAATGTGCAAAGTATCGGCATTAATTTAACCGTTCGTTTCGAGCGACATCACGATCGTTTTATAGCAGCAGATAATGGTTGGAAAATCACACTTGGAAGAGGTTTGGATATTTTTGAAAAGATAGAAGAACGGTTTAGTGTTGCGGATATCGATCAAACGAAACGAAAGTGTAAGTCTTGTGAGATGACGTATTTGAAACTTTAAAAATAATCTATGCAAATGCAATGCATAAAACAATTTGAAATACGATTTGATTTTTATAGTACTATTGTTTTAGGTATTAATCAGGCCTTTTATAGAGCGTAGTTAAGTACATGACAAATAATGCGAATGCCACATTGAGCATTAACGAGGTAAAAATATATTTTGAACAAAGGCAGCTTAAAAATTAAGTAGAAATGCTACTAAAACTAGGATTCCCAATGTCTTCGACTGCGCTCAGACTCACAATGAAACTTCCATCGTTTTTTGTCATGTAATAATAGGGCGCAGTGTATGTGTGTTATGGACGTATTTTTTCATTGAGATGCGACAGCACCGAATTATTAGGAGCCACTACACGTATTTTAGATCAAGATTTAAA
>CAJQRD010000050.1 GCA_905480605.1 uncultured Saprospiraceae bacterium | reverse complement strand
GATGGTGGATGTGGTGTTGATGATTTTTGTGGAGACACGCCAGAGTCTGATGCTCCAAATTACAACTGCGCTACAGGGCATGTTTCTTGCCTAACTACAGACATGGTAGAAAACTACATGGACTATTCTGATGACGCATCTATGAACTTATACACTTCAGGACAAAAAACAAGAATGCGTGCCCTTTTTGATACAGGCGGCCCTAGAGCTAGTCTTTTGGCTTCAGCTGCATGCGGTGCTCCAACACCTCCTACGTGCACAGATGGTATTCAAAATGGAGACGAAACTGGCGTTGACTGCGGAGGAGCAACTTGTCCATCATGTCCTACTGGATGTACAGACAATGAAGCAACCATGAGTATTACGCTAGACAATTATCCGGAAGAAACATCTTGGACAGTTGTAGATGGAAATGGTAACACATTATATTCAGGAGGTACCTATGGTAACCTACCAGATGGCAGTACACTAACTGAAACATTCTGTTTACCTGACGGATGTTATGACTACAATATTTTTGATACTTATGGCGACGGAATATGTTGTGCATATGGAAATGGCTCATACTCCGTAACAGATGCTTCTGGAAATGTATTGGCTTCTGGTGGATCATTCGGGGCTTCGGAAACAACTAATTTCTGCTTTGGAGGAGGTGGTGGACCAACTTGTACTGATGGGATTCAGAATGGCGACGAAACTGGTGTTGATTGTGGTGGTTCAATATGTGCACCTTGCTCTACTCCACCTACTTGTACCGATGGAATTCAGAATGGTGATGAAACTGGTGTTGATTGCGGTGGTACAACATGTGCACCTTGCTCTACTCCACCTACTTGTAGCGATGGGATTCAAAACGGAAATGAAACTGGAGTTGATTGCGGTGGTACTGATTGCCAACCTTGTAGTACAGGATGTACAACACAAAGTATTGATGATAATAACTTTGATTCAGGATGGGGAATCTGGAATGATGGAGGCTCCGATTGTAGAAGAAGTTCACAAGATTCTAATTATGCAAATAGTGGATCATATTGCATAAGGTTAAGAGATAATACAAATACTTCAGTGATGACGACAGACAACTTAAATCTTGCTGGATTTGAAGAAGTAACAGTTGACTTTACCTACGTCGGTAGAAGCATGGAAGATGGTGAAGATTTCTGGTTACAAGTATCAACAAATGGAGGTTCATCTTATCAAACCTTAACGACATATGCCAGAGGTACTGACTTCAGCAATAATGTAAGAGAATTCGAAACAGTTGTGATCACTGGAACGTTTACTTCAACTACAAGATTCAGATTTAGAAATGATGCATCAGGAAACAGTGATTGGGTATACATAGATGATGTCGTACTTACAGGTTGCAACAATGGAACAAATAGGATAATTGATGAAAAATTATTAGAGGAAAAATCGACTGATGGAATAGAATCAATCCATACCTATCCAAACCCTACTTACGATAAATTAAACGTAGAACTAAATTCTTCTATAGAATCAAATGTGCAAGTATCGATGATTAATTCACAAGGACAATTAGTCAATCAGAAATTAATTAACACTACTATTGGAAGATCAAATATTACAATTGATCTTTCAGATTACAGTCCAGGTATTTACTTCTTACATGTAATTTCAGGTGAACAAAAGTTCGTTGAAAAAATATCAGTAATAAGATAAATTAAGAAACGTATTAAGCAAAAGGCCCTATGCAATTCAATTTGCATAGGGCCTCTTTATTTAAAGATGATATTATATTCTTAGCATAAAAAAAGGAGCTGCTACTAGCTCCTCTCATTAATACTATAAATACTATTTTTTAATAAAAAAATGACATTACACCACCAATTACTGCCATTGTCAATGTCCAGTAGGAAGCATTGATCAAAATATTAGTCCAGTTTTTCTTTTCAAATAATGAATTTGAAATTAGTACAGGAACAGCTGTAAAAAGAGCAATTTGTGCACCATGAAATGCAGAATGTATGAATGTTTGTTCATCAGCTTCGTGATAACCCACATAATTGTATAAATAATATGCTACAAGCATTGCAACCAAGAATGAGACCCCAAAGATTACTGGCATATTACCAGATTGAACATCTTCGTCTGAAAACCCCAAAGATTTTTGCCAAGCCTTGCCAAAGAGAGGACCATACCAAATAAATCCTAATACCATGGGCACGACCCCACCTGCCAATAAAGCTAAAATGTTAATGTTTTCTATTAGTAAAGTTTAAGTTAGTTAATACAATTGATTTTATTTTTTAATTAAAATCATACTAAATATAATGAATAAGCTATATTCTACAAATAATTATTTGGCATAAATAATTTTTCATAAAATAAAAGAAATATAAATTTCTATACTGATATTCCAACTCACCGCTATAAACATACTCAAACCGCATATAATTGGTAACGCAAAGCATTAGGCTTTGAAAAACATGTGATCCAAGAAATTGATGGTATTGTTGTACATGCTCAAATGAGAACTTGCAATGGAATAATAAAGCTAGGAACATTAAAAGAAAATCGAAATGATAGGTTATTAACTGCACCCTTTGATACTTGATGGCAAGAATACTCAAGCGCACTATAATGTAATCAAGCAAGAAAAACTTGATTTACATTTTGAGCGAGCTAAAAAACAAGGTGCAATAATCCTACTTCCTTTTAAACAAGAACCACACGGCAAAGGATATACTTGCAAAGACTTAGAAGGTCATATTTGGAGTTTCAAAAATTACAAACCATTTAAATAATAATAAAATATTAAAATTCAAATTATTGTAAACGCCATTTGACATCTCAAACCTTTTTATACCATTGGTCTTCAACTTACTTGCAATCATCGATAAGAAAATCAAAAAAAGTTCGTTTGTGTTATATTGAAATGATTACAAACTATCTTACATATGCAAAAAATACAAAATTTCTTTTTGGTTTGTTCAGGGGTAAACAAATCCATTTTAAAACGAGCACCTTCAGAAATAAATAGATATACTGGAATTGGCGCTACTATATTTTTCACAGGAGTATTTGCATGGCTTGCATCATCTTATGCTATCTATACAGTTTTTCAATCTTACATTGCGGCAATAGCATTTGGATTTATCTGGGGTTTAATGATCTTCAATTTAGACAGATATATTGTTTCCACCTTTAAAAAATCTGGAAACTTTTTCAGGGATTCTTTTACTACCCTTCCCCGTTTAGCATTGGCTATTTTGATCGCAGTTGTAATTGCGAAACCTTTGGAATTGAAAATATTTGATACAGAGATACAATCAGAAATTGCTTTAATGCAACAAGAGAATTTAAAAGAACAAGAGTCACTTGTTAAGTCAAGATTTGAAAGTGATATTGCAACTTTAAAAACTGAAATTCTAAGCTATAAATCAGAAATAAACGAGAAAGCAATTGCAAGAGACAACTTATCCAATGAAGCTATAAAGGAAGCAGATGGAACAGGAGGTTCACAAAAAAGAAATATGGGACCTATTTATGCTGCTAAGAAAGCTGAAGCTGATAAAGCACAAGCTGAATTGGATGCTATAAGTTTAAAAAACAATGATATAATAATTAGCAAAGAATTGGCTTTGGATGATCTGGTCTCAGAATCTCAAAGACAAACACTAGAATTAAATGCCATTTCGTTGAATGGTCTTGCAGCCAGAATCGAAGCTCAAAGTCGGTTAAACAAAAAAAGCAGTGCTATATATATGGCAAGTATTTTTATAATTCTCTTATTTATTGCTATTGAAACAGCTCCAATTTTCGTTAAGTTAATTTCACGAAGGGGACCTTATGATTATGTATTAGACAAACATGAACATGCATTTGAGATGAACCATAAAGTAATTACAAGTTCACTGACACAAACTGCAGAAAGTAAGATACTTTTCGAAAAAGAAACAATGGGCCACAAAACAAAACTTGCCATTGATGCAGAGAAGGAGATATCTCGAAAAGCATTACATGATCATCTTGAGAACATCAAAGACCAGCCATTGATTTGGAAAGATTTATTGAGAAAAGGACGATTATTTCAGCTTGACTAATTACTGCCAATATTATAATTAAAAAAAGCCATTTCAATCAGCTATACTCACTTGTAATATGAAAGTCTTACTTTTAAATTATGAAACTAGCATCTATAGATATTGGCACCAATGCCATTAGGTTACAAATAGTCAATGTTTATGAAGAAGGTAAGTTGGTCAGTTTTAAAAAACTGGAATTCTTAAGGTTTCCCTTGAGGCTTGGAAAGGATGTATTTACAAAAAAGAAAATAACTCCTAAGACAATAGAACGATTTACGAAACTAATGCATGCATTCAAATTATTAATTGATTTGTATGAAGTTGATAATTATTATGCCGTTGCGACATCAGCTATGAGAGAAGCTGAAAATGGAAATGATGTAAGAAGGAAAATAAAAATTGAATTAGGTCTTGACATTAGTATAATACAAGGTAAAAAAGAAGCATCAATATTACAAAAGGCGATTACTCCCAACTTAATGAACGACTATTACATTCATATTGATGTTGGAGGTGGAAGTACTGAATTGAACCTTTATGACGGAAAGAGATTGAAAAAAAGCCAATCATTTAAAATTGGTAGCGTTAGAAAGATGAGTATAAAACAGCGCAAAGAAATTATGGCTGATATGAAAAAATGGAGTCAAAAATCTTTCACAAAAAAACAAAAAATATTATTGGAATTGGAACAGGTGGAAATATAAATAAGCTGTTTAAAATTGCGAACAAAAGTAATACCAACACTATAGGTTTAGCCGAATTAAAAGCATTACGTGCTTACGTAAAAGCATACTCACTTGAGGACAGAATGAAAATTTTAAAAATGAATCCCGATAGAGCTGATGTAATCATTCCTGCCTCGGAAATCTATATTACAGTTTTAGAAAATGTAGGAAGTGATCAAATTATAGTACCAAAAGTTGGTTTAAAGGACGGATTGATCTATGATTTGTATGAACGTACCTCTGGTAAAAAGATTGAAGAACTTGCATTCCTATAGGCTAAATTAATATTGATAGAATTAAATATTATTGTATAATAGAAATAATTCTTTAATTGGTAGCAATCAATTCATTCAAGCTCCAGCTAAGTCAATAAATTCCCATTTTCATCCCATTCCGCAATGTCCTGACTTTTTTCATGATCTATAAACTTAGGCATCCAATCTTTGTCGTAAGCCAACCCATGTTTATCTAAAACGTCTTGAGGTACACCGTCCCACATATTGGGCCTGTTGCCAACGTAACCCAAATCATCAATTCCCATTTTAGTAGTATAGTAACCTGTCAATGTCAAATCTCTCATTTTATTAAAAAAAGCACGGCCTTGGTCCATTTGAGGGTTTTCATTTTTAGGATCAGGATAAGCGATATCATCAATTATAGCAATTTGTTCTTTGCTGTTGCACTTAACAAATTCTTTATTAAATCTTGTATTTGATTCTCCGTCCAACCACATCAACCCACCTTTTATGGGCAACTCATGGTACGTTGATAGGTCCTTAGAGATAAATTCAATAAACTCTGGAACCTTTGCCTCATTTGCCCCTCCAGCTGTAGGTGTCGGAGGAAGTATAATATCACATAAAACGGCAATGGTTGTCAACTGATGTTCATTGTAACATATTTGAGAATTGATTTTCTCATCGTGCTTAATTTCAGCAGGAGTACGGCCATAAACTTCGGAAGATACTTCAGGTGTCTCGACACTTTCTACTTGCTGATCTGCCTTACAACTTAATGCACCCATACCAACTGCAGCTGTTCCTGCGATTCCACCAACCAATAATGATTTTAATGTTTCTCTCCTTTTCATATTTCCTTTTTTAAATATTGTTGCACCAAATGTTCTGAAGCCCTCATACTTAATGCCATAATTGTCCAAGTACAATTTTTATCTGCTTGTGAGGAGAATGGACCAGCATCCACAACATAAACATTCTTGGCATCATGCAATTGCTGCCATTTATTGGTAACTGATGTTCTCTTATCGTTACCCATTCTAGTTGTACCTACCTCATGTATAATTTGACCTGGTGCCAAAAGTCCATAGTCGCTTTCCTTTCCAGGTTTATCACCCATAACTTCCCCTCCCATATTTACAATAATCTCCTCGAATGAATCAACCATATGCTTTGCTTGGTTCACTTCATAATTAGACCATTTATAATCAAACTCTAAAACAGGGATGCCAAATTTATCTACGACATTGTTATCCAGTTTACATCTATTTTCAAATCTAGCAATAGACTCTCCACGGCCAGAAAGGCCTACGACTGATCCATAAAATCTCTTGACGTCATCTCTCAGCTTTGTGCCATAACCACCAATCTCACCTCCAATATACTTATTCATCGCTGAAGCATTGAACCCAAAACCATAAGCAGGCATTCCTAACCCTCCCCAAACTTCAATGTGGTAACCTCGAGGAAAATCCAATTTGCTGTTGTCTCCCCACCATGGACTATATACATGCATACCACCTACCCCATCTTCGTTGTAAACTTTACGATCCATTAATGCTGGCACAAATCCTGTCAATCCTGCACCAGTAGAATCATGTAAATATCGACCTACATGATCACTGCTGTTGCCTAGTCCGTTAGGGTGTTGTTTGCTCTTAGAATTCAACAATATCCTCGCAGAACTACAAGCAGATGCTCCTAATACAACTGAACGCCCTCTCAGTTTATATTCCTTCATATCTTCCTTGTTGATGTAAGAAACACCTGTCGCTAAACCTTCATCATTGGTGGTTACATTTTTAACCATGCAATTCACATATAAATCGACTTGACCACTTTTTTGTGCCGGAAATATAAAACAAGAGCCAGAGGAGAAATCAGCGTAAGCGCTGCATGATCTTCCACATTGACCACAATAATAGCAAATGCCTCTATCTTTATTGATTCGTTTCGTCAACATTGAAAGTCGACCAGGAATTACTGGAACACCAGATTTCCTAGCACCTTTTATATAATATAACTCATGTAGTCTTGGTTTGGGCGGAGGTAAAAAGAATCCATCTGGGTCGTTGGGAAGACCTTCATTAGTGCCGAATATTCCAACCATTTTATCAAGTCGATCATAGAATGGTTTTACCTCATCATAGGTTATTGGCCAATTTGCACCCAAACCATCTACATCCTTATGCTTAAAATCCTTTGGTCCAAATCGCAGCGATATTCTTCCCCAATGATTGGTTCGGCCTCCTAGCATTCTCGCTCTCCACCACTTGAAATCTGTACCTTCTTTGGTTGTGTAGGGCTCTCCGTCAACTTTCCAATCACCCCACGACATATCAAAATCACCAAAAGCCCTATTTGTACTAGCCCCCCTTCTTGGAGATTCC
This sequence comes from uncultured Saprospiraceae bacterium, assembly GCA_905480605.1. Classification (GTDB taxonomy): domain Bacteria; phylum Bacteroidota; class Bacteroidia; order Chitinophagales; family Saprospiraceae; genus RFSX01. Next base: position 57,031 of record CAJQRD010000050.1, on the reverse strand, counting down.
CAGGGCCATTTCATTTGTGTTTTAGTAATCGGGTCTGCAGGATCAAAATAAGGGCCAGCCTCAACAACAGCTACTTTCATTCCGGCATTGGCCAATACGAAAGCAGACATTCCTCCACCTGCACCAGATCCAACAATAATTGCATCATATTCCTTAGCCGTTTCAATTATTTGCATTCTATTGTTTTTTTGATATAACCTAAATATATTTAAAACAATAGAGGTTGACCTCATTAAAACTTAAAAAAATAAAAAATAAAATTAGTTGCATATTTCAAAGCAACTTTTGAAGTTCAAATAGAAATGAAATTCTACTTCGTTAGTAAATTAATTAAGAATAAAAGCAAAAGAATTGAAACTATAGCCATCCCGTATAACCTAAGTGCTTTTACATGGCGTTCAGGGTCTCTTGGTCTGTTTGGGTCTATGTTATAAGGATCCATAAATTATATATTATCTCAAATATAGTATTAAAGATTGGGTGTTGATTAGAGTTTTTATATGAAAAAAAAAAAATTAACCTCAGAATTCAAAGAGAGGTCACAGAATTACACAAAGAAAGTATAGTAAGAACATTGAAGCATTTACCTGCGTCCCATAACTTGGCAAACACTATTGTTGACATTGAAGCATTGAATTATCGAGCCATGGAGAAAATAGCTAACTTTCCATTTCCACTTGCTCCTTCATTGGAAATAAACATTGTTCCATCTTTTTTAAAGCAAATACCTTCAGGTTGCTGATTCTCGTTTTTATTTAAAAATACAACAGCTTGTAAATTACCATCTGGCGTTAATACAATCAATATTTTTCCACGAGCGGAAAGCATATAAAGATCTTTGGTTAAAGGATGAATTGCCAATCCTGAAGGTGCAAACTCCTTAACACGTTTGTTTAGTATTCCAACAGTTTCTGTATCTATATTGACATTTGGAATTAAGGACTTAATACTTTTTTCCAAATCAATTGTTAAGAATGGTTTTTTCTCAACTTTAAAATCAGAAATTGGTATTTTAAATATAGACCTTTTGCCTTTTTTATGACCATCTAATTTACTGTGACCCTTGGCTGCCAATAATAAACTCTTGGTACTGATATCATAGGCCAACCCTTCAATATCATTTTTTCTTGACAATCTACAATCATAGGTCGCCACACGTTTTTTGGTTATTGGATTAACAGCTTTTAAATTACCATTGCTTTCTGCGATATAGACCAGATTATTAACCATGCAAAGTCCTTCATAATCATCTGGTTTACCAAAATTAATTTTTTCGATTACTTCACCAGTCGAAATATTGAGCACAAAGAGTTCAGCCTTTTCATCGTTAACGGCATAAAGGTATTTGTCATCTAAGCTGCATTCTATTCCAGAAATTTCTTTTAAATCATAGTTTAAAAAGATTGAAGCAAGAGGGTTATCTATTGAATAGTTAAACTTAAAATCTTGGCTTTTAAAGATTACAGTATCTGGAGGCTCTACTTCTGCACACTTGCTTGCAAGCAGTAATAAAACAACGATTGGTAAAAATAAAATTCTGGTCATGATTTGCAATTTTTTAAAAAAACATTGTTTTTTATTAAGCCCAATGTGCTTAATATAGTGATTTATTTTTTTACAAACCTTAAACTATTTGACCTGTATTTATCAAGCCCAATGAAATATATTCCAGAATGTAAAGTTGAAACGTCAATACTGAATTTTCTTTGATCAACATTTTTTTTCATCACCAATTCTCCTAAGCTATTATAAATAAGTATAAGCTCAATGTTTGAATCTGACTCAGTCCAATCAATGGTCAACTCATCTGTAACCGGATTCGGATAATAATTAAATGATGCGTCATCTAAGGTCGTTGTAGATGTTATTGGAGATATGAATTTACTGATTTCGTGTACTCTTCCATTGTCGGCCAATAAATCAAATTTTAGAATCCATCCTTGCTCAATAAAAGTATTAAAACCATCATTAGCAATCCTTGCTGCTATTCCATTAGACATTGTTATTTCAAGTCCATCAGTCAAATCAAGCCCGGTATATTCTGAATTTGTAATATGATAAAGCAGCATATCATTTAACAAGCCGTTTGTATCATTAATTAAATCATTGACCCCATCTGGTCCTAAGCTGTTTATAGCAGCATTGTTTGGTGCAAATACCGTAAATATGCCTGGGCCCGATAAAGTAGTGTTCAATCCTGATATTCTAAGTAATTCTTCAAAAATTGTATGATTTGGACTATCAGCAATAAGATCAAAGACTGTCGTTATTAAACCATCAGGCAATACTACAGCGTCAACAACGTGTACAGTTCCATTATCTGCTTGGATATCCTCAATTGTTATTCTAGCATTTCCAAAAAATATACTTCCGTTTGAAATAGTTACTTGAACTTGATCACCATTGGCAACAGTTACAAAACTTCCATTAATTAAATTATTACTAATTACTTGGCTATTGATTATATGTCCTGACAAAACATCTCTTAACAACCCGTTAGGGTCAGCATTTAATTGAGTCCATAAACCAGTTGGCAAATTACTAAACGCTGTATTCGTCGGAGCAAATACAGTTACCAAGTCATCCCCATTTAATTCACCTACCAAATTAGCATCAATAATAGCATTTTCAAGAATAGAGTGATCTGTACTTTCTACAATAATATCATATACGGTCATACGGTTATCATTAGGTAAATCTAACACAGAATCAATAATATGTACAATACCATTATCAGCTTGAATATCTCTTATAGTCAAAAATGCATTGTCAATTCGAATTATGCCATTTCCAACAGTTAGCGTAGAAGTATTACCACCAGACATACTCAAGGTCTGTCCGCTTGTCATATCCGTACTTGCTATTTCATTACCGTGAATATGATTCATCAAAGTATTTCTCAATAAACCAGAAGCATCATTAAAAAAAGCAGTCAGTATTTCACTCGGCAATGCATTAAAAGCTTCGTTCGTAGGTGCAAATAAGGTAATGTCATCTGTCTCAACCAAATTTGTACGCAAGCCTGCAGCCAATACCGCATCTTTTAAAAATGACAAATTTTCATTATCAGAAACAATATCATAAACAGTTGTAGTCATTTGTGGTGGTGTATATAACACAGCATCAATAACATGCACAACACCATTCTCTGCAATAATGTCAGTAATTTCAATTTTTGCATTATTTATAAATGGTCCGTTTGATTTTATAATTATTGTTGTCTCCTCACCATTCGCCATTAAGATCCTTTCACCATTTACGAAATCCGTAGACAACAATATAGAATTGTGTTTATGCTTTAAAAGTATATCGATCAAATCTGAGGTACTATTCGTCAACAATTCATCTAATACACCATCGGGTAAAGCCTCAAATGCCTCGTCTGATGGAGCAAACAAAGTAATATCAGTTTCATTAGTTAACTCATCATCAAGACTAGCCGCATCTACCGCCTTCTTCATAGTGGTAAGATTGCTCTCTGTAGATACAATTTCATAAACATTTTTCAAATTCACTGGAGTCATTATCAATGCGTCAACTACATGTACAATTCCATTATCAGCCAGAATATCTTGAGTAACAATTTTGGCATTGTTGACAAAAACTTCATTGTTGACAATTTCTATTGTCACTTCTTCCCCGTTTGCCATCAACAACTTACGGCCGTTAAAGAATGTGCTTGTCAAAGCCAAATCATTGTGCTTATGAAGATTTAAAACATTCAATAAGAAATCAGTATCAATTGACATCAATTGGTCAAGCACACTCTGAGGTAAAGCATTAAATGCATTATCGGTAGGTGCAAACACTGTTAAATTATTCTCCAATGTCAAATCATCATCAAAGTCAGCAAACAAAATCAAAGTTTCCAATTGCCCATGATTCTCACTATTAACAATTACATCAAATACTGTATTGACAATTTCAGCTTGTCCAATTAGTGCGTCTATTACATGTACAATTCCGTTATCTAAAACTACATCGCGCACTATAATTTTAGCATCATTGATAAATATTTCACCATTAATTACTTCAATTCCCAATACATCTAAATTCGAATTTGTTATCTCTGTAAGCATCTCGAGTTCCGCTGAAGTAACATTACCTGGCACCGCGTGTCTCAATAATACATCAAGCAACAAACCATTAGGATCTCCTAATATATCGCTTAGCACACTTGTTGGTAAATTAGAAAATGCATCATCTGTTGGAGCGAAAAATGTTTGAGCTCCTGGTGAATCAAGAATATCACGAATACTAGAAATACGAACCAGTGACTCCAAAGTATTGTGAATAGGGCTTTGACTAATAAAATCAAAAATAGTCACAAAAGTATCCAAAGGGTTTACAACAGCGTCAATTATATGAACAACACCATTGTCTGCAAATAAATTTGTGACTACAATACCAGATTGATTTAAAAAAAGATTGGATAAACTATCTGTACCTACAGTAAGACCAAAGCCATTAAAAGCTAAAAAATCTCTATCAATAGTCAATGAGTCCGAAGTCTCAAATCCTTCAACCACATGACTCCGAACCAAATCATCTAGCAAGTCAGGAGTAATACTATTGAGGTCTTCCAAGAATTGTTCTGGCATCATATCAATTGCATCATCACTCGGTGCAAAAACTGTATATGGCCCTGGTTGATTCAAAATTTCATCAAAATTATGTTTGAGCACATAGAAGTTATAACGTGTCAAAGAGTCGTGTGTTGAAATAATATCATAAACAGTGAAGGGTTCTATGATTTCAACTAGAACCACATCTATAACATGTACAATACCATTATCAACCGGTATGTCCTTTAATATAATTCTTGCATCGTCTACGAATACACCGTTGCTCTTTTCATCAAATGTCAAATCATAGCCATTGATAGCCATATCCATTTCAACATCTATTAAGTTTTCTTCATTCCTACGGGTTGCCAATACATGGTTTAGAAGAACCGACCTTAAAGAATCAGTGTCCGCAAACAAATTTAAAAGCCATTGAGGATCTAACAAAGCAAACGCTTCATCTGTCGGTGCAAAATAAGTTCTGGTGCCATCAGCTGAAAGGTCTCCAATTAATCCAGCTGAAGTAATAGCGTTTTCCAATGAAGTATGATCCTCGCTTTGAGCTACAAAATCAACGAAGGTAAAAGGTGGGAGGTCAGCAGGTAGCAATACTTTTTCAATCACATATACCCGCCCATTAACAGCTGTAATAGCACTAAATTGTATTTTGGCACCGTTTATATAAGTTCCGTTTATATTAACAGTGATCGTGAGTTCTTGTGTATTGGCGGCAGTAAATTTTGCACCATTTGCTAAATCTTCAAAAAACAATTCATCTTCAACAATATGAAATTCTAAATTATTTTTTATATAATTTAAATTGCCACCTAAAAGTCTATCAAATCTTTCTTGAGACAAAGAAAAATATGCTTCATCTGTTGGAATAAAAACAGTCTTCTTTTCGTCTTGAAGGTAAAGGTCTTCAAAATCTGCCTCTTTGATAATTGTTGACAGAACTTTATGCTTTGAACTTCTATTAATTATTGACCATAACGTTGTTTCAGAAGTTCCAGATTTTGGCACCCAGGTATCAATAATATGTACAATTCCATTATTTGTAATAATATCTGTAACAATAACTTTTGCCCCATTTATAAACAATCCATTCGCGTTTCTATCAATAATTAAATCTCGGTTGTTAATAGTGTGAACCGCAGCATCGTCAACAAAATCAAAATTCTTATAATAACCACTAACGCTATGCGTTAAAATAAGATCTTCAATAAGCGCTTGATTGTTAATTATTGAAGATGGAATAGTTGCCATTGCGGCATTCGTTGGTGCAAAAATTGTAAAGGCCTCGTTGTTCTGAGAGAATCGCGTACGAAGGTTTGCATTAATAATGGCCTCCTCCAATCTTTGCAAATTAGGATTTTGACGAATCGCTTCGTATACTGAAGATTGCGCATTTGATTGCACACTGCCTATCACTAAAAAGACTACGCTAAAAAATATTGTTTTAATTGTCAATCTCATGATTCCTAATGTTTTTCTATACTGAAAACTACGAAATAATACACTTTGTTCCGATTCATATGATAAATTACCATTTAATTGGTAGTATACCCTTAATAAGATACACTTATATAACGTATAACACCTTGCATATGTCCAATTTAACCATTTTTCATTTGCTATTATAAATTGATTGATCCAAGATCAAATTTCTGGAACCAAATCCTTTACCACCTATAAGATAAGACATAACGCAATCTAAGGCAAGTGAGATACTGGAAGAAAACGCTATTTATTCAACAATGTCTTTTTAAATTTGGTTCACTAACGATACAGTATGCGCTAAACGCACCAATAACCTATGATAGGTATTTGCTTTGTCGTTTAAGATTCCAAATTCTTCATTCATTTGAAAATAGTATAATAGGGCCGAATCAGATTTTAGTTCTTTGGCAAGTGCATCATTTCTTTCAACCCACATCATTTACAGGGTTGAATAACAATCAACCAATGGTAAATTAAAACTCTCATCACATACGTCTGAAATACTAAAAGCAACTTTTTCCTTTTCTCTAAATTGTAAAGCAGATCATCCGAAACACTAAACCATTTTAATCTTTTGTCCATAGTCTTAAATACTGCACTTTCATTAACACAATACAAAACATAATTCCCTCGCGTCAAAACGGAGTTGGAAAATCGACAACTCTTCTTATACCATTTAAAACAATGAAGTTTGTATTGTCAACAATATAAGATTTAACAAAACCTATTAAGCTTAATATTAAAAAAAACAGAAACCTACTCCTAATGACTGGTAATTAATTAAAGAAAGAAATAGGAATTCCGGTGTAAATGCAGGATAAAATTATAATTAAATATGCTTTGATTATCTTGGCCAAAAAGTATTAACTCCGTCGTTTCATCCATACTTCTAACAAATTAAACTTCAAAACTCTGCTAAAAGACAATACAAATTAGAATATTTGTTATTCTTTTAAAATCTATGATATGTTATCAGTAAGAGAAATTACATCTAATGATGTAGAATTATTACTTGATTATTGGTATTCTAGATCAGAATATCAATTAAACATTATGGGTGCTGACATTAAGAGAATGCAACCAAGAAGTATATTCAAAGCCAATTTAGAAAGTCAGTTGATCCAAAATTATAAGGAAAAACAGAATTTTGCCTGTATTTGGCTAGATAATAACATACCAATAGGACATAACAATCTTAACAATATCTATTTTGGCAACCATGCAGTTATGCACTTTCATATCTGGAATTCTAAGAAAAGAAATTCCGGATTAGGACATAGACTACTTCAACTTAGTATTCCTATATTTTTTAAACTATTTGAACTTGACAAGATCATTTGCGAACCTTATGCGCTTAATCCAGCACCTAATAAAACAATGAAGAAATTAGGATTCAAATTTGATAAAAAGTACAACACTATACCAGGAACTATTAATTTTGAACAAGAAGTCAATCGATGGATCTTGAAAAAAGAAGAATTGAAATTAAAAAACTGGACATGAAAACTATTTATGTAATTATGGGTGTTTCAGGATCTGGAAAAACTACAATTGGTCAAAAAATATCAGAGTTCTTTGGTTATAATTTTTTTGATGGTGATGACTTTCATCCACAATTAAATATTGACAAAATGTCTAATGGGTTTCAACTAGACGACACTGATAGAAAACCTTGGCTTAAAGCTATAAATAGACATATGCTGAATCAAAATCAATCTGCTATTTATGCCTGTTCAGCACTAAAGGAAGATTATAGAAAATTACTATCTCAAGATTTAGGCTCAATAGAATTTATATACTTAAAAGGAAATTTTAATCAAATTTACAATAGAATTGGCAAGAGAGAAAATCACTTCATGCCTCCTCATTTACTTAAATCTCAATTTGAAGTACTTGAAGAACCCTCAAATGTAATCGTGGTTGATATAAGCCAGTCAATTGATGATATAATTAATGAATTAAAGCGAAAGCTAAAATAAAAACATTATAATTACTAATTCAATATTTAAGAAAAGATGAAGAAAGAATTTGGTATTATAGGAATGGGAGTGATGGGTAAAAGCCTAGCTAGAAATTTTGCATCAAAGGGTATTAAACTAGCCTTATTCAATAGATATGAAAAAGGTTCGGAAGAATTAGTTGCTCAAAATTTTATTGCAGAATATAACGAATTAAGTTCTGCCTCTGGATTTGAAGACCTTAAGGCCTTTGTCAATGACTTGTCCACCCCAAGAAAGATACTGTTAATGGTGAAAGCAGGAGATGTAACAGATAGTACTATAAATGAAATTTCTTCACTTTTAGAACCAAATGATATTATTATCGATGGTGGTAATTCACACTATAAAGATACAGCTCAACGTATAGAGTCATTAAAAGAGTTTGGTATTCACTTTATTGGTTCTGGAATTTCGGGAGGAGAAGAAGGTGCATTAAAGGGACCTTCAGTTATGCCAGGTGGTGACAAAGAATCTTATGAAAAAATAGCCCCGTTTATTGAAAAAATCGCAGCCAGGGATTTTAACAACAAGGCCTGTTGCAGTTATATCGGAAAAGGAGGCTCAGGCCATTTTGTAAAAATGGTACACAATGGAATTGAATATGCAGAAATGCAGCTTATTGCTGAGGTCTATTCATTAATGAGATTTGGTTTGCTTCTTGATCCGAATGAAATTGCATCTCTATTTAAAAGATGGAACGAAGGAGAACTATCAAGTTATTTACTAGAAATCAGCAGTGAAGTTATCACTAAAAAAGATGATGGTGAATGGCTAATTGACATCATCTTAGATCAAGCAGGAAACAAGGGAACAGGAAGTTGGACAAGCATTGCTGCAGCAGAATTAGGCGTTTCGATAACAATGATAAACGAGGCCTTATTTGCACGTTATATTTCTGCATTTAAAGAAGAAAGGGTAAAGGCTCAAAATTTGTATGATACTGATAATTCATCAGAGATCTTTGACTTAAATATTGATCAAATTCATGATGCATATAAAGCAGCACGTATAATCAACCATCATCAAGGCATTCACCTAATCTCAGCAGCCTCAAATGAATATTCTTGGGACCTAAATATGCCAGAAATTGCAAGAGTTTGGACTAACGGTTGCATCATAAGATCAACACTCATGAAGTCTTTAATCAAGGTATTAAAGTCAACTGACAGAATTCTCTTATCACCAGAAATTATTTCAGAAATAAAAAATTCAATTGATGATTTATTGGAAGTAACAGCTATTGCTATATTAAACAGACATAGTATTCCTTGTTTATCTGCTGCCAGTAACTATATAACAGCTTATATAAATGCTCAATCCACCGCGAATATAATTCAAGGTCAAAGAGATTATTTTGGAGCGCACACATATAAGAGAAAAGATGATAATTCAGGAAAATCATACCATACAGATTGGAGTTAATTTATAAGATTATGGATTATAAATTATGGCTTATAAAATGTCGATTAATGATTAATAAGTTATAATTATAAATTATCATGACTTGAAACCTTCGCTAGTGTTTTTTTTTGACCTAGCTACTTGAATATAAAGACGACAAGCATTAAAACATTGAAAAAAATAAAAAATGGGTGAATTACTTTTAGCATTTGGATTTGCCGTTTTTCTATTGCTCTTTTTAATTCTAAAATTAAAAATACCAGCATTTATATCTCTATTGATTGCAAGTATTACAGCTGGATTATTATCTGGATTAGATCCTGTAGAAATTATAGGTACAATTCAAAAAGGCATGGGCAATACGTTAGGGTTTGTAGCTACAGTTGTTGGACTCGGAGCCATGTTTGGCGCCATTCTGGAGTACTCTGGTGGAGCTCAAAGCATTGTTAATTTTTTACTTAACAAATTTGGTGAGAAGCGTGCACCATTGGCAATGATGATCGCAGGGTTTATTATTGCCATTCCAGTATTCTTTGATGTTGCATTTATTATTCTAATTCCCGTCATTTACTCAATTCAACGAAAAACGAAAAAATCACTTTTACTCTACGCTATTCCACTTTTGGCAGGTCTAGCAATTACTCATTCCTTTATTCCTCCGACACCTGGACCAGTAGCCGTGGCAGATATCATTAATGTTGATTTAGGAAGCGTTATTCTAATCGGATTGATTTGCGGAATTCCAACAGCAATCGTTTCCGGGTTGTTTTTTGGAAAGTACATCTCAACCAAAATTCACGTAGATGCCCCGCTAGAAAATAATTTTGAAAAATCAGAAGAAAAAGACATTCTACCTTTCGGACTTATTATTTCAATTATTGCGTTGCCCATTATTTTAATTTTACTAGGAACATTTATTAAAAGTGGACTATTTAATTTAGCTGAAGAAAGCTCAGTAAGAAAAATTATAGAACTAATTGGACACCCATTCGTAGCTTTGATAATTGCAAATATACTGGCTTGGTACTTTTTAGGAATTAGAAGAAAATTTACAAAAGATCAATTGCTGGAAGTTTCAAAAAAATCATTTGGTCCAGCAGGAACAATAATTCTATTGACTGGAGCTGGAGGTGTTTTCAAACAAGTATTGGTTGATACAGGAGCAGGAGCAATGATTGCAGAATCAATGAGCGATATCGGTTTCCCTATTTTATTGTTTGCATTTTTAGCAGCATGTTTGATAAGAATTATCCAGGGCTCAGCTACAGTAGCAATGATTACATCCGCAGGTTTGGTCGCACCTCTTTTGGATTTACAAAACACAAATTCAGCATATTTAGCCTGTATTGTAATTGCCATCGCCTCCGGTGCATCTATATTGTCACATGTCAATGACAGTGGGTTTTGGCTTGTAAGTCAGTATTTAGGTATGAACGAAAAAGATACATTTAAATCTTGGTCAATGATGACTACGATCCTGGCTTTTTCTGGGTTTACAATGGCCGTTGTTGTCAGTTTATTTGTAGGTTAATACGAGGAGTTGCAATTAAAAACAACATTAAACTAGAAAATTATATATGGGTCTTTCACATAACATTGATATTCAATATTTTTACAGCGTTCATATACATATTAAATTAATAACTATACGTATAATACTGACTATTAATAAATTTAGAAACAAAACCTTATATGCAATTTAGTTTAGGATATAAATTAAGTTCGCAATATACTTCTGAGCTCTATTCGTTATGTATACCTTTGTTTAAAAAATGAGATTTCTAACCTTTGTATTATGTCTTCTTGTGTGTCATCTCAATGGACAACATACTTTCTCGATTGTCGCGGCTGATCCTACAAGCAAAGAAGTAGGAAGTGCAGGTGCGACCTGTCTTGACAATATTATTTTAAATGGCGAAGAAGGCGCTTTAACTATCAGCGACATTATTCCTGGCAAAGGTGCCATAAATACGCAAGCTTGGTGGAGTCCATTCAACATGAGTGCAGCTCTAGATAGAATGGAATCCGGTGATTCACCTGAAGAAATTATTGATTGGTTAAAATTAAATGACAATTCATCTGGCGGTGGAAACATCAATGATAGGCAATATGGGATTGTTGACATCAATAATAACACAACACGATCTGCAGGCTTTACAGGGGCCAATAACTTTGCGGAAGCAGGTCAGTTAATCGGAGACAATTATGCTATCCAAGGTAATATACTTATCAGTATTGATGTACTCCAAGATATGGAAAAAGCCTTCCTGGAAACGAACGGCACACTGGCAGATAAATTAATGGCTGCAATGCAAGGTGCAAAAAGACCTGGAGCAGATCAAAGATGCCTAAGTGAAGGCGTCAGTTCCTTATCTGCTTTTTTAAGAGTTGCTCAACCAACAGATACTGACGCCTCCTATGGTAACCTAAGTCTTGATTTAAATATTGGTTCTACTCCATTTAGTGTTGAACCAATCGATGAATTACAATCAGCTTACAATGAATATAAAGCAACGGTATCTGATGAAAATATCCAATATAGTCATGACAATATTCTAATTTTTCCTAATCCAAATAGTACAGGGAAAATTTCAATAAAAACTGATCAAGAGATTATTGCAATACAAGTTTTTTCAATACTCGGCCAACATGTATCTTTCCTAAATTCTGATTCAACAGAAAATATTGATATTTCTCACTTATCCAAAGGAGTATACTTCCTTCAAGTTTCAGAAAAGTACAATAATCAAATTTATATCCAAAAACTAAAAATCAATTGAATAGTCCAAAAATTAAAAAAAGATACATTTTACTTTTTCTTATTGCTGCTTTATTTATACTCATAAATAAGCCTGCAAAAGAGTACAACTTCCCAATGTATCACGGAAAAAGCATTACCTATATTCTAATAGATGGTTTTGAAAAAAGGACTTTTGAAAAACTGCTCAACAACAATCAAATACCTAATATTTCAAAACTTAAGAAAGAAGGCATATTTGTTGAAAATGGTATAGGCAGTTTCCCAAGCATGACTGGTTATGCTTTCTATCCTTTTTTGACAGGAATTGATGCTGTAAAAAGTGGTGTAATTGGATTACGATGGCTTGATAAATCTAGAGAAAGCGGACAGTTTAGAAATTACGTAGGACGGACAAACATACACATGAACAAGGATCTGGATGAACAATATCCAACTCTATTTGAATTAAAAGATTCTTTCTATACAGCCTCAGTTAACAGTTATATGACCAAAGGTGTTCATGATGAAAGAAAAACTGGATGGGCTATGACAACCAGCAAGTACCAAGATCAAAAGTTGGTTCGCTTTTTAAAGTCAATTCCCTATTTCGGAAAAAATTGGACATACTCCCATTATCAACACGAGAGTTTTGTGGCACAAAATGCGACAGAGCAATTACTTAAAAACCCTGCTGTTCAATGGATTACATTTGCCAGTCCAGATGCATATGCCCACATCAATGGCATGGATGAAGAATACGAAAATATTATTATTCATATTGATGGTTTAATTGGTCAATTGTTGGAAGAATCAAAAAAACAAAACCAAGAGCGTTATTTTGCTGTCATTACCGATCATGGACTTGAAGATGTCACAAAAAACATCTGCATAGAAGAAGAAGTAAAAAAAGATTTGGGTATCACATTAAAAAGAGGAGACTCAACCAATCTTCTTTTCTCTGACCTTGATGACGATATTTCAAAAGAAGATATTGATGGATACTTTGTCATTAATGGCAATCTACTCTCCTTTGTTTATTTAAAAGCGACAGATAAAAAATGGTCAAAGATTCTTTATGAAAATGATTTGCGTAATTATGGTACCAATAGTTCTTATGACTTGATAACGTATTTTGCAAAAAATATAAATGTTGAAATGGTCATGTATAAAATTGACAAGCAAACAATTGGGGTTGCTGATAAAAATGGATTCGCTACAATTACAAAAAAGAATAAATTGTATAAGTACTCATCGGTTGAAAGTGATCCTTTCAATTATGCTACAGAAGACAGTCTCTTAATAGACACATTCTATTCTAAAAATAAATGGCTTGAGTTAACATGCGAAACAAATTATCCAGATGCCGTTTTCAGAAGTTTTGAATTGGTTAATAGTCCTAAATCGGGTGATCTTGTTTTATTAAGCGCACCTAAGATTGATTTTGCCAAAGATTATGAAATACTTGTCGGCAATTACAAAGGTGGTCACGGTGGGCTGCGTTCATCGATGTTAAATGTATCGTATATTTTAACTGGCCCTGAGATTAAACCAAAAACAATCAAAACCGCAAGAGCAGAAGATATTGGCACAACAGTTTTTAAGTATTTGGATATTGACCAGGCAACACAAGGAACATCACTTTAGTAAACAATAACACACATAATTAGTTGATACTAATTAAATCAAAAATCATGGATAATCAAATTATTTCTAGTTCAGATCTTAGCAATTTAGAAAAGCGAGAACGTACAACACTAATCAATGGCTTAAGTGGTTTTAGAAGTGCTAATTTAATTGCCTCATTATCAAAAACCGGTAATCAAAACTTGGCTATTTTCAATTCAGTTATGCACATAGGTGCTGATCCTGCCTTGATGGGTTTTATTATGAGACCAGAAGTAGTTGAAAGACAAACACTTGAAAATATAAGGTATCATAAAAAGTTCACAATTAATCAAGTTACACAATCAATTCACAAACAAGCACATTTGACATCTGCAAAATATGACAATGCTACATCAGAGTTTGAAGCTTGTAACCTCACGCCTAGTTTAATAACTAATTTTCCAATCCCATTCGTAGCAGAATCACCTATTAAAATTGCATTATCTCTTAAAGAAGAAGTTCAAATAAAAAGCAACAATACAATTTTAATCATTGGGCAAATAGAGTTTATTTGTCTTGAAAATGGAATATTAGAACAATCTGGTCATATCAATTTTGATAAAATAGAAGGCACAGCTATTAATGGATTGGATACATATTATGTTTGTAAAAAAATAGGTTCATATAAATACGCGAAGCCAGGAATGCATATTGAAGAGCTTTGATATTCTATTCAATAGCAATAACACTTCTTGCTGTAGTTTTATATTCAGCCAACTGATTGTATTCATTTTGTATAAGTATTCTTAAGGTGAGTCCTTGTGGTTAATTTTAATTAGTTAACTAATTAAAATATCTTATAAACCTCTAATTATAGACATCGATCTAACTCTAGTCGAAATTGACATGCTCTTTGACATAAAAATTTTTTGAATTCAAAATCTAATATTAACTTCAGCCAAAACATTATTATGATCCAAGGACTTAGAACTTGCATTTATAAGGTTGCAGACTTACCTACGGCTATAGAGTGGTATACCAAGGCTTTCCAAACTGAACCCTATTTCAATGAACCTTTTTATGTGGGATTTAATATTGCGGGGTATGAACTGGGGCTTCAAACTGCGCAAGAAGAAACAATCAATCCAAAGAATATTTTTACATACTGGGGTGTAGATGATATTCGAGCAGAATTCAACAGGCTTGTTGAACTGGGCGCGACTGTTGACGAGCACCCCAATAACGTTGGCGATAAAATCGAAGTCTGTTCAGTTATTGATCCGTGGAATAATATTATCGGTCTCATTTACAATCCACATTTTAAGCTGATATAATCAATGAGTTACTATTGGCAATTACTATATATTCGTATAAAAAGGTGGCTGGTTTATATTGGAATCAATCCTACTGTCGCATTTACAATAATACCGATTTTACTATTTGCCTTTGTGAAACTTATGTACGTTAAAACTACATATGCTGCTTATCTAATTACTTTCATTTACCTAATGGTAGTTTTTCCATTTTCCGAAAAAAAGAGAAACGACTTTTTAAAGTATACTTATAATTCTAAACGGCATAAGCAGATTCGAATTTCTGAAAATCTTTTGGTTGCTTTCCCATTTGTTTTATTCATGTTAATTAACAAGCCTAATATATTTATTTTACTACCGTTAGCTCTGGGTATTTTATTAAGTTTTTACAACAAGACTGGCAGTGCAACTCTGCGCATCGCTACCCCATTTGCAAAATATCCTTTCGAATTTACGGCTGGGTCTAGACAATATCTACCAATATTTATTCTGCAATTTATTTTAATTGGTATCGCTATAAAAGTTGACAATTACAATCTTGCAATAGTAACTTATGGGAGCATATTTTTATTGATGATGTCATTCTATAGCAAGATGGAATCGTATTTTTTTGTATGGGTTCATTCACAAACAGCAAGTACATTTATTAATAACAAAATCAAAACAGGTCTTAAATATAGTTTATTTGTTACATCAGTACCTCTTGTCATACTACTTATTATTTACCCTACATATATCGGAATTTCTCTTTTGGTAACACTGGTTGGTTTCTCTTACATAGTTTTTTCATCAATATTGAAATATGCCCAGTATCCGTTGCCCTTTAATATTATAAATGTAATTGTAACAATTATAAGTATCGGCTTCCCGTTTTTCATGATTATTACCATTCCATATTACTACAAAAAAGCCATTCAAAACTTAAAGCTAGAATTGTTATGATCACATTAAAGAACTTTTCTAAATCTTATAATTCAAACATTGTTTTGTCTGATATAAACTTAACATTGGAGCCCAACAAAATAATTGGTGTTGTTGGTAAAAATGGTTCTGGCAAATCAACCCTTTTAAAATGTCTTGCATCCATTGAGTCATATGATGGTGAAATCACCTATAAAGGAAAAGAGAATATAAAAAAAATAGGCTACCTACCAACTCACCCCTTTGTACTTTCAAAAATAACAGGATTAGAATATCTACAGTTATTGTGTAATGCTAGAAACATAGATTTTAAATTTGAAAATACCGTAAACATTTTTGAGCTTCCATTAAATGAATATGCTGAAAACTATTCAACCGGAATGCTTAAGAAACTTGCAATAACTGCTCTTCTGTTACAAAAAAATCAAATTTACTTATTGGACGAACCTTACAATGGCCTTGACTTAGAATCAAATTTTATGTTGGACACTATTATCAAACACCTCAAAGCGAATAATAAAACCGTAATAATTTCATCGCACATGCTCAAAGGCCTATATGAAGTTTGTGATCAAATTAATTTTATAGAAAACAAATCTATCCAACAATTAAATGATAAAAATACTTTCCATACTTTAGAAAATTATATCAACTCGACAGGCTTCAATAATAAAATAAAGTCTCTAATAGCACGATAATAGAAAAAAGTAAAAATAAATCAGATTCGTACTAGACATTTTACAATTTATCGGCATATTGGTATCATATAGTAAATAAATAATTTTCCTCCTATGAAATACGGACAACTACTCGTTTTCTTATTGCTTAGTGCCTGTTTACAATTAAACCTTATTGGTCAAGGTGAACAATTATTTAATAACAGCTCAGTGCACGAAATTCGTGTTAGTATAAATGATACTGATTATTGGAACATCTTGCTTGACAATTACAACAACAATTATCCTGACGTACCATATGTGATGGCCAATGTAGAAATAGATGGAACAAGCGTGGATTCAATTGGAATACGGCTTAAAGGCTTTGCCTCCTTTTGGGTATTTACAGATAAAAAATCCATGAAACTAGATTTCAATAAGTTTGTATTAGGGAAAAAATTCGATGGTTTAAAAAAGATAAATCTAAACAATGCCGAAGGTGACCCCTCATTGCAAAGAGATTTTATTTGTTACGATATTCATCGTAATGCAGGAGTTGATGCACCTAGAACATCTTATGCTAAAGTATATCTTAATGAAGAGTATTGGGGGCTGTACGTTTTAGTAGAACAAATTGATAAAACATTCTTAAATAATAACTTTGACAATGCAAACGGTCGTCTATTTAAAAATATGGCAAATTCTGATTTAAATTGGTTGGGTTCAGATAGTACCGCTTATCAAAAAATATTCGAACTTAAAACGGATCAAGGAGAAAATAATTGGGACGACTTTGTAAACCTTATGGATATTATTAATAATAGTTCTGATCAAGAATTTAAAGACAAAATCTCAAAAGTATTTGATGTCAAAAGGTTTTTATAAGTACTGGCAATTGACATCGCTACAAACAACTGGGATTCTTATCTTGAGCATGGAAGAAATTTTTATTTGTACCAAAACACTGTTACGAATAAGTTCAATTGGATTCCGTGGGATTATAATTTTGCCATTGGAGGTATTTTCTCTTTTGGAGGAGGACCAGGAGGAAGCGGACTCATAAATGTCATTGAATACCCATCAGCATGTCTCACTATAACAAATGGTAGCTGTCCATATCCAGTTACCGATTCGGTATTTATACAAGTAATTAATCAAGATAATTTCTGTTGTGAATCCGCTTGGGATGAAACTTGTCAAAGTCTTTACGATAAGATTGAAGAGAATGATGGCCAATCAACGGTTGATACAACTGGCACCAATACAGGAAATGGTGGTATTAATCTTTTCACCGGTCCAATTGTTCAAAATTTTCCAATTGATATGCCTAACGAATCTAAGGTTTTAATAAAACGACTATTGGACATCCCAGAATTTAAACAGCAGTATTATAAAGGATGGTGCAGCCTTCTAAATAGTACTTTCTCTGAAGAAAGAATTATGCCCATCATCAAATCAAATACTGATATGATAAGAAATGCCATATATGAAGATCCAAATTATATGTTTTCAACTGATGAGTTTGAAGCGGATATAAAGCAAGGGTCTGGTCAGATATACGGTTTAGGTAAGTTCTTTAGCGAGATGCCTGGATTATTAAAAGCAGATTTAAATAATCATTTTGATTGCAGTCAATTACAAAGTCTCTTAGATTTTAATGATGTTGTTATAAATGAGTTTGTAGCATCAAATGATTCCCTGTCGGGAATCGCAGACCAAAGTGGAAAATATGCAGATTGGATAGAATTGTTTAACAACACAAATGATGATATTGATCTCTCAAATGCATTTATGACTGACAAAAGATCAAAACCTGACAAGTGGGAGTTTCCAGCCAACACAATTATTCCTGCAAATGGTTATTTAATCATTTGGGCAGATGATGACGAGGAAGAGGAAGGTCTACATACAAATTTTAATTTATCAAAAGAAGGTGATTTCTTAATGTTAACTGATGGCACATCTGTTTTAGACTCATTGGAATTTTCGGAACAAACAACCAATCTATCCAGTTCAAGAATACCTAATGGGACTGGAGATTATGTAATTAAAGACGCTACTTTTAATTTCAACAATGAGCTACCTTCTGGTGTAGATAATTTATCTGATTTAGTCATAGATGTCAATATTTATCCGAATCCGACAGCTGAAGATTTAAATATTACTTTATCAGATTTTTCAAATACCAATTTAAAAATTGAAATTACCAACAGTATTGGACAAAGCATCATTCAAAAAGCAATAACGAAGAAAGAAACTAAATTAAAAGTTACAGATTACCCTACTGGTATCTACCATTTCAAATTGATAGACAACTTAGAAAAGCAAATAACACTGCAAAAATTCATTATCCTTTAATTAAACAACTTTACTTATTTGAATTATAAAAGAGAATAGTGACCAGTTATTCTCTTTTTTTGTACATTAATAATGCTTAAAACTTTACATGATCAAAGATTTCTCACTCCAAGAAGCAACATATCAAATTCGTGATTGCTATAACTCAATGAAGGAAGTTTTTCCTTTCATTAAAGACAACCAACTTTGGAAAGGTCTACGTCGGCATAAATGGATCTCACTACTAACCTTAATTTCTTCAATATTGATTACTTATATACTAGTCTGTAATTGTATTGATTTCTTTTCAGCAGGATCCCTAGAGAAGGGAGTTGTGGATATAAAACTTGGTGAAGAAATTGATGAGGAAAAAATAAGCAAACTTAAAGAGGCTGGTAAATCATTACTTTTAACTGGTGGTTGGAAATATTTATTTTTAATCGTTTTTGAGGTCGTCATTTTCTTTTTTGCAACACAAACCCTTGGCATTCTTAAAGACATTAAGATTAGTCCCACCTTTAAACAGTTTCTACAGGCTGAAAGACGCATGATAAAGGTAATGATTCGCAATTTCATCACAGCCATTCTCATCAGTATCCCAATTCATATAGTATTTGGGATTCTATCCATGGACAGTCTTATTCATATAACAATGTTTTTTATTCATGCATATTTCATTGGACTGGCATTTCTTGACAATTATTATGAGCAATTTGAAATCAACATAAAGGAAAGTAGCAACCGTATTTATAACCACAGGTATGCATCTACTTTTTTGGGAGTTGTTATCAGTCTTATGTTATACATCCCGCTTATCGGACCATTAATAACTCCTTTATTTGGTGCCATCGCTGCAACACTTTATGGACATAAAAATAGGTTAGAACATCTACAGGAAGAACTCGATTGATGCTACATTATTCACTGTAGACTATTCGAAGGTGAATCAACATATGCAATAATGACGACAAAGACTCAAGAAGGCAATGAGTCAAAAACGCACTACTTTACATAAGAAAAGAGAAAAAAGTATTGCGAAAAACGTTTATCCTATTGCTTTTCCAAAGCCAATTCAACTGTAAATTAACCCCATTCATCGTTTTCAACTGGTTTATATATCCCAGACAAAAAGTATTATTTGAAGGCAAGTATGTTGAGTTTTCAAGAAATGCCAATTTCTAATATTTCATTGCAAAATAACAATTCATAATTTAAGCAGAAAAAATAAAACGCCTGTTATATTCTGTACTGCATTTGATGAGTATTTAATCAAAATTTTTCAAACAAATGGTATCGCATACCTTCTTAAGCCTTATACACAACAAAACTTTAAAGATGCCTTGTAGAAATATAAAATGCTATTTACAAATTCAAAAAAAGATAATATTGAGGAAGAAGTATTGAAACAATTAAAATCACTTGCAAAAGACGAGAACAAGTCTCTTCAACAAAGGTCTTAATGTCAAGAAAAAAATGATATCAAACTATTAAATTCAAATGATATAATAGATTTTGAAGTAAGTAGAGGTATTAGTTTTGCTTATAACAATGAGGGATCAAAACACGTATCCTGTTATGCGTTTGGAGAATTAAAAAACAATGTGAATCCGAATAAAAAAATTAGAATAAATCGCAGTGAAGTAATCAACATTGACTTTATAGATCATATAGATTCGCATTTTAAAAACCGCCTATTGATCAAAATGAAAAAGCGCAAAGAAGATTTATTTCACAGCTCTTCGAAATTACCATTTTTCAGACAATTGCTAGAGAAGTAATTGTAAAAATATCGTGATCAGAACCCATTAAAAACAAAAAAATGCTCTCTCACTTTAGAGAAAACACTTTTTTTACCTTTAATAACACCCTTTGATATATAGACAACTATTTTACACTTTACCCCTACTTAAATCTTATAAAAAAGCTATTGTAATATGTAATGAATTGATTAGTAAGCATCTAAGCAGACAACTATTAATTATTTTTTTCTCAATAATTTTAATGAGAACAATATATTTATATGAATATGTTAATTTACATGCATGAAAGAAGACAAATCAACTAAATCTAGCTTACATCCAAAGAATAAACACAAGCAATCTTATGATTTCAAGTCTTTAATTGAGGTGCTCCCTGAGTTAGAGTCTCATGCCTTTGTTAATAAATATGAAACAACAACCATTAATTTTTTTGAGCCAGAAGCTGTCAAGGCACTCAATAAGGCCATTTTATTAAAACATTACAATATCAAAAATTGGGATATCCCAGATGGTTATCTTTGTCCACCTATTCCAGGGCGTGCTGATTACATTCACTACATCGCAGATTTGATAGATCATAAAGTAAACGCCAATGTATTGGATATTGGGACTGGTGCCAATTGTATCTATCCCCTACTAGGTGTTAAGGAATACAATTGGGATTTTACGGCTTCAGAAATTGATGAAATTGCTCTTAAAAATGCTAAGAAAATTGTCACAAGTAATAAGCTAACTGAAAATATAAAATTGGTTCTTCAAAGCAACAGCAAGGAAATGTTTTATGGCATTATAGATAGAGAAGACTTTTTTGATGTCTCTATTTGTAATCCCCCGTTTTATACATCTCAGTTAGAAGCCGAAAAAGCCAATAAAAGAAAGGTTAAAAACCTATCTAAGAAAAATCACAAAGAGGAAATCAAAACTTTTGGAGGACAGAACAATGAACTTTGGTGTAAAGGGGGGGAGAAAGATTTCATAAAAAAAATGATCAAGGAAAGCTATAAATTCAGAGATAATGTTAATTGGTTTACTGTATTGGTCTCAAACAAAAATCATTTGAAAGCTTTTGAACAAGCTGTGCATAATGTAAAAGTAAAGGAGCAGAGAATAATTGAAATGAAACAAGGTCAGAAAACGAGTCGTATATTAGCTTGGCGTTTTGATTAAAAAGAAACTTTTAAATAAAAAAAGATTTAATAAATACATTCTATAAATCTGATAAATAAAATTAAGAATAACTAATATCATATTCATGAAATTCAATCTTATTCTCCTAACCTTACTAATTGGTCATCAATGTGCTACAGCTCAAGTTCATGAAGAAAAACATGATGATCATAACCATGATCATGATCATGAAGATCACGTTGATATTTACAATTGGGACTGGAAAAAAGATGGATATATCCTAGGAGCAAGTTTTCTGGGTTGGGGAACAAGTAGATTTCTAAAAGCTCAAGCTGATAAAATAACAGTTGAAGACTTGCCACAGAGAGATCCAGAAAACCTTTGGAGCATCGACAGAGGAGCTGCCGAAAACTACTCTGAATCTGCTGGCCAATTGAGTGATATCTTTTTGTACACTTCGTTTTTACTGCCTATCTCCCATTACACTGGTTTAAAGTGCAGGAAACAAGGGTTTGTAATTGCAGGAATGGCTTTGGAGACATTCTTTATTACTGATGGTATAACAAATACACTAAAAGCATTAACCAAAAGGTTTCGTCCTTTCACATACAATCCAGAAGTTCCAATTGACGAAAAATTAGATAATGGTGCAAGGTATTCATTTGTTTCAGGGCATAGTTCCAATACGGCAGCACTAGGTTTTTTCTCGGCAAAGGTATTTAGTGACTTATATCCAGATAGTAAATGGAAACCAGTAATTTGGACTTTAGGTGCAACCCTTCCTGCCATGACGGGATACCTAAGATATCGAGCTGGTAAGCATTTTCCTACAGATATCATTTCTGGTTATCTATTAGGAGCCTCAATAGGATATCTGGTACCACATTTTCACAAAATTTCAAATGAAGATTTAGCTTTAAATTTACTTCCACTTAATGGTGGTTTGATGTTTTCATTTTCAATGACATTGAAGTAATCTTTGTCGATATTACATCGTGAAGAATCGAGAAAACATTTATTGAATAATTAAAATCTTATCTTATTAAAAAGAATAATTATGGGATTTATGAACATGGTTATTCCTGGACACAACGAAATAAGGTTTAAACACCGCAAGAATAACATGTTCTATTCCAAAACTAAGCATGAGACCATAGTTAGGAAAAAGGTATCTGCAAATACATATCAGTCTAATTTAATTATTAAAAGCATTTATTTAAGGCGAGAGCAAAGTGAAACTAGCCTCATTTACTTAAAATCGGTTACCTTTTTATTATCTGTATGTTGTTGTTCATTTTTCATTTACCTAGACAGTAAGCATTTTAATCTGTAATAAAACCGCATTCCTTATGAGTCATTTGTCAGAAATGTTATCTTTCTATCATTAAAAGAAAACCTTGAAAGAGAAAATCGTAAAAATCATACTTGCACTATTGGCTATCCTTTTTATTATTGCAATATTCAATCTAGATAAAATAAAAAGACTAAATAAGACAAATCACCTATTTGATGAAGATCAGATTGTACAAAATTTCCAAAATATGGATGAATTTTATCCATCAGCAATCATGAAAGCCTCAACCACTCCATTAACCCTTCCTGCAAGATCAAATATTCAATTGCAAGGAAGTTTTGAATACGAGAACCAAACCTACGATATAAATCAATATTTAAAGGACACATATACAGAAGGCCTTCTGATTACCCAAAATGATACAATTATTTATGAAAGTTATTGGAACGATCTTGAGCAAGATGAATCACATATTTCTTGGTCAATGGCTAAATCATTTACATCAACCTTGATTGGAGTTTACTATGAAAAAGGAGCATTCGAATTGTCTGATCCTATCACAAAGTATTTGCCGCAATATAAAGAAACTGGCTATGAAGGCGTAACCATTAAGAACCTTTTACAAATGAGTTCTGGAGTTAGTTTTGATGAAGATTATGGGAACTTTAATTCAGACATCAATAGATTTGGTCGAGCCTTCGCATTAGGATCCTCTTTAGAAGAATTCTCTAAGACTCTCACCAATGAAAAAAAACAAGGTGAATTTAATCACTATGTAAGCATAGATACACAAGTATTAGGCATCTTACTCGTTAAGGTTACTGGCAAATCTATTGCTCAATTGACTCATCAACACATATGGGAACCGTTAGGTATGGAACATGATGGTTGTTGGCTAACAGACAATACAAATATGGAAGTCGTTCTTGGTGGCTTAAATGCATCGTTAAGGGATTATTGCAAACTGGGAATGCTTTATAAAAATAAAGGCCAGTTGAATGGTAATACTATCATTTCCCCACAATGGATTAAAGAGTCCACTACGCCAGATGCACCTCATTTGATGCCTGGTGATAATCCAATGTCAAGTAATCATCATGGTTATGGATATCAGTGGTGGTTGCCAAGAAACAATAAAAATGTAATTGCAATGGATGGCATTTACAATCAATTCGTTTACACAGATACGTTAAATAATATTATAATTACAAAATTATCTGCCAATCATCATTTTAAGAAGCAAGGAAAAGTTACTAAAGATATTCACTTTGCGATGTTTGATAAAATAATAGAAGATATTGTTGGGAAGGGATAGTAGATAATTACGCTCGTAAAAAACGGATACACTCTTCGTTAAAAATCAAAGGCCTGTCAACATTTACGACATGACCACAATCTGCTATAACAAACAACTGTGAAGAATTATGGTCTTCAACCAACTTAGAAATAGAAGGCAAGAACATATGATCTTCAGCACCCATAATATATAGAGTTGGAATACCAGAGTCTTTAATCCTAAAAAATCTAAGCAACGGATTTACTTGTGATACAAGAGAAAACCATCTTTTAAATTCTTTTTGGTACAGTTTTTTGGCTTCATTGATAAACAATGATCTTGATTCTTTGTGCGCCTTTCTAGGCATTATAATAAATGCAAAAAGTTTATACAACAGCAAGTAAGGTATTACAGATTTTAGCATGTCACCAAGACGCATCAAAATTTGACCTCTAAAGTTCATTTTCATAATTGCCCCTCCTAAAATCATAGATTTTGAACGCTCTGGAAATCGTTCAGCAATTTCCCTTATAATAATCGTCCCGAGGGAAATTCCAACAAAATGGGTGTTCTCTATTTTTAAGTGATCTAAAACCTGGATAATATCATCACCAATTACATTAAAACTGTAGCTCTTAAGTTTCTTATGAATAGGAGCTTTCGATTTGCCGTGGCCCCTTAAGTCAAGTAACAAAACATTAAAATGTTTACTGAATTCTCTTATTTGCTTATACCATATAGAGCTACTACCTCCTGCCCCATGGACAAAAGTCACCCATTCTTTTGAAGATTCATGATTATATGTGGTATAGTGTAACATGCGTAAAACAAACAACAAAGGTATTGAATTTGTTGTAATGAAAAATGAAATTTTTAGAATACCTCACTAGAGCCATATCTGCGCTGATCTCCTACAGCTTCAATCGTTCCTTTTTCATCTATACCAATAGAATGTACTCCTCCGAAAAACAATGAGGCTCCTTTCCATTCCATAAATTCATTATGCTCAATCCATGATTTCTCAACTTCATAACCTGCTTCAAAATGCACCGTATTGTTATGAATATAGAGACGTGGTGCTTTTGTGGCTTTATCTAAATGAAAACTCTCACCAAGATATCTATCCAAAACTTGACTGATCATGTAGGGAATACGTCCAGCTCCTCCTGAACCACCTATAAATCTGAGCTTATTATCAGAATCAAGAACCATTGTTGGTGTCATCATTGAATTAAGTCGAACATCAGGTTGCCAACTATGAAAGCCACCCGGCAGTAAAAATGACTCGCCCAACATATTATTCATCTGCATATCAGTTCCAGGTATAAAATACCCAGCACCTTCACCCAAAGAGCAAGTTAAAGCTATAGCATTGCCCCATTTATCTAAAATATTGAAATGAGATGTCCCCTTACTTGAAACAGAAGAAGAATGCTTTTTAAAATTGGAGTTTGGATAATAGTCCTGCATAACCAAATCAATATTCTGTAGATCATTACATACTGCTAACGTATTGGAAATAGCATTCAACTTATCACATGCCTCTTTACTTTGTTCCTTCCTTAAAATCATCATTATCGCACCACCAATTGAGGATGCATTTGGAACAAACAAATCAAATTCATTCAACTTGGTTTTTAAAGGCTCCTTCCAAACGGCTCTATAATTTTCAAAATCATTTCTAGTTAAAAATCCACCCATTTCAATTGAATAGTCAGATACTATTTGCCCAATTTCACCTTTGTAAAAACCGGTACTTCCTTCTTGTTTTATAAAATCCAAAAAGGCTATCAAGTTCGGCATAAAAATATTCTCACCTTCTTTCTTTAATTTATCGCCATTGAAAAATATATTACGTACACTTTTGTCATTATATAAAATGGGTTTTAACAATCCCATATCTATCGATTGAAATTTGTCAATGGCTACTCCATTTTTTGCCAAGTCAATAACAGGATCAATAAGCACATCCATTGGCAAACTGCCTAATTTATCATGAAGCTCAAATAATCCAGCCAAAGACCCTGGTACTGCCATCGACGCAGCTCCTACATGGAATTCTTCTATTTCATTTCCAAAATTTACTTCAATAGGATAAAAATCAATGTTTCTTTCTATATTTTTTTGAGACGGTGTTTGAGTAAAAAAGTCCAACATTTTCACACCCTTTTCTGGTCTATAACAAAGGGCAAATCCGCCTGCCCCAGCAGAAGCCATGCACGGCTCAGAAATATACATTGTCAAATGAGCGGTAATTGCTGCATCAAATGCATTACCTCCCATTTTTAGTATCTCCTTGGCCATTTTTAGGGTTATTTCGTGCCCCGCTGAAATTGCACTGCCTCTCATCACAATTGTATTTTAAACAAAAATAATCAATCAATACCTCAAGAAGTCATTCATTTTCAAATTATTACTAATTTTACTACATCTCTCATCACTCATTTTAGACAATTTTAGGTTAACAAATTCGTAATCACACTCTTAGAATACAAGCATAAATGGAGTTATTAACTGGAATAGGAATCACAGCAGTAGCAATTTTAACTGTTATCTTTTCCAGATCAATAACAACGTTTGTACATGAAATGGGTCACGCTATCCCTTCGTTATTGTTTACTAATGGACAAGTTGTTGTTTGTTTAGGGTCATATTCTGACATTTCAAAAAGCAATAAATTTACACTAGGAAGACTTACTGTTTACTTCAAATTGAATCTTTTGAGCTGGATTATTGGCTTGTGTTGGCATGAGAAAACCAATTCAAAAAAACAAAGTGCTCTTATAATTCTAGGAGGTCCATTGGCCAGTCTCATTTTAGGTCTTGTCTTTATAAAGC
The DNA here is from genome assembly GCA_905480605.1 of uncultured Saprospiraceae bacterium. Taxonomy (GTDB): domain Bacteria; phylum Bacteroidota; class Bacteroidia; order Chitinophagales; family Saprospiraceae; genus RFSX01. The sequence goes on along the minus strand of CAJQRD010000050.1, from coordinate 29,697 downwards.
TCTTCAATCATGATGGCCTTTCTGATTTATACAAGTCCCTAATCAACCTTATCATTGCTTCAAGTATTTTTGATTTTCTTGTAAATATTATCCCTATACAGCGAGCCCTTTATTTGTACAATGGTTCCATTATGTACAACGATGGAAGGCAATTGCAAATGCTTCTCGATGAACGGGGTCTTCCTCCATCATTTTCAGAAGGAGTTAAATTCATGAAGGATAAAAAATTTGAAGAAGCCAAAGTTATTTTTGAAAAAATAATTGAAGATGGATTTGTCAAAGATGTTGTCAATAGCAATTTGATTGATTGTTATATCGCTCTTGAAGAGTATGATCATGCCATAGACAATATGGATCAATACAGCTCATTAGCAAAAATGAAAAATCAAGACAATGCTAAACTTGGTTTTATTTTTTATGCCCTGGGCGCTTATGAAAAAGCATTGAACTATTACAACAACGCCATTCATTATGACTACACAAATGCCACATATCTTAATGGAAGAGGTTTGGTAAAAGGTGAATTAGGAGATCATCAAGGTGCCATCTTAGACTTTAATGCCTCATTAAATTATAATGAAGGTTATGTAGATCCTTATGTAAATCTTGGGCGATTGTATTATAACTTAGATGAGAAAAAAGAATCATACAAATTATTAGAAGCGGCACTTAAAGTAGATCCTAAAAATGCTGATGCTCACTTTCATCTTGGAAGGTATTACGACGACATAAATGAAACACAAAAAGCATACGATCACTTTTTAGAAGCCGAAAGATTAGGAAGCAAAGATCATGGATTGGATTTCTATCTAGGAAACTTAAAATCAGATTTAGAAAATAAATCATCATGAAACACGAACAATTGATGTCAAAATTAGAAAAAATGGTAATTGATGGAATTGAATCTCATATCATTGACAAAGAAATCGAAAATCAAAGATTGCCAGACAGTGAACGAAAAGTTATATTTAGACATATTCAAGATTTTCAAGTAGAACAATTAAAGGTAAAGCAAGCCAAAGAAGAAAATTTTAATATAAGAGTATTGGGGTGGACCGTTTTATGTGTTGGGCTCATAATTACTATTGGTAGTTTTCTTTTTAACCCAAGTGTAACTGTGATAGCTTATGGTGCAATTCTCTATGGTTTGTATGTGCTCATGCGTCGAAAATTAAACCCAATTGACGAAGACAACGCCACCAAGAAAAGAAGTATGTTTGACAAAGGTCTGTTTAATAAATTCTAAATAAACAAAGAGAACCAGAAGTAAACCCACAAAGTGAAAGTAATAGTATTTATTCCCTAGGAGTTTCAAAAAAAACTACCTTAGCGTCTACAATAAAAATTACTTTGGATTACAAAAAAATACTCGACGATTTAAAAAAGAAAGAATACGCACCTGTATACTTCCTACAAGGAGAAGAGCCCTATTTTATTGATCAAATTGTAAATTATATTGATAAAAAGGTTCTTTCGGAAGGAGAAAAGTCGTTCAATCAAGTTGTGCTATATGGCAAGGAAACTGACTTCAAACAAGTTGTTGATCAAGCCATGCAGTTTCCTATGATGTCTTCGCATCGTGTAGTTATCGTCAAAGAAGCTCAATCGATGTCAACTTTGGACAAACTAGAAACTTATCTCAAAAATCCTTCGCCACAAACCATATTGGTTATTGCTCATAAATACAAGAAAGTAGATAAAAGGAAGAAAGGATTCTGGAATGCTATTAAAAAGAATGCAGTCATTTTAGAAACTAAAAAACTCTATGACAACCAAGTACCACAGTATATTACAGCGATGGCAAAAGATAATAAGCTTTTGATTGATAATAAAACTGCTTTTATTTTATCTGAACATCTTGGAAATGATTTAAGTAAAATTGCAAACGAGATTGACAAGTTGGCTTTAAACCTTCCTGCTGGCTCAACAATTGATGCCAATCATATTCATGAATATGTTGGAATATCAAAGGAATATAATGTTTTCGAATTGCAAAACGCATTGGGTCAAAAAAACAAAGCCAAAGCATATGCTATAATAAAATATTTATCACAACACAGTAAGTCAAACCCTATTCAAAGAAATATTGGAAGCTTTTTCAATTACTTCTCTACCCTATTTCTGGCTAAAAAGTATGAGAAAGCAGACGATCGAACATTTGCTTCAAAGGCAAAAGTGAATCCGTATTTTGCCAAAGACTATAAATCAGCAGCTGGTAATTACACAATGGATCAAATTAAACGTGCTTTCAAGTTGATTCATGAAATGGACAAATCATCAAAAGGCGTAGAAGTTAGGCGATCTACAGATATGGGTATCTATCAAATGTTCTTGTTTAAATTATTTTCTTAGAGGAACAATGATTCAACCTTAGTTACCGAGGTTTTATACGCAGATAAATGTAAAATACAAATTCAATAGTTCGCCTTTGTTTCATTGAAAACTTAGTTTAGAGTCAGAGTCCAGATAAAAAAAGCAGGAGGTCAATTGCCAGAGAACTGGTGAGCAGAGACCTCAAATGGTTTTCTAAATAAAGTATAGCCTAATCTAATCCTTAACTTTAGATCCAATTTTTGCACCTATAAATGAACAAGTCATTATAGTTAAGGGAGCTACAATAATCATCCATTTGGGAGCTTGCATTACTGAGATATAAGAGATCACGCCAACGAGCATCATACCACCCACAATTAAACCCATATACAATTTATAAGCTTCTGATTTTTTAGCTGTGAATAGGCTACCAAAAAAGGTAGATAAAGCAAAGGCCCCAGTTATTAAAACAAACATCTTATTGGGCAAAGATTTCAAATAAATATCTAAGGCTTCATAGTCATAGTAGTTGAAATTATCTGGGGGCGGATATTGGTTTCTTACAAGAAACTGAAGTGCTGTAAATAAAATTGCACTGATAAAAAAGCCAAAAATGACAGCAGCTATACGTCTTAACATGGTAAAATTAATTTTTCAGCAAGTATTTGAAACTTACTTGATGTAAATTTACAATCAATTTTAACAGAAAACATTAAGTTTTTGCCACTATCAATGAATAAAACACGTTTGTATTTTGTCTTAAATATAGAAATAGTATCTGAATTGGGCTATTTTGACTAAAATGAATTACATATTAAGATTTTATCTAATATATAGAAAATGAAAACCCAACGACCTCAATTTGTATTTATTATTGCATTATTTTTTGGTATTAGTTTAACTGCACAGACTGATGTTAAGTTCGTAAATGAATTTTTAAACATTGGTGTTGGTGCCAGAGCACATGGTATGTTTGGAACAATAACCTCTACAGTAGATGATGTTACAGCAGCATATTGGAATCCAGCAGGGTTATCGAAAGTGAATGAAGATTCACAATTATCTGCTATGCACGCTTCTTGGTTTGGTGGTATTGCCAATTATGATTACTTGGGATATGGTAAGTTATTTACAGAAAAAAACAGAGGCTTTGGTTCAATTTCCCTAATCAGAATGGGAATTGATAATATTCCGAATACGTTAAATTTGATAGGCCCAGATGGATCAGTGAATTACGATAATGTTTTGGAATTTTCTGCTGCAGATTATGCTTTGTTCTTGTCTTATGGACAAAATATCGGTGAAAGCGGTTTATCTGTAGGTGGCTCAGCAAAAGTAATTGTTAGAACTATAGGCAGCTTTGGGTCAGCTAAAGGTTTCGGCTTTGATTTTGGTGTTATGTACAAAACAGGCAGTTTTGAATTTGGAATAATGGGACGTGATATCACAACTACTCTTAACAATTGGAGTTTTTCATTGTCACCAGAAGAACAAGTGGTATTCCAGCAAACAGGAAATGTTATTCCTATTTCATCTACAGAGATCGCTCTTCCTAAACTTATCTTAAGTGGAGCCTATAGAATTGGAGCAATTGAAGGTATATCATATTTACTGGCTGCTGATTTTAGACTTTCTACTGATGGTACCGAATCTGGAATTTTCAGTGGAGATAAGATTGCTGTTGACCCAAGTTTTGGTTTTGAGATGTCATACAAAGGAAGACTTTTCCTAAGAGCAGGAATGGGTAATCTACAAAGAACAATTAATGAGACAAGCTCAACTGATCAGTCTTTAGAATTCCAACCTAACGTAGGTTTAGGGATTTCCATAGGAAAAGTGAATATCGATTATGCTCTAACAAACATTGGTAGCGTATCAGGGGTTTTGGTTTCACACATTTTCAGCCTATCAGTTAATTTTAATTAGAGCATTGAATAATTGTTGACATTGTTGATATTCGCCTTTGTTTAACAACGTTGTTATCTTTGTTTCGTAGTTTTTTTTTCTATTGAAGAATCAGAACGTTGAAACAATGGGGTCAAGGTACTTTCTTAAAATGTCCATTGAGCTTGACTTTGCGTTTCATTTCTTTTAATCCCATAATCGAAGGCAAAATGCGCTGAAGATGGTCATGCAGATATACCAATCGTTTTATCTCACTTCTCAAAGAAAGCAATTCAATTTCCTGCTCAATACTCATTGCCAATTCATGTGCAATATCGTAACTCAACATAGTGTCTATATTTATCTTCAATTTAGGATCTAGTCCCATTACTTCATACAGCTCTTCCCGCAGTTTTATAATTTTCACTTTTAATTTAAAATCTGTAGAGTTCTCATCCTCCAGAATATCAACATCACCTCCAGGATAGAGTTTGTCATTTAGAATCAGGCTATAGTCGAGAAGTTGAAAAGCCGCCAATCCTTTAGTTTTGATATCCATTCGACCATCTTCATAAATTTGAGAAATCTCTACAAGTTTAAATTCTGTACCAACATTTGATAGCACACCATCTATCAAAGGAACAACACCAAAGGTTAAGTTGTTTTCATTGCAATCATTGATCAGTTGACGGTAACGTTCTTCGAATATGTGTAAATTAAGATCTTCCCCTGGAAAGGGAACTAAGTTAAGTGGGAACAAAGGAATGGTCTTTCGCATAATCTCAAAATTGAATTTGAATATTCATGTTTGCTTTCACTAATTAAACTAAATTTGAATGGTAAAAGTTTAAATTATAATGTTAAACATACCAGATAGTCCTTACGAACGCATAGTGATTGTTGGCGCAGGCTTTGCAGGATTGAATATTGCAAAGCGTCTTAAGAAAAAGAAATTCCAAATTGTATTAATAGACAAAAACAACTACCATCAATTTCAACCTTTGTTTTACCAAGTTGCCATGGCAGGACTTGAACCCAGTTCTATTGTCTTTCCGTTAAGAAAAGCATTTCAAGGTTATAAAAATGTGCACATAAGAATCACAGAAGTTTCGGGAATCAAACCAGATAAAAAACGCATCGATACATTATTGGGTGAAATATATTATGACAAGCTCATCATTGCAACAGGCGCCACCACCAATTTCTTCGGCAATAAAGAATTTAAAAAATTAACTTCTCCTCTAAAGTCTTTATCAGAAGCGCTTGCTCTTAGAAATGAGATTCTATCAGATTTCGAAAAAGCCTTAATGACTCCTGAATATGATAAAAGGCAAGGTTTTATTGATATTGTTATCGTTGGCGGAGGTCCAACAGGCGTTGAACTTGCAGGTTCATTGGCTGAAATGAAAAAATACATTTTACCAAAGGATTATCCTGAATTGGATGAAAAAGAAGTCGACATTTACTTGTTTCAAGGGGGTGACAGACTGCTTATGGGAATGTCTCAAAAAGCAAGTGACAAAGCCTTGCAATTCTTACAAAAATTAGATGTCAAAGTCGAACTTAAAAAGAGAGTAACTGCCTTTGATGGCACTTTTGTAACAACAAAAGACGGACAAAAAATCAGAGCCCACAAGGTTATATGGGCTGCGGGTATCAAAGGCAATATTATTTCTGGTTTGGAAAAATGTGAAATTGTTAGAGGAAACAGATATACTGTTGATTACACAAACAAGATCAAAGCTTGCGAAGATATTTATGCATTGGGTGACATCGCTTACATGGAGACAGAAGCCTACCCTAATGGACATCCTCAAGTTGCTCAAGCTGCCATTCAACAATCTGTTAATCTTGCCAATAACCTAATTAAGAACCAACAAAAACCATTCAAGTACAAAGATCTTGGATCGATGGCAACCATAGGTCGCAACAAAGCTGTATGCGATTTACCGAATTTCAAAATTTCAGGTTTCTTTGCTTGGATACTATGGCTATTTGTTCATGTTATGTCCTTGATCGGATTTAGAAATAAGGTTATAGTTATGCTCAATTGGATGTGGAATTATATGACATACGATCAGTCATTAAGAGTAATTATAAATGGTGAAAAGAAAGGCGAAAAATAGAACTTATTCGAAATTAAAAACTGTAAACCATTTCAGGAAAAAAATTACTTTTATGCTCACAACATTTAATTATACCCGATGTAGTGATGAAGGGAAGTTAAACTGAGATCACTTATTATTATTCACGAAAACCAGCTCGATTAATTTACACCATTTTTGTACACTAAACCCGATGAACAACTTTTAAAAGTCTTTTCATTTAATTCTACGAAACTGAATCTGTGTGAACTTTCAATTCCTATTCCTTCCTCAAGTGTAAGTTTATCAAATCCAGAGTCCATCTGCTCAATTTCGAATAAAGCGAAATGGAATTACTACGGACAGATATGATTCGCACATTATTCTGATTCCAAAGAATCATTTATTTCCTAAAATCAAGGAATAAAAGAAGCACAAACCAAAACTTATATTTAAATATTTGTTGATAGTCTGTTAAAGTAACTTTGCAAATAATGTTTACCCTGTGTCAATTTTTACAACTCCGCATTTCAATAATTGATTTAAAAGAAAAAAAATATTTTTAATAAAGCTGTTATTTTTGACCTTATTAAAACAATGAGGTGTCCTTGATCTGTTCGTGTTTCTTGTTTTTTTACAAAAAAACAATATAAATACAACAAGCTGTTTAGTATCTCAAACGGCTAAAGCTCAAACAATTAATAGAAAAAATATTGAAGGGGTATCGATCTTCAAAAGTAAGTGCTGTATTTAGATATCCCAATAGAAATATCTAGCAAAAAATGTACTTTGAGTAGTGTTTATTTTTTATCATGTGAAATTTTACAAAAATCACTTACAATTAATTATCAACGACTTAGGTCGTATAAAGTCTATTTTTGATGTAGCGCTTTTAATAAATGATGAAATATTTGATGAGGTGTTTAGTTTAGGCTTTAAGTGTCTTATTCTTATATTTGAGCGAAACAATAGTTCATTGCTAAATATTAACTAAACACGCATCAAAATGACAAAATTGAAACTAGCGATAATTACATCGATAATCCTAACCGCACTTAATGGCTTTTCTCAATCGAAGACTGTCACTGGGACTGTTCAAGACGACCGAGAAACTTTAATAGGTGTTAATATATTAATCAAAGGAACGACCATTGGAACGTCAACAGATATTGATGGCAAATACACCATCGAAACTGTTTCAGCGAATGATGTTTTAATTTTTAGCTATACAGGTTACAATGAGCAAGAAATTATAGTAGGAGATCAAAATGTAATTAATGTCACAATGCAAGAATCTTCTGAATTTTTAGAAGAAATCGTCATTGTGGGTTATGGTACGAAAAAGAAAAGTAATGTAGTTGGTGCTGTCACTAGTGTGAATATTGAGGAAGCTACGGCACTTCCCACTACCAATGTCTCAGAAATGCTAAGAGGTAGAGCAGCGGGTGTGCAGGTCAATCTTGCTGATGCAAGACCTGGTGGAACATCAAATATTGTGATAAGAGGAAACGTATCAGTGGCTCCGAATGGTAATAACCCTTTGATTATTGTTGATGGACTACCCTTTGACAATCTAAATGATGTGGTTCCGGACGATATTGCTAATATTGAAATTCTTAAAGATGCGTCTTCAACAGCAATTTATGGCTCAAGAGCGTCAAATGGTGTCATTCTAGTAACAACTAAATCGGGTAAAGAGGGTCGAATATCGGTTAATTATCATGGATTCACTACTACCCAGTCGATTACAAGAAACTTCAACCAATATACTGGCGATCAGTTTATTGACCTCCGAAGAGAAGCCAATAGAAATCGTTTTACTGGAGAATACTTAAATGACCTTAATGTCTTTACACCATTTGAATTGGATGCTATTGCAAACAGGGAATTTGTCGATTGGGAAGACTTAATATTAGACGATGCGCTACTTCAAAGTCATTCTTTGAGTCTCTCTGCAGGTACTAAAAAAACCAAGGTTTTTTCAAGTTTAAGTTATTTTGATCAAAGTGGTATTATTCCAAATTCTGGTTATCGAAGAGCAACATTCAAATTGAACATAGATCAACAGATTTCTGATAGATTAAGTTTAAAAGGAATTGTGAATTACCAAAGTGCACTGCAGGATCGAGAATCGGGTGATTTGAATTTTACAAACATTACGCCTTTAGCAAGACCATTTGATGAAAATGGAGAGCTTCTTAAATTTTACTTAGGGCCAACAAATACAGCTGTCAATCCTTTATGGGATCAAAGAGAATCAATTGATGAAACCAAAACCAATTTGACAGATATCAACCTTACTTTAAATTACGAGATTGCAACTGGACTTACATACTCCTTACGAACATTTATGCGAAATAGAAACACCAACAGAGGGTTTTATAGAACTTCGCTGCATTCAGCTGGTGATGAAGGAATAAATGGGTTTGGAGAAATCGCTAATACTTTATTCAGACAATCTTTAATTGAAAACATAGTGACTTACGCCCCAGAAATTGCGGAAGATCATAATATTGATTTCACGGCTGTTCAGGCTTTTGACGAACAAAAAAATGAATATACTCAAATTAATAAATCAGGTTTCACGAATGATGCACTGGCTTATAATGGAGATGCAACAAATTTATTAGGTAGTACCAGGAATGTTTCTAAACGAAGATTACTATCTTATTTAGGAAGAGTACGTTATGATTTCTTGGATCGTTACCTATTGGAAGTAACAGCTAGAACAGACGGTGCCTCAGTATTTTCAGAAAACAATAAATGGGGATTTTTTCCTGCAGCATCAGCAGCGTGGAAAGTTCATCTTGAACCTTTTATGGCAGACATCACTTCAGTTGATGAATTAAAGTTTCGTCTGAGTTATGGTGCGACGGGTAATCAAGGAATTAATTCTTTGGAAACTCTTGGTAAAGCTGACGATATTCCTTACGTCTTTGGAGACGAAACCGTAAGTGGTGCTACCGCTTCTTCAAGATTACCTAATCCTAATTTGAAATGGGAAACAACCCGAACTTTCAACATTGGTACGGATTTCAGATTATTTGGAAATTTCTTTGAAGGAACAATCGAGTATTATCATGCTAAGACAAGCGATTTGTTGCTAGATAGAGCTATCGCCGGGACGACAGGTTTTGATGTAATCAGATTTAATGTTGGCGAATTGGAAAATAAAGGAATAGAAGCTAGCTTAGTCACAAACCTTCTAAGAGGAGATGGATTCAATTGGTCTGTTGGGATGATGTTTTCAAAAAACAGAAACAAAATACTTGCTTTGACAGGAGAAACAGATGAAGACGGAAATCTCATAGATATAACAGGTACAGATGGACGTCGATTATCAGTGGGACAGTCAATTAATAATATTTGGTTACCGATATACGACGGTATTTATCAGGAAGGAGATAACATTGCGGACAGTGGAAATCCTTTAGCACAACCAGGTGATGTACGTGTAATAGATCAGGATGGAAATGGACAGATTGACAACAGAGACAATGTCTTTATCAATACAGATCCGGATTGGTATGGATCTATCAATTCAACAATGAGTTACAAAGGTTTTAATTTGTTTGTAGATGTGTTTATAGTTCAAGGTGTTAGCAAATTAAATTCTGTGCTGGCAAATGGTGAATTATGGAAAGGATCAATCAATGGAATCAGAGCGAAGTATTATACACCTGAATTTCCTTCAGCTGATTATCCACGTCCGAAACCAGACACACATTTGCATTTGTTTCCATTTGCTGTTAGAGATGCGTCTTATGTTCGATTGAGAACTGTCACATTTGGTTACACTTTTCCATCAGATATGTTAAATAATATTGGAGTCAGTAATTTAAATATATATTTCACAGGAACCAATTTATTTACTGCTACGGACTTTCGTTCTTATAGTCCTGAGCAAGCTCTTGTTGATGGTAATTCAACTGTTTTTCCTGAGACTAGGAATTTGACATTTGGACTTAAAATGGGATTTTAATCTGACACCTTAAAAAGAAAGAAACATGAAAATATATACACAAATAAAATATAAGAAAATCATCTCGATGATGATTTTCGCTTTAATATTCACATCATGTGGTGATGATTTTTTAAAGGATGAATTGCTATCTGACACGTCTGTAGATTTTTTATACTCCACACCACAGGGTTTGGAATCTGCAGTAGTTGGCTTGTATACTCTCAATCGACAAATCTATGAAGATAAAAATTTGAATGGTTCGACTCCACTAATTCTTCAGGCTAAAAGTGATTTAAGTGTGGGTATTACCGGAGAAATTTCCCTTTATAGCCGTTTGCTTTGGGGTGCCAGTCTTGGGGATTTTGGAACAGATACAGGCATCAATAAATATTGGATTCATTTTTACAAAATTGTCGATCGTGCAAATGCTATTATTCAAGCAGCAGAAAACATTGAAGACATTAATGAAAATAGAAGGAATCAAATTTTATCAGAAGCAAGGTGTATGAGAGCCAATTCGTTTTTCTCGTTATATCGTCAGTTTAATAACATATTTGTGACGACTGTACCAACAACTCCTGAGAATGCCTTTGATGTACCATTGGACAAATCTTCTAAAGAAGAAATATTTACTTTATTGAAAAGCGATTTGGATTTTGCCATTGCCAATCTAGATTTTACATCTGACCAATTTGGAAGATTTACGCAAGGTGCCGCAAGACACATTCGAGCAAAAGTGGCTATGTGGGAGGAAGACTGGGCGGAAGCTGCAGCTCAAACAGATGCTATAATTCAAAGTGGTGTGCATAGTTTAGTGGCTACTGCAAACGACGTTTTCAAAGGAGATTTAAATCATTCAGAAACTTTGTTTACTTCAATATTTGCAAGAGAAACTATCGGTGGCGGTGGTGAACATATTTTAAACTGGAATATAGTTTCAGAATCTGCCGCTGCACCTGGAATTGTGCAATCTGTAGAAAATGGTGGTGCGGGAATTGGATTTATTTCACTAAACGATTATGCAATAAATCTTCTAAATGAAGATCCAAATGATGAAAGAAGAAATAGTTCATACTATATTTTCGAATATCTATTTAATGATGAAGAAACATTGCCTCCAGGAAAAAATATTGGAGATCCGTTAAATTTATATGAAAATTCGCAAACAGATCAGAACGAATTTATGTTGTACTACAGAAGACAGAATCCAGGGGTCATTAAGTTTCTAGATGAGGAGGCTGTACCAACAGATAGAAGTCACTACAAAAACATTATGGTATATCGATTGGCAGAAACATATTTAATTGGGGCAGAAGCACACATGATGTTAGGAAGTAATGGAATTGCTTTAGACTATTTAAATGCTGTAAGAAACCGAGCAAATACCGCTTCTAAAACCACGATAGATTTACAAACTATTTTGGATGAACGTGCTCGTGAATTGGCTTTTGAGGGTCAACGCTGGTATACCTTAAAAAGAACTGGGAAGCTTTATGAATTCCTTTTAGATCATATGAATAATGACAATATGAATGAATCTTACCCTGAAGGGAATCCAAAGGATATTTTACGAGAGTATATGCAACATTGGCCTATACCTCAAAAACAAATTGACTTATTGGGCTCAAGTTATCCGCAAAATGACGGGTATAATTAAGGGTTGTTTTGAGGTGAAAAATATAAAAAATATATCATAAAATTTAGAAGATGAAAAAAAACAATATATATTCTGAAAAAAGAAGCAGAATACCTGTTATTCTAATGTTGGTGCTTTTCAGCATCACAATTTTTCTTGTATCCTCCTGTAGTAAAGAGGATGATATTCCTCCTCCTTCTGCCTATGTGCCGCCAGTACCTGACACCACAGGAATGTGCGTCTTTTTGACTGTTACACCTGAATTGGGTGGAGTTGAAGCCATAGATTTTGAATGTGCAGGTCCAGAATATTTATTTTTTGGAGAAAAAGATGGTGCAATCATTATTGAGTATGCTGATAATCCAGCATCAGGAGGAATTAATATTTCTGACAAAGCAGTCAAGGTAACACAAACTGCAGGTGTAGAACCTTGGGCGGGCTTTTTCTTTGACTTATCAACAAAAGTAGATTTTTCAACATTCCCTGGGGTTAAAGTCAAAGTTTATTCTCCAGCTGCTGGCCAAGTCGTGAATTTAAAATTGGAAGACAGTGCAGATGGCTCTATAAGTGCAGAAACATCCTTGATGACGACCACGGCCAATGCCTGGGAAGAACTTTGTTTTCCTTTTTCTTCAAATGACAGTGGCAAATTTGATCGGTTTGTTTTGTTTTTTGATTTTCAGGGTCCTAAAGATTCAGAAACCATTCATTATTTTGATGATATAATATTGGATGATGGATGCATGATAATCGTTGCTCCGAGTGATGAACCCACTACCTCTGCACCAATTCCAACTTTACCAGAATCGGATGTTATTTCAGTATTTAGCGATATATACATGAATGTTGCAGACACAGATTTTAACCCTGATTGGGGGCAAGCGACAGTTGTCACAGAAGTTGATATTGCTGGAGATAATACTTTAAAGTATGAGAACCTAAATTATCAGGGAACCATGTTTGGATCACCATTGGATGTTTCTGGAATGTCATTTTTACATGTTGATTATTGGACTGCCAATTCTACAGGATTTAATGCATCCCTCATAAGCTCTGGACCAGTTGAGACACCCCATGCTTTTGCTCTAACTACCGAAGAATGGGTCAGTGTTGATATTCCATTATCAGAATTTTCAAGTGTGGTCGATCTCATGGATATTATCCAAATGAAATTTGACGGTACTGGAACCATTTATTTGGATAATATTTATTTCCATATGGGGCAATCTGAAATCACTGGTCCAACGATTTCAGCTCCAGCACCAACAGTTCCAGAGACTGATGTCATTTCAATATTTAGTGATGCATACATGAATGTTGGTGGTACAGACTTTAATCCTAATTGGGGACAAGCGACAGTTGTAACAGAAGTCGATATTGCAGGGAATAATGCATTAAAGTATGAAAACCTAAATTATCAGGGAACCATGTTTGGATCGCCACTGGATGTTACCGGAATGACTTTTCTACATGTTGACTATTGGACAGCTAATTCTACAGGCTTTAACGGTTTCCTTATAAGTTCTGGTCCTGCAGAAACGGGGCATGCATTTGCTCTAACTACCGAACAATGGGTCAGTGTTGATATTCCTTTATCAGAATTTTCAAATGTGGTCGATCTTATGGACGTCATCCAAATGAAATTTGATGGTGACGGAACCATTTACTTGGATAATATATATTTCTACATAGCACAACAAACAGAACCATTAATGGCGGCACCTGCGCCAACGGCTGCTGCGGGGGATGTTATTTCTGTATTTAGCGATGCATATACGAATGTTGCTGGAACAGACTTCAATCCCAATTGGGGACAGGCGACGGTCGTCACAGAAGTTGATATTGCTGGAAATAATACATTAAAGTATGAAAACCTAAATTATCAAGGAACCATGTTTGCATCGCCATTGGATGTTTCTGGTATGTCTTTTCTCCATGTTGACTATTGGACGGCTAATTCTACAGGCTTTAACGGTTTCTTAATAAGTTCTGGTCCTGCAGAAACGCCTCATGCTTTTACAGTAACCTCTGGACAATGGATCAGTGTTGAAATTCCTTTATCAGAATTTTCAAGTGTGGTCGATTTAATGGATGTTATTCAAATGAAGTTTGATGGCGATGGTACCATTTATTTAGATAATATCTATTTCTATAATTGATTTAATAAAAATCAGAAAATCCCCTTCGTTAGAGAAATTAAAAAAGAAGGGGATTTTTTATGAACTAATTCACACAAAGATTCTTTAAGATTAACAAGGTTCATTAATTAAAATATCTCAGCTCTATTATGAAAATAAAATTGAAAGCTTTAATCATAAAAACTATTCCCATATATGTTGGACTAGTTGTTCTTTCCCTTTTGGCATTTTCCTGTGGAGCAGATGATATGTCAGTTCCTTCTGATATCAATTTATCCATATCTATTCAAGGCGCCGACGAAAATAACCCTCATGGTGACGGTACAGGTCATATATTATGTATGACAACTGCTAAAAACGCTGTCCGCTATGCCTACAGCTTTGACGGTGGAGATCTACTAGAAAGTTCTGACGGGAAGATGGATTATACTTTTAATAAGCAAGGGATCAATAATTATTCTGTTTTGGTATTTGCGTATTCTAGTTCAGGAGAATCTATTAACAAAACACAATTTGTTCAAGTCTTTCACGAGAGTGCGACACGTACTTTATTATTTGCAGATGAGTTTGAAATTGATGGTCCAGTTGATTCTCAAAAATGGGCATTAGAAACCAATCCTCCAAATAATGGAAGTTGGTGGAATGGTGAAAAACAACATTACACAGATAGATTAGATAATGCATATGTCTCAGATGGAACATTAAAAATAGTAGCTAAAAAAGAGCAATATTCGTTCGCCGGTTCGACCAAAAGTTATACCTCAGCAAGATTAAATTCAAAGTTCGAATTTACTTATGGTAGGATTGACGTAAGAGCTAAGTTGCCAAAAGGTGTGGGCACCTGGCCAGCCATCTGGACATTGGGATCTAATATTACATCTGTCGGGTGGCCTGCCTGTGGAGAAATTGATATCATGGAACATTGGGGACACATACCAACAAAAGTTTCAGGTGCCATTCATACCATGGCTTGTTCAGGGGTAACTAATTGTGAAGAGGCAAAAATAGGAGAAAAAGCAATCAATGATTATGACTCCGCTTTTCACATATACTCAATTGATTGGACATCAGAGGCCATCAGATTTAATGTAGACAACCAGCTTATATATTCTTATAACCCACCTGCAAAAACAAATGAGAATTGGCCATTTTATCAAAACCAATTCATTCTGTTAAATGTCGCAATGGGTGCCGATTGGTTTAATATTGATCCTAATTTCAATCAGAGTACAATGGAAATAGATTATGTAAGGGTTTACCAATAGCATGAAAAATTCCTGATTGGCATAAGGTGTATATCTTAATGCGTTTGTCTTATAAGAGGGTTAGAACAACAATTGAACTTTAGGTAGATTCCTATCCTTGACACTCCGTTACAATTAGGGATATTCAGCAATACTATTTTTATTTCATCTCATACTTTTTCATTTCTATAAAGTATGCAAAATAACCTTAATACCGATAGTTATCAGTAGTAATGTCGTTTTGAACTTATCACTTTACTCAGCTCTATATTTGCTGCGATCCAGCTTCCTCAAAGAAACCATGAGTGAATAATCTTTTTGTTAAAGAGTAAAGGATGGTAGTGCTTCAAATGAATAAACAGCTAAAGCTGGTGTGTATTGGTAATTAAATCTCCCGACTGAACAACCGATAGCTATCAGTTGGCAGCAGCAAGATGAACTACTTTTAAAAATATAAACGATGAATTTTACCCCGTTTATAAACCTTATCACTAAAAGTCGAGGTAATCGTTTTGTTTACTCAGGAAAATTAAATACTCCCTTTTTACTTTAATACCAGTCTTTGGTTAATTATAAAATATTAGAATTTTGTATATGGTTGTTCGCTTTTTATTGTTGAAATAAGCAAAGCTCAGAGGCATATATCTTTACTCCTTAATATCCTTTAAAAAAGTCCTTTGAATATTCTCAAAGGACTTTTTTTATAAATTAGAACCATATATTTATTGAACACTAAAAGGCAATCGTGCCAATGGTTCTTTATATCGCATATAAGGTTTCAAACCATTTATTTTATCCATGATTTGGGTTTCAAGAGATGGTACACGTAATTTCGCTGTGCTGGTTTTTTGAAGATCCATCAACAATTGTTCAAAGACATCTTTTTTAATGACTGGAAAGCTAATTAATTTATAATCATTGCCCAAATCAGCTTTTTCAACGGCTATCTCTATTGCACGATCCAAACCACCAAGTTCATCAACCAACCCATTCTTCAAGGCACTTGCTCCAGTCCAAACACGTCCTTGAGCTACTTCATGAACTTCTTCAACACTCATTCCCCTTCCGTCAGCAACTCTTGATAAAAACTTTTGATATAGCCTGTCTGTCCATCCTTGCAAAGTTGAAGATTCTTTTTCACTGACATCATAAAATGGAGTCAATGAAATAGCATGTGGACTTGTTTTAATAGTATCAAAATGAATTCCCATTTTTTCTTCAAACAATTCTGTCACATTTGGCAATATTGAAAATACACCGATAGATCCTGTCAATGTTTTTGGATGAGAAACAATAGCATCAGCACCAGCAGCAATATAATAACCTCCAGAAGCTGCATAATCACCAAAGGAAGCAATTACAGGAATGCCTTTAGACTGTAGTTCCTCCATCTCCCTCCAAATAACATCAGAAGAAAACGCACTACCGCCTGGTGAATTGACTCGCAGTACTACAGCTTTTATTTTGCTGTCATTTCTGATTTTATCAAAGATTTCATGATACTTAACTTCACTTACAACACCACGATTATCCGAATCATAAAGAATATCTCCTTCAGCATAAATTATAGCCACTCTGTTTTTAGATTTTCGCTTTTTAATGACAGTTTTGGAATCATAATCAGCTAAATCCACATAATTTACTTTCTTGCCTTTTTTGATATTTAATTTTGCACGAATACCATCTTCCACTTCATACCAATATGCTTTTTTATCAATGATATTTAGATCAATAGCTTTATCAATATTTTCAAAATTAAATTCATCAACAAATGATCTTATATCAGCCTTGGAAATTCCTCTTGCTTCGGAAACTTCTTCAAGATATAGGTTGAAGTTTTCATTTAAATATTCTCTAGTCTGCTTTTTACTCGCAGGACTCATATCATTTCTTCTGAAAGGCTCAGTAGCACTCTTGAAGTTACCTGCATAAAAAACATTCATTTTAATTCCTATACGATCCAACATATCTTTAAAGAATGGAATCATTGCAGCATAACCTTTGATTTCTAACATCCCGTTAGGATTTACAAAAATAGAATCAGAAGGCGAAGCCATCAAATACGTACTGTTTGTAAAAAAATCCGCATATGTATATAAAAACTTATCCGTAGAATCTTTAAATGATTGCAAAGCTTCACGAATTATTGAATGCTTAACCATTCCTCCTGGAGCTGACAAAGTTGGCTTGTATACAATACCCTCAATATTTGGATCTGTCTTGGCTTTGTTTATCAAATCCTTAATTCGATGTACTCCAATTGCCCTCTTAGGTTCCAAATCAAATTGTTGCTTTTGAACATTGTCTGTTTTTTCAGGTATTTGACTATCCAGTTCTAATATCAAGACGCTTCCTTTTTTAATAGAAGTATCAGTTGATGACATGCTGGTCCCAATTACAAAAAATAGAAAAAACAAACTACCAATTGCAAGCATTGTACCTAGACAAGAAGCAAATAAAAAATTAAAAAATTGTTTCATATGAGATATTTAGCAAAATTCAAGCCTTTCATTGTTAGAGAGCATGAAATAACGTATTATTTTAATAAAAATAGCGAGAAATTGCTCTATTTCACCAAATTATAGATAAACATCGATATGAATACGACAGAATTCATTGGAAGTTTAACAACTATTTTTTAAAATCAATTGTACCTTTATAACATTATAATTAAAAGATATACATAGCATATTGATTTTTAAGAGGTTATTTACACTCATATTATCTTTTCTTCCATTGTTCGCAATTGGACAAATCAACATAATTCCTGTTGATAATCAAGACTTTACACCTCAAAAAATAATTGAGGAAGTCTTTTTGGGAGAAGGTGTTCTAATCACAAATATAAGTTTTGATGGTGTGGAGACGTCCTTAGGCGTATTTGAAAACGGCAAATCAACCATTGGAATAGAAAGAGGATTCGAATTTCGACTGGAAATGTTGATGTAATTCCATCAAATGCAGAAATAATTGCAGATTTTAATGTGCCTATGGCCAATGCTACAGACGACGATTTAGAAGAATTAGCAGGCATAAATATCACGGATGTCATAAAGTATGAGATATCCTTTATTCCCAACTCTGATACACTTAGGTTTAAATATGTTTTTGCCTCTGATGAATATCCAAAAGCAGTTTGTGGAATCACCAATGATGCTTTTGGTTTTTTCATCAAAGGCCCTAATCCAAATGGAGGTCAATACGACAACGAGAACATCGCCCTTATTCCAGATGCAAATTCTTCAAATCAATTTTTAAATACCCCAGTATCCATTAATACTGTAAATGGTGGTGAATCAATACAATCAGATACAATTGGCAGTGGTTGTATCTTAAGTAATGATCAATACTTCAATGAAACTGATCCAAATTCAGCACCAATCTACAATGGATACCTTGATGTATTTATAGCAGAAGCTGTAGTTACGCCTTGTCAAGAATACACCATTAAAATAGTTCTTGGTGATGGCAAAGATGCCACATTTGATTCTGCTGTTTTTTTAGAAGAAAAAAGCTTTAAAACGAGCACACTTACCATATCCAATAATAGTCTTGGTCTGAATGGAGCAATATCTGAGGGGTGTCAACCTGGTAGTATTGAGTTTTCACTCATAGGAACCAGAAATAATGGCTTTCAAATTGAATTGCGGGCTCTTGACGATTTAAGTTTACCTAACATTGCATTACCTGGATTAGATTTTGAAAACATTCCCAGCGTAATATCTATTCCTTCTGGAGAAACGAGCATATCGCTTCCATTGATTGCTTTACCAGATGTGATTGCTGAAAATACTGAGTTTTTATATTTAGAAGTCACTACAGATATTTGCAAAGTAGATACCATTATCATTCCAATAACTGAGAACAGTTTAAGTAATCTCATAATGCCAGACACCATAGCTGTTTGCTTTGGTGAAGGTGATGTTATCAAGTCTACTCTTGGAAATTTACCAGATTCCGGTACTAGAACATTTGCAAACTCACAATCATTTGCCATTTCAAATAAAAATGAAGTAATTTCACCAATAACTGTTTCTGGATTATTAATTGAAGAATTAAGTCCTGAACTCATTGCCAATATCTGTATTGAAAATTTAATACACACGAGGCTTAATGATCTTAATATTTATTTGGAAGCACCAAGTGGTGAACGGTTAGAACTATCAACAGCAAATGGCAACAGGCCAGACAATGACATACAAATTGACACTTTTGTAAAAACCTGCTTCAATGTCAATGCAGCTACTAATATAAACAATGGGAATTCGATGCTTGGAGAGATGGATTTATCGAATCCAACTTATACGGGTGAATATCTCCCAGAAGGCGATTTTAATTCATGGCTGAACACTACTGGGTCTGCAGTAAACGGTATATACAACCTAATTATAAACGATACATTGGCACAGTTTAGCGGAATACTAAATCAATGGTCTCTAACTTTTAATTCTGAATATGATGTAAAATACGAATGGTTTCCAAAAAACGGAATTCAAGATTGTAACTGTGATTCAATACCATTTATTCTAGACAATTCTCAATATTATTTTTTATCTATAACAGATAGTTATGGTTGCTTCAACTTAGACTCTACCTGGATCGATGTTGACCAAATGCCAATGACTCCAGAAATTATAAATTGTGAAGCCATTTCAACATCAACATTGGTTTTTTCATGGATTCCAACTTCTGATTCACCAGAATATCAAATACGTATCAACGATGCCTCTATATGGATTTCGACAAATGCAAATACTACACAACTGCTGAATGGGTATGAAGTGACGTCATTCATGAATCGAGAGTTTACAATTAGTGGTTTGACTCCAGAAGAAGAAATAACTGTCACCTTTAGGGCAATTAACGAAAATGGGTGCGCCAGTTTAAATGAAACAATAACATGTAAATCTTTGCCTTGCACAGGAAGCGTACCAATTATTAATGATATAATAATAGAGCAGCCTTTATGTGATGAAATGAATGAAGTACCTGTTCAAATAATTGCCTCAGACCCAGACCAGCCTCTTACCTATAGAATAAATTTAAATGGTGCATATACCATAGAAAACAATACTGGATTTTTCACCAACTTGCCTCAAGGAACATGGGTGGTAAGAGTTATTGACAGCCAAGGTTGTGCAACTTTAGATACAATAAAAATAAATGATCCTTTGCCAATAACTGTAATTGCAAATTTGGAAAGAATTTCATGTCATGATGCCGATGATGGTTTTATAGAAATAAATGCATTCGGCGTTTTTCCACCTTTTAATTACCAATGGAACGACGGTCCAACTGACAACGTAAGATCAGACTTAGAAGATGGCAATTATACTGTTATTGTTACTGATCAACAAGGGTGCACAAACTCTGCTGTTTTTATCCTTGACAAGCCTGATGAAATCGTATACGCCTATGTTCAATTGGATACTATTAATTGTCTTCAGACTAATTTCGGGGTAGCTACACTTAATATCCAAGGTGGTTGGATACTATATACTATACAATGGTCAGATGCCACAATTGGTAATACAGTTAACAATCAGGTTCCTGGAACTGAATACTTTACTATAACGGATGCTCAAGGATGTACAGTCAGCGATAGCAGTTTGATAATTCAAAACACTACCTTTGATGTAAATTCACAATCTAGCCAAATCCTTTGTTTTACAGATTCGGTTGGCATGGCAACAATAACTGCAACAAATGGATCTGCACCATATACTTACCTCTGGGACAATGGCGAATCAACTGCAACGGCTACAATGTTGCACGCTGGGATAAACATTGTTACCGTTACTGACAACCAGGGCTGTGAAGTCACACATTCTGTCGAGATTGAATCACCTCAAAAAATAGAAATTGAGTTTATCCCTACTTCGCCTTCATGCATTGGAGAATCGGATGGCTCACTAACAATAGAAATAAACGGGGGTATAGGTGCTCCTTACGACATCACTTGGTTTAATAATGAAAAAGGAAATACAGTCGTAAATTTAATAACTGGAATTTACTGTGTCACAGTTACTGACAATACCTTATGCGAAGAGGTATCTTGTTATGACTTGCCCAATATCCAACGCATCTTTACAAATTCAACAATAGCCTCAGTTGAATGTTTAGGAGACTGCAATGGTTCTATCAACCTCAGTTCATTTGGAGGATCTGGGAATTTCAACTATGCTTGGTCTGGTCCAGATAATTTCAGCTCACTAGATCAAAACATTAATAGTCTTTGTCCAGGAAGTTATAGCGTCACCATTTCAGAGGTATCAAACCCAACATGCTTTGAAGTATTTGGTTATGTGGTGAATGTAGAAAATGATCTGGAAGCTTTTATACAAACAAATAGATTTATTTCCTGCTATGGAGGTGTTGATGGTATACTGCTTGCTGTTCCAACTGGAGGTGTACCAGGTTACACTTATGAATGGTCATCCAATGTAGCCACAACAAATGAAAACTCAGCAAGTAACTTATCTGCTGGAATTTACAACTTAACAATTACTGACGCAAACGGTTGCCAGAATTATGCTACAGATATCTTAACCCAACTAGACAGTCTTGCTTTATCTTTTAACAATAAAGATATAACCTGTTATGGTGATAGTACAGGTGTGGCTTCAGTTCAAATAAATGGTGGTACCTCTCCATATACCACAGCATGGGAAAATGGTGACTCTGACATTGTAATTAACAATATACCAGCTGGAAATTATAGTGTTACCATTACAGATAGATTAGGATGTACAACAATTGATAAAACCCTTGTCAATGAACCAAATGACAGCATTTTTATATTACCAGAAATAGAAACCGTTACATGTTTTGAGGGTAAAGATGGACTTATCCGGATTTTTACAGAAAACACGATAGAACCAGTCAGTTACATTCTCGACAATACAAACTTCAAATTCGATAGAACATTTGTTGGATTGTCTTCTGGTTTTTATACCATTTACATTATTGATGCCAACGGATGTACCCAGGAATTAGAAATATTTTTAGATGAATCTCCTCCACTTGAATTAGATTTGGGGAAGGACATTGTAGTATTTTTTGGTGAAGAAGCAAATCTCAATTTAGTTGTACAAAACAATACAGGAGATCTTTCTTACGAGTGGGAATCACCAAATGAAAACATATTTTTCAGTTGCCAAGATTGTCCTAATCCTATCGTCTCGAATATTACAACTTCTTTCACTGCCGTTGTTAAAGTAACTGATGAGAATGGCTGTACAGGAAGACAAGTGATTAATGTCTTTGTAGATCAAGAAGACCAAATCGATGTCCCAACTATTTTTACACCCAATAATGACAATATCAATGATCGTTTAAATGTCTTTGGAAGTCCTGATTTAAGAGTCAGTGTTTTTAAAGTTTATTCACGATGGGGAGATGTTATATATGAAGAAAATGACTTTACGCCTAATAATTCTTTTAATGGGTGGGATGGGATTATAAATGGCTCTCCAGCACCTGAAGGAACCTACACCTGGACTGCCGAATATATACTCGAAAATGACAATCGTGCATTTAAATCAGGTCAAACCTTTTTAAAGTTATAAATGAAAGTAGGAATATCACATATAATGATTCTTATTTTGATTGCAGTATTTGCGGTATACCCTATTGGAAAGGCTATAGGTCAAGACGCTGTATTTTCAAATATCAACTTAGATGATACTTACCTCAATCCTGCCAATAGTTTTAATGCTTTCACCACTGAATCACTTGCAAGTTTTGATTTGCAATTCAGAGATCAATGGAGTGCCATTACCAACAATAATACATATGCGACCATAAAGCTTCAGGGCGATGTCAATATTTATAAAACAGATAGTGACAGCTGGAATGGAGGGCTTGTCTTTTTATCAGATAGATCCAACGAAGGGTTTTTAAAGCAAACATCGGTGCGGTTTATCATGGCTTATACAAGAAGATTAACAGGGCGCAGTTTTCGCAATGAAGGAAGTCACTTTTTAAGTGCTGGTTTTTCGTTTGGATTAGCACAAACAAATATAGATTATGGCGCTCTTTGGTTTGGAAGACAATACGATACAAACCTATTGACCATAAACACAACCCTAGAAACAGGAGAAATATTTAATACTGACCCAGTTTCATACAACGATATGAACTTTGGTTTAAAGTGGCTTTATTTTTTAGATGACGAATCTATATTTACGGCTGCTCTAGGAGTTGATCATCTCAATGGCCCTTCCATCAGCAACATTAATCAAGCCATTGCATTAGACAAAAGATTTACTTTACAATTAAGCGCAAGTTTAAGTATTGATGAATCGTTGTCACATGAACCACATTTCACTTTTATAAACCAAGGCCCATTCATTCAGCTTGTTCCAGGATACAAGTTATCATTAGGACTTGACAATCTTGAAAGTGATTTTGCAATATCACTAGGATTAGCAACTAGAGTTGTAAACTCAATTAATGGAATATTGATGGACGCTGCTATAATAAACATTGGGTTATCTGGAAGAAACTGGAATATGAATTTTAACTTTGATTTGACTACCTCTGATATAAAAAATTTCGCCAACGGCAATGGCGCGATAGAACTCACACTAGGGTACATGATTCTAAAAAAATAAGTACTTCTACTTATTTTAGAACCTTATATTTCAAGATTTCATTCGTAAACTTTATAGCCCCGAATCGATTCAAGTGTGCGTTTCCAAGCCAATCTTTTTTATCATCAAATATTTCGCAAAACTCTCTATTGTTAAAATTATACAGTTGCATATTGTAACCATTTCCCTCTAATATATATGGACCGATTGCAATATTGTTTTGATATTTTTTATATCCTGGCATTTCCATAATGACCAATTCAATATCATTCTTTTGACAGAATTTTGCTAAATCAATTAGAGGTATGGATTGTAAGTATTCTGATGAATTGAACTTGTCTTCTGTCTTGTTGGAATAAAATGTGATATCAGCAGAAGATTTAGAAATCCTCAATTGGCCATTAACAACTTTCGCATTTCTATGGTTGCTGCTAACAATTTGCTTAATTTGCTCTGTTGCCATCCAGGAGTACTTTAATAATGGTATGTCAATTAGGGTTTGCCAATATTGTTGTTGTGTATATTTAATTACAGGATGGACAAGATCTGAAAGTTGATCATTTTTTAAGAATTTACCCAAACCTAACACTACCTTTTTAGGTTTCTTATTTTCATTTAAAATATAAGATTCAAGCTGTAATTTAGATGATTTTAAAGTTGCCCCTCCAATACCAAAATTAAAAGAAGAATATCCAGTTTTTGACAACAATTCAGTATCTACTGCATCCATTACAAGGCTATTCCCAAGGATTATATAGTCATACTCTTTATGGGATAGATTCTCAGCATAAAGGTGCTTTTTGAAATTCCAATCATATCTCTTTATAATTTCTAAATAGGCGATATTCATTAAGATGAAAACGCAAAAAAAGAGTACACATTTAAATAAAAAATTCTTCAATAGTTTTAAAATTGAAAATAAATAAATTGATCGGATTCTCCACCGAATAATAAAATACTGCAAACAAAAAACAAATAAACAAACCAATACTTGTAAGAAGCATTATTAATCTGCAAACCATGTTGCTTTTCTCTTTGTACCCACTCTATTAAAATAAATAAAACAAGAAAAGACATTAATATTAAAAGTGAAAAAGTATTGATATTTCTTATCAATTCTAAATTAATAAAAGATCCTATAAAAATTCTTTTGATGAAGCCAAAAGCTACTGTCATGCTCTCTGCCCTAAAAAATATCCAAGAAAAAGCCGTTAATGAAAAAGTGACACCTATCGAAACAAATGATTTCATTGAAGGTAAAAACCTTCCTTCATCAATGTCATTTAAATTTTTTCTGTTTCTATTAAATACCAAAAGTGGTATAAAGTAAAGTGCGTTTAGGAAACCCCAGAAAATAAAATTCCATTTCGCACCATGCCAAAATCCACTTATTAAAAATATAATAAAAACATTTCTTATCACAACAGTTTTTGATACACGGCTCCCCCCTAACGGTATATAAATATAATCTCGAAACCAAGTTGTCAATGAAATATGCCAACGCCTCCAAAATTCAGCGATGTCTCTGGAAAAATAAGGGAAGGCAAAATTTTGCTTCAAATTAAATCCAAACAACCTGGCACTACCAATTGCAATATCTGAATAACCTGAGAAGTCGCAATAAATTTGGAAGGCAAAAAACACAGCACCTAGTATCAATGTTATACCTGAGAAACTATCAGGACTGTTAAAAATTAGATCTGCATAGGTAGCACAATTATCAGCTATTACCACTTTTTTAAACAAGCCCCATAGCATTTGTCGCAAACCGTCACTGGCCTTTATCTCATCAAACTCTCTCTCTTTCAGAAACTGGGGCAACAAATTTGTAGCACGTTCTATTGGGCCAGCGACCAGTTGGGGAAAGAAACTTACAAAGGCTGCAAAAGCAACAAAATCATTAGTCGGCTTTATTTTATTTCTATATACATCAATTGTATAGCTAAGAGTTTGAAAAGTATAAAAGCTTATTCCAACAGGCAGTATAATATTCAAAGACTTAAGGCTTATCTCTACTCCTAAAATTGAACATACATCTGAAATATTATCTAGGAAAAAATTAAAGTATTTAAAGGCGAACAACAATCCAATATTAACAAATATACTTACGAAGAGAATTTGCTTTCTTTTGGTTTTATTTTCTTGTTTATCAATAGCTTTTGCTATAAAGTAATCAACAACAATACTCAAGGCAATTAAACACAAAAATCTCCAATCCCACCATCCGTAGAAAAGAAAACTGGCACACAAGACAAAGAAATTTTGATAAGCCAACTTGGTTTTAGAAAGAGCCCAATAAATAATAAATACTATTGGAAGAAATAAAGCAAAATCTAAAGAATTAAAAAGCATAAATTATCAAATGTTATTCTTAAAAAGTCAAGATACCATAGATATCATACATATAATTATTAAATATAATATTTGACCATTAAGATACAATAAATAATAAATTCAGAAATGCTGTAATCCAACAGCAAACTATGACTGATAAAACAAATTAATTATCTTATTTTGGCTTAAATATATCAATTCTGTGATCATACTTAAGCCATTTCTGTTTATAATTGCCGTTTTAAGGGTTCTCTTACTCATCCTACCAATGGCATTATTTTTAGGAGTTTATGTTTTACTTAGCAAATTTTTATTCAAAGACACAATTGACAGAGCCTATCGGTTAAGACGTGTTTATGTAAAAATTTCATGTTTTATTCTAGGAATAATTTTAAAAACTGAAGGAAAGGCCAATACGAGGCCAGCAATATATGTTTCAAATCATAGAAGCATGTCTGATCCTTTGATAACCGTTCAATTTTTAGATGCTTTTATAATTGCAAAAGCAGAAGTAGAGAGTCTTCCTTTGATTTCTTATGGAGCAAAACTTACAGGAATATTATTTGTCAAAAGAGAAAGCAAAGACAGTAGAAGTGCAGTAAGGCAAAAAATGATCGAGACGTTAAAAAGTGGTGAAAATATTTTGGTTTATCCAGAAGGCACAATCAACCATCTTAAACACCCACTACCCTATAGACCAGGTACATTTTCCACAGCTGTCAAGTTAGGCATTCCAGTCATACCTATAGTCTTAGAATACAAACACCAAAAAGATTTGTGGCACAACAGAAGTATGGTCGGCCACTTCTTTCATCAATTTGGGTGGCCATTAACTTATGCAAAATTATGTTTCGGACCACCTAAGTCAAATGAAGATCCAGAACTTTTAAAAAATGAAGTTGAGCAGTGGACCATTAATAAAATTGATGAAATTCACAAAGGGTGGAATAGTGTGTTTGACAAGAAACTTTAAAAGGATGTTTGAAGTCCTTACTCTCCATCTTTAATAAACTTCAAGGAAATTGAATTGACACAGTGACGTGTATTTTTTGAAGTCATGCGTTCTCCTTCAAAAACATGTCCAAGGTGCCCGTCACAATTGTTGCAGACGATTTCTATACGTCGACCATCTGCATCTGGTATTCTTTTTACAGCACCTTCTACAATATCATCAAACGCAGGCCATCCACATCCAGACTTAAACTTAGCTTCTGAAGAATATAAAGGAGAGTCACATTTCTTACACACATAAGTTCCCTTAGTATAATGTTCATCATACTCTCCAGTATATGGTCTTTCAGTACCTTTACGCTCAATGACATAGGATTCTTCCGATGTCAACTCATTAAACTTTTTGTTGTTATCCATTTTTTAATAGATGTTTAAATTTTTCTTTGACTTTATTCACTTTTGGTTCTATAACAATACGACAGTAGCCCTGGTCTCTATTGTTATTGTAATAATCATTATGATATTCATCAGCTGGAAAAAACTTAGAAGCAGGTTTAACTTCAGTAACAATATTAATATCCCAAATTTGTGAAGCTTCCTCTTTTATAAATGACTGTGATGCATTTAATTGTTCTTCAGTTGTACAGTAAATCCCAGATCGATATTGTGTCCCTACGTCATTCCCCTGTCTATTAAGAGTTGTAGGATCATGGCTTGTAAAAAATACATAAAGCAGATTTTTAAAAGATACCACTTCGGAATCATAAACCAACTCAATGACTTCATTATGGCCAGAAAACCCCGTACAGACATCACGATAAGTTGGATTATCCAAATGGCCATCTATAAAACCAGATGCTGCTTTGTCAACCCCTTTGATATTTAGAAAAACAGCTTCGACGCACCAAAAACAACCACCACCAAAATATACAGTTTGTAAATTTTTCATAATAAAGTAAATAAAAAAAACAGCCAAATAGTTCAATTCAATACAGCTATGATTTAAAACGATATTACATAATTGTTCACAATTCCCTGATTATCAACATTTCAGTGTTATATAAATAACATCTTTTAGTTAAAAAAAGCCGCAATAAATCGCAGCTCATTTTTCTGTATCACAATCATTTATCTATGTTGGAGATCTACCTCCATCTAGAAAGTCTTGATATTCTTCTAAAGCATCCCATTCTCCATCAGCAGCATATTCAGCTTGCTTGGGCCAAGTAGTTGGGTCTGCCAATTGAAATCTAGCACCAGCCTTAGAAATAATTGAATTTAAATGCTCTACAGAAGTACTAGCCAATTCTCTCCAAGTATTGATTCCATCGTCATTTAGCAAGACTTCAATTTTGGGACCTATGCCTTCTACTGCTTTCAAATCATCCAATTTGTAAGATTTGATAATACCCAATTATACAAATAATTTTTCAATTTTTGAATCTGAACCATCAGCTTTTTGATGAGCTATCAACCCATCAAAATCTCTGTTGCTTGCTAAGGTTGCTTGATGTGACCAATCTGAAGGATCAATAATTCTATACCTATCCCCATATTTGTCCAAAATATTTTTTAATTCTCCATGCGATTTACCTGCCAATACCGTTAAACTCGAAATTCCATTCTCCTTTAAAACGCTTTCCATTTTTGGCCCAATACCTTCAATAATTTGAAGATTATTATCAGTAATTTTTGCATATTTATTAACATCATTCTTAATACGCTCACCACCAGAATTGTTACCAGAATCCTTTCCTGTCAATGAACTTATTCCAGCAGCACCCATACCTGCAAAACCGAGACTTCCTATACCAGTATTAGAACCATTACCATTATCATCATCCTCATCATCAGATTCATCCTCAACTGAATCTCCACTAACAAATCCGATACCTTCATTGGTTTTAGCTTCTTTTTCATTTTGATCTTTCATCGCTCTTTCTAACTCTCGATATCTTCCTTCAGAAAGTGCCAGGTCTCCTTTAAGTTTCACCTTACTTTTACCGCAAGCCAGAAGATCAGATTCTAATCCTGCAATTGTTTTGCGCAATCCTAGTGCCACATCTTCCAAGTCCGAATACTTTTGCTGCCAATGCCTTCTAAGCATCCACAAACTGAGTAAACTTAATAATAAAGGCAAGAGCCAAGGCAGCCACCAGCAATCACAAAAGAGAGTAAATATATTTTGAGATAACATAATTTTTCGTTTAATTTTTTAAAATTTGTAATTCTGTTCTTCGATTTTTAGCACGCCCATCTTCTGTAGCGTTATCACCTATTGGATCACGTTCTCCTTTAGATCGAATCATGATTTTGTTAGGATTTACACCTTTGCGAATGAGGTAGTCAGACACAAAAGTTGCACGAAGTTCACCTAAGTTCATATTGAAAGCTTCACTGTCAATACTGTCAGTGTGCCCCGTTAGTCTTACACGTTCGCCAGAAGCTACAACACGTTTTGCCACTTCATTGAGATAGTTTTCCACTTCAGTATCTACCAACCTATTTGTTGAATTGAAAGGAAAATAAATTAATGTACGGTCACCTACTTCTTT